>JAFEFS010000074.1 GCA_018240465.1 Pseudomonadota bacterium
TCGGCGCCCAGGCGCGCGGCGATCGTGATCTCGCGGATCAGCTTGGTGAAGATCTTGCCGCGGCGCGCGTCTTCGGCGTTCTTGCGGCCTTCGATGCTGGGGCCTCTGCCCATGGGGATACCTGCAGATTGACGGGTGTGGGTATTTTATCAGCGCTGCCCGCGATTGCCTGCGTCCCGGGGCTCGGGGTAGACGAATGGCGGACAAAAGAAAGGCCGAGCTGGGCTCGGCCTTTCTTTCGAACAGGACGGAAATCAGGCGGCCTTGTCGCCCTTCTTCTCGTCTTCCATCAGCTTGTCGACGAGGTTCGCCGGCACCTCGGAGTAGCTGTCGAACTCCATGGTGAAGGTGCCGCGACCGCGCGTGGCCGAGCGCAGGAAGTTGATGTAGCCGAACATTTCGGCCAGCGGCACGTAGCCCTGGACGAATGCCTGCGGGCCCTTCTGGCCCTGATCGCTGACCGTGCCGCGACGGCGGTTGATGTCGCCAATCACGTCGCCAAGGAACTCGGCTTCGGTCACGACTTCGAGCTTCATCATCGGCTCGAGCAGCTTCGGCTTGGACATCTTGTGCGCTTCGCGGAAGGCGGCCTTGCCGGCGATTTCGAACGCGAGCGCGGACGAGTCGACGTCATGGAACTTGCCGTCGATCAGGCGCGCCTTGAAGTCGACGACCTCGTAGCCGGCGATCTGGCCCTTGCGCGATTCCGTCTTGACCGCGAATTCGACCGAGGGGATGAACTCGCGCGGAATGCGGCCGCCGACGATCTCGTCGACGAACACCACACCCGTACCGGGCTCGCCCGGCTCGAAGATCATCTTCACTTCGGCGAACTGGCCCGAACCGCCGGACTGCTTCTTGTGTGTGTAGGTGTGCTCCACCTTGTTGCCGAACTTCTCGCGGAAGCTGACCTTCGGACGGCCCATGTTGGCCTCGACGCCGAGCTCGGTGCGCATGCGGTCGATGGTGATCTCGAGGTGCAGCTCGCCCATGCCCTTGAGCACGGTCTGGCCGGTTTCCTTGTCGACTTCCAGGCGCAGGGACGGGTCGGCCTTGACCATCTTGTAGAGCGCCGTCGACATCTTGTCGACGTCGTTGCGGCTTTTCGGCTCGACCGAGACGCTGATGACCGGGTCGGGGAAGCGCATGCGCTCGAGCAACACGGGCTGGGCCGGATCGCACAGCGTGTCGCCGGTCTCGGTTTCCTTCATCGACACGAACGCGCAGATGTCGCCGGCACGCACTTCATCGATTTCCTTGGTCGCGTTCGCCTGCACTTCGACGATGCGGCCGATACGCTCTTTCTTGTCGCGCGTCGAGTTGAGCAGGGTGTCGCCCTTCTTGATCACGCCCGAGTAGACGCGGGTGAAGGTGAGCGTGCCGAACTGGTCGTTGATGACCTTGAACGCGAGTGCGCGCGCCGGCGCATCGTCACGCACCTCCTGCTCGCCGACGACGTTGCCGTCGACATCGACCATCGAAATGCCGCCGGTTTCGCCCGGGTATGGCATGTAGTCGATGACGCCATCGAGCAGGTGCTGCACGCCCTTGTTGCGGTAGGAGGAGCCACAGAAGATCGGCACGAGCTTGTTCGCCACGCAGCCCTTGCGGATGCATTCCTTGAGCTTTTCCAGCGACGGCGCTTCGCCGGTCGTCAGGTAGGCTTCCATCGCTTCGTCGTCCATTTCGACGGCGCTTTCGATGCTGGCTTCGCGCAGGGACGCCAAGTTCGCCACCCATTCCTTGTCGACGGCGTTGGTGAAGGCCTTCACTTTCGGATGGTTGGCGATCTCGTTCAGCGGGATCGTCTCCCACTGGCTGTCCTTGTCGTTACCGAGCCAGATGTAGCCGCAGTTGGCGATCAGGTCGGCGATGCCGATGAAGTCGTCGTGGCTGCCGAGCGGCACTTCGCAGATCACGGCATTTGCGCCGAGGCGCTTGCGGATGCCGTCGACGGCATTCTTGAAGTTCGCGCCGGTGCGGTCCATCTTGTTGATGTAGCACATGCGCGGCACGCGGTACTGGTCGGCGAGGCGCCAGTTGGTTTCGGTCTGCGGCTCCACGCCGGCAACGCCGTCGAACACGACGACCGCGCCGTCGAGTACGCGCAGCGAGCGGTTCACCTCGATCGTGAAGTCGACGTGTCCCGGGGTGTCGATGACGTTGACCTGGTAGCCCTTCCACTCGGCCGAGACCGCGGCGGACTGGATCGTGATGCCGCGCTTGCGCTCCTGCTCCATGTAGTCCGTCGTGGTCGAGCCCTTGCCGTCCTTCGTGTCGTGCACGTCGACGATCTGGTGCTTCTTGCCGGTGTAGTAGAGGATGCGCTCGGTCGTCGTCGTCTTGCCAGCGTCGATGTGCGCGATGATGCCGATGTTGCGATAGAGCTTGATGTCTTTGTTGCGGGCCATGGTGGTAACTCGAAGGTTGGAACTGGAAGATTGAAAGTACGGAGTGTTCGGAAATGCAACGGCCCGCGGCAACCGGGGAAGGAGGCCGAAGGCGGATGAAAGTCGTTTGACGTCGCGCGGCGAAAGATCCCGCGCGCGACGCATCGATCGCGGTTGTCGAATCGTACAACCCGCTGATTATACCGGATTTGGCAGAAATTTGTGCGGCGAAAGCGCGTCACTGCCCCCGGCTTTGGGTGCGATCGAGTGCCGGCGAAGCGATAGCCGATGCCGACTCCGGCCGAGGCGCCGATCGAGTCCGCGCTTCCCGGGCAAGTTCGCGGGCAAGCTCCATCGTTGGGTGCAGCCGGAATTTACCCGTGGTCGCGCGCGCCGGGCTCCTGGCGTCCGGCCCAGGTTACTTGGCCAGCGCGAACTCGAGATTGCGCTGCACGCGCGCGCGCTGGTCCGCCGGCAGGCGCGCGTCGGCGAGCAGTTCGCGGCACAGACGCAGGCTTTGCTTGCGTTCGCCGCACCAGTACAGCGCGACGGCGAATTCGTCGCGTGCACGCCAGTCGTAGACCGGGCGATCGATGAACAGCACGTCGTTCGGCAGCGGCATGTTCGCGGCGATGCGGGCGAAGTCTCGGGCCACTGCGAAGCGGCGGTTCAGGCGATTCCAGCGCGCGAATTCGCATGCCGCCTCGGCGCGCGTCGGACGGTAGTCGTACGCGTCTAGGTAGGCGAAGGCGATCTCGGCGGGCGCGGCACCGATGCGTTCCTTGAGTACGGCGATCTGCAGTTTGGAAAAGTATACTTCTTCGACCCAGCCGCCCATCGCGACACGTGCCTCGTAGGCGGCGATCGATTCGTTGAGATCGCCGGCATCGCGCAGGCTCTGCGCGAGATAGAACGTGTAGCGCGCGTTGTCCGGCTCGTCCTCGAGTGCCTTGCGCAACACCTCGGCGTCGCGCGTGAATTTCTCGCGCTGGGTCAGCTGGCTGCGCGCGCCGTCGGTATGCACGCGGATGCGCAGGCCTGGCAGGTATTGCGCCTGCGCTGCGTGCGCCGAGTTGAGCGCCTCGTGCAATACGCCACGCCAGACCCAGTCTAGATCGAGGCGCGGCAACGCGACGCGGCGATAGCGCGTATCGCCGTAGACGAGTTCGAGCATGTAGCCTGGCGCGTCGAGTTTCGGATACTTGAAGCCGGCATCGGCCTCGAGCACTTCGTCGGCATCGATGATCAGCGCGTAGTCGCCGTGCTTGCGCGCAAGCGCGAGCACTTCGTTGCGGTTGCTGGCGAAGTCGACCCAAGGCCGCTCGATGAGTTCGCCCGGCACGCCCTCCATCGCGCGGCGCACGAGGTCCTGAGTGCCGTCGCCGGACCCGGTGTCGGCGATCGCCCACGAGTGTACATAAGGGCGTACCGAAGCAAGGCAGCGCTCAATCACGGAGGCTTCGTTCTTGACGATCATCGAAAGGCAGACGCGCACGACAGCAATGTTCAACGGCTGATGAGGGGGAGGATGTTTCCATTCGGCATCGAACGATGTCAATCGTCGCCTATGCGCCTGCCGCAGATGCGGCAGGTGACGCTGCGATCCTCTCTGCCGCTCCGATTGCGCAGGGGGGTTCGAGTGCATCGCCAAGGTAATCGTGCTCGGCCCGCCCCGGGGCTGCGGCGCGAAGGGTGGACGTCCGTTGTCCGTGGATCTTCAGTGGAAATGGGCCGGGCCGACGAACAACGTCGAGGGGTCGCTGATGGCCTCGGTCAGTATCAGCCCATTCGAACCGTCGATGGCCGTGGTTGCTCCGGCTCTCGTCGTGCCGCCGTCGCCAACCGGCCAATCCCGGAAATAGCTCGGATCAGCGAATGGCTGACCGACTTGTGCCGTCAAGGAAATTCGGCATCCCCCCGCCCCCGGCACGGAGGTGGGCGTTGCCGACTTCGAAACGGCCGACCGTTCCGATGCATCGTCTTACCAGATTGCGCATATGTGAATTGCGTCACGTACGTAGACCAAGCCGGAGATGCGAAAGCGGGCGCGATCTGCCAAGTCGATCGATTGCATTCGATGCAACGGCGAACGACATCACGTTCACAATGGTCTTGGTTCCCTATGATCGGCGTGCTTCCGATTTTTTGACGTGACCTCGCCAGGTTTTCAGGGGGCTTGGCTGGTCACCGGGGAAATATAGCCATGACGTACCAGCCCTATCGTCCGCCAACATCGGACTCCGCATTCCATCAATCGGATCGCGAGTCCTGCCGCGTCGATTCCACACCGGCCTCCCATCGGCAGCAACATGCCGGAGGCGCCGGCGGACTGCATCAGGATCACGGCTCGGAACAGGATTGGTGGAGTCGTCTGAGCCGGACCCAGATCGACATGCTCCGTCCCCTGTCGGCGCAGCTGTTCGAAAAACTCGACGATACCCTTTTCGATCGTTCCGGCTCCTCGTTCCAGCAATTTTTCGAAGGCATGCGCATCTTGCGCAAAAATCGCGATGCGCTGCTCGAAGGCTGGTTCTACCGTATCGACGAAGCGTGGAACAGCTTGAAACCTCAGGCGCCGGGAGCATTCCGACCGCGTCTGGTTTCCGCCGACGGTGCGGCCGTCGAGCAAACGCCGGGCGGTGAGTTTGCACTGATCGACGAGGTCACGCTCGAGCGCAAGTTGGCCATCGACAGCGCGGTTGCGCGCGGCCTGTCCTCGTGTCGCATGGAACTGCCACCGTTGTGTCATCGCCTGGCACTTTTGCGCAAGGGCGCCGAAGTGAGATCGGAAGAAGTACCCGCTGCTCCCCATCTGCTCGTGCAGACCTTTGCGAAGTCGCTCGACGAGGTGCAGAACCTGCCGGTCGAGGTAGCGCTGATCGTGTTCAAGTTGTTTGATCGCGTGGTGATCAATGCGGTCGATACGGTTTGCAAGGAATTGAACCGGATTCTCGTGGCGGGCGGGATTGCGCCGCGCTGGACCTGGGCGCCGTCGTCGCCCCCGCGCTCGTCCGTCGCGCGTCCAACGCCGCGGACGGCATTGCCGGCAGCGGCAACCGAAACGTGGGATGACCAATCCTGGTTGGAAACCGTCCCCGGACTCGAGCAGGTTGTGCCGGCCACCGGTATGCCGGCGCCGTTTGCTGCTGCATCGGTTCCCGCATGCGCACGGCAGGAGTTTGCCGAAGTCGTCGAGCAGGAACGATTGACCGCCTCCGTTCGCGCCCTGCTTGAGCATCGGCGCGTGGCGCGGTATACGGCGTCGTTGGCGCAAGCCGCCGGACGGATGATTCCTGGCGTCGACGCGCAGGCAATGCCGGCGCACCGGAGCATGGCTGCGGAATGGGGTGCGGTTGCCTCCGCCCCGGCCTCGCGCCCGTTGGAGTTGGAAACCCTGATGGAAGTACTGGCATCCCTGCCGTCGCCTGCGCTGCCTTCATCCTGGCTGGGCGAGCCGGAAGAAGCGATTTGGGATCCAGGCCAGCTCAAGAACGAGCTAAGCCAATCGTTGCGCAGGCGCATGCACCCGCGCCAGGGTGTTGCGGATGCGCGTGGCAGCGTGCCGATGCACGTCGAAACCGCGGATGTCGACATGCCTGACATCGTGTTCGGCGAGCATGAGGACGTCATCGACATGGTTGCGATGATGTTCGGCTTCATCCAGCAGGACCAGGCGCTGCCGGCAGCAGTACAGGCCTTGCTTTCGCGTCTGCAATTGCCGTATCTGCGCCTGGCGTTCAGCGAGCCGCAGATGTTCTTCGATGCCGAGCATCCCGCGCGCGCTTTGATGGATCGTCTGGCCGAGGTCGGCAAGGGTTGTGCGCCAGACAGTCCGATGCTCGCCGAGAAAATGCTGAAAATGCATTCGCTGGTCGGACGCATCGTGGGCCAGCACGACGTCACGCGCGCGTTCGTCGAGCAGGAGTGGACGAAGTTTCGCGCCTGGTCCGATGCGCTGGAGCAGCGCACCGCCGAGCGCGAGCGCGATCAGGTATCGGCGTTGATTGAAGATGAGCTGCCGGCGCGGGAAGTCCAGGCAGCCGAGCCGGCAACGCCGGTCGACATTTTCACCACGCAATCCGGCGTCGCGTGCGCATCCGTTGCAGCGAACGAGCCCATGCCCGTGCAGGCGCCGATGGTGGAGGTGAACCTGCTCGCGTCGGCGCAGACGAAGCCGGAGTCGAACTCCTCGTCCACGCGCGAGCATCTCCACCAGGTCCGTCTCGACGTGACCGCACGCATGCGCGAACGGTTCGAAGACAAGGTGATGCCGGAAGGATTGCACCATGCGCTGTCGCTGCTCTGGGTCAATCATCAGGTGCGGATCCGGGAGGAGTTCGGCGAGCGGTCCTATGAGGCATCCTGGCTGGATCGACAGCTCGATGCGGTGGCGGCCCTGTTTACGGCGAAACCGGATGGCAGGACGCAGGAACAGTTTGCGCAGGACTGGCCCGGCATCGAGCGCGCCTGGAGCCGGGTGCTGGCCGAAGGTCCGGCGCCGGTCGAAGCGCGCACAAGCTGGATCGCAACGTTCCGACGTTGGGCCGAGACCCGGATTGGTATTACCGTCGCCGATCCTTCGTCAAGCTGGAACTGGCTGGAAGGCTTGACTGCTTCGGAACCTGCACCTTCGGACGAAACGCGTGGACCGACTTCCCCAGTCGCGGCATTGCACGCGGGGGCGGAGCAGGCCGACGAGTCCGCGGCAGGCACGGTTCCGGCATTGACCTCGACGCAGCCGCCCATTCCTGGCCCCAGACAGCCACTGCCCCAGTCGACTCCAGCGCGCTGGACGGTTGGTGACTGGATCGAGTTCAAGGATGGCGCTGCGACCGCAACCACCGCGCAATCGGAATCCACCAGCGCACCGAGCCGCGCCGGGCGTGGCAAGGTCTCCTGGATCGGTTCCTTCACCGGGCGTACCATTCTGGTAAGGACCGACGGTACCCTGTGGCGTGAAGAGGACAGGGCCGAGTTGGACGGCCTGATCGATAGCGGCCTCGCTTTCATCATTCCGCGCGAATCCCTGTTCAACCGCTCCATGCAATCGATGTTCGACAAGCTGCGCGAAGGCGTCGCCAGCATCGGAACCTGAACCCGATCTGCCAGGGCCCGGCTGCCCGGCTGCAGCTTTTCGCGAGCGCCGCCATCATCCGGCGGCATCGGTGCGGGAGGTCCGCTTCGCGCCGGAGTACAGCGACTCAGTCAGGCGTGCGCTCTAGCCGATGCGCAGCACGCTGTCCTGTTCGTACCAGTCGCCGAGAACGATGCGCTCGGCCTTGCGGCCATCCAGATCGAACGTGTGCGTGGCCGGTCGGTGCGTATGGCCGTGGATCAGTTTGTGCACGCCGTGGGCGCGCATCGCTGCGGCGACTGCGTCTTGGTTGACGTCCATGATCTCCGGTTTCGCCGCGGAAGTGTGCCTGCGGCTTTCGCTGCGCGCCTGCGCGGCGAAAGCGCGACGTTCGCCGAGCGGCTTGGCGAGAAACTGTTGCTGCCAGCGCGGATCGCATACGAGCGCGCGGAATTTCAGATACTCGACGTCGTCCGTGCATAGCGTGTCGCCGTGCGTCAGCAACACGCGCTCGCCATCGAGTTCGATCACGTCGGGATCGGCCAGCAGGGTCATGCCGGCGCGGGCCGCGTAGTCTTCGCCGAGCAGGAAATCGCGGTTGCCGTGCATGAAGTACACCGGCACGCCCGAATCACGCAGCGCGCGTGTGGCCGCGGCGACGCGTGCAGGCAGTTCAGTATCGTTGTCGTCGCCGATCCAGACTTCGAACAGATCGCCGAGTATGTAGAGCGCGTGCGCATCGCGCGCCTCGCCGGCGAGCAGGATGGTATACAAATCCACGATATGCGGACGTTGCGGGTCGAGATGCAGGTCGGAAATGAACAGGGTGGGCATCGGGGGTCCGCGGTGCGCGGTCTCGCGTGTCTGCACAAGGCCGCGCAACGAGTGCGGCTTACGGCAGCAGTTCGACCTTGTCGATCGTCACCGGTGTCGTCGGCACGTCGCTTGAAAACGGACCCGCGGCGCCGGTCGGGATCGCGGCGATCTTGTCGACGACCTCGCTACCCTTGATCACCTTGCCGAACACCGCGTAGCCCCAGGTGGCCGGACTCGTGTCGCTGGTGTAGTCCAGACGCTTGTTGTCGACGAGGTTGATGAAGAACTGCGCGCGTGCCGAGTGCGGGTCGGGCGTGCGCGCCATCGATACGGTGTACTTGAGGTTGGACAGGCCGTTGTTTGCCTCATTGCGGATCGGCGCGCGCGTCTTCTTTTCCTGCAGGTCCTTGGCGTAGCCGCCACCCTGGATCATGAAGCCGGGGATCACGCGGTGGAACACCGTGCCGTTGTAGAAGCCCTCTTTCGCGTACTGGACGAAATTCTCGACCGACTTCGGCGCCTTCTCCGCATTGAGCTCGATCGTGATGTCGCCCTGGCTGGTGTGCAACACGGCCTCGCCGGCAGTTGCGGCCGTCGGCGCGGGCGCGGCGGATTTGTTCGCCGGAACGGCGACGGCGGGTTTCGCCACGGCGGGCTTGGTCGCAGGCTGTGCGGCCGGCTTGGCCGGCGCCTGGGCGAGCGCGAGCGGAGCGACGGCAAGGAAGGCGAGGCCGAGCAGGAAAGAACGGGTCATTGCGGGAAACTCCGGATGCGAAAGGCCGTCATGATAGCCGGACGCGGAGGGCGCGCACAGTCGCGCGCGACGGCGGTTCAGGCGGGGATCTTCTCGCTGGTCCTGACCTGCAGCTTGATGTCGAGGTGCTTGAGATAATCGCGCTCCTGGTCGAGGTCGGTGCGCGTCAGCGGATGCGCGTCGAGCCAGGACTCGGGCAGGCGCAGTTGCAGGGTTCTGTCGTCGAGTTTGAGCGCCAGCGGCGGCAGTGGCTCGGGCTTGCGCGCACGCTGCAGCAGCACGGCGAGGCGCAGTAGCGCCGTGACGCGCGCGGTCGAGCGGCGCAGGCGCTCGGGGGCGATGTCGATGATGCTCTGGTCGGGCTTGCGGCGGTGGCAGCGCAGGATGATCGCGAGCACGATCTGCTCGTGGCGGGCGAAGCCGGCGAGATCGGAGTTCTCCACGATGTAGGCGCCGTGGATGTGGTGCTGGCTGTGCGCGATCGCCAGGCCGATCTCGTGGATCTGTGCCGCCCAGACCAACCAGTCGCGCTCGTCTCGGCCGAGCTGCCAGTCGACTGCGATCGAGTCGAACAGCGCCAGTGCGGTTGCCTCTACGCGCGAGTTGTGGGCGCGGTCGACGCCGTAGCGCTGGGCGAGCGCGGCGATGCTCGCGATGCGCGGATCGCGGTGCTCGGCGCGGCCGACCATGTCGTAGAGCAGGCCTTCGCGCATCGCCGTTTCGCAGACGCGCATCTGGCGGATGTCGAGCGCGTCGAACGCGGCCTCGAGGATGGCTACGCCGCCGGCGAACACGCCGACGCGATCCTCGGCCAGGCCGGGCAGGCGGATTTTGTCGATGCTGCCGGCGGCGAGCAATGCGTCACGGATCTTTTCCACAGCGACGCGCGAGATTCCGGTCTCGCTCCAACCGCAGGCCTGGGCGACGTTGCCGATCGCCTTCGCCGTGCCGCTCGATCCGATCGTTTCGCTCCAGCCGTGCGCGCGATAGTCGGCGGCGAACTGCTGCAACTCGACCGAAATTTCGCTCTGCGCGCGCTGCCAGCGCTTCGCGCTGAGCTTGCCGTCGTCGAAGAAGCGCATCGTGCTCGCGACGCAACCCATCTGCAGGCTTTCCTTCTCCAGCGCCTCGAAGCGTTGGCCGATGATGAACTCGGTGCTGCCGCCGCCGATGTCGATGACAAGGCGGCGTTCGGCCGATTCGGGAATGCCGTGGGCGACGCCGAGATAGATCAGGCGCGCTTCCTCGCGACCCGAGACGACTTCGATCGCATGGCCGAGCGCTTCTTCCGCGGGCCCGAGGAACATGCCTGGCACGGCGAGGCGGCGCACGGTGTTGGTCGCCACCGCGCGCACGCGCTCGCGCGGCAAACCCGACAAGCGCTGGCCGAAACGCGCGAGACAGGCGAGCGCGCGATCGCGGCGCGCGTCATCGAGGCTGCCGTCGCTACGCAGGCCGGCGGCCATGCGCACGCTGTCGCGCAGGCGATCGATCACGCGCAACTCGCCGTGCTCGTACCGCGCAACGACGAGATGGAAGCTGTTCGAGCCCAAGTCGACGGCGGCGAGCAGTTCGCCGTTGCTGATTTTCTGAGTGCGGCTGTTGCTCACGTCTGTTTCGCCACCAAGCATCCCGTGCAAAAGATCGCAAATCGTAGCGGGCTCGCGCAAGCGAAATATGACAGCGCCGGTCGGTTTGCGCGTATCATGCTCGGCGTCTGCACCAAGTCGTGCCGAAAGCCGCGCCGCATTCCTTATGGATTCCCCTACGCCGATCCCGCATCGCGGCTTGCTTGCGGGCCTGCTCGCCGCTCTGGCGATGCTCGGGCCGTTCTGCATCGATGCCATCTTCCCGGCATTCCCGGCGATCGCGCGGCGTTTCGATGCGGGCGCGGTCGCGATGCAGCAGACGATCAGCGTGTATCTGTTCGCCTACGCGGCGCTGTCGTTGTTCGTCGGCGCGATGTCGGACGCGTGGGGGCGGCGTGCGATCATCCTCGTGGGGCTTGTCGTGTTCTTCGCCGGCACGGTCGGCTGCGCACTGGCGCCGTCGATGCAGGCGTTGCTCATGTTCCGTGCGCTGCAGGGCATGAGTGCGGGCATCGGCATGATCGTCGGCCGCGCGATCGTGCGCGACTGCTTCGAAGGCCCGCACGCGCAGAAGCTCATGGCACAGATCAGCCTGATCTTCGGTCTCGCGCCGGCGCTCGCGCCGGTCGTCGGCGCCTGGCTCGTTGCCTGGGATGGCCGCCCGTTTGCCGCACCTCCGGCCGGCCTGGTCGGCTGGCATGCGCTGTTCTGGGCGCTGGCCCTGTTCACGCTCGCGTTGATCGGCCTGTGTCTCGCGGTGCTGCCGGAGACGCATGCGCGCGACCGTCGCGTCGCCTTCCTGCCGGGCACGCTGTTCGCGAACTATCGCGGCATCATCACCGACCACCAGTTCGTCGCGCTCGCGCTCGCGCTGACGTTCAACTCGGCCGGATTCTTCGTCTATATCGCCAACGCGCCGACGTTCGTGCTCGGCATTCTCAAGCTCGACCAGAACCATTTCCCGTGGCTGTTCGTGCCCGCGATCAGCGGTTTGATGCTCGGTGCGTTGCTGACCAGCCGCCTCGCCGGTCGCGTGCCGGTGCGCACGCTCGTCGGCGCCGGTTACGTCGTCATGCTGGGCGCCTCGCTGCTCAACCTCGTGGCCGCGTTCGCCGTGCAGCCCGCGCGCGTGCCATGGACGGTGCTGCCGATCGCGATCGGCGCGATCGGCGTCAATCTCGTCGCGCCCGCTCTGAACCTGCTCGTGCTCGACCGCTTCCCGGCGTACCGTGGCGGCGCTTCGTCGGTGCAGGCGTTCCTCATGCTCACGTTCAGCGCGCTGCTCGCCGGGGTACTTGGTCCACTGCTCGCGCGTTCCGCGCCCAGTCTCGCGATCACATCGAGCGCGTTCTATCTGATCGGCTTGATCGGCTGGCGCTGGTATCGGCACATCGCCAGGCGCATCCCGGAAAAAATCGACGGTGACGCCGCAGTGATTGCGGTCGCAGGAGCTAACGCGGATTGAATGACATGGTTCACACCAGACGCGGATTGAGCGTGTAGCTACCGCTCAAGCCGGCTTGCGCGAGCACGTGTCCTCGCAGCGCCGCGCGCACGCTCGTGCCGGTCGGCTCGCCGGTGACGTCCAGCTTCGCGACGTCGAGCGCGTAGACGGTGAACATGTAGCGATGGACGATGGAATCATTCCACGGCGGGCAGGGACCGTCGTAACCGTAGTACGTGCCGCCCATGTCCGCGTCGCCCGCGAACCAGCCGGTGTAGTCGTTGATGCCGTGATGCCATCCGTTCGCCGCCGCAGGTCCGTTCTTGCCGCGCGCGGTCACGCCGTCGCTGTGGCTGCCTGCGGCGATCTCGTGCTCTGCAGCAGGGATGTCCCACAGCAGCCAGTGGAAAAAGTCCACGCGTGGCAGAGACGCTGGCACTTCGCGGCCTTCCTGGTTGACGTCGTCGCCGCGGCTCGGTACGTCGGGGTCGTGGCAGATCACGGCAAATGACTTCGTGTCGGCCGGCGCGCCGCTCCAGGCGAGATGCGGATTGTGGTTCGTGCCCAGCGCGACGCGGGCCTTCGGATCGATCACGCCGAAGGCGAATTCGTCGGGGATGCGTGCGCCATCGTTGAAGCTTTTGCTCGTGAGTTTCATCGGCTGGCCTTGATCGAGGAAGGAAGGGGGAGTGTTGCCTGCGTCGGCCGCGCAAGCAACCCGCGCTCGACCAGCCACATGCGTGCGTCATCGGCGTCGCGCTCGAACCAGGCGCGCGTGGAGCCGAGGCGGAATGTGTAGCCCCAGGCGTCCATGTCGTCCATGAGGCGCTCGCGGCCGACGCCGGGCAGTTCGTCCGCGAGCAGGATTTGCAGGTAGCAGGTCGCGTCTTCCTCGGCCTGCGAGTCGGAGGCATCGGTATGGATCGCCGCGCGGCGTTCGGGTGGCAGGACGATCAAATGGCTGGCCTCGTGCAGCAACGAGTGCACAGGCGTGTCGACTCGCGCGTAGACCCGTACTCCGATCACGCCGGCTTCGGGTTCGCCCCAGTAGCTGCCGGGAATCGGCGCACCGTCGGCGATGCGCTCGAGCGCAAGGCCGTGGCGCGCGAGCAGCGCTGCGGCGGCGTTCCAATTGATGTCGACCAACCTCAACACGTTTCAGCAGGCAAAGACATTTTTCAGCCACGGATTGCGCGGATGAGCAGGATCAAGAAACGCACAAAATGCTCTTGCTCCAACCGTGGTCATCCGTGCAATCCGCGGCAAAAGCTTCTGCCTTTCAGGCGCGGCCGGCGATGGGCGAAGCCTTGTCCGGCAGGGCGATCGAGAGTTCGAGCACGTCCTGATCGCCGTCCTTGTGCGTTTTCACGTCGATCGCGTTGGCATCGACGTTGACGAACTTGCGGATCACTTCGAGCAACTCACGGCGCAGCAGCGGCAGATAGTCGGGCACACCGCGACCGCTGCGGTCGCGCTCTTCCTGGATCAGAATCGTCAAGCGGTTCTTGGCCACCGAAGCGGTGTTCTGCGGACCTTTGCGCAGGAAATCGAAGATGCCCATGGCTAGCCTCCGAACACGCGCGAGAAGAAGCCCTTCTTCGGCGCTTCGGTGAAGCGCAGCGCGCGCTCGTCGCCGAGCAGGCGGGCGACGGCATCGTCGTAGGCCTGGCCGGCGTTCGAGGCCTCGTCGAGGATCACCGGCACGCCGGAGTTCGACGCGGCGAGCACGCCTTCGGATTCGGGGATCACGCCGACGACCTTGATGCCGAGGATTTCCTCGACGTCGGCTATGCTCATCATGTCGCCGGCGGCGACGCGCGCAGGGTTGTAGCGCGTCAGCAGCAGGTGCTCCTGCACCTTGCCGTTGCCTTGTTCGGCGCGGCGCGTCTTCGAGGAAAGCAGGCCGAGGATGCGATCGGAGTCGCGCACCGAGGAGACTTCCGGGTTGACCACGACGATCGCGCGGTCGGCGAAGTACATGGCGAGGAAGGCGCCTTTCTCGATGCCGGCCGGCGAGTCGCAGACGACGTAGTCGAATTCGTCGGCGGCGAGCTCGTCGAGCACGCGTTGCACGCCCTCCTGGGTGAGCGCGTCCTTGTCGCGTGTCTGCGAAGCGGCGAGCACGTACAGGGTTTCGTGGCGTTTGTCCTTTATCAACGCCTGCTTGAGCGTGCATTCGTTGTGGATGACGTTGACGAAGTCGTAGACCACGCGACGCTCGCAACCCATGATCAGGTCGAGATTGCGCAGGCCGACGTCGAAGTCGATCACCGCGACCTTCTTGCCGCGCCTGGCCAGGCCGACTGCGATCGATGCGCTCGTCGTCGTCTTGCCGACGCCGCCCTTGCCGGATGTCACCACGATGTTTTCGGTCAACGTACCATCTCCATTTGTATACAACGCCATAACACGGATTTGTCTTTTTCCCGTCGTTCCGGGCTGTGCCGGAATGACGGCCTAGAAGCGCGCCGCAGTCACTGCGCCAGCGCTTCGATCAGCAACTTCTCTCCATCGAGCCAGGCCTGCACGGGCTTGCCGCGCAGTTCGGCGGGCAGGTCCTCGAACACGCGGTAGCGGCCGGCAATCGAGATCAGTTCGGCCTGGAAGTCCATGCAATAGATGCGTGCCGTCGCATCGCCCTGGGCGCCGGCCAGCGCACGACCGGACAGGCGGCCGTAGATGTGGATCGAACCATCGGCGATCACCTCGGCGCCGTTGCCGACCATGGCGTTGACGACCAAGTCACGCCCGCGCGCGTAGACCTGCTGGCCGGAGCGCACGGCCTTGGCGTGGCGCAGATTGGAGGCGCCTGCGGTCGGCGCCGCCGCGGGCGCGGGCGGCGGCTCGACCGCGGCGATCGCTGGCGGCCGGCTCGGGGCGGGCATTGCGGCGGCAGTATTCTGCCGCTCGTACACCGCGCGGAACTTCGCCAGCAGAGGAAGTCCGAGCTCCTTCGCGAGCAGTTCGTTCTCGCTGGTGCTGTAGGACAGACCGACCGGCAACATGCCGCCGGCGCGGATTGCATCGAGCAACGCTCGTGCCTGCGTCGGGGTCGGCAATTGCGGCAGGCGGCTGAGATCGAGGATGACCGGGGCGCGTGCGAACAGCTGTGGCGCGGCAGCGACCTTCTGTTCGATCTCGGCGCGCACGGCGGCGGGATCGTTGAGGTCGAGACGCAGGTTGGCGATGCCGACCTGGCCGAATTTCAACTCGAGAATCGGCTCGGCGGCCGCTATCGTCGCTCGCATCGAAGGGGGACTCGTTCCGTGAAGGCTCAGGCGATGCGCGCTTGCGGCGCGGGAATACCGTGTGTTCGGCCTGCGAGCCAGGCCTGGTTCGGCAGGCCGCCGGCTTCGAGATATTCCTGGCGCACGAACTCGAAGCTGCACAATTCCTTGGCGAGCAGCGAAACGTGCCGCGACACGCTGGCCATGTTGCGCTGCCCGACTTCGCGGAAGCCGTAGGTGCCATGGAACAGCACGGCCACGTCATCGCGCGGTTCGAGGAAGACCTCGCAGGCGAGCAGCGGCACGCGCACTTCGGCGAAGCTGGTCACGTCGGCGTAGAAGATGCGGCCGAGGCCGAGGCCGCGGTACGGGCGCGCGATGACGATGCGGTCGATGTAGAGGAACTGTGGATAGCGCTCGCGGAACCAGCGGAAGTTGTCGCTGGCGTAGGCGGCGTTTTCGCGCAAGCCGATGAGGAAGCCGGCCAGGTGGTCCTCGGCTTCGGCTACGCGGAAATAGGCCGCTTCGTCGTGGAATTTGCGCACGCCGGCCGCGTCCAGCGGCAAGATCGTGGAACCTGCGGCGTTGTTGAGCGCGAGGATCGAATCCAGCTCATGCTCGCGAACGTCGCGAATGGTGATGCTCATGCGGACGTGCTCCGTGGACAAGGCGCGCTTCGATGGCGCGCTGAATGGCACGTATTATTGCATGCGTCGCCGGCTTGGGCCATGACGCGGCGCGGGCTTTTTCGTTAAAGGGCCGTGAGAGGCGGGCGGTGGGCGGCGCAGAGCACAGTGAGTGTCGGCGCAAGCCGTGCTTTGCGCGCGCCGTTCTCCGCATGCTCCCCCGGTTCACTTACTGACTTCCGGCATGGTGCGGCCACGCCGCCGCGTTCTATGATGCACGCATGAAGGTGCAGCATTTCAACCATGTCCGCCTGCTCCGTTATGCGGGGCTCGTCACTTACGTGAGCGTGGGCATCCCGATCCTGCTCGTCGGCAACGGCCCGATCGTGGTCGGCAACCGTGTCGGCTGGATCACCGCCTATGCCGTGTTCGGCGTGGCCTATTGGCTGGCGACCGGGAATATGGGTGCACGCCGTTCCTGGTTGTCGCGCCTGCCCATGCTGTTGTTGCTCTACGCGATGGCAATGGCTGTGGGTTATTTCGGCTCGCCCTCGCTGGCGTCGATGCTGCTCATGGTGATCGCGGTCATCCTGCCTTGGTTGTTGCCCGTCGAGCTCGGCGTGGCCTGGCTCGTGCTGCAGAATTTTTCGATGGCGCCGCTGTACGTGCACCTGATCGACCCGGAGTACAAATTTTCCTGGTTTGAAGCGTTTCTGCAGTGCGCGATGTATGTGGGTTTTTCCTGCGTCGCCTTCGTCAGTTCGCTCGTCGCCAAGCAGCAGGCCGATTCGCGCGAGGAATTGCGCCGCCTCAACTCCGAACTGCGCGCAACGCGCACGCTGCTGACCGAATCGAGCCGCATGAGCGAGCGCATGCGCATCTCGCGTGAGCTGCACGACCTGGTCGGCCATCACCTGACCGCACTGAGCCTCAACCTCGAAGTCGCCAGCCACCTTGTCCACGGCACTGCGCAGGAGCATGTGCGTCAGGCGCAGACCGTCGCCAAGCTGCTCCTCGCGGACGTGCGCGAAGTCGTCAGCCAGCTGCGCGAAGGCGACACGATCGATCTTTCGGCCGCGCTGAAGACGCTGGTCGACGGCGTGCCGGGTCTGACCATCCATCTCGACCTGCCGCCACGTTTCGCGGTCGACGATCCGCTGCGCGCGCAAGTGCTGCTGCGCTGCGCACAGGAAATCATAACCAACACCGTCAAGCACGCGGGCGCGAACAACCTGTGGTTGCGCTGCGAGCGTACGGAAAAAAATGAACTGGCGATCCATGCGCGCGACGATGGCCGCGGCGCGGCCGGATTCAAGCAGGGCAACGGTCTGACCGGTATGCGCGAGCGCCTCGCCCAGGTCGGCGGGCGCCTGAACATCGACACCCATCTCGATCGCGGCTTTGCCCTGGACGCCTGGCTGCCGCTGGAGGCCGCACGATGACAACGACGAAACCGGTATCGGACAAGATCGGTGTATGCCTGGTCGACGACCAGACCTTGGTGCGCCAGGGCATACGCTCGCTGCTCGAATTGTCCGACGACATAGCGGTGATCGCCGAAGCCGGCGACGGCAACCAAGCCGTCGTGACGATACCGCAGGCCAAGCCCGACGTCGTCCTGCTCGACATGCGCATGCCGGGCATGTCGGGGCTCGACGTACTCAACGCACTCGCGGCGAAAAACGAACTTCCGCCGACGATCATCCTGACCACGTTCGACGACGACCAGCTCGTGCTCGCCGGGCTCAAGGCTGGAGCACGCGGCTACCTGCTCAAGGATGTCTCGCTGGAACAACTCGTCGATGCGGTGAAGACCGTGGCAGGTGGGGGCTCACTGGTCGCGCCGGTGGTCACCCAGCGGCTGCTCTCGGGTCTGGAGCGCATGCAGAACGATTTCGTCAGCCTCGAACGCCCGGATCCGCTGACCGACCGCGAGACCGAGATCCTGCGCCTGATGGCCGGCGGTTACAGCAACAAGGAAATCGCCAATTCGCTGACCGTGGCCGAGGGTACGGTGAAGAACCACGTTTCCAACATCCTGTCCAAGCTCGGCGTTCGCGACCGCACGCGCGCGGTGCTGAAAGCCTTCGAAATCGGCATCGTTTGACATATTCGCGATGCGCTGCAACAACGTGCTCGGTACCTGCATGTGCCGCGCGATCGGCGTTCGAGGCTCGCTGCGGTAAACGTGGTGCTGCTTTGTGCGCGCCGACGCTGGCACGCATCGTTCGGGCCGGTTTCGCCGTCCTGCGGCACTCCTGCGCAGCACGTGCCGCAACCGTTTGCCGTACCCCGCGGCTGAAAGCCGGTGTTGCAAACAATTGCTGCGGTTGCCGTAGCCATTGCCGGGATTTACAAGTAACATTCGGGCGGTGCCCGGGCTGGATGCAGGCGGTTGGGGAACTCCTGATCTCGAGAACCGTGCATCCGGGTGTTTGTCGTGCGGGCGTGCCGAAATCGTGACGCAGCCTGCCGGTTCCAATTCTGGAGAGAGATAGGATGATTCGCCTGCTTGAGATTTTCGTTGCCCTCATCATCGTCGCTATCCTCGCGGTGGTCTTCGCGATTGCGTTGCCGAATCATCGGCATATCGACAAGCAGAAGGTGTATTCCGCGCCGGTGCGCCAGATTTACGACGTGTTGGACGGTTACCGCACCTATCCTTCGTGGCCGGCGCCGCTGCGCGCGTTCGATCCCAAGGTGCGCTTCGACTTCCAGGGCCCGGAAAGCGGTTCGGGAGCCAAGCTCAACTGGACCGGCTCGGCCGACGCCAAGCTCGGCAACGGCGGCTTCACGATCATTCCCGACCCGGTGCAGGACAAGCAGGTGCGCTGGGCGCTCGAAAACAACTGGAAGGGCACGGGCAAGACGCTCACCTGGGACCTCGAGCCGGCCGAGAACGGCAAGACGGTCAAGGTCACGCTGGGCTACGACGTCGACTACGGCTGGGATCTGCTCGCGCGCTACAGCGGGCTGTACGTCGGCGGCCAACCGTCGGCACTGATCGAGTTGCATCTCGACGACCTCGAGAAATTCCTCGCCACCGTGCCGAACGTCGACTACAAGGATACGGCGTTCGAACTCAAGGATGTCGCCGCACGCCCGATCCTCTATGTTTCGACAACGGCCAAGCGCTCGCTCGACGAAGTCGCCGACGCGACCGACAAGGCGCTCACCGCGATCAACGCCGACATCAAGAAAAACAAGCTCACGCAGACCGGTCCGCGCATCACGGTCACCTCGAACTGGGGCGACGAGAACTACGACTTCGACATCGCCGTGCCGGTGGAGAAGACCGATGACATCACGCCGGCCGACCCGGTCAAGGTCGGCACGACCTACGCGGGCAAGGTACTGACGACTTCGTTCACCGGCTCGCCGGCGCAGTTGCCGTTGACCCGTCTGCTGCTCAAGGCTTACGCGCTGACCCACGGTTATGCGTTCGACGACAGCGGCACCGGTCCGGGACGCTTCTACGACGAGCTGACCACGACCGACGCCAACGCAGCCGAGGACAACCAGTCCTTCACGGTGTCGCTGCCGGTCACGATCCAGCAGTAGGCACGACGGACAACGCAGCGCGGGCAGGGCGAACCTCTGCCCGCGCTGTGTCATTTCCGCAACCGGAAAACGCGCGGAACTTTTTCGCGTCGCCGCGGTATTTCTGTCGCAGCCGTGAGCAAACGGCTGCTGTTTCCCAAAGGGAAAATTCGGCTACCACTTCGGACTACGCGCATGATCGAAACCCGGCAATTGAGCAAGCGCTACGGGGAGTTCCCGGCCGTAGACGCCATCACCTTCAAGGTCGAGCCCGGCCAGGTGCTCGGCTTCCTCGGCCCCAACGGCGCCGGCAAGTCGACGACGATGAAGATGATCGCCGGCTTCCTCAATCCCACCGCGGGTAGCGCCAGCGTCTGCGGCCACGACGTCGTCGACGACGCCCTCGCGGCCAAACGCCTCACCGGCTACCTGCCCGAAGGCGCGCCGAGCTACGGCGAGATGACCCCGCGCCAGTTCCTCCATTTCGTCGCCGAGGCGCGTGGCCTGCGCGGCGGCCAACGCGCGCAGCGCGTCGACGAAGTGATCGAGCGCCTGCACCTTCATGGCGTGCTCGAGCAGCCGATCGAAACCTTGTCGAAAGGCTTCAAGCGCCGCGTCGGTCTGGCCCAGACGCTGGTCCACGATCCGGCGGTGCTGATCCTCGACGAACCAACCGACGGCCTTGATCCGAACCAGAAGTTCGAGGTGCGCAACCTGATCAACACGATGGCCAAGGACAAGACCATCATTGTCTCCACCCACATACTCGAGGAAGTGCAGGCGGTGTGCACGCGCGCCGTCATCATCGCGCGCGGGAAAATCCTCGCGGATGCGACGCCGGCCGAACTCGAGGCCAGGTCGCGCTACCACCAGGCGGTGTCGCTGACGACGACGAACCTCGCCGGCGCGAAGGACGTGCTCTCACGCGTGGCTGACGTTGCCGCGGTCGAGTACGACAAGATCACCCAGCGCCTGACCGCGATCCCGAAGCCGGGCCGCCTGATCTTCGGTCCGATCAGCGAGCTGCTGAAGGCACAGGGCATTCCGGTCAGCGAACTGCAACTCGAATCCGGGCGCATGGACGAGGTGTTCCGCACGATCACGCATGGCGATCTCGGTGAGGACCTGGCCGAGCCGCGGGAGACCTTCGCATGAGCAACATTCTCACCGTGTTCAAGCGCGAGCTGGCGAGCTATTTCGCGACGCCGGTGGCCTACGTGTTCATCGTTATCTTCCTGTTGCTGGCAGGTGCGTTCACGTTCTATATCGGCGGGTTCTACGAGCGGGGTCAGGCTGACCTGCTGCCGTTCTTCAACTTCCATCCCTGGCTGTACCTGTTCCTCGTGCCGGCGGTGGCGATGCGCCTGTGGTCCGAGGAGCGCAAGAGCGGCACGATCGAGCTGCTGCTGACCCTGCCGATGACGATGTGGCAGGCGGTGGTCGGAAAATTCCTCGCGGCATGGGCGTTCATCGGCATCGCGCTGGCGTTGACGTTTCCGATCTGGCTCACGGTCAACTATCTCGGTTCGCCCGACAATGGCGTGATCTTCGCCAGCTACCTCGGCAGCTTTCTCATGGCCGGCGCGTTTCTCGCCATCGGCTCGTGCATCTCGGCGTGCACGCGCAACCAGGTCGTGGCCTTCATCCTGACCGTGGTGGTCTGTTTCCTGTTCCTGCTCGCAGGCTTTCCGCTGGTGCTGAACTTCTTCAGTTCGTGGGCGCCGCAGGGGCTGGTCGATGCGGTTTCCGGGTTGAGCTTCCTCAGCCATTTCTCCGCGATCGCCAAGGGCGTGATCGACCTGCGCGACCTCGTCTACTTCGGCCTGACGATCGCGTTCTGGTTGTACGCGAGCGCGGTCGTGATCGACCTGAAGAAAGCCGATTGAATTGACAAGTGCGGCCAGGGCTGGCCGCTTTCCGACCTTCGCGTTCAGGGACGAACGCATGGACAAACACGAGAGACTCCCATGCCGGGAAATCGCAAGTTGATGACAATGGGCGCGCTGGCCATCCTCGCCGTGCTGTTCGTCGCCGTGATCCTGATCAGCAATACCTTGTTCCGCGGCGCGCGCCTGGACCTGACCGAGAACCATTTGTATACCTTGTCGCAAGGTACGAAGAACATACTTTCCTCGATTGATGAGCCGGTGAATCTTACCCTGTACTTCTCCGACAAGGCCGCCGCGGAAAGTACCAATCCCGACGCGGCCGCGCTGCGCAACTACGCTCCGCGCGTGCGCGAGCTGCTCGCCGAAATGGCCGCCCGCGCCGGCGGCAAGCTGCGCGTGCAGACGATCGACCCGCTGCCGTTCTCCGAGGACGAAGACCGCGCGACCACGCTCGGTCTGCAGGCGCTGCCGTGGGGGCAGGGCGGCGGCAATATCTTCCTCGGCATCGTCGGTACGAATTCGACCAACGGCAAGTCGGTGATGCCGATCGCGAATCCGAACAAGGAAACCTTCCTCGAATACGACGTGGCCAAGATGATCCACGAGCTGTCGATGACGAAGAAACCCGCGGTCGGCCTGATCTCCGGCCTGCCGATGGGCGCCGGCTTCGATGCGCAGACGCGGCAGATGCGCCAGCCGTGGGCGATCCAGTCGCAGCTCGAGCAGATGTTCGACCTGCGCACGCTGACGCCCGCGTCGGTGAAGGCGATCGACAAGGACATCAACGTGCTCGTCGTCGTCCAGCCGAAGAATCTGCCGGACGACGCGCAGTATGCGATCGACCAGTTCGTGCTGCGCGGCGGGCACCTGCTCGTCTTCGTCGATCCGCTGGCCGAGAGCGACGACTCCGGCGCCGATCCGAACAACCCACAGGCGGCGCTGCTGGCCGACCGTTCCTCCGACCTGCCGAAGCTGTTCAAGGCCTGGGGTATCGACTACTCACCGTCGAAGATCGTGCTTGACCGCGAGCACGCGCTGCAGGTGTCCTCGCCGCAGGGCCAGCCGATCCGCCATCCGGCGATCCTCGGCTTCAATCAGCGCGATCTCAATCCGACCGACATTACCACCGCGCAGCTGCAGAACATCAATGTTTCGACCGCCGGCTTCTTCCAGCTGGCCAAGGATTCGAAGAACAAGCTGACGCCACTGATCCAGACCAGCGCCGATGCGACAACCGTGCCGGCCGATCGGGTCAAGTTCCTGCCGGACCCTAGCCAGTTGCTCGTCGATTACAAGCCCGGTGGCCAGCCGCTGGTCGTCGCCGCGCGCCTCGAAGGCAAATTCGCCAGCGCGTTCCCCGAGCGCAGGGAGGCAGGGCATCTGGCCGAGGCGAAGGATGCCGGCGAGATCATCCTCGTGGCCGATACCGACATCCTCAGCAACCGGCTCTGGGTGCAGGTGCAGGCGTTCTTCGGCCAGCAGGTGATGAACGCGTTTGCCAACAACGGCGACTTCGTCGTCAACGCGGTCGACAACCTCGGCGGCTCCTCCGATCTGATTTCGATTCGCGGCCGCGCGACGTCGCAGCGCCCGTTCAGCACGGTCGACAACATGCGCCGCGCCGCCGAGGAAAGCTTCCGCGGCAAGGAGCACGAGCTGCAGCAGCGCCTGTCCGATACCGAGCGCAAGCTCACCGAACTGCAGAGCGGCAAGAGCAAGGAGAACGAGATGATCCTCTCGCCCGAGCAGAAGGCCGAGCTGACGAAATTCCAGGCGCAGAAGATCGCGATCCGCAAGGAACTGCGCCAGGTGCGGCGCAGCCTCGACGATCGCATCGAGGCGCTGGGCACGCGCCTGAAGCTGATCAACATCGGCCTGATGCCGTTGCTGATCACCCTGTTTGCACTGGGTTTCGCCTGGTTCAAGCGTCAGCGCCGCAAGACTGCCTGAGATAGCGACCGATGAACGCGAAAACACTATCCGCACTGGCCATCGCCACCGCCGTCGCGCTGGTCGCGGCGATCTGGATCCATTCGGCCAACGCGCCGGTGAGCGAGGAATCAGCCAAGGACAAGCCGTTGCTGCCGGGCCTGCGCGACCAACTCAACAAGGTCGACGCATTCACCGTGGTCGGTGCTGGTGACAAGGCACTGGTTACGCTGCAGCGCAGCGGCGAGGGCTGGCAGGTCGCGCAACGCGCCAATTATCCGGCCGACGTGGCCAAGCTGCGCGAATATCTGTACAAGCTCGCCGACGCCAGGGTGCTCGATACGAAGACGGCCAGCCCCAAGCACTACGCCGAGCTTGGCGTCGAGGATGTTTCGATTGAGAAGTGCGGCCCGGGAAGGTCGTTTCCGGATTCTCGCGATCAGGCGGGCGCGCAAGAATGCGACCCGGCCGCGAAGAACGTGCTCGTCGCGATCGGCGGCGTGAACGCCGTGCCGAAGCTGATTGTCGGCTTGTACAACGGCAAGGGCGGAGGTGGCACCTTCGTGCGCCGCGAGGGCGAGGCGCAGAGCCTGCTCGCGAGCGGCACCTTGCTCGCGGACAACGATCCGGGCGCATGGATCCGCAAGGATGTGATCGACATCGACGCGGCAAGGATCAAGGAAGTGACGCTGACAAGCAGCGAAGGCAAGCCGCTGCGCATCTACAAGGAGCAGGCTGGCGATGCCAACTTCAAGATCGCCGACCTGCCGAAGGGCAGGGAGCCCGCTTCCGACTTCGCTGCCAACGGATTGGCTTCGGGCCTTTCGAATCTGCGCGCTGACGACGTCGCCGCGGCCAGGGACGTGCCTGCGCCTGAGAAAATTTTCCATGCACGTTACCTCACCTTCGATGGCCGCATCGTCGACGTGAGCGCCTGGGAGACCGACGCCAAGGCGCGCGCGCAGTTCACGGTATCCAGTGACGCCGCGCAGCTCGAAGCCGATGTCGCCGCCGCCCAGGCCAGGGACAAGGCCGCCTACGAAACCGCCGTCGCGGCAGCCAGACTCAAGGTCGTTGAGGCCAAAGGTGATGATGCAGCGATCGCGAAGGCGCAAGCCGATGTCGTCAGGCCCGCCGCGCTGGTCGATCCGGCCAAGGATCGCGCCGAAAGACTGGCTGCGGCAAACAAGTCCGTCGAGGATCTGAACGACAGACTGCGCGGTTGGACCTTCACCGTGCCGCCGTATGTGTTTGCGAACTTCCACAAGAACATGGTCGAACTGCTGAAACCGATCGAGAGCGGAAAAAAACCCGCCGCAGGCAAGCAGAATGCCAAGCCCATGGCGCCGCTGCTGCTGCCGACACATTCCTGATGCGCGCACGCTGGCGGCGCGGGCATCGTGTTGTGGTGTCGCGTGCGTCCGGCTCAATAAAAGCGCAGGTTGTCGACTTCGAACCAGACTTTCTCACCTGGCGTGCCGCTGGCGCTCAGCACGACTTGCTGCACGTCGTCGCCCGACCAGCTTGTCGGCGGTGCTTCGCGTCCAAACGGCGCAAGCGACTGCAGCCGGGAAAATTCGATCGCGATGGATTGCCAGTGCGGCGCAAGTTCGATCGGCGCCGACCAACGCCGGCCATAGAGCCCGCGCAACTCGATGCGTTCGCTGCGGGCCGCACCGCGGATATCGAAACGGATACCGTGAAAAGCACGCAGATCCACGGGTGCTAGCGAACCGCGGCTCAGCGGAAAAACAACACCCGCATAGGCCTTTTTCTTGTGCGACAGACGCGCCTGCACCGACAAGGCGTGTCCCACGTCGTCGCGCGTCACGATTTCCGAGACTTGTACGCTGCGGTCGTTGCCGCCGTCGGCTTCGTCGGTGCGCAGTGTGTCGAGTTCGGTGCGTCCGTCGGTTCGTTCGAAGTTGTCGATCGCAGCGGCAATGCGCAACGGCGGAAGCGCGGTCTGCGCGTTGCCAGGCGGTAGCCGTGTGCCCGGACCGAAGACCTGCCGGCCGCCGATGTAAACGCGCTCGATGTGGTGGACGTCGCCGATCGTTTGCCAAGGTGCGCCGCCGATCAGCACGAGGTCGGCGCGCTTTCCGACTGCGATTGTTCCGCGATCATCCAGCCCGAGCGCGGCGGCATTGGCGGACGTGGCCGCGCGCAGCGCATCACTCGGCGTCAGGTCTGCCTGCACGAGCAATTCGAGTTCGTGCAGGGTGGCCCTGCCATGCGGCGTGCCGGGCATGCCGGCATCGGTGCCGACCAGAATCGGTATGCCGGCGGCATGCAACGTGCCGACATTGGCAAGCGCCGTGGCGAAATTGCGCCGCCGCTGGGCCACGCGTTTGTCCGCTGGATCGGTGGCTGCGCGACCCATCGGTACAGGCTCGTAAACCGCAAGCGTGGGCGCGATGCGCGTGCCGTGTTCGCGCATCAGCGCGATCAACTCGGCGTCCACCGGCGCATCGAGCAAGCTGTGCGCGATGGCGTCGACCCCGGCGCGGGCTGCTTGTTTGCCGCGTTCGAGCGTGACGGTGTGTGTCAACACCTTGAGCCCTTTCGAGTGCGCTTCCGCGACCAGCGCGGCGAGCGTGTCCTCACCCATGCTCACGTTGTCGGGATCATTGCGATACCGCCAGCCGTCGGTGAACGCCTTGATCAGATCGGGCTGATACGCAGCGACTTCGTCGACTGCTGCGCGTGCCGCAGCGGGCGAGTTCACCCACTTCGTCGTCGCCTCGTCGGCCCAGTCGGCGCCGTGACCGAGCGGTGTCGAAATGCGTGCGGCGAAGCGAACATCCGGCGCGGCGATCGTCGCCAGCCACGCACGGCGCGGCGCGTAGGCTTCCGGCGCCTCGTGGAAATCGTTGACGGTAGTGACGCCGGCAGCGATATACGCGTTGGCAATCTGTGGCAGCGTGTTTGGCGAGCCGGTCGGGCTCCAGTGCGTATGCACGTCGATCAGGCCGGGCAGCAGCGCGGCGCCCTTCGCATCAATGCGCTGCACACCGCGCGGCGCCTTCAGCCCGCTGCCGACCGCAGCGATATGGCCGTTTTCGATCAGCACGCTGCCGGGGAACGGCGCGCGTTCGGTACCGTCGAAAATCATGGCGTTGCCGATCAGGATGGCATCGCCCGTTGCGGCGGCCGCGGGCGGGGCGGCTGAGCAGGAAAGGATCAGCCATGCGGCGAGGGAAACCAGCGCCAGCGCGCGATGAATGCGAAACATGGGACTACCTCTCTTGCTGGATCTCGGCGCCGGTACGGGAAGAAGTGGGAGCGATGGCCTTGGCCGAGAGCATGGCCTCGAACAAATGCACGCCGTCGCCGCGCTGCTCGGCGATGAGGTCGAGGCTTTTCGCGATGCTGTGCGCGAAGCCGACCGGATCGTTGGCCGAATACAGGCCGACGACGCGGCGCTGTGCCAGGGTTGGCTGGTCGATGACGATGCGCGTATCGCTGTAGCGCGCGAACTCGTCGGCAGCGTACTGCAAGGTGTCACCGTTGAACGCGAGCATGCCGTCTCGCCAGGCGAGCCGGCGAGCGACGTTCTCTTGCGACAGCGGTTCGACTTCGATTGCGCGGCCCTTGCGCGCCGAGGCGCGGAAGTTAGCGGGCAATCGCGCGGGCTGCGCGATTGCGCCGATTTCAGCCACATCGACGATGCCTTCGCGCACGAGCACGTCGGTTTCGTCCTCGCCGCGGTTAGCGAGCGAGACCTGGAAGCTCGTGCCGACTGCGGTTACCTGCGTGCCGTGCGCCTCTACGATGAATGGCAGCGCGTGGTGCTTGGCGACGTCGAACACGGCGGCGCCGCGCAACAGGCGCACGCCGCGCCGTGTCGTGCCGTAGGCGACGTCGACCGCAGAGTCGGAGTCGAGCGTGATCGTTGAACCGTCAGACAGCGGCACGCGCAGCACTTCGCCCTTGTGCGTCGCATACCCGGTGCCGGAGCGCGTCGCGTGGTAGGCGCCGAAGGCAACGACAAGAATACCTGCGGCAAGTGCAACGCCGAGGCCGAGCCGGCGCAACGGGCGTCGCGGTCCGTGGTGGTTCGCCGGTGCGCGCACGCTGCTGCTCAACGCAGCGAGCCGATTCGTGCGCGCGTATACCGCGCGCGCGCGAGCGTAGGCGCCGAAGTGGCGTGCATCGGCGCGCAGCCAGGCGTCGCGCTCGACAATCTCGGTCGGATCGAGCGAGGCGCGGTCCTCGCGCGCCACCCAGTCGGCGGCGCGCTCGTCGATGTGCGGATCAGAAGGTGTCTGCATGACGTTGGGCTCCCTTGCCGCGTCGCGCTGATGTCGTACGGGCATCGTTCGCGATGGCGGTTTTCATCGATTCCATCAGCAGGCGGATACCACGCCCGATGTGTTTTTCCACAGTGTTCTCGCTGAGCCGCATGCGCGTGGCGATTTCCTGCTGGGTCATGCCTTCGACCCGGCGCAGGGTGAACGCCTCGCGGCATTGTTCGGGCAACTGTTCGATGAGCCGGCAGACGAGGCGCAGTTCCTGTTGCGACGACGCGATGCGCTCCGGCGTCGCGGCTTCGTCGGCGATGTCCATGCGCTCGATTTCGGACCAGGTCTCGATCGCGACGATGCGCGCGCGTCGCATCGCCTGCAGCATGACCGACTGCGCGGCCGTGTGCAGATATGCACGCGGCTCGCGGATGTGGCCGACGTCGGGCAGCGCGGCGAGCAGGGCGTAGACCTCCTGCACCACGTCGTCGACGTCCTCCCGCGCGGCGCCGCGGCGAATCAGCCACGCGCGCAGGTCCGGCTCGTGCGGCAGCACGTGCCGGGCGAGCCAGTCGGCGCGATCGTGACTGACGGTGACGTTCATGCGGTTCTGTGCGAGCTTGTCAAAAACCCTTGTTCAAGGTCACGTAAAAATAGCGCGGATACGGTTGATATACCGACGACTTGTAACCGAACAAGTCGGACGACACCGGTGGCCGGCGACCGCGCAGGTTGTTGACGCCGAATTTCACCGAGGTGCGCGAGAGCAGGTCGCTGCGCGCGTCGCCGAAGTCGTAGCGCGCGAACACGTTAGTATACAGCGCGGAGTCGACTTCCCAATCGCGGCCGTTGCTGTCGATCAGACCGGTGTCGTCGAACGAGCTTACCCAGCGCAGGTTGACGCCGGCGCTTAGCGGACCCTTGTTCCAGAGGAGGTTGCCGGTCCATTTGGTCTTAGGTTTGCCGCCTTGGCCGATCAGATCGCCGCCGCCGGTGATCGTGGTGCCGGCATTGATCGTACCCGCCGCGCGCGCGGCGAGCAGGGCGGCGATCTCGGGCGAGGGTGAGCGGTAGAACTCGATCAGACGCGTGCCGTTGAGCGACAGGTCGAACTGGCCGATTCCGGTCTCGGGCGACTTCCAGCTCAGTGCGAAATCGATGCCGCGCACGGTCTGCGGCTGCAGGTTGACATACTTGTCGAGCACGTAGAGCACCTTGCCCGCGGGCGCAAGGCCGGTGCCGGCGTAGCGCGCGATGTCGTCCGCGTTCGGTGCGGCACGGATCACGTTCGGATTGGTCGTGCCCTGGACGCGGTCGAGGTAGTCGAGAATCAGCGCATTGCCTTCGCCGAACAGACCGATGATGCCGTCTTGCTGGTACCTGAAGTAATCGGCCGACATCGTCACGCGACCTGCGCGCTCGGGAAGGAATTGCGGCTGGTAGACGAAGCCCGCGCCGAAATTCTCCGACGTCTCCGGCTTGAGATCGGGATTGCCGGAACGGCGTGCCGAAGTCGAGAAACTCTCGTTGCAGTTCGCGAACGAGGTGATCGCGCCGTGGCGCAGATCGGCTTCGCACTGAATGTAGTCGACGCGCGTGTTCGAGCGCGTCACCACGGTGGCGTGTATCTGTTCCAGGTTGGGGGCGCGGAAGCCCTGCGCCCAGGACGTGCGAAAGCGCAGACCGTCGACGATCTGCCAGCCGAGCGCGATCTTCGGCTTGGCCACCGAGCCGAAGTCGCTGTAGTACTCCGCACGGCCGGCGAGCTGCAGGTCGAGCGAGCGCACGAGCGGCACGCTCATGTCGTTGCCGACCAGCGGCACCGAGAGCTCGCCGAACGCACTCGACACGCTGCGCGCGCCTTGCGTGCTCGGCGTCGGGCTGACGCCGAACAGGTCGCTCGGATAGGTGATGCCGGTGACCGAATTGGTGTAGGTGACCGTGCCGTTCACGCGCGGGTCGCGCTCGTCGTGCTGGGTTTCGCGGCGCGTCTCGGCGCCGAACGCGAAGCCGACGTCGCCGGCGCGCCAGCTGAAGAGATCCGGGCGCGACGCCTTGAAATCGAGCATCGTCAGCGAATCGGTGCTCTTGCGCACAGCCTTGATCCGGAAGGGGGCCGCCGCCGAGTCGGGATTCGTCGGCGAGAACGGGTTGTAGGCGTTCGGCGTCGAATCGGCAAGCGCGGCTTGCAGCAGGGTCGAACTGACCTGGTCCTGCACGTCGCGCACCGAGGCGCGCGACCAGGTCGCCGCACTTTCCCAGTCGAACCCGAACAGATTGCCGCGCAGGCCGGCGAGCAGGCGGTACTGGTCGTCGACGACATTGATCTGCGTCGGAAAGGCGAAGCGGTAGCTCGACATCGTGACAGGCAGGCCGTCAGCAGGGATGTTGAGGGCTGGCAAACGGTTCGGATTCGACGTGCCGTCAGACCGCATCGCCGCGCCGAACGGATTCCAGTAGTTCGATGCGGGAATTGTCACCGGCAGGGAGGAAATCGAATTGACCGGCGGCTGCAGCGAATCCGCGTTGGAGCGGTAGTAGCCGGTTTCGCTGAAGAAGCCGACACCGTTGTCGAAGTCGTATTTCGTGGTCAGGAACAGATTGAGGCGGCGCACGTCCGGCGATAGCGAAATCGGCCAGCGCGCCGCTGCATCCATGCGCGTGTCGCGATCCTTGCCGGCGGTCGCGAGCGTGCCGGTGCCGATGCAGGTACTGCCCGTGATCGCCACGGCGCAGCCGCCGTCGGCGGTGGGCTGGATATGGAACGAACCGGCGGCGCTCGTGACTGGCGTACCGTTCGATTTGATCGTCTTTGCGCTCGCGGGCGTGGCGAAGTTACCCCATTCGCTCGGCGTCATGCGGCCGTCGAGCACATTGACACCGGCGAAGCGCGTATCGGCGAAATCGAAGCGGCGGTCGAAGGTCGAGGTCCAGCCCTGGTCCTGCGAGTTGAGGCCGCTGGTGGTGTAGTAGCTGTAGGCGAGGGTAACGTTGCCGCTCTGGTTGGCGAAGTTCTTGCCGATCACGCCACTGAGCAAAGTGTCGTGCCAATCGGTGCCTTCGCCGACGCCGTGCTGGATCGAAACCTTGCCGCCGTCGACGTCGTCGCGCAGCACGTTGTTGACGACGCCGGCGACCGCGTCGGTTCCATAGATCGCGGCGGCGCCGTCGAGCAGTACTTCGACGCGGGCGAGGTTCTGCACGGGTATCGCGTTGGCGTTGTAGGTCAGCACGGGCACGAGCTGGTCGTCGGCCTGGCTGGTCGGATGCGTCACTGTGCGCCGACCGTTGATCAGCAGCAGCGTGTTGCCAACGCCGAGCCCGCGCAGGTTGACCGAGGCGACGTCGCCGCGCGCGATATTCGAGCTGTTGCCGAGCGTGCTCGGCGTGCCGAAGCTGATGTCGCCCATCTGCGGGATCGAACGGTAGAGATCGTCGCCCGAGACCGCGCCGGTGGTCTCGATCTGTTTGGCGTCCAGCGTCGCGATCGGCAGGATCGCGGCGGCGGCCGAGCCCTTGATCTGGGTGCCGACTACGGTGACTTCAGAAAGAGCACGGGGCTGTTTGTCCGGCTCAACCGGCGTTTGTGCGGTTGCGGGCGCGGGTGGCTGTGCCTGTGCCACCAGAATCGGCGCGCTTGCCAACGCCACGCGCATCGGCACCGCCGCACCGAGATTGATCGTACGGTCGTTCTCGGCCACGATGCTCAGGCCGCTGCCTGCGATCAGGCGTTCGAGCAGCGCATGCGGTTCGATCGAGCCCTTGTACGCGGGCACGCGAATGCCGCGTGGTTGCGCGGCGGGCGCGGTGATCTGGAGGCCGGCCTGGCGCGCAAACTCAGGCAGCACTTCTTCGATCGCCCCGCCCTTGAGGTCGAATTCGACGTCACGCGCGAACGCGCCGGTCGCGGGCAAGGTCAGGATCGTTGCAAGGCAGGCGCGGATCGCGCAGGTCGGCAAGGCCGGCTTGAATGAAGGCATGGATCTCCCCGGATGTGGTGCTACCCCGATGGCGCCGGCCCGTTGCGGAAGCGACGCTCTCCCGAAAACAAATGATGCGTGAGCGCCGGAGTTCCGCCACTCGGATGCAACAATTTACCAACGACGGTGCAACAATGCCGCTTTGATCGGGAGAAACCATGCGCGGATTCGGTGTCTTCGCGGCTGTCCTCGGTGCACTCGCGGTCGCGCTCGGCGCGTTCGGCGCGCACGCGTTGCGCGGCATGCTTGACGAGACGACGCAGCACATCTGGCATACCGCAGTCGAGTATCAGTTGTGGCACGCACTCGCGCTGTTCGCGGTGGCTGTAGCGCCGTTGCCCGCGTCGCGCTGGCGCCGCGCAAGCGCATATGCCTTCGTTCTCGGCACCGTATTGTTCTGCGGCAGCCTCTATGCGTTGGCCCTCGGCGCGCCGAAGCTGGTCGGCGCGGTTACGCCGCTCGGCGGCGTCGCCCTGATCGCAGGCTGGCTCGCCGCGGCGCTGGCCTGCCGGCGCATGCGCTGCGACTGAGATGACAGCTGGCGCCGACGGTTTGCTGCGGCGCGCAATCGAAACCTGCATGCATCGCTTTTCGCTGCGATCGGCGAAGCGCATACTCGGGTTGAAACGCTCGTTTTTGGCGTCCGCAGGCGTTCTCAACAGGAGGGAATCATGTCGACCGCACATGTCCGGCGCGCTGCCCGCGTCCACGCTATACTTGTTGCTTTTTCCACATTGGGATTTTTCAGCGTGACTGCATCGGCAGGCACGATCAGCGCACCGGGTATGTCCGCACCGGGTACACTCGACTACGATGCCCTAGGGCAGCCGACGATCGTCGCGGCGACGGACAACGACGTCGCCTTCCTGCAGGGCTACGCGCAGGCGAAGGCGCGCTTCTTCGAGATGGATTTCAACCGTCGCGCGGTCGGCGGCACGCTGGCCGAGCTCGTCGGCCAGCCGGCGCTTGCAAACGACATCCAGTCGCGCACGCTCGGCCTGCGTCGCGCTGCGCTCGCCAGTTGGCAGGCGATGGACGACAACACGCGGGGCTGGCTGCAGGCCTATGCGAACGGAGTCAACTATTGGCTGAGGACCACGCCGTCCCTGCCGCCCGAGTACGGCGCGTTGAGCCTGAGCCATGCGGAACCGTGGTCGCCGATCGACACGATCAGCGTCGGCAAGGGACTGGCATATCAGCTGTCGTTCGACTCCTCGAAGGTGTCGAATACGATCAATTTCGCCGCCTACCAGAAGGCCGCGGCGGCGGCCAAGGTCGATCCCGTGGCGCTGTACTTCGGCGACACGCACCGCTTCGCGCCGCCCGATTCGACGGTGACGATCCGCGGATTCGTACCGAGCGCCGCGGCCGCCGGCAACACCGCCGCCGGCGCTTCGCTGCAGGCCGTCGCGCCGACTGCGACGCCAGAGCCGCAACCGATTTCCGCGCAGACGGTGAAACTCGCCCGGGCGTGGCTGGACAAGGTTGCCACGCATCCGCTGATCGTGCCGACGCTGCGCTCGCGCGCCGGACGCGAGGGCAGCAACGAATTCGCGGTCGCGGCGAACGTCACCGCCTCGGGCAAGCCGATCCTCGCCAACGATCCGCACCTCACGCTGGCACTGCCGCCGATCTTCATCGAGATGCACATCACCTCGAACGACCCGGCGTACGCGCAGCCACTCAATGCGAGTGGAGTCAGCGTGCCGGGCGCGCCGGGTATCATCCAGGGCTGCACGACGAACGTCTGCTGGGGCACGACCGTCAATCCGATGGACGTGACCGACTTCTTCCAGGAGACGCTGCAGACCAATGCGTTCGGTCTGCCCACCGCGATCGTGCACAACGGCATGGCCGAGCCGGTGATCTGGCAATTCCAGAGCTACTACGTCAACAAGATGACGGCAGGTCTGACCGACAATCTCGTCCGCGACGACGCGATCGGCCCGACCAACGGCGGCCTGACGATCATCGTGCCGCGCAGGAACAACGGTCCGATCGTGCAGATCGACGGCAACAACGGCTTGTCGATCGCCTACACCGGCTTCGGTCCGACCATGGAGCTGAAGGCGTTCAAGCTGATCAATCGGGCGAACAATCTTGCCGACTTCCAGAACGCGCTGACCTACTTCGATTTCGGCTCGCAGAATTTCGCCTACGCCGACACCGCGGGGAACATCGCCTACTTCACCAGCGCGGAAAACCCGATCCGCCAGGATTTGCAGGAAGGTGCGCCCGGTGGCGGCATTCCGCCGTGGCTGATTCGCGACGGCTCCGGCAAGCTGCACCACGACTGGCTGCCGGTGCAGCATCCGCAGCCGAACCAGGCGACGCCGTTCGAGATCATGCCGGCGTCGGAGATGCCGCACGTCATCAATCCGTCGGCGGGCTTTTTTGCCAACGCCAACAATGATCCGATCGGTATCCTCGCCAACAACAACCCGCTCGGCATGCAGCGGCCCGGCGGCGGTATCTACTATCTCAACTACAACTACAGCGTGTATCGCGTCACGCGGATCAGCAAGCTGTTGTCGGCGCTGATCGCCTCCGGCAAGAAGATCACTCCGGATGACATCAAGGCCGTGCAACTCAACAATCAGCCCGCCGATGCGGAACTCGTGCTTCCGTACCTGCTGACGGCATTCGGCAACGCGCAAGGCAGCACGTGGGGACAGTTGAGTCAGCTCGCGAACGATCCGGCGGTTTCCAATGCGATCGCGCGACTCAATGCGTGGAACCTGGCCACACCGACCGGTATCCAGCAGGGGTACGATCCGGGCGACAACCCGTTCGCATTGCCCGCGCCGAGCCAGTCAGAGCAGGATGCGAGCGTCGCCGCCACGCTGTACTACCTGTGGCGCAGCAATGCGATCAAGAATATCGAGGACAAGACTTTGACCGGTCTCGGCCTCGGCAGCTATCTACCCGGTGACGAGGATGCGTGGACGAGCGTGAAATTCCTGCTCGATGCCTTCCCGATACTCGGCGGCAAGGGTGCCTCGGGGGTGAACTTCTTCGCCGTCAGCGGAGCGCCCGATGCGGCATCGGCGCGCGACTACGTGCTGCTCAAGAGCTTGAAGGACGCGTTGACGCAGGCGTCGAGCAACGCGTTTGCGGCCGCGTTCAACAACTCGACGAATCCTGCCGACTATCACTGGGGCCTGTTGCACCGCTTCGTGCTCGAGCATCCGCTCGGTGGACCGTTCAACGTCCCCGGCGCCGGCAGCCCCTATCCGTTCACCGATCTCGCGCCGAACCTGCCGGGTCTCGCGCGCGACAGCGGCTGGGAAACCGTAAACCCGGGCGGTGGCACGTTGCGCGTCAGCGGCGTCAACGATTTCATGTTCAGCGGTGCGACCGCACCGGGTCGCCGCTTCGTCGGCGAGATGTCGCTGCCGATCAACGCGTTCGAGGTGATCCCGGGCGGCAACAGTGCCGTGCTCGGCAGCGCGAATTACGTCGATCAATTGCCGTTGTGGCTGACCGGGCAATACCATCCGTTGACGGTAGGCAATCCGTAACGACAGACGTCGTGGCCTGATGAATCGCCCCCGTGTTCGTCATTCCCGCCTTCGCGGGAATGACCGCACGGAGCCATGGCAGGACTGCGGACTATATTTTTGCGTGCCAGCACCAATGCCACGGTTCGTAGGCGATGCCATGGCGGTTGCCGCGCGGGTAGCTCAACGTGAATTTGTATAACTTTGCATTTTTCCGCAGCCAGGCGAATGCGGATGAACGTTCGAACGCTTCTTCCAGCGCCGCATAGCCGGGCGTCGTGACGTCGAGCGCGCGGCCGCTGTGGTGCTCGCTGTAGCCCGGTGCGGCGCTGACGCGCAGGATCTCGTCCATCGATTGGCCGCGTTCGAGCTTTCGCCGCAGGATACCGAGCTGGTATTCAATGCTGCGGAATGCAGAAACAATTTCGAGTTCTACACCGTCCCGCACCGCCGCCTCGCGCATGCGCATCCACGCGCGCGCGGCACGTGCGGCGAGGTATTGCTCGCGACCCTGCGTGTCGCGACCGATGCTTGTCAGCCGCGTCGGCTCGCGCACGCGGTGCAGACCGCGCAGGCGGCCGTAGCCGCGCGGCACACCGAGTGCGAACGCGGCTTCGACGAAGTCGACTTCCGTAGTCCGGTTCACGGCGCTGAGAGTACACGGATTCGCATCGCTACCGCCTGATTCAGCCATGCGGCAGGAACAGGGGGCCGATGACGTGCAGGACGATATCGGTGCTGAAATGCGCGGCAATCGCGTGCTCAAGCCCGAAGCGCCAGAACAGCCAGCCGAACGCGATGCCGCAGACAGCGTTGGCCGAGACGATGCTGGCGGCGATCGCCCGCGACACCGGTACCTGCGAGATGGCCGACCAATTGGGCAGATGCGCCGCACCGAAAAGTGCCGCAGCGACGACGATCGCAAACCAGTAGATTGCGGGGCTCGGCTTGCAAACGCGCGCCGCGAGCCATGCCAGCACGGAGACGAGGAACAGGCGGAATACGGCTTCTTCGACGATACCGCCTTGGAACGAGGCAAGCAAACCTTGCCACCACACCGGTATGCGGTGGATGTCTATGGAATCCACTGGCAGCGGCAGCACCAGTTGCAGCAGCCAAGCCGCAATCGCGGCGGCCATGCCGAGCCCGATCGCACTCAACCAGTGTGATGGCGGCAGTTTCGTGTCGTGGACGAACCAGCCGCGTATTCCCGGACTGTCCAGCCCGAAGCGTTCACCGGCGCGCAGCCCGATCCACGTCAGCAACGAGATGATGACGAAGTTCGCTACGAAGCTAGCTAGAAGCCAACCGGTCGACGGCGAGGTGCCCTTGGTCATTGCCAGCCCGTACGGCAAGGCCAGAAGCGACGCGATCGCGCCGCCGACACCGAGCGTCAGGGCGACGCTTCCGTCGCGTCTTTCCGACACAGGCTGCCGCAGCATTTCGCTGAGTGTGACTGTCTGTGTGGTTTCGTTCATGGGATATCGGCCTTGTCGTCGTCTGTCGGAGAAACGGCGCCACGAATGCGTCCCGCCTTGCGCAGCGCATCGCGCAGCAGGTACTCGATCTGCGCGTTGACGCTGCGCAGCTCGTCGTCGGCCCAGCGCTGGACCGCGTCGAGCACGTCGGCGCTGATGCGCAGCGGATAGGCTTTCTTATCGCCGGTTGCCATGATCTTTTGGAACCGGTCTGTCCTGATAGCGCAGGGTGCCAATCACCGCGATGGCGGACAAGGCGCAAATCGACGCTACGGAAACGACGACCACGATATTGAGAAGTGGATGGTTGTCGAACAATGCGTAGATCGCCACCCCCATGGCGCAGACGATGGCACCAATCAAAAGCAGAATCAGGCTTGCAAAACGCCCCAGGGCTTGCGGATTGCTGACACGACGCCAATCGACGCCGTTGACGAGACCGACCGGGCCGCGTATGCGGATGACGATGGCCAGAGCCCAGCAAAGTGCCGCCGTCAGCAGCGTTACCAGCAACCCCGTGAGTTGATCAGACATTTCGAGTACCCCAGTTAGGGTGCGCGGCGTACAACGGCGCTGATGTGCAGCGGATAGGCTTTCTTATCGCTGGTGGTCATCGTATTTGGGAAATGGTTTGTCCTGATAACGACGCAGACCCCTGGTGAGTACGAGGACGAGCGCACCTGTTGCTGCCAGAAGCGCCGTCGACAGCGGATTGATCAAATTCACCTTCTGGCTCGAGATGAAGGCGTAGAAGAGGAAACCGAAAACGACCAGCGCCGTGGCGTACACGAACAACGTATTGGAGACGAAGCCGACCAACCCATGAGGATTTTTCACGCGTTTCACGTCGAGGCCGTTGATCGATCCGATGCCCTGCGCCCGGACAACGACACCGATAGCGAACAATAGACAGCTCGCGCCGAGCATGGCGATCAGCACGATCAATGCGTTGTTCATCGACTTGCCCCGTCAGTTGTACAGCGTGCCGGTATTCACGATCGGCTGCGTGCCGCGTTCTCCGCAAAGCACCACGAGCAGGTTCGACACCATCGCCGCCTTGCGTTCCTCGTCGAGCTGCACCACGCCGCGCGACTTCAACTGGTCGAGCGCCATTTCGACCATCGTCACCGCGCCTTCGACGATGCGCGTGCGCGCAGCGATGATCGCGCTCGCCTGCTGGCGCTGCAGCATGGCTTGCGCGATTTCTGGCGCGAACGCGAGGTGCGAAATGCGCGCTTCGATCACCTTGACGCCCGCGTTGGAAAGACGCTCCTGAATCTGCTCCTGCAAGTGATCGGCGACTTCCTTGCCGTGGCTGCGCAACGAGATGCCGCCGGTGTCGTGCGAATCGTAGGGGTAGCTCTGTGCCATCTGGCGCAGCGCCGACTCACTCTGGATGTGGACGAAGTTCTCGTAGTCGTTGACCTGGAACAAGGCCTCGGCGGTGTCGACGACCTGCCAGACCACGACCGCGGCGATCTCGATCGGGTTGCCATCGAGATCGTTGACCTTGAGCTTGGACGATTCGAAATTGCGCACGCGCAAGCTGACGCCGGTCTTGCTGTAGAACGGGTTTGCCCAGCGCGGGCCGGCGTCGCGCACCGTGCCGACATACTTGCCGAAGAACTGCAGCACCTTGCCCTCGTTCGGAGCCACGGTGAAGAAGCCGGCGAGGCACACCACCAGCACGATAGCGATGAGGATCGCAGCGACGATGCCCCACGGGCTCTTGCTCTGGATCGCGTGGATCAGTCCGGCGATGTCGGTGATCAGCAGGACGACCAGGCCGATCAGGGCGGGGATGCCGGACGGTGCGGACACGGAACGTTCGTTCATGGCGGTTTCCTCGATGAGTTCGAGATAATTATATATCAAAAAGATATCATTGCCTATCAGGGCCGCAATTCTTGATGCTGGCTTCTCAAGGGTTGGCGATGATGTATGCCGACAGCGGCGCGTCGTCGGTCTCGGCCACGAGCGGTGGTTTGGACAACCCGGTTTCGTTCTCGATTGCGCCTGCGGCGCACCGAATATCGACCACATGCTCCGCCGATATCAGGGCACAGCCCGGCTTGTCGTTTGCTCACCGCAATGGTCCTGCCGTGACCAAGCGATCGGCTTGATTTCACCGAGACCGAACACCCAGGCGGCGCCGCCAAGCAGGGATGCGGCGGCGGCGATGAGAAAGGCCGGCACAAAACTTCCGGTTCGATCGACCAGTATGCCAGTCAGGAACGGTGCAATGAGTCCGGCGATGTTGCCGAGGCAATTCTGCATGCCCACCCAGCGGCCAGCGGCAGCGGGCCCGGCCAGCGTTTGTGCAACGAGATAGATATGCGGCGCAGTCAGGCCGAAGGCGGCGCACGCCAACACCAACAGGCAGGCCGAAACCATGGTGCTGGCCAGTGCGCAGGCCGCGACGCAGGCACCCACGATGCATGCACCTGCGGCCAGATACGTCTTGCACACGCGTGTGTGGCTGATGCCGGCGCGAATGCGCCGGTCGGTGATCCAACCATTGGCGGTAGCAACGACGGCCATAAGCAAATACGAGACTCCGCCGATCGTCGCCATTTGCGCGAGTGTCCAACCGCGTTCGCGCACGAGATAGTACGGAATCCAATTCAATACGAAATACCAGACGTAGTTCACGCCGAAATGCCCCAGGCTTGCGTACCACAGTGCGGGAGTACGCAACAGCACGGCGGTCGGCGGACCGGATTCGGCATTTATCGCGCGCGGTTGGGGCAGATGCGGCTGCGCAATCGTGAGCCAGGGAATCACCCACAACAGACTGACCAGCCCAAAGCCGGCGAAGAACCAGCGCCAGCCATAAGCGGCGATCAGCATTCCACCAAAGAAGATGCCGAAAGCAGGGCCGGCGGACAAGCCCACACTGGTCGCCGCATTGGCGATACCGCGCGCGGACTCCGGCACGCTGCGCGCGATGATGCTCGAAGCGGTGGGGAAGGAAACCGACTCGCCGAGACCGAGCAGCAGGCGCAGTCCGACCAACATGACGAAGCCTTGTGCCAAGCCGGTAAGTGTCATGGCCAGCGACCAGACCACGAATCCGGTCAGCAGCACGTGCGCGGCACCGTAGCGGTCGGACAGCCACCCAACGGCGATCTGCATCGGTATGTAGGTAATGAAGAACGCAGTGAGCAGGAAGCCGAGTTGGGAGGTGGAGAGTTGGAATTCGTCCCTGATCGATGGTGCGGCGGTGGCGAGATTGCCGCGATCGATGTAGTTGATGAACACCGAAAGTCCGAGCAAGACCACGGTGGCGAGCAGCCAGCGTGGCAGGCGCTGCGAGGTGTCGATGATGCGATCATGCATACAACCTCCCTGACGCGGTTGTGGGTGGAACGGATTGGTGCAGGTCCCAAGCGCTGCTCGCGATTGCATGCGAAGGCGAAGCACCCCGTTGCCCGCCCTTCGGTTTTTGCTGTGTCGCACCCGAGTTCGTGGCATCGACGCGATGCCCGACGGCCAAAACGCGTACAGGCTACTCCGGCGCCGTGTCGGCCGGAAGTACTGTACGTAGCGACGAGCGATCCGCACTGCGGCGGAGGAACCAGCATGTGCCCGGAACGTGGGTCTTGCCCATTTCATTGGCATGCGCAAGCGCCTTCATATCGAGGTGAACCCCATGCGAGCGATGCAGCTGGTCGTCGCCGACGACTATGGGGTCAACGGCGTGACGGCATCGATGCGCACACGGCCCAGGGTGTTGAAGCCGGCGTAAAAACGCCACGGATCGCCGTTGCCGGTGGATAGCGCGACGTGGCCGGCGTCGAAGCCTTGCAGCGCGGCGTCGTAACTGCGCCAGTGCCCGTCGACCCAGGCTTGCGCCCAGGCGTGCGGCACGAATACATCGGTCTTGCCCGCGTAGTGGTCGATGTAAACGAGGCCGTCGACGACGCGGGTCGGAATGCCGAGCGCGCGGCCGAGCGCGGCGAGCAACACGGCGTGTTCGGTGCAGTCGCCTTCGGGATTCTTCGCCACTTCGAGTGCGGAAGCGTAGCCGACGCTGAGGTCCTTGGTGCGGATGAACTTGCGCACGAAGTCCTCGAGGTTCTGCATCTGCGCCGCCGCGGACTTTGCATCGCCCGCGCCTTCGTGCGCGAGCTTGACGATCTCCGGTGCGGCGCTCTGCAACCAGTCGTTCGGCCGGGTGTCGGCGGCGGCGGGCCTGCCTTCGCGCGCGGCCGCCGCGGATGCCGGCGCGATGCGCAGCTCGACCTTGCCATCTGCCATCGCGATCACCTGCTGCTCATCGGTGGTCGCGAACTTCAGCGCTTCGCCGCTGCTGTCGGTCGGGCTGAGAAGGATGCGCGCGCCGTTGCTGCGCTCGCTCGAAGTCAACGCGCGCGGCGACTCGAGCATCGTGCGCACGAGGACATCAGGGGCCTGGTTCGGCGCGGTGGCGCAATCCTTCGAGCAGGCAAGCATGGTCAACTCGTAGCCCATCATCGGCACGAGCAGTTTGCGTACGCTCGCATCGGCGTCGACCCAGGAGACGGTGCGCGTCGGCGTGCCGCCAAGGGCGATCGTCTGTTCGATGCGCACGACTTCGCGGCGGCCTTCGGGCAGCTCGATCGACTCGCGCGCGCCGACGCGCGAGTCGACCTCGACCGCTTCGAGATTCTCGGCCTGGAACGCGAGCGCCTTGTAGCGCGTGCCGGGTACGAGCCCGTGTTTTTCCTCGATCAGGCGCATTCCTTCGGCAAGCACGGCGCCCTGTGGCCAATCGATCGTGCGCGTTCGTGTTGCACCGCCGACCTCGCTGGTCACCTCGAGTTTGCCATCGCTGCGCAGCGTGCCGCGCTGCACGCTTTCGATGCCGGAAATTTTCGTGCGCGATTCGAAGCGCAGCGGTTTGCCTGCACGCGTTTCCTCGTCGGTCTCGCTCGTGCTCAGCGCAAGCTTGAGGCCGGAGCGCTCGAGTTCGATCTGCATCGCCTGGGTCGTGCGCACGCGCTCGCCATCGATGTTGCGCGTGGTGTGCATGCTGCCGATCTTGCGCCCGTCGAGCAGCACGCTCATCCAGGTATCGTCGGGCGCTGCCGCGCGTGCGGCGGCAAGCGGCAGCAGGGCCAGGAAACAGAGAAGGCGCAGCATGGAAATATCGCGGAAGGGAACAGTGCCCTAGGATACCCGAAGCAGTCGGCAAGACTCGGCGGCGTGACGAGGATTCGCGTGTTGTAGCAAGGATCCGATGCCGAGTCCGCGTGATTTTCGACGATGCGGGAATCTGTTAGGCTTGGCTGCCCCTGTCGTCTGGAAATTTTCGCGACCCGCCGTCGATGGCCATTGTCCGCGTCAACGACAGGAGCTTGCACTTCGAAAGTCAGAGTGAGACAGGGGGTTTTATGCGGCGTCGAATTGCGGTCCGTGCTTGGGCCGCGGGCTTGCTTCTGGCCGTGGCGCCGGTGGCATGGGGGCTCAATACGCCCAGCGTGCTCGATTCCGTCACCACCCAAGTCTCGACTGGTCTCTATCATGGCTGCGGGCTGAGTACGGCAGGCGGCGTGAAGTGTTGGGGCAACAACGCGCACGGCCAGCTCGGCAATGGGTCGATCGTGGACAGTTCCTTGCCGGTGATTGTGACGGGCCTGACCGGCGGCGTGGCGGTGATCGCGGGGGGCGGCACGCACACATGCGCGCTGACCATGACGGGGGGCGTGAAGTGCTGGGGCAACAACAGCGATGGCCAGCTCGGCAACAACTCGACCACGGACAGCAACACACCGGTGGATGTGACGGGCCTCACCAGCGGCGTGGCCGCGATCGCAACCGGTGGCAGCCATACCTGCGCGCTGACCACGACGGGTGGGGTCAAGTGCTGGGGCCATAACACCGATGGCGAGCTCGGCAACAACTCGACAGTGGCCAGTCCGACACCGGTGGACGTGGCCGGCCTGACCAGCGGTGTGGCGGCAATCGCGGCGGGTGGCTTTCATACCTGCGCGTTGACCACCGCAGGCGGGGTCAAGTGCTGGGGCGCCAACGGTGAAGGCCAGCTCGGCAACGGCTCGGCCACGACCAGCCTGACTGCCGTTAATGTCAGTGGCCTCGCCAGCGGCGTGGCGGCGATCACGACCGGCGGGTACCACACCTGCGTATTGACTACGGCGGGTGGAGTCAAGTGCTGGGGCGGCAACGGCAACGGCCAACTCGGCAACAACTCGACTGCGGCCAATCCGACGCCGGTGGATGTGGCGGGCCTGACCAGCGGCGCCGCAGCTGTCGCCGCGGGCGACTTTCACACCTGCGCCATGACCACGGCGGGCGGAATGAAGTGCTGGGGCGACAACGGCAACGGCCAGCTTGGCAACAACTCGATTGCGACCAGCCTGATACCCGTGGATGTGATGGGCCTGGCCGCCGGTGTAGCGGCGATTGCGCCGGGCGGTTTTCACACCTGCGCGTTGACCGCATCAGGCGGGGTGAAGTGCTGGGGCGCCAACAGCAACGGCCAGATCGGCAACGGCTCGACCACCGACAGTCATACGTCGGTGGATGTAGCCGGTCTGAGCAGCGGCGTGGCGGCAGTCGCGACGGGCGGCTTTCACACCTGTGCGTTGACCGCGGCGGGCGGAGCGAAGTGCTGGGGAGCCGACGGCGAGGGCCAGCTCGGCAACGGCACCGCCACCGACAGCCTGACTCCCGTGGACGTCACGGGCCTCGCCAGCGGCTTGGCGGCGATTGCGACGGGCGGATATCACAGTTGCGCGTTGACCAGCGCCGGCGGGATCAAGTGCTGGGGTGCTGACGGCAATGGCCAACTCGGCAATGGCCTGACGACCGCCAATCCGACACCGGTGGATGTGACCGGCTTGACCAGCGGCGTGGCGGCGATTGCCGCCGGCGCTTATCACACCTGCGCGCTGACTGCGGCGGGCGGAGTGAAATGTTGGGGCAGCAACGGCGATGGCCAGCTCGGCAACGGTTCGACGACGGACAGTTCGACGCCGGTCGATGTGACCGGCCTGACCAGTGGAGTGGCGGCAATTGCGACAGGTGCGGGCGCCAATCACACCTGTGCGCTGACCACGTTGGGTGGCGTGAAGTGCTGGGGCAACAACATCGATGGACAGCTCGGCAACGGCTCGACCACCAACAGCCCGACTCCCGTGGATGTGACCGGGCTGACCGCCGGGACGGCAACGATCGCGACGGGTGGCTACCACACCTGCGCGCGCACCACGACGGGTGGGATGAAATGCTGGGGCGCCAACGGCGCTGGGCAGCTCGGCAACGCTTCGACGACGGCCAGCCCGACACCGGTGGATGTAACGGGCTTGACCAGCGGCGTTGCGGCAATCACGGCAGGAGTCGATCACAGTTGCGCGCTGACTGCGGCGGGTGGGGTCAAGTGTTGGGGTGCCGACGGCAATGGCCAGCTTGGCAACGGCTTGACCACGAACAGCTCGACGCCTGTCGATGTAACCAACCTGACCGCCGGTGTGGCAGTGGTCGCGACGGGGGGCAACCACAACTGCGCACTGGTCACCGCGGGCGGGATGGAGTGCTGGGGCTACAACCTGAGCGGCCAACTCGGCAACGGCGCGACTTCGGACAGCCCTGTTCCGGTGAACATGCTGTCCGGCCAGACGCTCAACGCTTTTGCTCCGGGCACGGCTGGCACTGGCACACCGTTGTCAGCGATAGCGGCTGGAGTCGGCGCGCCGCTGAGCGCCGCAGCCAGCGGCGGAGGCAGCGTCGCCATCGTCTACGACGTATGGACCCCGGGTACCTGCTCGGTGGCGGGTGCCACGTTGACCGCTCCGGCTGCCGGGGTGCTGTGCGGCGTACGCGCTTCGCGCTCCGGCGGCAGCGACGGTGGCAACGGCACCACTGCGGCGGCCCCGCAGCAACTGCGTCTGATCCTGGTCACGCCCGCCACGCCGATGCTGACGCTCTCCAGTTCACTCAACCCGAGCGCGCAGGGCGTCAGCGTCACCTTCAGCGCGACCTTTGCCAACGCCGGAACGTTGACCGGATCGGGCAATGTCTCGTTCTGCGCCGATGCGACCACGACCAACGCGGCCTGCACCGGCGGTACCGTGCTGTGCACGGTCGCGGCCAGTGCCAGTCCGACGACGTGCATGACCAGCGCGCTCGCGGCCGGCGCGCACGCGATCACGGCATATTTTGCCGGCGACACGAACAATCACGCGGCCGCATCGGCCGCGCTCATGCAGGTCGTGACCAGTCCGCCGGCAATCACCAGCGCGAACAACACGGCATTCGCGGTGGGAGCGGCCGGCACGTTCACGGTGACGACAACGGGTGTTCCGACGCCGTCGGTCAGTGAAACAGGTGCATTGCCGGCTGGCGTGACGTTCACCGACAACGGCAACGGCACGGCCACGCTGTCGGGTACGCCTGCCTTGGCCACGGTGGGCACTTATCCGCTCAGTTTCAAGGCGACGAACGGCATTGCGCCGGATGCAACGCAGAACTTCACGCTGAGCGTCGGCAAGGGCACGCAGAGCATCACGTTCGGCGTGCAGACTCCGGCCAGTCGCCCGTTCGCCAACGGCGCCACGTTCACGCTCGATCCGCTGGCCAGCGCCAGTAGCGGCCTGGCAGTCAGCTACGCCTCACTCACGCCGGGAGTGTGTTCGATCGCCGCCAGCACCGTGGCGATGGTCGCGGACGGCACCTGCACGATCAGCGCAAACCAGTCCGGCGACGCGAACTGGCAGGCGGCCGCACCGGTATCGCAGTCCGTTGCCCTCGTGCAGTACTGGGCCGTGACCACCGCGGTCAGCGGCAGCGGCGGATCAGTCTCCGCGCCGGCGACTGCTTCGGTCGCAGAGGGCTCGGCCACGACGTTCACCATCACCCCGGATCCGGGCCATGCGGTAGGCACGGTGGCTGGCACGACATGCACGCCGAGCCTGCAAGGCGGCAGTATCTGGACCACCGGCGCGATCACGGCGAATTGTGCGATCACGGTGACATTCTCGCCGGGCTTTGTCTCGCTCAATCCCGCGCGCCTGCTTGATACGCGCGCCGGTGCCAGCACGGTGGATGGCCAGTTCGCGGGCGTCGGCGCACTCGGCGCGGGCGGCCGACTCGATCTGGTCGTGGCGGGACGCGGCGGCGTACCTGCCACTGGCGTCGTCGCCGTGGTGTTGAATGTGACGACGGCTTTGCCCACCGGCCCTGGCTTTGTCACGGTATGGCCTACGGGCGCGGCGCAACCGTTGGCATCGAACCTCAATTTCGTAGCCGGGCAAACCATTCCCAACCTCGTGATCGCCAAACTCGGCGTCGACGGCAAAGTGTCGCTGTTCGCATCGGCTGGCACACACCTGATCGCCGACGTTGCGGGATACTTCAGCGCCGCGACGGATCTGGTCGCGCTGACGCCGGCACGCTTGCTCGATACGCGCGCCGGCAACGCAACTGTCGACGGTCAATTCGCCGGCCAGGGCGCGCTCGCACCCGGGGCCAGGCTCGACCTGCAGGTTTCCGGGCGATATGCCCTGCCGGCGACCGGTGTCGGCGCGGTACTGCTGAACACGACCGTGGCCAATCCGAGCGCGCCGGGCTATCTGACGCTATGGCCCGCCGATGCCGCGCAGCCGGTGGCGTCGAATCTCAACTTCACGCCGGGCTTGACCATTCCGAATCTGGTGTTGGCCAAAGTCAGCAGCGCGGGTCGGGTATCGATCTACAATTCCGCCGGCACCACCGACGTGGTGGCGGACGTGCAGGGCTGGTTTCCGCTGTCATCGCAACTCACGTCCCTGGTGCCGGCGCGCGTGGTGGATACGCGTACCGGAGCGTTCACCGTCGATGGCCAGTTTGCGGGCGGCGGTGCGTTGGCGGCCCTCAGCACGACGGATGTCAACTTGCTCGGTCGCGGCGGGGTGCCGGCCAGCGGAGTGGATGCGGTCGTGTTGAACGTGACGGTGACCGGGACGGCCGGCGCCGGGTATCTGACGGTGTGGCCAACCGGATCGGCGCAACCGAATGCATCCAACCTCAACTACGTCGCGAACCAGACCATACCGAACATGGTTACTGCCAAGGTCGGCAACAACGGAAAAGTGTCGTTCTACGTCGGCAGCGGCAACAGCACGCAGCTCGTCGTCGACGTGGTAGGCTGGTTTGCGCGCTGAGCGCTTTCGATTCAAGTATCTGCAACCTCGCCATTCCCGCGATGGCGGAGCTATCGACAGCCGAATGGCTGGCCATCCCGTTCTTGATCTTCGCTGCGATGGAGCAAGAACCCGAATCCGGGCTCCATGCCTCGCATGGCCCCGGAACGACGGGGCAAGCACTACAGACGAAACCGATCTAACAGGCTGTTGAGAAGAAACTACGCTGCGAATTGCTGATCATAGAAACGACCGATCATGCGGCGAATCAAGCGATGCGTGGAGCGGATGGGCAGCAGCCGGGGATGTTCTCCTGCGTGTCGGTCGAGGCGGGTGTGCCGGCGAATCGTCCGATCCGCAAGCTGCCGCTGGTCGGTCCGGACGCCGTGCGCGGCTGGACGACGCGGACGTGCGCCGCCTGCAACCTGATCCGACTCGGTGGCATCGGCGCATGGTGGGACCCATCGCCGGCCTGAGGAGAAGTGCGTTCGGTGGCCGCATATCCGCACCTGCACATCCCGGATCGAAGCGCCCGGCGATGGAAAAGCCCTATCGTTGGGAGGGAAAGGCGAGCTTCCCAACAGCCTGCTAAGCGAAGCCACCGGCGAATCGAAGCATCGAGCGCAGGTTCGCAGCGATCACGGATCAGGCGGTGCTGCCACGGGCAGCAACTTTCCAGCCATCGGCCGTCAACAGTTCCAGCGGACGGAAGCGCGCCTTGTAGTCCATCTTCGGGTGGCGCTCGATCCAGTAGCCGAGATACACGTGAGGCAGGCCGCGTTCGCGCGCGAGTTCGATCTGGCGCAGGATCGCGTGCGTGCCGAGGCCGCGCGCCTCGAGCGCCGGATCGTAAAAGGTATACACGGCCGACAGGCCGGTCGTGGTGATGTCGGTGACCGCGAGCGCGCACAGCTCGCCGCTGGCGTCGCGCAACTCGAGAAACGAGGTCGGACTCCACGCGGTGTAGAGGAAGCGGGTGAAATCCTGCGGGTCCGGGTTGTCCATGCCGCCGCCCGCATGGCGCGCGTCGAGATAACGCCGGTACAGGGCGAAGTATTCGTGGCTGTAACGCGCCGGCACGACGCTGAGCGCGAGATCCGCGTTGCGCCTGAAATTGCGCCGCTGGCTGCGATCGGGTTCGAACTGTGTGACCGGAATGCGCGCCGGCACGCAGGCGCGGCATTGCGGACATTGCGGGTGGTAGACGTGGCCGCCGGCGCGGCGGTAGCCGCGGGTGAGCGCATGCGCGTACATGCGCGGCAGGTGCGGAGCGGACGGGTCGATGACGAGGTTCTGCGCCGTCCGCTCGGCGAAGTAACCGCAGGCGTGCGGCAGGGTCTGAAACAGGCGGACGGTTTCGGACTTCATGGGGTTAGTCTACATCGCCGCCCAGGCGAAAGAGCAAGGGCGGATTGGCCACGGATGGCAAAACAGATCTTCAGTTTCTTGCCGCGACCTCGTCGATGTGCAGCAGCAGGTCGGCCGGGTCGGCGTAGACGCGAAACGCGCCGGCGCGGCTCAGTTCGTCCTCGCCATAGCCGCCGGACAACAGGCCCACGCCGAGGCCGCGCGCGCGCTTCGCCGCGATCATGTCCCAGATGCTGTCGCCGAGGACCAGCGAATCGCGGATGTCGACGCCGAGGCGTTCGGCCGCAGTCAGGAACAGGTCCGGGTCGGGCTTGGCATACCTGACCTGGTCGCGCGTGACCACGGCTACCTTGGCCGGATCGACGCCGAGCGCGGCGAGATTGTGCCCGGCGGTTTCCATGCGGCCGCTGGTCGCGATCGCCCACGGATTGCCCTGTTCGGTCAGATAGTCGAGCAGTTCGCGCGCGCCGGGCAGCGGGCGCACGCTGGCCGAGAGCTGCTGATAGGCGGCGGCGTGGTTCCTGCGCAGGCGCTCGAGGCGCTCGGGCGTGTTGTCGAAGCCGGTCTCGCGCAGCAGGATGTTGGCGAACAGGCCGCCGGACATGCCGATCTTGCGATGGATGCGCCAGACCGAGAGCGGAATGCCTTCCGCATCAAGCGCGGACTTCCACGCGAGCACATGCTGGTAGACGCTGTCGATCAGGGTACCGTCGAGATCGAACAGGAAGGCGGTTTTGATGCGGGACATGAAGCGGGCCAATGACGAGTGCAGTAGCTGTTCGGGGGATTTCTAGAAAATCCGGACGACGCCCAGCCAGTTGAGCATCAGCAGCGCGCCGATGGCGGCGAGCAGCAGCGTGCGTATGTTCCAGACGAAACGCGTGCGCCGCTGCTCGGGCGTGAGTTCCTTGCTGCGCGAGGCTTCGAGCTCCTCGGCGTAGCGCGTCGGCGGCTCGATGCCGATCTCGCGCAACAGCGCGCGCGCGCGCGCCTGGTCCTGCGAGTGCACGACCCAGACCTGTGCCCAGTCGTCGCGGCCGGATTTCGCCGAATAGCTCGGCCCCTTGTAGTCGTGGCCCTTGTAGTTGCTGCGGTTCGTCACCGAGGTTTCGATGCCGGCTTCGCGCAACAGGGCGACGACGCGATCGACGTTCTCGTTGCGTGCGGAGGTGTAGATTTGCCTCATGGTGATGGGATGTTACCCGAGAAGTGCGGTCAGCAAGATCGCTTCCTGAACTTGCGATCACGGATGACCGCCATTCAATCGCATCATGCCTTCCTGCGCGGTCGAAGCGACGAGGCGGCCATCGGCGGAAAAGATCTGTCCGCGTGCGAGGCCGCGGGCGCCTTGCGCGGTCGGGCTGTCGAGCGCATAGAGCAGCCATTCGTCCGCGCGCAGCGCGCGATGGAACCACATCGCGTGATCAAGGCTGGCCAGATGGACCTTGCCGTCGGCGAACGAGATGCCGTGCGGCAGCAGCGCGGTGCCGATCAAGTTGAAGTCGGAGGCGTAGGCGACCATCGCGCGATGCAGCGCGGGCGAATCAGCGATGCGGTCCACGAGCCGGAACCAGATGTGCTGTCGCGGCGGCAGCCGGCCCGGGTTCAGATCGTCGCGCGGTTCGACGTAGCGCAGTTCGAACGGGCCTGCGCCGCCGAACCAGCGTTGCAGTTTCGGTGGCAGCTTCTCGAGTTCGGCGGGCGGGAGTGCCCTGCGCGAGGGCAGGGCTTCGGCCGATGGCACCTGTGGCATCGCGGTCTGGTGCTCGAAACCGGGTTCGTCGATCTGGAACGAGACCGTGCAGTTGAAGATCTGCTCGCCGTGCTGGATCGCAATCACGCGCCGCGTCGAAAAACTGCGCCCGTCGCGCGTGCGCTCGACGTTGTAGACGATCGGCGCCGCGATGTCGCCGGCACGCAGGAAATAGGCGTGCAGCGAATGCGCGCCGCGGTGTTCCTCGACCGTCTGCTGCGCCGCCGACAAGGCCTGCCCGAGCACCTGGCCGCCGAACACGTAGCGCGTGCCGATGTCGCGGCTCTGGCCGCGGAACAGGTTGTCTTCGAGGCGTTCCAGGCCGAGCAGTTCGACCAGCTCGGCGACGACGGGTTTGGTCATTGTCTGTTCCACGATGCGATGGTCTCGCATTCTACCGTAGCGGCGATTCGTCACGCCCGGGCTTGCTTGTCTGTCGCCAAGGGCAGAACGTGTGCGGCCGCTACGGACGAAGCCGTGCGAGCCCGGACGCCGGCACGACATCCTCCCATGGAAACAGCGGACCGGGGTCCTGGCGCCGACGCAGCATGATTTTCGCATCGTCGCTCGCGGGTTCCAGACGCGTATCGAGATCCTCGTGGCCGGCGATATGGCGCAGGCTGGGGATGTCGTGCTTGAGCTGTCGCAGCAGCGCCAGCAGCGACTGGATCTGTGCCTTCGTGTAGGCCACCGTGAACGCCTGATGGCGGCTGTCGCCCCAATGCGGATAGCGGCCGAGGTTGAACATCTCGATGCCGATCGAGCGCGTGTTCCAGTCTTTCGTGTGGTTGGCGACGCGATCGTTGGCAACGAAGCGGTACACCTCGCCGGCTTCGGTGATGTAGTAGTGGCCGCTGTTGCCGGTGCCCTTTTGCGGATAGTGCACACGCTCGCCGAACTCGCGTGTCATCGCCATGTCGGGCAACTCGGTGCAGTGGATCACGACGAGGTCGATCGCCGACAGGCCCCGATGGTTGAGCCTGGCCTCGTAGGGCAGGGGCCAGTCGTGGACGACCAGTTCGGGCGGCGGCGAGGTGGATATCGGCATGCGCGCAGTCTCGCACGCGCGCGGGCAGGCTGTCAGCGCCATGCGATAATCGCGGCATGAAGCCCTTCCTGATACTTTCGCACGGCCTCGAAAGCGGGCCCGACGCCACCAAGGTGACGGCACTGGCCAAGGTCGCCGAATCGCTCGGGTTCCGCAGCGTGCGTCCCGACTATCGCGATCTCGACGTCGGTCACGACGTGCGCCGCATCGACGAGCGCATCGCGCGCCTCAAGGCGCAGGCGCCGGTCGATGCGCCGGTCGTCCTCGCCGGATCGAGTCTGGGTGCGTATACCTCGGCGCTGGCGTCGGCCGGGTTGAACTGTGTCGGCCTGTTCCTGATCGCGCTGCCGCTGGCGATTCCCGGGTACGCGCGCCCGTTCGCCGCGGCGAACGTACGCACCGCGCTCGTGCATGCCTGGGACGACGAGATTTGCCCGGTCGATGCGGCACTCGCCTTCGCGCGCGCGCGTGGCGATGCGATCGCAGTGGTGCGTGACGATCATCGTCTGGGCAACCACGTCGATTTTGTCGCCGAACAATTCCGTTTGTTCCTGATTCCATTCGGTCAGGGGCAGTTCGCGTGAACGCGGCGGATCCAGCGACGCGAAAATTCTTTGCCACCTGCCCGAAAGGGCTGGAGTACCTGCTCGTCGACGAACTGAAGGCGCTCGGTGCCGGCGACGCGCACGAGGCGCTCGCCGGGGTGCACTTCGGTGGCAGCCTCGACGCGGGCTATCGCGCCTGCCTCTGGTCGCGGCTGGCCAGTCGCGTGCTGATGCCGATCGCGGAGTTTGCCGCCGCCGACGGCGACGCGCTGTATCGCGGCGCACTCGACGTCGACTGGAGCGAACACTTCGGCACCAGCGACACGTTCGCGGTCGACGCGGTCGGCAGCACGCAGGGCATCACGCACACGCAGTTCGCCGCGCTGCGGGTCAAGGATGCGATCGTCGACCAGTTCCGCGAGCGCGGCGGCGTACGTCCGAGCGTCGATACCGAGCGGCCGTCGCTGCGGGTCAATCTCGTGCTGCGCAAGGGCCAGGCGATCCTGAGCATCGACCTTGCCGGCACGCCGCTGCATCAGCGCGGATATCGACTCGGCAAGGGTCTGGCGCCGCTCAAGGAGAATCTCGCCGCGGGCATGCTGTTGCGCGCCGGCTGGCCTGCGACCTATGCGGCCGGCGGCGGCCTCGTCGATCCGATGTGCGGCTCGGGCACGCTGCTGATCGAGGCGGCGCTGATGGCGGCCGACATCGCGCCGGGGCTGCGGCGCGACTATTTCGGCTTCCTCGGCTGGCGCGGCCACGACGCGGCGTTGTGGAAAACGTTGCGCGACGAGGCGCAGGCACGCGCGCTGGCCGGCGCGCAGGCGCTGAGACCCGTGTTCTTCGGCTTCGACCGCGATGCGAACGTGCTGCGCGAGGCCGTGCACAACGCGCAGTACGCGCAGATGTCGGGTTTCATCCACCTCGCCAGGCAGTCGCTGGAACACCTGCATCGTCCGCAGGAGCTGTCGATGCCGGGGCTCGTGATCTGCAATCCGCCGTATGGCGAGCGCATGGGCGCGGACGCCGGCCTCGTCGATCTGTACCGTTTGCTCGGCACCAAACTGAAGGCCGAATTTCCCGGCTGGCGCGCGAGCGTGATCACTTCGGACGAAAACCTGGCGCGAGCGATCGGACTGCGCGCCGAGAAGAAATACCAGCTTTACAACGGCGCGCTCGAGTGCGTGTTCCTCAATTTCGCGATTCAATCAAGTTTGCCCGCGGCGGCCGATGCGCCGAAGCCCGGGCCGAAGCCGCTGTCGGCCGGCGCGCAGATGGTCAAGAACCGCATCGAGAAGAACCACCGTCATCTGCGCAGGATAGCGGCGCGCGAAGGCGTCGAGTGCTGGCGTGTGTACGACGCCGACCTGCCCGAATACGCCGCCGCGATCGACATCTACCGTGAGCACGGACGCGATGGCGTGGCGCGCGATTGGCTGCACATCCAGGAGTATGCCGCGCCCGCGAGCATCGACGAGAGTCTCGCACGCGCGCGCCTGCGCGAGCTCGTGCGAGCGGCGGGCGAGGCACTGGACGTTCCGCGCGAACGCGTCGCGCTGAAGCAGCGCCGGCGCGGCAAGGGCGGCGAGAAGTACGGCAACCTCGACCATCGCGGCGAGTTCATCGAAGTGGGCGAGGGTGGCTTGCGCTTTCTCGTCAACCTGTGGGACTACCTCGACACCGGCCTGTTTCTCGACCACCGCCCGCTGCGCGCGCGCGTGCGCGAACTCGCGCGTGGCCGGCGCTTCCTCAACCTGTTCTGCTACACCGGCAGCGTCAGCGTCCACGCCGCGGCCGGCGGCGCGATCGAGACGACCAGTGTCGATCTGTCGCAGACCTATCTCGAGTGGGCGACGCGCAACCTCGCCCTCAACGACTTCGGCGGCGGCACCGGGCACGGCGGGCGGCACAAGCTCGTACGCGCCGATGCGGCGACGTACCTGCAGCAGCATTCGGCGATGTACGACTTGATCTTCGTCGATCCGCCGACGTTCTCGAACTCCAAGAGCGCGGCCGACTTCGACGTGCAACGTGACCACGCACAACTGCTGCGGCTCTGCGGCGAGCGTCTGCTGCCAGGCGGAATCATCCTCTTCTCGAACAACTACCGCCGCTTCAAGCTCGACGAGGCCGCACTGTCCGGCTTCGATATTCGCGACATCGGCGCGGCCACGATCCCGTTCGATTTCGAGCGCAATCCGCGCATCCACCAAGCCTGGGAACTGCAGAAGAAGTAGCCTCGTTCAGCTTCGTCCCGCAGCGCGCCGGACGAGGCTGAACGGTTCAGGCAGGGGTGCCGGTTTTTCACCATCGATTCAGCCGGAAAATCGCAGCATGTTTCTGCGATCAGCGGATCGCTTGGGCACTCATCGGAGCAGGCACATGACATTCGGCAAGCGTGGTTTTCGTGCGATGGCTTTCGGCCTTCTCGCCGTAGCCGGGCTCGCATTTGCGTCGATGGCGTCGGCACGCGATCATTTCAGCCTCGGCATCAGCGTGCCGGGTTTGAGCATCGGCGTCGGCAACCATCACACCTACGTCGGTATCGGCGGCGGCTACTACGGTGGCGGCTACTACGGTGGCGGCTACTACGGTGGCGGCTACTACGGCGGTGGCTACTATGCGCCGACCTACTATGCGCCGACGTATTACGCACCGGCACCGGTGTACTACGATTCGTACCCGGTCTACTACAGCCGCCCGGTCGTGTACCGCTCGGGCTACTACTACCGCGACCGCGGCTACGACCGCGGCTATGACCGTGGCTACCACCGCGGCTACGATCGCGGCCGTGACGAAGGACGCGGCAGCTACTACGATCGCGGCGGTTACTACCGCCATTGAAGGTTGCCCGGCGCATTCCTTCCCCCGGAATTGAGCGCCGGCCATGACCCCGCTGCTTCGGCAGCGGGGTCTTTGTTTTGCGCACGGCAGGCGGCATTGCGCCCGCGCCGGGATCAGCCGCGAAAGACGCCCGACTCGCGGCACGCTGGCCGTCTTCGGGCGGTCCCACTATGATGCCGGCTGTATTTCTCCACGGATTCCCAGTGACCCATCCGCAAGCGTCGCCTCCCACGTCCGGCTCGCAGGCTTGGCTGTTCTTCCGCCAATGGCTGAAGAACCCGCTGAGCATCGCCGCGCTGGCGCCGTCGGGCACCCAGTTGGCGGCATTGATGACCGCGGAACTGCCGCACGGCACGCGGCGTGTGATCGAACTCGGCGCGGGCACCGGAGTGTTCACGCGCGCGATGCTCGATAGCGGCGTCGCGGCGGATCAACTGCTCGTCGTCGAGTTGAACGAGGAACTGTACGAGCACCTGCAAGCACAGTTCCCCGGCGCGCGCGTCGTCTGCGGCAATGCCTGCGAGTTGGCCGGCATCGTGGCGCAACAGGGTTTCACGCAACCCGGCGAGGTCGATGCGGTCGTCAGCGGCCTGGGCCTGCTCAACATGTCGCGCGACCTGCAGCGCTCGATCATGCGCAGCGCATTCGACGTGCTCGGCCCCGAAGGCAGTTTCATCCAGTTCACCTATTCGCCGAAGCCGCCGTTGCCGCGCGACCTGCTCGAAGAGCTGGGCCTGTCGGTGCGCCGCGGCGGCTTCGCCTGGCGCAACATCCCGCCGGCCTCGGTGTTCGTGTTCTCGCGTGCGCGTTCGGAGCAGATGCACGCCGTGCGGAAGTGATTCCCGCGCTCGCCGTTGACCACCGGGCGCACGATGCGACAATCTCCGGCCGTACTCATCGACATTGGCCTACTTTGTCCGGACGGTAGATAATTGGCTACCCTAAATACGGGATTCCGCCATGAACGCTCCGACCCGCATCGACACCACGCGCACGATCCGCGCGCCGCGCGGCAACACGCTCACGTGCAAGAGCTGGCTGATCGAAGCCGCATATCGCATGATCCAGAACAACCTGGATCCGCAGGTCGCCGAAAACCCGCACGAACTCGTCGTCTACGGCGGCATCGGCCGTGCCGCGCGCAACTGGGAATGCTTCGATGCGATCCTGCGCTCGCTGCGCGAGTTGAACGACGACGAGACTCTGTTGATCCAGTCGGGCAAGCCGGTCGGCGTATTCCCGACCCACGCCGACGCGCCGCGCGTGCTGCTGGCGAACTCCAACCTCGTGCCGCATTGGGCGACCTGGGAACACTTCAACGAGCTCGATAAAAAAGGCCTGATGATGTACGGCCAGATGACGGCCGGATCGTGGATCTACATCGGCTCGCAGGGCATCGTGCAGGGCACCTACGAAACCTTCGTCGAGATGGGGCGCCAGCACTACGGCGGTTCGCTCAAGGGCAAATGGATTCTCACGGCCGGCCTCGGTGGCATGGGCGGCGCGCAGCCGCTGGCGGCCTCGCTTGCGGGCGCGTGTTCGCTGAACCTCGAATGCCGGCAGAGCAGCATCGATTTCCGCCTGAAGACGCGCTACGTCGACGAGCAGGCGAAGGACATCGACGACGCGCTCGTGCGCATCGAAAAATACACGAAGGCGGGTGAGGCGAAATCGATCGCGCTGCTCGGCAACGCGGCAGAGATTCTTCCCGAACTCGTCAAGCGCGGCGTCAAGCCCGACGCCGTCACCGACCAGACCAGCGCGCACGACCCGGTCCACGGCTACCTGCCGATTGGCTGGAGCGTCGAGCAGTGGCTGGCCGAACAGAAGGCCAATCCCGAGAAGGTGCGTGACGCGGCGAAGAAGTCGATGCGCGTGCATGTCGAGGCGATGCTCGCGTTCCACGCGCAGGGCATCCCGACCGTCGACTACGGCAACAACATCCGCCAGATGGCGAAGGACGAAGGTTGCGCGAACGCGTTCGACTTCCCCGGCTTCGTGCCGGCCTACGTGCGCCCGCTGTTCTGCCGCGGCATCGGCCCGTTCCGTTGGGTCGCGCTGTCGGGCGATCCCGAGGACATCTACAAGACCGACGCCAAGGTCAAGGAATTGATCCCGGACGATGCGCACCTGCACAACTGGCTCGACATGGCGAAGGAACGCATCAGCTTCCAGGGCCTGCCCGCGCGGATTTGTTGGGTAGGCCTCGGCCAGCGCCATCGCCTCGGCCTCGCGTTCAACGAAATGGTGCGCAAGGGCGAACTCAAGGCGCCGGTAGTGATCGGCCGCGACCATCTCGACTCCGGCTCGGTCGCGAGTCCCAACCGCGAAACCGAAGCGATGAAGGACGGCAGCGACGCGGTCAGCGACTGGCCGATCCTCAACGCGCTGCTCAATACCGCGGGCGGCGCGACCTGGGTTTCATTCCACCACGGCGGCGGCGTCGGCATGGGCTATTCGCAACACAGCGGCGTCGTCATCGTCTGCGACGGCAGCGAAGCCGCCGACAAGCGCATCGCGCGCGTGCTGTGGAACGATCCGGGCACGGGCGTGATGCGGCATGCGGATGCGGGGTATGAGATTGCGCGAAAGTGTGCGAAAGAGCAGGGGTTGAAGTTGCCGATGGCTTGACGGGGAAGCTTGCGGCGTGATGCTGAAAGCTTTGTAAGAAACTGCATACGCTCAGAGAGAGCGTATGCAATTTTCTAGCTACTAGGAATCGTGTCGGGAATGCCTTCCTGCACCACGTTCAGTTCGGTGCCTCAGATCACGGCGCGCAGGTCGATCGTCGTGATCATCGTGCTTTCGCCGGTTTGCCTTTCGGATAACCGGGGATGCGCGAGAACAGCCAGCTCAGCGGATTCTGCGTCCAGGACTGGGTGACGAAGTCGTTGTGGTGGGTCCAGTCGAGACCGCTGTCGACGAAGGCGACGGTGCCGGGGCGCAGCAGCGTGGGCGGCTTCGTCGTGTAGCGCAGGTTCGCGTCGGTGAGTTCGGACTGGAGCGCTTCGTTCTGTTCACGTGTCGATTCGGTCCAGGTGCTGAAGAAGAACGCCGCGCCGTGCGCGCGCACGATCCAGTCCGCGAACTTGTCGATCTGCCCATAGAGCGCGTCGAGCAGGATGACACCGTGCAGGCGCGATCCGATCTGACCGACCGCGAGCGACCACGATGCCGGCAGGTAGCCGCCCGAGTAGGCGACGAGCACGACCTTCGATGGCCTGAATGCGGATTCGACGCGTCGATCATGGTATTGCAGCGCGAGTTTGCGCGCGGCTTCCTCGACGAATTTCTTGAATGCGCCGCGCTGCCAGAAGCGCCCGGCGCTCGAATCGGCGGCGTCGACCGCGAACTGCGGAGCGACGAGCACGGCATTGAGCTTGCTCGCGGCGAGCTGGGCGGCGACCTGCTGGCGATCGAGCACGTCGCGCGACAGCGTTGCGCCGTTGCCGTGGAAAAATACGACGATCAACGCCGGCTTGCGGATGTCGAAGCCTTGCGGCAAGTATAAAAGTACACGATTGTCGCTGAAGGTTTCGTCTTCCCAGTGCACCGAGTTGTCGCGCGGCGAAACATGGCCCTTGCGGTTGCCGTCGATCTTGTCGATGAACTTCTTGCCCGAATCGGGAATCAGCCCGTGGAACGGAAACGGCGCGTAGTCGAACGGGACGAAGGCGGTGATCGGAGCCTTGAGCGGGGCGATGGGGACTCTCGGTGCGGTGAGCGGTTTGACTTGTCGTGCGGTCGATGCGGGCCTGGCGGCGAAGGCAGGCATTGCAAGTGTCAGCGCGGCCAGCAGAAAAAACAGCGTCATTCCCGCGAAGACGGGAATCGGGTTCTTGTTCTTGATCTTGAAAAAGGCGCGACAAGAAGGAGTTGGATTCCGGTCTTCGCGGGAATGACGAGCAGATTGTTCCCTCACGCCTGACTCCTCGCCGGCTTATGCCATTTTCGTTCCACCACGCACCGGCAAAAATATCGCAAAAAACGCCGGTGCGGCGATCAGGTAAGCGATGCCGCTGATCTGCAGCACGCTGGCGAGGCCGAACGAGGTGGCGATGATAGGCACCAGCGCCGCACCGATCACCGAGAACGAACCGTTGATGCCCCAGGCCCAGAGGAACATCGCGTTCTTGCCGAGGCGGCCGAGCCAGGTCATTGCGGTCGACATCGGGAAACCCATCAGGAACGCCGGTGGCGCGATCAGCAGAAAGCAGCAGACCAGGCGCAGCGCGTAGGGCAGGCGGCCGATCGCGTCGAGAATGGGGTCGATGACGAAGCCGTAGGCAATCAACAGTGCGCCGATGGCGACGAAGATGACCGGCATCGTCACTTTCGCGCGATCCATGAAGCGTTCCGACGTCAAACTTCCGAGGCCGGAGAACACGAGCATGCCGGTGATCAGGATCGATGCGGACACGGTCGGGTTGCCGAGCGGCAACACGAATTTCGCGATCAGCGCGACTTCGACCATGATGTAGCCCAGGCCCAGGCAGGCGAAGTAGAGGATCACGCGCAACTGGCCCGGCGTGCGCGAGAAGATCGTGCGCCAGCCGAGCAGTACCGGAATCGCGACGAGCACGAGTGCGGCGATCGCGGCGATGCCGAGGGTAGCCCAGAGCAGCAGATAACCCCATTCGTCCTGGAAGATTTCCAGACGATCGGTCGTGCGCGTGAGGTCGCCCGGCTTGACGTAGGCGGCGAAGTAGGGGCGGTTGTTGGTCAGCGGGCGCGTATCGAACACGTAGTTGGCAAGATCGGTGCCGTTGCCGTGCAGCAGCGAGTGCCAGGCGAGCTGACCCATCACGGTTGCAGGCACGGGAGCAGGCGTGGCCTCGGGTGAGGCGGCGTTGGCATCCGGGCCGGTCGGATCGGCCGCGGGCCCGGTAGGGTCCGCCGCGGGCCCGGTGGGGTCGGCGGCAGGCGCTGTCGGATCGGCCTGTGGCGCGGTCGTCGGCTCCGCCGCCGGCACGATTTCGGTGGCGGCCTTCGGCTTGGCGCCACCGCTGGCGATGCCGGACGCCGCCGCAGATTTCGCGGCTTCGTCCTCGCCGAAGATGCTTTCACGATACGACTTCAGGCTGTCGGCGATCTGCTTCGTGTCGAACTCGAAGCCCGGATAGGTCAACTCGTCGAAGCTCATCGCGTGCGTATGCGCGTGCAGCTTGTCGAGATCGTCGGCGGAGAAGCCGCCACGCTTGTACAGCACGGTCGCGGTCGAGAGATAGCTGGCGACGGCGTAGAACTCTTTCGACACATCGGCCTCGGGCTCGACGTCGCGCGCCGCATCGACCATCGTCGCATAGAGCTTGAGTACCGACTTGGGCGGCTCCTCCTTGTTCCACAGCGTTACCGAGAGCACACCGCCGTCGGCGAGCGCGTGCATGTAGGCACGCATCGCCTCGCGCGTGTAGGCGTACTTCTCGACAATGGCGAAGCCGCCGGGGCTGGACAGGCCGGCCGAATCGGCGAGCGAGAGATCGATCACGTCGTAGCGCCTGTCGGTGTTGGCGAGGTAGAGGCGGCCGTCGTAGGCGATCACGTCGAGCTTGGGATCGTTCAAGATGTCGCCGGAGAAATCGCGCAGGCCCTTGTCGTTGCGGAAGGCGTTGAGGATCTCCGGATTGCCTTCGGCCACGGTCACGTGCTTCGAGTTGTGCAGCGCGACGCGCGTGGAGATGCCGCCGCCGAACTGGACGACGAAGGTGCTCGGGTCCTTCTTGATGACGTACGGATAATCCATCGGCAGATAGCGGAAATAGGCGCTTTCCGCATCGCTGAGCTTGCGCATCACGCCCATCGGGCCTTCGCTGTCGATGTACATGCCGAGATAAGCGTTCGCCGGCATCTCGGGCAGGTTGAAGGCCGCGTTGTCGGACAGGCCCGGCGCGAAGTGCAGGTATGAGCTCGAATAGACCTCGAGATAGCCGAACGGCGAGGCGTTCTCGTAGACGCGCTGGTTGTCCGGGAACTTGCGTGCGTAGGACACGCCCTTGTAGTCGGACACGGCCAGCTTGGGAATCGCAAGTTGCTGCGGCAACCAGAAATGCCCCGCGAGGCACAGCACGCCGAGCACGAGAAGTGTGCAGAGGGAGGCAGCGCGCTTCGCCTGCGCGAGAAACCAGAGCACCCCGGCGGCGAACCACAGCGTGAGCGGCACGACGACGAGGTTTTCCGGACGGAACAGGTACAGGCAGCCGAGCAGCAGCAGGCCACCCGTGCCGGCGCCGACGAGGTCGGCGAAATAGATGCGGCCGAAAGTCTCCTTCATGCGCAGGAACACCGCGCCGAGAAAAAACGCGCCGGCCAGGAACGGCGTCAGGTACAGCGCGAAGTTGCCGAACAGCTTCCACTTCTGCACCGGATCGGAAATCAGGAAGATCGCGTTGAACGGAATCTGCTGCGCGAGCAGGTTCGCAGCGACGATCAGCGGCCCGAACGCGAGCAAGGATACGTTGGCGACGCCTTGCCAATGCTTGTCGAACCAGTCGTTCGCCGCGCACATGACGACGCTGGTGAGGCCGAAGCCCATCATCGCGAGGCTGACCACCATCGAGCCGAAATGCGCCCACGAGCCGACGCTGAAGATGCGCATGATCGAGATCTGCAGCGCGATCACGGCGCCAGCAATCAGGGCGACGGCGAGGTAGAAGAAGAAGTTCGTTTGGGCGCGAGGCGCATCCAAACGAAAAGCCGACCGCGGTGGCGCGGTCGGCGTGGACAGAGTTGAAGAAGTCATTCGAAACCGATTGCCTAGCTTGTCATTCCGGCATTCCCGGCCGGCATGACGCACGCCTTGCGTGCGTCACTTGGTGTCTTTGGCGTCGCCGTTGTGCGCGCCCTTGATCTCGCCGTCGACGAGCTTGGTGAACGGCACGAACGGCACGATCTTGTTGAAGATGTCGCTGCGCGAGACGGTGATGCTGCCATCCGCGGCCTGGTGCTTGATCACCTTGAGCACGCGTTGCGCACCCGGCGGCCCGACCGGGATCACCATGACGCCGTTGGGCTTCAGCTGCTTGAGCAGCGGCGGCGGGATGTGGTCGATGCCGCAGGTGACGACGATCTTGTCGAACGGGCCGTTTTCTTCCCAGCCGTAGTAGCCGTCGGCCTGCTTGGTCGTGATCGCCTTGAACTCGGTATAGCCGTCGGCGATCAGTTCGTCGTAGACGCTGCGCGTGCGCTCGGCCAGCGGCTTGATGATTTCGATCGAGTAGCACTTGTCGGTCAGGTGCGAAAGAAATGCCGACTGGTAACCCGAGCCCGTGCCGATTTCGAGCACCTTCTCGCCGGTCTGCACGTTGAGCACCTGGGTCATGCGGCCGACCGCGTGCGGGCCGGAGATCGTCACGCCCCAGCCGATGTCGAGAAACGCGCTCTCGTAGGCATGCGGGCGGTTGACCGGACGGCAGAAATCCTCGCGCGGCGTGAGCAGAAACGCGCGCTTGTTGCGCTCGTCGGTCAAGTCCTTGTTCTGGGTCATCGCGTACATGCGGTTCCAGCGCTGGGCGAGGAATTTCGGATCCTCGCCGCGGTTCTTCACCGCCCAGTCGACGAATTCCTCGCGATTGCCGATCGGCACCTTCATGTCCCAGCTGAACGGGACCGGCACCTTGTTGTCCGCACCGGAAATGCTTGCGCGCGCGATGCTGGCGAGCGGTGCTGCGGCAACCGCGGCGATCGAACCGAGGACGAATTGGCGTCTATCCACTGGACAAGCTCCTGGAGAAAACAGTTGAAGGTCAATGCCATAGGATACGGGAAATGGATCACGATTGCCGCTTTGGGCGTGGTCGCGGCGTGTCCGTTCAGGGGCCATTCGCTGGCAATCGGACACGTCGTCGCGGCAGAATCGAGGTTTTCGGGGAGCGCATGTCGATGAATTCTGTTTCGTCTCGTCGCAGTTTCCTTTCCGCCGCTGCGGCAATCGGCGCGGCAGCGATGCTGCCATCGTCGAATCGCTCCGTGCTGGCGGCTACGGCGCCATCCTCCGCCCCGGCCTGGGCCGGATACACCGGGACGGTCGTGATCGATACGCTCGGCAGTCCCGGCGGCGCGATCGACGATGACTCCAATCAGCTCAGCGCGCGCGATCTGGATGACGTACGCAAGTCGGGCCTGACCGCGCTCAACCTGACCGTGAACGCCGACGGCATCGGCAGCTATGCACGCAATTTCGAAGGCGCGATCGGCGAGATCGCCTACTGGAATGCACAGATCGCCGCGCATTCCGACGCGCTGATGCAGGTTCGCCGCGCGGCCGACATTGCCGAGGCCAAGCGCAGCGGCCGCCTCGGCCTGATCTACGGCTTCCAGGACGCGGCACCGTTCGGCGAGAGCCTCGATCGTCTCGACACGTTCTGGAATCTCGGCGTGCGCATCTACCAGCTCACCTACAACAAACGCAATCTCGTCGGCGACGGGTGTCTCGAACCCGCCAACGCCGGAATCTCCGCATTCGGCCGCAAGCTGGTCGAGAAATTGAACGAGCGCAAAGCGCTGGTCGACCTTGCGCACGCCGGCGAGCGCACCACACTCGATGCCGCCGCCGCGTCGAAAGCGCCGATCGCGATTTCGCATACCGGCTGTTCTGCGATCAATCCGAATCCGCGCAACAAGACCGACAACGAGTTGAAGCAGGTCGCCGACAAGGGTGGTTATGTTGGCATTTACCTGATGCCGTTCCTGCGCGGCAAAGGTCAGCCGATGGCGGCGGATCTGATCGCGCATCTCGAACATGCGATCGACGTCTGCGGCGAGGATCACGTCGGCATCGGCACTGACGGCTCGATCTCGCCGATCGCGGTGACGCCCGAGTTCAAGAAGAAGTTCGCCGACGAGATCGCGGACCGGCGCAAGCGCGGCATCTCGGCGCCTGGCGAGGACCCGAACGTCTACACTTTCATTCCCGATCTGAACCGTGCCGACCGCTTCGATCGCATCGCCGAATTGCTCGCCGCGCGCAAACATCCGGATGCGTGCATCGCGAAGATCCTCGGCGGCAATTTCGCCCGCCTTTTGAATGACGTATGGGGAGCATGACGATGGGCGTTTCGAAAACGATCAAATCTGCCGCCTTGGTTGCGTGCACGCTCGCAGCTGCCAGCGCCGTTGCGGTCGAGCCCGAATTCTTCGCGCGCAAGGCCGCGCCGGGCCAGCCGAGCTATCCGTTTTCCGAAGCGGTGCGCGTCGGCGACATGCTCTACCTGTCGGGCGAAATCGGTCTTGGCGCGGACGGCAAGCTCGTCGCCGGTGGCATCAAGGCGGAAGCGAAGCAGATGATGGACAACATCGGCGCCAACCTCGCGCGCCATGGTTCCTCGTTCGACGGAGTCGTGCAATGCACGGTCGCGCTGGCGGACATCGCCGACTGGCCGGCGTTCAACGAGGTATACCGAGGCTATTTCAGCAAACACTTTCCGGTGCGCATGGCGTATGCCACGCGCGGACTCGCGCTGGGCGCGAGGGTCGAGGTGCAGTGCAATGCCGTGGTGAAGTAGGGGCGCGCTTTTCGCGCGCCGCGCGTGAAAGTAGTCGATACGTCTGAGTGCTTGCTCGTCATTCCGGCGCAAGCCGGAATCCATTTTGATCTTGCTCTGTTTCTGTAGTCGCGTCCCTTCGCCTTTCCGCGTGCGGGTTACTTTCAAGAGCACCAGCTTCCACTCGTCCTTCGGACGAGCGGGTCACTTTCTTGTCAGCAGCGACAAGAAAGTAACCAAAGAAACGCCGCCCCGGATGCCGCGCCCTTCGCGCTAGGCGCTACGGGTACGCGAGGTCATGCCGGGGTTCGCTCGACGTACATCCGTGTACGTTCGCGAACTCGTGCGCATCGTGCGCGCGACCCTGACGGGCTGATCCGTCCTGCCCTCGCCGCGACAAACGGGGACCCGAAGATCACAAGACGGATACAGAACCAAAGCCAAGCGCGCAGGATGCGCGTTGCTCTTGCTCTTGTGGGTCCCCATCGCCTTGCGGCGGCAGCGGACGAAAAGGCCCGCAGGGTCGGCGCGATGGATCGCGTCGATTCCGTTGTTGCACACGGATGTGCAATCAACGGAACCCGGCCGCTGACGCGGACCCGGAGCGCAGGATGCGCGCAGGGCGCAATGCTCTGGGGCGTGTTTCTTTGGTTAGCTTTCTTTGCACGAGCAAAGAAAGTAACCCGCTCGTCCGCAGGACGAGTGGAAGCTCTTGCTCTTGAAAAACCAAAGCCACTGGATTCCCGCCAGAAGCACGCGGGAATGACGAGCAAGAGCAAGGTGTAGATCTTCGCCTTCGCGGGAATGACGAGCCAAAGCCAAGCTCGCCATTCGTCGCGACCGCGAACCAGCCCCCAGTTACAACTTGTCGAAATTCAAAATCGCATTGAACACGAGACCGTAAGTGCCGATCGTCTGCCCGCGCCAGATCGGGTTGGTCGCGAACAGCACGACGTGGCCGCGACCGTAGCGCGCGTCGACCACGGCAGCATGTTCGGCCAGCGAGCCCGCGCCCTGCAGCAAGCCAGCGATCAGCAGATCGTCGGCTTCACCGAAGCGCACGACGGCGCGTGGGCGCTGATCCTCTGGAATCACCGTGGAGGGAAAGAACGGCCCCGGCCGCGCCTGGTCGATGTTGAGCGGCGTCGCCTCCCACGGCTTCGGTGCGGGCAGTACGGCGGCTTCGCTCATGGCGCGACCTTCGGGCGCGTCGGTGTCGTGCGGGCCGCCGCGGCCGGTCGGGCGCTTGAAATCCTTCGCGGTCGGCAAACCGTCGTCGCCGGTGAGCAGGTTGCTGAGCTTGAACGAAAGGCCGTCGGGGCTGTACATGCCGAATTCCTTCGCGTAGCCGTAGGTGACCGGATGCGACTCGTCGACGGTTACACCCTGCAGGATGCTGCCGACGACCTTGAGATCCTTCGCCGGCGCGACCGACACGCCCGGCGCGAGGCCGACGTCGATGGCGAACTTCGCCGCGTCGCCCGCGGCGAGCAGCAGGCCGCCCTCGTTGACGAAGCGTTGCAGATGCGCGAGGCCGGACGCGCCGAGGCCGGGGCGGATGTCGTCGGTTTGGTCGATGCCCATGTTCGGCGTCAGCGCGGTCTTCTTCCACGGCATCGCGTTACCCCACAGCGGCAGGCCGTTGAGCACGAGCTGCGAGTTGTCGGCGCCGATCGGTGCGAACAGGATGACGTCGTACTTGCCCCTCAGGTTGTCGTCGCGCGCGGCGGTTTGCGTCGAGATGTAGTCGTAGGGTATGGCGAGTTTGTCGAATGCCTGGCGCCACCAGCCTTCGGTCTGCGTCGACAGCCAGGTGTGCATCAGCGCGATGCGCGGCGCGCCGAGCCTGTGCGTGGCTACGTTCGGCTCCGAGGCAATCGTCCAGGCGTCGAGATCGAGTTCGCCGAGTTTTTTCGACAATGCGGCGCCATCGACCTTGCGCACGATCCAGGTACCCACCGGGAAATGCCTGCCGGCGGCGTCGAACGGTTTTTCGGCCACCGCGATATCGGTGCCTTTGAACGCGTAACGCAACGTCATCAGCGAGGTATCGGCATGGTTTTCGATCAGGTAGACGTTGCCGTTGCCCTGTACGCCGCCGCGCGCAGGCACCGGCTCGCGCAGCGTTTCCATCGGCGCCTTGAGGATGTTGTTGTCGGTGACGCGCACGACCTCCGCACCGAACATGTCGCCGAGCGCCCAGGCGGTGTCGTCATAGGGGTGCTTTTGCGGATCGTCCGGCGACCAGTACTGGCGGTCGAGCAGGGTGTCGGCGATGCGAGAGTAGGGCTGGTCCATGCGCACGACGTAGCTGCCGGTGGGAAAGGTGCGCGCAACCGTTTTCGGTTTCGCATCCCGGGTGGGCTTGTCGTCCTTCTTCGCATCGTCCTTGGCGTCGTCTTTGGGCGGCGCGGGTACCTGCACCGTGATCGGCGCGGTTGCGCGGCTGACTTCGGCGTGCTGCAACTGGAGCACATGCAGCAGCCGGCGCTGCGCATCGCGATGCACGTCGTCGGCAGCGAGCACGTAGGCAGCGGGGCCGGCGGCGGCGGGCTTCTCGACCGAGCGCTTGGCCTTGAGCCAGAAATTGCGCAGGAAGGTTTTTTCGTTGTCGGCAAAATAGTTGAGCGTGGAAAGCAGCGCGCTCTGCTGGTAGTTGTTGTTGTTGCGCTGCGACCAGAGCACCTTCGGCAGCGGTGGGTTCGGCCGGTACCAGGTGCGCGCGTATTCGCTTGGGTCGAGGATGCGCTCCACCGTGTCCGCGCCGGAATTGCCGAAGGTTTCGTAGAGCCGGCTGATGCCGTTGTGCATCGCCGCCATGAACATCAGATAGCCCGGGCTCCAGGTGTCGAAATCGCCGTGGGTGAACACGCCGGGCATGCCGAATTTGGTCAGCTCCTGCACGTTGCTCCAGCCGAGCTGCTGCCATTCGCCGACGAGAATCGGATCGACCCAGGCGTTGTACGGGCCATCGCCCACGGTGTTGTCGTAGAGAAACGGCACAGATTCGTGCAGATCGTGCAGCACCTGCGCGTGCCAGCCGAGATAGGTGTCGAGCACATTGCGCGAAAGCGCGAGCGTCAGCCCCATCGCATCGCGATTGTTGTCGTGGGCGACGTAGTGGCCCCAGTACATCAGCGGCGGCGGCGTCTTGCCGGGGTTGGCGCGGTGCCAGTTGTAGAGATCAACCATGCGGTCGCGGCCATCGGTCTCAACGACCGGCGTGATCAGGGTGATGACCTTGGAGCGGATCTTCCTGATGTATGGCGCATCGTCGACGGCGAGGCGGTAGGCCAGTTCCATCAGCGCGGTCGGCGAACCGGTTTCGGGCGAGTGGATGGTTCCGGTGATGTAGTAGACCGGCGTCGTCTGCGCGACGAGCGCATCGGCTTTGGCATCGTCGAGGGCTATCGTGCGCGGGTCGGCGAGTTGCGCCAGACGCGCATCGTTCTCCTTGAGGTTCGCGAGTAGCGCTTCGTCGGCGACGGCGACGGCGATCATCTCTCGACCTTCCTCGCTCTTGCCGATGCGGAATACCTTGACGCGCGGCGTCGACGCGGCGAGCAGGTCGAAATAGCGCGTGATGTCTTTCGTGTACGGCAGCATGTTCGGCGCGCCGGACACGTCGCCGAGCACCTTGGCCGGCGTCGGCACGGTGTTCGACGCAGGCAGGTAGCGGGTCAGCGGCGAGTTGAACTGCTCGCCGGTCGTGTATTCGGCAATTTTTTTTCCATAGGCCTCGTCGACCGGTTGCTGTGGATCGCGCGCAAAGATGTCGGCGGCGAGCGCCGCGGTGGTTGCAGCATTGATTGCGATCAGCGCGAATGCGCAGGACAAGCGAAGGAACATGCGGTACTCCTCAGGTATCGATACGAGGACGTTTGGCGGCGTCCGGGTTGAAACAGCCCAGCTGGCTAGCGCGTCACCACGATGCGATGCCGGTGCAGGCGCTCGTAGTCGACCATGCAGGCGTCGATCACCTTGCGATAGCGCTCCGGCACGCGCAGGTCGCGCTCGCACCAGGGCTCGAAACCGGTGGATTTGAGCACCGCGGCGTACCAGTGGGGCGCCCAGATGCCGTCGCTGGCGCGGGGACCGGCGGGCCAGTGCAGCATGCGATCGGTGAATGGAATGCCGAGCCGCTCGCACAGGCTGCGCAGATGCGCTTCGGGGGCCTTGAGAAACCCGTCGGAATCGATCACCGGCGGCGGGGTCGCGGCGCGCGCCGCGATCTCATCGTAGAGCGCCGCTTGCTGCGGTACGCCGATATCGTCCGCGGTCACCTCGGCATCCGGCCGGCTCTTGATGTACGACAGCAGCACTGCACGCGGGTCGCGGATCAGGAATGCGTGGCTGAGCTGGCCGAACCAGTCATGGCCGATGTGGCGCAGCATGTGGTGCGTCATGTGCTTCTGGTAGAACACACGGCGACCGTCGGGCACCGGCCCGGTCAGTGCGGCGACGACGCGGCGCCAGTCGGTTTCGCCCGCGGCGATGACGGCCTCGCGCGCCGGGTGGTCGCTTTGCGTCTGCTTCAGGTAATGCGCGTAGAACGGTTCGTCGATGACTGCGCAGTCGGCGCGGTTTTCGAACGCGCGCATCATCGCGGTCGAGATGTTGCGCGGACCCGACCACATCGCGATGCGCACACTGCCGCTCATGTCGGGTTCGGTATCCCGCGCGCGGCGACATCGCGCGCGATCAGTTCGCGGTACAGCGTTTGCAGGCGCGCGACCATCGGCCCGCGGCCCTCGCTCAATTTGCGCCCGTCAACTTCGGTCACGGGGGCCACGCCCGCGAACGTGCCGGTGACGAAGGCTTCGTCCGCGCCGTAGACTTCGCTCAGGCTGAAACTCTTCTCGAAGGCCGGAATGCCGGCTTCGCGGCATACGCGCAGCACGTTCGCGCGGGTGATCCCGGGCAGGCAGTACATGCCGGTCGATGTCCACACTTCGCCCTTGCGCACGATGAAGAAATGCGTCGAATTGCAGGTCGCGACGAAGCCGTGCGGATCGAGCATCAGCGCCTCGTCGGCGCCGGCCTTGGCCGCCTGGATGCAGGCGGTGATGCAGTTGAGCTTGCTGTGGCTGTTGAGCTTCGGGTCCTGCACGTCGGGATAACCGCGGCGCACATGCACGGTGAACAGGCGGATGCCGCGCTCCAGCGTCTCCGGCTTCGGCTCCTTGTACTCGGGAATGATGACCACGGTTGCCGGCCCGATCGTCATGCGCGGGTCCTGATAGGGCGTACGCTTCACGCCGCGCGTGACCATCAGGCGGATATGCGCGTGGTCTGTCATCGCGTTGGCCGCGAGCGTGCGATGCAGCACGTTCACCAACTCCTCGCGCGTCAGGCCGATGTCCAGGTCGATCGCCTTCGCGCCTTCGTACAGGCGATCGAGATGCTGATCGAGGAAGGCAATGCCACCCGCATGCACGCGCAGGCCCTCCCAGACCCCATCGCCGAGAATGAAGCCGGAGTCGAACACCGAGACGGTCGCTTCCGCGCGCGGCTTGAGCTCGCCGTTGATGTAGATCCTGATCTCGCGGTTGCGCGGGTCGTCTACGAATTCGTGGGTGCCTTGGGACATCGTGTTTGCTCGTCGTTGCGACAAAGCGATGGTAGCGAGTCCGGAGCATGCGCGGTATCCGGCGGTGCCGGAAGTGGTGGTCGGCACGACATTCGTGACGTTTGGCATATGACTCGCGTCGGCCGCTTTGCCAAGGTTCCGCTTTCGGCGTAACCGTACGCGAAAATACGAGGGAGGAACGATGGACAGACGAGATTTCCTGAAGATCACCGGTGCCGGTCTCGGCGGCCTGGCGATACCCGCTTTCTACGGTCGCGCGATCGCCGCCGAGGAATTGCTGAGCACAATCGACGTGGCGATGAAGAAGAAGCTCGCCGATGTCGCGCTCAACGCGGCCAAGGGCAGCGGCGCGACGTATTGCGACGTGCGCATCGGCCGTTACCTGCGCCAGTTCGTGGTCACGCGCGAGGACAAGGTGCAGAACGTGGTCAACACCGAATCGACCGGTATCGGCATCCGTGTCATCGCCAAGGGCTCGTGGGGGTTTGCCGCGACCAGCGACCTGTCCAGCGACGCCGTGGCGAAAGCCACCGCGCAGGCCGTCGCGATCGCCAAGGCCAACGCGCGCCTGCGCAGCGAACCGGTGCAGCTCGCGCCGGTGAAGGGTGTCGGCGAAGTGTCGTGGAAGACGCCGATCGTGAAGAATTCGATGCACGTGCCGATCAAGGACAAGGTCGACCTGCTGCTTGGCGTCAATGCCGATGCGATCAAGGCCGGCGCGAGCTTTATCAACTCGACCCTGTTCCTGGTCAACGAGCAGAAGTACTTCGCATCGACCGACGGCTCCTACATCGACCAGGACGTGCATCGCATCTGGGCGCCGATGAACGTGACCTGCGTGGACAAGGCGACCGGCAAGTTCCGCTCGCGCCAGGGCTTGTCCGCGCCGCGTGGCATGGGCTTCGAATATCTCGACGCGAAGGCGGCCGACAAGATCGAGTTGCCCGGTGGCGCCGTGGTCTATCGCGATTCCTACGACATGAAGGCCGACGCGGTCGCGGCGGCGAAGCAGGCGCGCGAGAAGCTCACCGCGACTTCGGTCAAGCCGGGTAAGTACGATCTGATGCTCGATCCGTCGCACACCTGGCTGACGATCCACGAGTCGGTCGGCCATCCCACCGAACTCGATCGCGTGCTCGGCTACGAGGCGAACTATGCCGGCACCAGCTTCGCCACGCTGGACAAGTGGCGGGACAAGTTCAAGTACGGCAGCGACAAGGTCACGATCGTCGCCGACAAGACCCAGCCCGGTTCGCTCGGCGCGGTCGGCTACGACGACGAGGGCGTGAAGACGCAGAAATGGGATCTGATCAAGGATGGCGTACTGGTCAACTACCAGGTCATCCGCGACCAGGCGCACATCCTTGGCCTCAAGCAATCGCAGGGCTGCTGCTACGCCGATTCGTGGTCGAGCGTGCAGTTCCAGCGCATGGCCAATGTCTCGTTGCAGCCCGGCAAGGAAAAGCTGACGCCGATCGAGATGATCAAGGACATCGAGAACGGCATCTATATCGTCGGCGAGGGTTCGTTCTCGATCGACCAGCAGCGCTACAACGCGCAGTTCGGTGGGCAGCTGTTCTACGAGATCAAGAACGGCAAGGTGACCCAACCGCTCGAAGACGTGGCCTACCAGATCCGCACGCCGGAATTCTGGAACTCGTGCGTCGCGGTCTGCGACGACGGCGACTACCGCCTCGGCGGCTCTTTCTTCGACGGCAAGGGCCAGCCCGGCCAGGTTTCGGCCGTCTCGCACGGATCGAGCACGGCGCGCTTCAACGGCGTCAACGTCATCAACACCGCGCGCAGCCTCGGCTGAGGATACGGAGCACATCATGACCATTTACAGCGAAGAACAGGCCAAGGCGATCCTCGACAAGGCGATCAAGATGTCCAAGGCCGACGAGTGCACGGCGCAACTCAGCGGCTCGAACGGCGGCAACGTGCGCTATGCGCTAAACAACGTCTCGACCAGCGGCTACGTCAGCGACGCCGATCTCGTCGTCGAGGTCGCGTTCGGCAAGCGCACCGGCACGGCGACGATCAACGCATTCGACGACAAATCGATCGAGTCCGTCGTGCGCCGCGCCGAGGAACTGGCAAAGCTGGCGCCGGAAAATCCGGAATTCATGCCGGCGATCGAGAAGCAGACCTACAAACCAACCTCGACCTTCGTCGAGAAGACCGCCGCGATCACGCCGGAATACCGTGCCCAGGTCGCCGCCGACTGCATCGAGCCGTGTCGCAAGGACAAACTCGTCGCCGCCGGCTTCTTCAGCGACGAGCAGGACTTTTCCGCCATAGCCAACAGCAAGGGCAACTTCGGCTACCAGAAAGCCAGCGGCATGAACTTCACCTGCACGGTGCGTACCGACGACGGCAAGGGCTCGGGCTGGGTCGCGCGCAATCTCGCCGACGTGGCCAAGTTCGACGCGAAGAGCGAGATCAGGATAGCGATGCAGAAGGCCAGGGGTTCGGCCGATGCGAAGGCGCTCGAACCGGGCAAGTACACCGTGATCATGGAACCGGCAGCGACCGCGGGCCTGATCAGTTTCATGATGTTCGGCTTCGACGCGCGCCAGGCCGACGAGGGCCGCAGTTTCCTGTCGAAGAAGGGTGGCGGCAACAAGCTCGGCGAGAAGATGTTCGACGAGCGTGTGACGATCTACGCCGATCCGTGGGACGAGCATGCCGCCGTGCTGCCGTGGGACAACGACAGCCTCGCGCGCGAGAAGACGCCGATCATCACCAAGGGCAAGGTCGACTACCTGCAGTACTCGCGCTACTGGGCGCAGAAGCAGGGCAAGAAGGCGGTTGGCCAGCCCGGAAATCTCATCATGGTCGGCGGCGACAAGTCGACGATGGATCTGGTCAAGTCGACCAGGAAGGGCGTCCTCGTCACGCGCACCTGGTATATCCGTCTGGTCGATCCGCAGACCGTGCTGCTGACTGGCCTCACGCGCGACGGCACGTTCTACGTCGAGAATGGCGAGATCAAGTACCCGATCAAGAATTTCCGTTTCAACGAGTCGCCGGCGATCATGCTCAACAACATCGAGGAGATCGGCAGGCCGGTGCGCGTCGGCGATGACGAATCGCCGTTCGTGATGATGATCCCGCCGATGAAGATCCGCGATTTCACTTTCACGTCGTTGTCGGACGCTGTCTGATCTGCCGCTGCAGCCCTCCCCCTCGAGGGGAGAGTTGGGTGGGGATGGTGTTTACCGACGCCGAGCCATACGCGCCATGACCCGCTCTGAATTTCTTCGCCTCATGCTTGCGAGCAGTGCCACTGCGCTGCTCGCGCGGCGCGCGAACGCAGGCGAGGCAGCCTACGACTTCTGGTTCACCCGCCTCATGTACGAATCGGGCGACTGGGACGTCGACGCGCGCATGCCGTCAAACCTGATCGACGCGCTGATCCAGTACACGACCCTGCGCGTCGACACGAAGGAGCGTGTGCTGCCGCTGGCCGATGCGCGAATGCTGACGCAACCGTTCTGCTATCTGGCCGGGCACAAGCTGGTCGAGTTCAATCCGGACGAGCGGCGCAACTTCGAACGCTACGTGCGCAATGGCGGCTTCGTCCTCGTCGACGATTGCAACCACGACATCGACGGTCTGTTCGCCAAGTCGTTCGAGCGCGAAATGGTCTCGATCTTCGGCGAGGGCGCGCTGAAGAAGCTGCCGAAGAAACATCCCGTTTTCGACGCATTCTTCAAATTCGACGGACCGCCGAACACGGCGTTCGAACTCAACGGCTGGGGCGACGACATAGTCCATGACTATCTCAAGGGCATCGAGGTCGGTGGTCGCCTCGGCGTGCTCTACAGCAACAAGGACTATGGTTGCGAGTGGGACTACGACTGGCGCAACAAGCGTTTTCTCGCCGAGGACAACACGAAGTTCGCGGTCAATGTGGTGATCTATGCGTTGACGGCTTAATTTCTTCCCATCTCCCACCGGGAGAAGTCGTCCGAAGGGCGGATGCGGGAAGGGCGTAACAAGTCTGAACTACATTCCACCTTCGCAGCGTCTTTCCCTCATCCGGCGTTGCGGCTCTCGCGGCTTCTCCCAGTGGCAGAAGGAAAGCAAAGACAAACTCATGAACGACGCAATCACCGAACAATCCATACAGCAACAACTCGCCAAGCTTGCCACCTTGCGCGAGGCCATCGCGCAGGTCATCGTCGGTCAGCACGACGTGGTCGAGCAACTCCTGATCGGCCTGCTCGCCGGCGGCCATTGCCTGCTCGAAGGCGTGCCCGGCCTCGGCAAGACCCTGCTCGTGCGCTCGCTCGGTCAGGCGCTCGCGCTCGACTTCCACCGCATCCAGTTCACGCCGGACCTGATGCCGAGCGACATCGTCGGCACGGAAATCCTCGAAGAAGACCACGGCACGGGCAAACGCTACTTCAAGTTCCAGCGCGGACCGGTGTTCACCAACCTGCTGCTCGCCGACGAGCTCAACCGCACTCCGCCGAAGACGCAGTCGGCACTGCTCGAAGCGATGCAGGAGCGCACGATCAGCTATGCCGGCACCACGCACGTGTTGCCGCAGCCGTTCTTCGTGCTCGCCACGCAGAACCCGCTCGAACAGGCCGGTACCTATCCGTTGCCCGAAGCGCAGCTCGATCGCTTCCTGCTGCACGTCCGCGTCGACTATCCGGACGAGACCGAAGAACGCGCGATCCTCGCGCAGACCACCGGCAGCGCCGGCGCCGGGATCGCCCCGGTCATGGGCGGCGGGGAAGTGATTGCGCTGCAGAAGCTGACGCGCGAGGTGCACGTCGGCGACGACGTGCTGGGCTGGATCGTGCGTCTCGTGCGCGCCTCGCGTCCGCAGACCAGTGTGGTGCAGGTTGTGCGTGATTGGGTGCGCTGGGGGGCGGGGCCGCGTGCGGGCCAGTCGCTGGTGCTCGCGGCCAAGGCGCGCGCGCTGATCCGTAGTCGCCTCGCCGTGACGCGCGAAGACGTCGCCGCACTTGCCGCGCCGGTGCTGCGCCACCGCCTGCTGCTCTCGTTTGCGGCCGAAGCCGAGCAGCGCAGCAGCGACGATGTCGTCGCGGCGCTGCTGAAGTCGGTGCCGTTTCCCGCTTGAAGCGAACGCAAAGCAAAAGACTGAACCACGAAGAACACGAAGAAATATCCACGAAGAAGATCAAAGAAGTTCGATGCGCTTTTGCCTTTCTTCGTGTTCTCCGCTTTTCTTCGTGATTTTCGTGTCGATGTCTTCTGATCTTGATCTTTTGGCATTGCCGCTGAACTGGAGACCGATGTGGCTGAGCTGATCCCGCCTGAGCTGCGCGCGCGCCTGCGCGAGCTTCGCCTGCTCGCGCGCCGTGGTGCGGGTGGCGATGGGCTGGGGCAGCACGCCAGCCGCAGCCGCGGTGCCGGCCTCGAATTCGCCCAGTACCGCGCCTACGAGCCCGGCGACGAGCTGCGCCGCATCGATTGGAAACTCTACGCACGCTCGGATCGCTACTTCGTGCGCGAAGCCGAGCGCGACAGTCCGTTGACTGCATGGGCGATCGTCGATGCGAGCGCATCGATGCGCCAGGCCGATGCGGCGTGTCCGCACCGGCGCAAGATCGATGCGGCGAAGACGCTGGCCGCGTGCCTGTTCGAACTCGCCCTGCGTCAAGGTGATCGCTTTGGCTTGCTCGCGCTCGCCGGCGCCGCGCCCGCATTCGTCCACGCCGGTGCCGGCCCGCGCCAACGCGATCGCTGCACGCTCGAACTCGCGCGTATCGAGGCTGCGGGACGCTGGCCCGACGCGGCGATGCTGGCGCCGTTGTGGGAGCGCATCCAGCCGCCGGCGGTTGTCCTCGTGCTCTCGGATTTCTTCGACGATGCGGCCGTCGAGCTCGCCTTGCGTCTCGCTGCCGCACGACGCGACGTGCTGGCTGTGCAATTGCTCAGCGCGGAGGAGCGTGACTTTCCATTCGCGGGCGGACATCGTTTTCGTGATCCCGAAACCGGTGCCGAGCGCCGCGTCGAGGCGGTCGCCGTGCGCCGCGACTATCTCGAACGCTTCGGCGCGGCGCGCGCGGAACTCGCGCGGCGCTTCGCCGCGGCCGGAATCGACCATGTCGAATACGTGCTCGATCGTCCGCTCGAAGAACCGTTGCGCATGTTGTTTGGCAACGGAGCGGCTCTGAAGTCGCTTGCTTTAAGGGAGAAGGGTGTTGAAGTTGACGCGCGCGAAGCCGAAACCATCTCCATCCAGGCCCTCCCCTTGAAGGGAGGAGTGTAAAAGCATGGGCATCGCCTTGCTCGCCCCGCTGGGCCTGGCCGCGCTGGCCGCGCTCGCGCTGCCGCTGCTGATCCACCTGGTGCGCCGGCTCGAACTGACCACGATCGAGTTCGCCGCGCTGCGCTGGATCGGCGAACGCACGCGTCCGCAACGGCGCCTGCGCTTCGAGCGTCCGTGGCTGCTGCTGTTGCGCCTCGCGCTGCTCGCCGCGCTGGCGCTGTTGCTCGCGCGTCCGCTGTGGCAAGTCGATGCGCTTGCGGCGCGGCCGTGGATCGTGGTCGCGCCCGGCGTTGCGCCGGCCGACGCACGTGCCGCGGCCGGCGATGTCGACGCGGAATGGCATTGGCTCGCACCCGGATTTCCACGTGTCGGCGAATCCATGGCCGGCACCGGCGTACCCGTTGCCAGCCTGCTGCGTCAGCTCGATGCCGAACTGCCGTCGCATGCGACGCTCACGCTGATCGTGCCCGAGCAACTTGGCGGGCTCGACGGCGAGCGTCCGCGGCTTTCGCACGAAGTCGATTGGCGCGTCGTACCCGGAAGCATGCCCGATGGTGCGGGGGCGGCGACGAATGCCTCGATCCGCATCGCGGTTCGCTACACGCCCGAAGCGGAGGGCTCGCTGCGCTATCTGCGCGCCGCAGTCGTGGCGTGGAACCAGAACGAACCGGGACGGTATGAGCTCGACGCGCAGCCTGCCGACGTTCCGATCGCCGCGGCGACGCATTGGTTGGTGTGGCTGGCCCCGACGACATCGACGCTGACGCGCTGGCTCGACGACGGCGGTGTGGCGCTCGTGGCCAATGTCGCCGCCGCAAACGGCGAAGCGCTTTGGCGTGATGCCACCGGACAAGTGCTGGCAAAGGTGGCGGCCCGCGGCGGAGGGCGCATGATCGCCTTGCCCGGCGCACTGATGCCGGCAGATTTGCCGTGGCTGCTCGACGCACAATTTCCTGATCGCCTGCGCGCCGCGTTCGACGGTGGTCCGCCCGCGCCTGCGCGTGCCGCGGCTGCGGCGATGCGTCCGCGCGTCGAGACGGGAACGGTCGCGTCGTCCGCGCGCTCGCCGGCATCGGGACGGCCGCTCGACGCGTGGCTTGTGCTGTTGATCGCCGCGTTGTTCCTGTGCGAACGCTTCGTCGCGACGCGACCAAACGCGGAAGTGCCGGCATGAGCGCCGCGCCGCAGTTGCGCGGGCTGCGCATTGCCTCGGTGCGGCGCCAGCTCGCCGTCGTCGCGGTAGCCGCGGCACCCGTTGTCGTTGCGACGGGCGTGCTGGCCGCGCGTACCGCCGGTCCGGTCGCGGCGGTCGCCGCCGGATCGCTGGCACTGATTGGTACGGGCATCGTCATGTGGCATGCGTGGCGCGGCATCGATGTGACCTGGCTCGCCCGCCGCCTCGATGCGATGTCGCCGCAGATGGACGACAGCGCCGCGCTGCTGTTCCGCGATACGGCCGCCTTGTCGCCGGTGCAGCAGCTGCAGCGGTTGCGCGTGCAGACGCGGCTCGCCGGTATCGACGTGGACTTGCGTCCGGCGTGGCCCTGGCCACGCTTGTTCATCGCGTTCGGCGTCGCGGCGGCGATGCTGATCGTCGCGGCATTCTGGCGGCAGGGCGCGCGCACTCACGCCGAGGCCGGGCAGGCCAACGCGAAGCTTGCCGCATCGTCGACCGCGCTGACCCGGGTACAGATGGCCATCGTGGCACCGGCCTACACGCAGCTCGCGTCGCGCACGGAAGCATCGCTCGATGCCAAGGTGGCGGAAGGCTCGCGCCTGCGTTGGAGCCTGCGCTTCGATCCGCAGCCCGCGGCCGTGGCGCTCGTGTTCCACGACGGCAGCCGCCTCGCACTGAGCCGTGACGGCGGGGATTGGGCCGGCGAACGCACGTTCGCGGCATCGGCGCTGTATCGCATCGCCGTCGAGGGCGCGCCGCCGCCGGCCGATGATCGCCTGCATCGGCTCGACGCGATCGCCGACCGCGCGCCCGAAATACGCGTACTCGAACCGGGCAAGACGCTGACCTTGCTCGACGCGCAGCAGAAGCGCTGGAACCTCGACTTCGAGGCCAGCGACGACTACGGCATCGCGAGTGCCGAACTGCAGATCACGCACGCGCAAGGCAATGGCGAGAACATCAAGTTCAAGGAGCAGACACTGGCGCTGCACGGCGAGCCCGCGGGCGCGAAGCAGCAGCGTTTCCGCCATACGCTCGACCTCGCCGCGCTCGGCATCGCGCAGGGCGACGACATCATCGTCAAGCTGGCCGTCAGCGACAACCGCGAGCCGCAGGCGAACACTACGCGCAGCGCGAGCTTCATCCTGCGCTGGCCGGCCGAGGCCGCGAACGATGGCGGCGGACTCGAAGGCCTGGTGCAGAAGACCCTGCCGGCGTATTTCCGCAGTCAGCGCCAGATCATCATAGACAGCGAGGCGCTGCTGGCCGAAAAGGCGCAGCTCGACGGCGGAAAATTCCTCGCGCGCTCGGATGCGATCGGCGCCGACCAGAAGATCCTGCGCCTGCGCTACGGCCAGTTCCTCGGCGAGGAATCGGAGACGCATGCGCAGAAAGCGGATGCGACGCGGGCAGGGCACGACGATCACGATGCACATGCATCGACGCAGGCGCCGACCGCGTTCGGCCGCGAGGGCGATATCGTTGCCGAGTACGGTCACGTGCACGACATCGCCGAGGCCGCGACCCTGCTCGATCCGGAGACCAAGGCGACGCTGAAATCCGCGCTCGCCGAAATGTGGCAGGCGGAATTGCATCTGCGCCAGGGCGATCCGGCGCAGGCGCTGCCCTACGAGCGGCGTGCGCTCGATTTCGTCAAGCGTGTGCAGCAGTCGACGCGCATCTACCTCGCGCGCGTCGGTCTCGAGTTGCCGGTGCCGGACGAGGGGCGACGCCTCAGCGGCGACCGCAAGGGTGTGGGCGACCGCCCTGCCGGCCTGACCGCGGCCGACGACGGCGAGGTGCCGATGGCGCGATTGTGGAAAGCGTTGGCGGCGAACGATGCGCCGGACTGGGACGCGGCCGAAGCCTGGCTGCGCGCGCACACTGCGGATACGCCCGATGCGCTCGGCGTGCTCGCCGCGATCGATCGCGCGCGCCGTGATCCGGCCTGCGCATCGTGCCGTGCATCGCTGCGCGATCTGCTTTGGCCGCTGCTGCCGGTACCGGCAGCAGCGGCGGCGGTACGGACTGCGCCGGGTGCGGCAGGCCGTGCCTACCTCGACGCATTGCAGGCCGCAGGTCGCGGAGCGACGCGATGAATGCCACGTTGCTCGTCGCGTTGCTGCTTGTTTCTGCCGCCGCGCTCGGCGTCATGCGCGCGCGGCGGGTGCGCCGCCATCGCCTGGCGCGCATCGGCTTGCAGCTTGGCGCAGCGTCGCTGTTGTACTTGTGCCTGTTCCCGCCGCTCGATAGCAAGAATTTTCATGCCGACGAGCTGGTCGTGTTGACGCCCGGCGCGACGTCCGCGCAGCTCGCCGCGTTGCCGCTCGCGGCCAACGTCGTTGCGCTGCCCGGCGTCGAAGCGGGCAGGGCGGTCGAACGCGCACCCGACCTCGGCACCGCGCTGCGCCGGCATGCCGGCGCGCGCCGCCTGCGCATCGTCGGCGGCGGCTTGCCGGCGCGCGATCGCGACGCGGCGCGGGGCCTCGTCGCCGCGTTCGATGCGGCGCCGCTGCCGCGCGGTCTGGTCGAACTGGGTGCGCCGGCCGCGGTGCGCGCCGGCAACGTCTGGCGTATCGATGGGCGCGTCGAGGACGTCGAAGGCGGCCGCGTCGAACTACGCGATCCGTCCGGCGCGGTCATCGCCACGCACGCGCTCGACGCCGAAGGCCGCTTCGCCCTGCACGCGGGCGCGAAAGGTGAGGGCAGTGCGACGTTCGTTTTGAACGTGCTCGATCGCGACGGCACCAAGATCGACAACGCAACGGTTCCGCTGGCAGTGCATGCGGGCATGCCGCTCAAGATCGCGCTGCTCGCCGGGGCGCCCGACGCGGATCTGAAGTATTTGCGCCGCTGGGCCGCCGACGCGGGCATGGCGCTGACCAGCCGCATCGCGTTGAGCGATGGCGTTGCGCTGAGCGACGGCGCGGCAGTGCCCGATGACGCGGCACTGCGTGTGGCCGATATCGCGATCGTCGACGAACGCGCCTGGACCGAGCTCGACGCGCAACGCAAGCAGGCGTTGATCGCCGCTGTGCGCGACGGCCTCGGCCTGCTGCTGCGCGCGACCGGGCCGCTGCCCGCGCCGGTCGCCGCGGATTGGGCCGAACTCGGTTTTCGCACGCACGCGGTCGAGGCGCCGGCGTCGGTTGCGCTCGACAAGACGCTCGGTCTGGTCGATTCCGGTCTCACGTTCGCGCACCGCGCCCTCGCCGTCGAGGCCGATGCCGCTGCACCGCTGCTGCGCGCCGATGACGGCACGATACTGGCGTGGTCGCGCAATCTCGGTCGCGGCCGCGTCGCGTTGTGGCTGCTTGCCGACAGCTATCGACTGGCTCTCGGCGGTGCGTCTCCCGCGTTCGCGACGTTGTGGAGTGAAGCGTTGAGCACGGTCGCGCGCGCGCGCGGCGCGTCTGCCCCGCTGTTGCCGCCATCGACGCGCGTCGACGCGCGCGCGTCGTTCTGCGCCGTTGCCGCCGATGCGGCGATCGAGAACGAGATGGGCAAACGCGTGCCGTTGAGTGTCGATGCGCACGGGTGCGCCGCGTATTGGCCCGAAGCAGCGGGCTGGCATACGTTGCTCAACGGCGGCGGCCGCTGGCCGTTCTTTGTGCGTGCGCGCGACGAAGCCATCGGCCTGGAAGCCGGAGAGAATCGAAGCGCGACGCAGGCGCTGCTCGGCGCGCCGCTATCGACGGCGGCTGTCGCCACGCGCGAGCAGCCGTTGCCGCGCTGGCCATTCTTCCTCGCCTGGCTGGCCGCGGCCGCGGTAATGTGGTGGCTCGAACGCGGCGCCGCCGCGAACGGCGGCGCTGCATCGGACGCATAGCGTGGCTCAGAACCGGTAGTTCGCCTCGACGCCCCACATGCGCGGCGCGGTGATGCCGGCACTGGTCACGCCGAGCACGTTGGTCACGATGTTGTTGAGCCCGGTGACGTACTGCGTGTCGAACAGGTTGTTGACGAACAGGCCGACGCTCCAGGGCACGTTGGGCGAGGACCAGCCGACATGAAAATCGGCGCGCGTGTGGCTGCCGCCAAGCCGGAACGGCAGCGTCGAGATGCACGAGCCCTGCAGCGCCGAGCCCGAATTGCAGCGCGTCTTGCCGGTGTAGGCGCCTTGCAGCGTGAAGTCGAGGCTGCCGCCGGCGATGTTGTGCATGACGTAGGCGGCGCCGAGCGTGGCCGACCATTGCGGCAGGCCGGTGGGTTGGCCGGAGAGATCGACACCTTCCGCGGTCTTGTAGTTGCTGTAGGTCTGGTCGATGTAGGCCGCTGCGGCATTGAGGCGCAGGCTGTCGGTTGCCTGCCAGCGCGCTTCGAACTCCAGGCCCTTGGCCTCCTGGTCGCTGGGCAGGATCTGGTATTGCGGCAGATCGCCGTTGCCACCACCGTTCGACACCAGGGTCAGGTTCGGCAAGTTGGAATATTTATAATAGTATACAGAAGCGTTGAACAGCAGCTTGTAGTCGGCGAACCAGCTCTTGACGCCGGCTTCGTAGCTGCGCACGGTCTGCGGCTTGTACACGGTGCCGACCTCGAGCGCGTTGAAACCGCCGGCCTGGTAACCCTTGGCCGCCGACGCATAGAGCATCACGTCGGGCGTCAGCTTGTAGTCGAGCACGACGCGCGGACTGGTGTCGTTCCAGCTGCGCTTGAGGCCGGCCGGCTGCCCGAGCGTCTGCGGCGTGGTGAAGTAGATGTTCTGCTGGAAGGTCTGGATCGGTACGCCTAGCGCATCGAGCAGGCCGAGCGATTGCAGGCCTGCCAGTGTCCTGTCGAGCTCGTCGGCGACGCGCGGCGGCGTATACCAGCTGAAGTCGCGCTGGTCGCGGGTGAAGCGCACGCCGGTGGTGAGGTTGAGGCGGTCGTTGAGGTGCCAGATCACGTCACCGTAGACCGCGGAGGCGCGGGCGATGTTGCGGTTGTTCATGTTCTCCTGCCAGGGGTCGCCAAGCAGCGAGTACTGGAACCCCGCAGCCTGCAGGCCTTGCGTCAGCGGTCCGTAGAGGCCGCCAGGCGCGATGCCGAGGTTGTTGAGCAGGGTATCGATGCTGTTGGTGAAGAAGTTGATCTGGCTGGTCTGGCGACCGTCGTCGCGGTACCAGCTCGCGCCGGCGATCCAGTCGGCGCGATCGGTCTTGCCGGCGAGCTTGAATTCCTGCGACCAGGTCTTGTGCCGCTCGATGTTGACGTCGTCGAAATACAGGTCGATGCGGTCGGTGCCTTCCTGCGCCTCGCGGTTGTACGTGTGGTAGCGCTGGAACGAGGTCAACGAGGTGAAATCGCCGAACGGCAGCGCATGCTCGGCGCGCAGGACGAACGAGTCGTAGGTGCGCGATTCGCGCGCGCCGATCGCTTCGTTGTAGAGTGGCGCGTTGCGCGGATCGAGGAAGGTCGAGTAGTCGGGCGTCGTCGATGGCAGCTCGGGATAGGCCGGCACCGGCGAGACGCCGATCGTCGCACGCGGCGGCTGCTTGAGCCGCTCATGCTCCCAGGCGAGGTTGACGGCCGTGTCGCCGGGTGCGTTCCAGTGCAATTGCATGCGCGTGCCCCAGTCGTCGTCCTTGTAGAAATGCCGACCGGTAGCGGAGTCGCGCAGCCAGCCGTCGCTCTGGTTGTCGACGAAGCTCAGGCGGAAAGCGAGGTTCTCGCCGAGTGGCGTGTTGAGCACGCCGTCGCCGTAGCGCAGGCCGTAGTTGCCGAGGCGCAGGCGCGCGTTGGCTTCGAACTGGTCGCTCGGCGCCATCGTCGTGACCGAGATCGCGCCGGCCGCGCTGTTGCGTCCGAACAGCGTGCCCTGCGGACCCTTGAGCACCTCGACATGGTCGATGTCGTTGAACATCAGCAGCGCGCCGCCGGTCTTGCCCTGGTAGACGCCGTTCGCGTAGACGCCGACCGGCGCGTCGGTGCCGATGCCGAAATCGCCGGTGCCGATGCCGCGCAGGCTGAAATTCGGTTGCGTCGGCTGGTCGCCGCTGACCGAAAGGCCGGGCACGTACTTGTCCATCTTCGACAGGTCGGTGGCGGCGAGCGTGTCGATTTGCGTCGACGAGATGACCTGCATCGCGATCGGTACTTCCTGCACCTGCTGCGTGCGGCTCTGCGCGGTGACGGTGACATTGCCGAGTTGCATCGCGGCATTGTCGGTGGTTGCCTGCCCGGCGCCCTGTTGTGCGGCGGGTGTCTGCGTCTGCGCGTCGTCCGCGGCGGCGGCCAGCAACGTGCCGTGCGCAAGCATTGCCGCCGTGCCGGCGACGAGCGCGAGGCGTACCTGTCGAGTCAATTGCGTCATCTGGATCTTGTTCACGCCAGCATCCCTCCCAATGGTTTGTCGTATTGTCAGGCGTCGCAGTTTCCGGACGTGGCGGCGATCCAGTCGCGGATCAGCGCAACGCCTTCCTTGTGCGTGGTGCTGCGGCCCATCTCGGGCATCATCACACCGGGTTCGTCCGAGGTGACGCGGTAGAGCAGAATAGAATCGTCGGGCTTGCCCGGCACGATGTCGAACAGGTGATCACCCGTGCCGCGTCCGGCCGCGACCGGCGGCTTGCATACGCCGAGGCGGCGCAGGTCGGCATTCGCGCTGCGCAGGTCGAGCGCGGTGGTGTTGGCCGGGCCGGTCGGGCTGTGACACATGCTGCAGTTGATGTCCAGGTACGCACGCGCGCGGTCGGCGACGGGCGCCTTGGCATCGTGCCAGTCGGCGTCGCGCGGCGCCCGCGCGGGATCGGGTGAGCCGGCGAGAAGGCCGAGCCGGGTCCAATGCGCGAGCTGGTTTTCCGCGCCGCTGGCGTAGCTGTAGTCCTTGTTGAGGTGCCGCGCGCGTGGGCCGAGCGGCTCGATCGCCTTGGCCGCAACGTTGGCGACGTGGCAGCCGGCGCATTGGTTCTCGTTCGGCACGACGTAGGTGAAAGCTTCGCGTTCGTTGTTGTCGGCGACGAGTTCGAGCGGGATGGCATCGCCCGTGCGCGCGAGTTCGGCGTCGGTCTGCGCGGCGTTCCAGACGTAGGGAATCGCCTCCCAGCCTTTCTCGCGGCGTACGAGTATGCGCGTTTCGACCAGGCGCACCTTGGCGAGATCGAGGGCTTCGTCCGCCGCCCCGGCGGCGAAGTCGCGCGAGGTGTCGTAGGTGCGCGCTACCGCCTTCGCCTCGCCGCCGCTTTTCGGATAGAAGAAGGTTTTCGTCAGCACCGTGCCGACCGGGAAGTCGAACGGCCCGTCGGCATCGTATTTCGCCGTCGTGCCTTTCGGCAGCCACACCGTGCGGAACTTGTGCGCGTAGTCGCTGAACAACGGCGTGTTCAGATCGTAGGGCACGACGTCGGTATTGGCCACGAGCCGGCCGTCGTGTGCCTCGACCAGATGCCAGTCGCTGAGCTTTTCCGGCTTGCCTTCGGCGAACGAGTGCACTGGTTGCGGCGTGCGCGCGCAGCCGGCGAGGGCAGCGAGCGCGACCAGCGCGGAAGAAATGCGCGTGAATCGGGTGAGCGATGACATCAAGTGTTGCCCTTCAATTCGACAGCAGCAAGCGGCGGCAGCTCGCAGTGGACTTCGTCATTGAGTACCTTGGGATTGCTGAACTTGTTCGGCCCGTCGACGTTGAGCACCTCGACCGCGCCGTTCTTCACGCAGATGCGCTGTTCGGCCGGATACTGGCCGTTGACCTGTGCCTTGGTGTCGACGTACCCGTCCCAGAGCACGTCGGGGAAGTGGCCGCTGATGCCGAACATCGATACTTTCAGCGCCTTCCAGTCGAGGCCGTCGGGAGCGTCGCCGCCGCCGGAGAAGCGGTTGTCGTGGATGTAGATCGATTTCGGATACGGATCATAGCCTTCGCTCGGCTTCTTGTCGGCGAAGTTGGTGATGAAGTAGCTGGCGATGATCACGTTCGCGGTGCGGTTGTCGGCGATGTCGTTGTCGAAGATCTCGACCTTCGGGTTCGAGGTTACGATGATGCCGGAGCCTGCGGGTACGCTTGCGACCGCGGTGCCCTTGGCGCCGAAGTTGCCGAGGTTGTTGGCGACGACCTTGTTCTTGAACACGCGTGCATGCTCGCCGTGCTGGGTCAGATCGGGCATGTTGAAGACGAGGATGCCGCCGGTGTTCCCGGTCGCGGTGTTCTCGTAGACGTCGGCGCGTATCGAGTTCTCGATCTCGATGCCGGCGACGTTCTTCTCGGCGCGGTTGCGCCGCACGATGATGTCCTGTGACTGGCCGACGTAGATCCCGGCGTCACGCGAACCGATCGCGATCGAGTCCTCGACCAGCACGTTCTTGCATTTCACCGGATAGATCGCATAGGCGCCGTTGTCTTTCGACGGGCCGGCGGTCCATTCGACGCGCACGTCGCGGATCGTGATGTTTTCGCCGTCGTTGACTTTCAGTCCGTCTCCCTTCGAATCCTCGATGGCGAGATGCTCGATCGTGAAATCGTTCGCGTAGACGAGCATGCCCTCGGGGCCGGAGATCTGGTTCTTGAACGATAGTATGCTTTTGTCGGAGCCCGCGCCGCGCACGGTGACGCCGTTGGCACGCAGGGTCAGTACGCGTTGCAGTGGATGCTTGCCGGGTGGAATCTCGATGACTGTTCCGGGCTTGGCGTCGAGGAACTGTTCCTGCAGCTTCTTTTCGAAAGCCGTGTCCGCGTCACTTGGCGGGGGAGGTGGTTCGTTTCCACAGCCGGCGGCAAGGGCACAAAGGGCGACAATGGCAAGCTTGCGCACGGCATTCTCCATGTGGGGGCGGTGCGTCAATTTGCCGCCAAACAAACGTTTGGAACAGGGGCAAGGGGGCTGGATTTGGGGGGCAAACAGGCCATTGGAAAGTGGCCGATGCAGCCACGGCCGCCACACGGTGCTGCCGTCAGATCGCACTGTGTCGCATCGCCGTCGGTGCCGCGCCGGTCCAGCGCTTGAACGCGCGGCGGAATTCGCGCGCGTCGGAATACCCGACCTCGCTGCCGATGTCGGCGATGCTCAAGGCGCCCGCGCTGAGCAGCTCCAGCGCGCGTTCGGCGCGCAACTGGTCGTGGATGTCGCGATAGACGCGGCCGGCGGCAGCGAGGTGGCGGCGCAGCGTGCGTTCGGAAAGATTGAGACTGGAAGCGACGTCTCCGAGCGTCGGGTGCTCGGCGAGGCGGTGGCGCAGGATGCGCTCGACCGAAGCGACGATCTCGCTCTGGCGCTTGATCTGCGCGGCCTGCTCGCGGCAGATGGCGAGCGCCTGCTGCGCGCTGACCGGATGGTGCGTCGGCAGGCGTACCGCCAGCCATTGCGTGCCGACCACGAAGCGGTTGCGGTTCGCGCCGAAGCGGATCTCGCACTCGAACAGCTTGCGATAGTCGGCGGCGTGCGGCGGCGCCGGGTAGGTAAGATCGAGGCGCACCGGCTTGAACATCGGGCCGACCAGGCTGCGTGCGAGCTGCAAGGTGCTCGCGAACATCTCCTCGCAGAGAAAGACGAGAATTTCTTCGTCGGGAAAGCGCGGTCGCGCCACGAGTGCGACTTCGCGCGCGTTTGCTGTTTCCATTTCGACGTCCATCAGCGCGCCGGTGATGTCGGCGTGCTCGATGCCGATCGCGACCGCCTCGCCGAAGGTGCGCGCGGTCATCATCGCCAGGCCCATGATGCCGAACGTGCCGCTGGATTGGTGCGCGCCGACCTCGATGCCGAAGCCGCTGCGCGGGATCGTGCGCAGCGCACGCTTGATGATCGTGCTCGCCTGCCGGTAAGACACGCGCACCGAAGCATCGTCGATCTGCGCGCGCGTGATGCCGAGCCCGGCGAGCCAGGGCTCGATCGCAAGACCTTCGGCATCAGCGAGCTGCGCGAGCACGGCGAGGATTGTGGTCGGGATCACCGCCGCGGTGTAGCGCGGGTCGGTCGGGGCATGGCGCACGGCCATCTTCGCCGTCGCGGCCTTGTTGCGCCTGGTGACGGCGGGTGGGTGTGCTGGCGTCATGCGCGCGATGGTAGCGGCTTGCGCCGCGCAAGTCGCGGTGCGCTGCGCAATCAGGGCGAGGCCGCCGGCGCGACCCGGTTCACGTAGATCGGATTGCCTATCAGGCTGAGCTTGCCGTCGGCGCCGCGCACGTCGGCGCGCAGCCAGTGGCGGTGGCCGTCACTGGTCCAGGTGAAGGCGAAGGTCCGCGAAGCGTCGGCGATCTTCGGCTGATCGATCACGTTGGCGATCCTGCCGTCGATGACGATTTCCACGCTGCCGCCGCCGACATTGGCGACCTTGAGGGAGAAGTCGGCCTTGGTGTTTTGCGCGAGCTTCACCTCGTCGCCCATCTCGGCATCGAAATCCGGGCCTTTGGCGGTGAATTCGAGGCTGCGATCCTTGCTGCCGAAGACATCGACATAGGCATGGCCGGCACGCAGCGCATCGAGCAGGGCGTGCTGGGAAAGGTTGGCGGCGTGCACGACCGTGGTCGGCGTACCGATGCCGATGGCACCGCGGCTTTCGCTCCACTGCTTGGCGTTGTGATCGTCGCTGCCGCCGACCGCGGTGAGGCGGTAGCCCTTGTCCAGTTGCGCCTGCCAGAACGGAATGCCCGAAATCGCCGTGTCGGCATCGTTGCCGTTGACGACTTCGATGGCCTGGACCAGACGCATGTCGACCTCGGGTTTCGCGGTCCAGCCGCAACCCATGCAGATTTCGCCGGAGAGGCGGATCGGGTGGTTGATCGAGACGAAGCCGTCGAGCCGTGCGGCGTTGCGCAGCAGCGTATTCCAGTCGGGCACACCGGCCGAGCCGACGCGAAAGTCGAGCGGGACCCAGCTGCCGAGCAGGTTGGCGTGACCGGTGAACGTCGTCAGCTCGCGGCCCGCAAGCAGCAGCAGGCGATCGAAGTACGGCTGCAGTTCGCGTACGGCATTGGCCTGCGAGACCGTGTTGTGGTCGGAGAGCGCGATGAAATCGAGGCCGCGTTCGGCTGCAGCCTGCGCGGTCACGAATAGCGGACAAGGAACCTTGCCCTTGCCGCTCTGCGGCGTGCACGAACCGTCGCTGTGCGCGCCGTGCATGTGCAGGTCGCCGCGGTACCAGCCGGCCTGGGCGCGCAACGGCTCGTCGAGCAGGTCGGGAATCCTTCCATTTCTGGAAAAGTATACTTTTGCCGTGTATTCGGCGTGTGCCTTCTCGCGGATGTTCGGGATGCCGAGCAGCAGGTTCCAGCGGCCCGGTGCGATCGGGCCGACGATATAGGACGGCGTTGCGTCAGTCGCGGATACGGTGAAGCGGCTCTTGTTGCCGCCACTCCAGCCGCGGAATGCGTTGTTCCTGAAGCCGCCTGGGCCGAGCAGGCCGAGGTCGATCGTGGTCTTCTCGTCGCGACCGGAGTAGGCGAAGTCGATGGTGATGCGGTCGACACCGGCCGGCACGTCGAACGGCACCAGTTTGTAGGTCTGGTTGTCGCGGCCATCGAGCTTGCCGGTCAGGGCCAGGTCGGGTTTGTCGGCAGCGCGGGCCGACAGGCAAAGCAACAGTGGCAGTAGCAGGCCGATGATTTTCATTTGATATCGATCCACAACGGCTACTCGATCGGAATGCCCGCACATTTTGCCGCCGCACGCACCGGATTGCAGCGCGCGATCGCGCCGTCGTCGAAGCGTACCCGATACGGACCGAAGCGCGGGTCGGGCTCGAAGTAGTCGGTCGAAACGAATTGTGCGCCGCTCGCGAATGCAGCCTCGCGGCGCGCAGTGTCGTTGCGCCGCGCCTCGAATGTGTCGGCGTCAGCACGCGTGCGCACGAGCAGGCCTGCCGCCACGGCCGTCTTGATGCGCTCCTGATCGGCAAGCGGGTCATTCAGCGTGATATAGCCAGCAGCAGGCGAATCTTCCCTGGTCGTGGCGAACATCGCGCGACCTTCCAGCGATTTGCGTGCGCCCCGGTAGAGCGCAATCTTGTCGTCGCTCTCGTCGAGCGCGAACAGGATGCGGCCGCGGGCCTGGCCGAGCGTCGGCCAGTGACCGGCGCTCGCGGCGTTGCGCAGCGTCGGGAATGCGCCCTGGATGCCGTCCGGCGTGATCAATTGCTTCGGCTTGAACACGCTGCGGATCTCGGCATCGAGCCGGTCGAACGCGGCCTCGTCGAACTTGAGCGCGGCTACCGAGCCGGGGCCGAGCTTCCCGTCCTTGGCGTTGATCAGAATCATGATCGGCACATGCCGCGGATGCGCGGCAGACCAGTCGCGTATGATCGTCAGGCAGGCCACGAAAGTCATGCAACTTGAGCGGAAATCGATGTCGGCCAGATGCATGACCTTGAAACCCGGCTTGGTCATTTGCGCGGTTTGTGCGGATGGCCACGGTGGCGACGCAAACCCCTTGCGCATTGCGCCCGGCGGGTGCAGCCAGCGAGCGCCTTGCGGATCGTCCCAGACGTCGAGTTCGAGCTGACGGATGCCGAGATCAAGCTGCTCGTTGAGCGGGCGATGACCGTAGTCGAGGCCGTCCGCGCCGTGCGCATCGAGCGCGTGGTGCGCGGCGAATTCCTCGGGTGGCATGTGCTGCTTGTAGCTGTTGTGCGTGCCGATCACCTGCATGTCGTTCAAACGCAGATTGGTGTCGATCCAGGCCCGCGCGCAGGCTTTGTCGCCCGCTTGAGCGGCGTTCGTGGTTGCGAGGTTGCAGAGGCTGCTCGCTGCGCGCGATGGCTGCGCGAGCAGCCCTGTCGAAACGATGCAGAGTGATGCGATGAGGCTCGTCGCCCCGGCAAGGATTGCCGGGGTCCAAGCTGCAGATGTTGTTTCTCGATTGCATTTCATGCCTGGCATTGCCGTAGCTGGTACCTCGGCCCCGGCTCCGTGCCGGGGCGACGCTGTCCCTTGCGAGGGCCGTGCCGATCAGAACTTGTACATCACCGACAGACGATAGGCGCGACCGAGCAGCGGGCGGGCGAGGAAGGTGTTGGCGAGCGGGTTGTTGGCGACGAGTTCGCCCGCACGCGGATTGCCTTCGGTCAGGCCCTGCGAGTTGTTGATGTTGTCAACGTAGCCGAACACGGTCCAGCGATCGTCGACCTTGTAGCTCGCGCTGGCGTTGTAGGTCTTGTACGAGGGAAGCACGAAGGTGTTGGCGGTGTCGGAGTAACGTTTGCCTTCGTACTCGGCGCTGAACTGAAGGCGCAGCTTGCCGTCGAGCAGGTTTAGACCGGGCACGATGCGGATGCTGTTCTTCGGTACGCGAATGAGTTGGTGATCGTTGAAGTTGAATGCCGTGGGCTTGCCGTTGATGACGCTATAGCCGGCGAAATTCTTGTACTTCGGATCTTCGATCGTTGCGTTGAATGTCACGTCGAACCAGTCCACGGGATAGAAACCGCCTTCGAGTTCCAGGCCGGTGGTCCTGGTGCTGGCGAAGACCGTCTGGCTCGGGCCGGGGACATTCGGATTGTTCGGATCGAAACTGACCGTGGAGAAGCCCACGTTGTCGTACTTCGTGTAGAAGAAGGTGCCGTAGAACTCGACCCAGCGGTTGGCGAATTTGTAGCCGAATTCACCGAGATCCATCGTCTGCGTCAGCGGAGTCGCGTTCGGGTTGTCGATGTAGGCGGACAGGTTCGGCAGGCGGTAGGTCGACGTCCAGCGCGCGAAGACACCGGAGCGCTCGTCGAATTGGTAGTTCAGGCCGATGGTACCGCCGGTGTGATCGAAGTCGCGGCTGAACGGCTTGAACACGCCGGTGCCGTTGAGCACCTGGGAGTTGGTGAACGTGCCGTCGAGATTGTACGGGGCCTTCAGCGCGTTGGTGCCGTTGAAGTCCACTTTTTCGTAACGTGCGCCATAGTCGAGGCGCAGCCTGTCGGTGAGCTGCCACTCGTCGGAGAAGTACAGCGCGTTGCTGTTCTGGCTGCCACCCGCATTGGCCCATTCGTAGCCGTTCTTGTAGATGCCGTTCTGGGTGATGTTGCCAAGGACGGCGCCGCTGGCGTCGACGGCGACGAGATTGAGCAGGCGCGCGTTATTCTCGACGTCGAGCAGCACGGTCGAGGAATAGCGGTCGAACTTGAGATCGATGTGCGCGATGTACCAGCCGACGGTGAAATCGTGCTGGCCGGCGAAGTCGAACTTTGCCGACAGACGTGCGTCGTTCATGTACTCCTGGGTCGGCGAGGTCACGCTGCGCAGACCGCCGATGACCGCGAGGCCGTTGCCGTTCTGGTTGAGCAGGTCGAAGATCGTCGAGGGTGAATCGACGTAGCGCAGCTGCAGTCCGGCCGTACCGGAGTAGATCATCAGCGGATTGGGTTTGGCCCCGAGCGCGGCGTTGATCAGGCCCTGCCCCGAGTACAACGTGTTCGGGAACATGCCGTTGCGTACAGTGTGCGTGTCGTTGATGCGCAGGCCGTCGGTGAACTTGATGTTGTCGGTGATGCTCTGCTCGAACTTCCACGTCGCCTGTGAACGATGCACCTGCGTGCCGGTGTCGTTCGAGTAGGAGTAGGGCTTGCCGTCCGGTCCGGTCAGCATCACGTGATTGGTTTCGGGGCCGGCGAACGTGCCGTAGTTGCCGTCGAAACCGGGTACCGCGCGCACCTTGCCGCCGGGATAGGTACGCATCGGAATGCCAAGGTCGAAATACACGGTGTCGACCATGCGCTTGTAGTCGAAGCTGAGTTTTCCGGTTTCCCATTCCTTCGAGATCGTCGCACGCAGTTGGCCGCCCTGGTCGGCGGTGTAGCCGGGTTCGCGCACGCCGTCGTCCTGGCGGTAGTAGCCGCCGAGCGCGAGTTTCCAGCCGTCGCCGAGCGGTGTACCGAACCAGAAGTCGCCGCGGTTGAGGCCGTAGTCCCCGACCGTGTACTTGAACAGGCCCGAGGCTTCCTCGCCGACCTGGCGCGGGATGTAGTTGACTGCGCCGGCCGGCGCGTTCGAATAAAACAGAGACGACGGGCCGCCGCGCACGACTTCGAGGCCGTCGATGGTTTCGTCGAGACGGAACGCCTGGTCACCGTTGAGATAGCCGAGCGAGGGGTCATGATCGACCGGCAGGCCGTCCTCGAGCAGCGTGATCGAGCCGAAGCCGTCGACGGGGATGCCTCGCGCACGGACGTTGCCGCTCGCTTCACCGCCCGATGCCTCGACCCAGAAGCCCGGCACCGACTTCAGCGATTCGGTCACGCTGGTCGGTGCCTGCAGGCGCAGCTTGTCCTCGCCGATCGTCGTGATCGAATAGCTGGTCTGTTCCTTGGTGCGGGCATCGACGCCGGCGCGGCCGGTGACGATGACCGACGCCATGTTCTGCGTCGTCTTGGTGGACGCATCGGCCGGAGCGGTCTGCGGATCCGGAACGGCGGCATTTGCGTCGGCCGCTGTGGCGGCGGCTTCGGTTGCGCTTGCGGCCGTAGCAAGAACGCAAGACAGGGCGAGTGTGCTGCACAAGGTCAGAATACGGTAGTGGCACATGAACGAATCTCCGCTAGGAAAAAATCGCAACGACGAAAAAAAGGAGACAGCGTGTGGTGCGCGCCGGTCAGGCCGAGCGAGCATAGGCACCAGCGAACGCTATTGCAATTTGCATTGCAACATTGTGTACATTAGAAAAAAAATTCCATTTATGGGCGTGACCCGATCCACTGCATGAGCCCTCGGCGCTGCACGTAGGAAAACTTTACCGGCAAAATCTAACCGCGGTTTGTGTCAGGTGAATGTCAGTTCACCCGCATCCGCGGTGAGGTGTGTGAGGATTTCGAAGCGTTTCCATGCGGGCGCGATCAACGACGAAGGCGAGCCAACAGTCGCCGATTGAGCGCGCGCTGCTGTTGCTGCCAGACCGCGAGTTGGTCCTCCGGAACGGGGCTCTGGCCGTCGGCGCGGCTCAACCAGCGCTTCCAGGGTGTCGAGTAGGCGTAGGCGGAGACTTCGCCGTTGATGTCGCTGCCGACGAGTCGGCCTGCGAGCGTGTCGATGACCGCGTTCACGTGGGCTTCAAGCAGGCGACCCTGGTCCCAGTTGGTGCGCGCGGTTTCGGGGCTCAGCGCGTCCTTGTCGATCGTCAGATACGTAGGGGCGGGTGACGAACCCAGGGTGGCGAGGAAGGCATCGATCAGAGTGTCGGGCGTGGCGAACACCTTGAACGCACGGCCGATACCGATGCGTGTGGCCCAACGCACGTCGACATCCATACACCAGTTGGTCAGCTTGCCGGCGTACAGCGGCCTCAGGTAATTCTCCCAACTGTGCGCGGTGCCCACGTCGTTCGAGGTGATGCCGAGCACGTGCACGTGGCTGACGAATGGCAGCGCGGCGACGCGGCGCACCCACGAACCGCAGTGGATGCCGAACGGGAAACGCATGTTGTCCGGGTGGTTGTCGAACACGACGACCTGGAACGGTCCCTTGTCGCGCAGGCGCCGGATCAACGGCCAGCTCAGGTGGTGAAAGTCACCGCTGCCCATGAATACGGTGCCGTAGTCCGCGGGCAGCTCGGCGTCGAGCACGCGTGCGAGTTCGTCCATGCGGTGATTGGAGCAGCCGAAGCGGATTGCCTCTTGCCAGCCGGCAAGGTCGATCGTGAGTGCGTCCGGCAAGTTGCCGACCGATCGGTCGAAATCGAGGATGACCGGGAGCAGGCTCACGGTGACTTGCCTTCCAGCGCAGCGCGATCGCTTTCGAACGCGCCCGAGAACCGGCGCAGGATCGCGCGCAGCAACGGGTTGCGCACGTGTACGGCGTGCCGCGTGAAGGTGAATTTCGCGCCGAGATAACGTTTGATCTCGGGGTCGGTCCAGCCGGCGATGTAGTGCCTGAGGCCGTGTTGCAGCGCGTAGTCGAGGTTGCGCATCCAACTGATGAAATACAGGTTGAGGTCGCGGGCCTGCGGATAGACGAAACCGACGTACTTGTCGACGAGGTTGCCGGCGCAGACATAGCACAGGTTGAAGCCGATCATGCGGCCCGCGTGGCGGTAGACGAAGAGGATGCCGCCGCTGCGGGCGTCCTGCAGGATGGCGTTGAAGTAGTCGGCCGTGAGCAGGTCGAAGTGGATCTCGCTCTGATTGTATACATTGAGGAAAAGCGAATAGTACTCCGCGCGCACGGTGGGGTCGGCGAAGCGCGCATCGCCCGTGGCTACGGTTTCGAACTCCAGTTCGGCGGCGCTGCGCAGTTTGCGGCGGATGTCCTTGCGCCGACCCGAAGAAAGCCGCGCGAGGTATTCGTCGGTCGAGGCGAAGTCGATGGCCACATAGGCCAGCGCCTGACCTTCGAGCAGGACGAAACCGTTCTCGCGGCTAGCGTCGGCCAATGCTTTCGATGCCGCATTGTCGTCCGCGGCCAGCAGCGGCGAATCTTGCGGGATGTCCTTGATGATCAGGAAGGCGTAGTCGTGCGCATGCCGTGCCTTGATCCGCGCCACCAGTGCCCGCCCATCCACCTGCGCCGGCAGCGGCGTGTACTCGGTGACCGTGGTGCCAACGAAACAGGTCAGTGGCTTCAGCCATTCGCCCCACCAGCGATGCAGCGGCAGCGTGGTGATGCGCCGCTTCGCCTCCGGCTCCATCGTCGTGAGCAGGTCGAACCGGGCGACGAACCAGGGCGCGCCGTCTTGGGTGGCGCCGGTGGAAAAATCCTCGGGCGGGTAGGCGAGGAACTGTGTGACGAGACCGGCCGGTTCGAGCAGATTCAAATACGCCGGAGCCGGGTGATCGGTGGAATCCATCGGGGAATGCGGTGCGCCGGAGGTGCCTTGCTGGATGCGCGGCATGAACCCCTGATTTTCGCACAAAGCCGTAGGGACGATTTCGTTCCGCGTATTCGGGCTTTGCCGTTGGTGTGCTCTCGGACCGGTGGCGAACGAAACGCCTTACCGGGTCGGCCCGCCAATGTTCCCGATACCAGGCATTTTTTAAATTTGATGTCGGCACGCACTCACTTTTTGTAAATTTTGAGTTATGCTCAAAGCACTGTGTCTGCATGGCTGTTGTGAGTTGTGACCGGCGAATCCTGAAGTCCGCGTACGCTGGTCCTTCGATCGCTACATCGTCAACCTCGAGCTTCCTGCATTCCAGTAAGTCGTCCGCTCGTGTTGCGCTTGCGGATTTGTCTTTCAAGTTTTGTGGAGTTTTTATGTCGGATCGTGAGGTAGGTACCGTCAAGTGGTTCAACGACAGCAAGGGTTTCGGATTCATCAGCCGTGAAAACGGCCCGGATGTGTTCGTGCATTTCCGCGCGATCACCGGTACCGGTTTCCGTACCCTGCAGGAAGGCCAGAAGGTCAGCTTCAAGGTCGTTCAGGGCCAGAAGGGCCTGCAGGCGGACGAAGTCGCTCCCGCCTGATTTTCTTCAGAGCCAACTAACTTCCGCGCCCCGGCGAACGAGCTTTCGCCGGGGCGTTTTTATTTGCCGATGAAAACGATTACAGGAACGTTCTAGAAGCACGCCTGCGACGGGTGACGCCACTTCCTCGCTGTTTTTCAGAAGCGGCCCGCGCGAAAATCCTCGACCGCCTGGATGATCTGCTGCTGTGTATTCATCACGAACGGGCCGTACTTGGCGACCGGCTCGTTGAGCGGCCGGCCGGCGACGAGGATGGCCCGCGCCACCGCGGGCGCTTCGATGCGCACCTTGTCGCCACTGCGGCTGAGCACGCCGAGATCGCCGCGCAGCAAGCCGCTCGCCGCGCCGTCGCCGACCTTGGCCTGACCTTCGTAGACGTAGACGAAGCCGTTGTGTCCGGCCGGGATGTCGACTTCGGCCGATGCGCCTGCATCGAGGCGCAGATCCAGATACAGCGGATCCGTGGCGACGTTGTCGACCGGCCCACGCACGCCGGCTTGTTCGCCGACGAGCACGCGCGCCATCACGCCCGGCGCGAGTTGCACTTCGGGAATGCGCTCGTGGGCGATGTCCTGATAACGCGGTGCGATCATCTTGTCCTTGGCCGGCAGGTTGACCCAGAGCTGGAAACCCTGCATCAACCCGTCCTCTTGTTCCGGCATTTCCGAGTGGACGATGCCGCGGCCGGCCGTCATCCACTGCACGCTGCCCGGCGTGAGCAAACCCGAGTTGCCTTGGTTGTCGCCGTGGCGCATGCGCCCGGCGAGCATATAGGTCACGGTCTCGAAACCGCGGTGCGGATGTTCAGGGAAGCCGGCGATGTAGTCCGCGCCCGAGTCCGAGCGGAATTCATCGAGCATGAGGAACGGGTCGAGCATGTCCAGCGCCGGCTGGCCGATCACGCGCGTGAGCTTGACGCCAGCGCCGTCGCTGGTCGGCAGGCCGCGCACAATGCGCGTCACCTGGCGATGGATTTCGGGATGAGAAACGGGGTTGACGCTGGCCATGATGCGCTCCGAAAGTTTTCGACGGCGCGAATATATGCCCTCGGCACGGCGAAACCAGCCGGCGCGGCGCGAACGCAGCGTTCCGCACTTGGAACGATGCGAAGGCTACACTGTCGACAGTGTTAACCGCTGGATTCGCAGCACCATGAATAGCTCCATTTCCCACCTGATCGACGGCCGCGTCCACGACCTCGGCGACGGTTTCGTCGTGCGTCGCGTGTTGCCGCACATCGATGCGCGTCACATCGGCCCTTTCGTGTTCTTCGATCATGTGGGGCCGGTGGAAATGAAACCGGGGCAGGGCATGGACGTGCGCCCGCATCCGCATATCGGCCTGGCCACGGTGACGTATCTGTTCGACGGAGCGATTCGCCATCGCGATTCGCTCGGCAGCGTGCAGGACATCCGTCCCGGCGACGTCAACTGGATGACCGCCGGCCGCGGCATCGTCCACTCCGAGCGCACGCCCGATGCCGAACGCGCTTCCGGGCAGAAGCTGCATGGCATCCAGATCTGGGTCGCGCTGCCGAAATCGGCAGAAGAAATCGAGCCCGAATTCCACCATCATCCGGTCGCGAGCCTGCCGGTGATCGAGCGCGACGGCGTGCGCCTGCGCCTCGTCGTCGGCGACGCGCTCGGCCTGCATTCGCCGGTGCGCATCTTCGCGCCGATGTTCTATCTCGCCGCCGGGTTCGGCGCGGGCGGCCGATTCGTTTTGCCTGCTGAATATGCAGAACGCGGCGTTTACGCCGTCGATGCCGACCTCGTTGTCGGCGGCGAACCGATCGCAGCGCAAAGCATGGCGGTGCTCGCTGAGGGGGCGGAGGTCGAGATCGTCGCGCCGAACGGTGGCCATGCGGTGTTCTTCGGCGGCGCGCCGCTGGACGGCGAACGCCATCTCAACTGGAATTTCGTGTCGAGCAGGCGCGAGCGCATCGAGCAGGCCCGGCAGGACTGGGCGGCGCGGCGCTTCGGCCAAGTGCCGGGCGAAACGGAGTTTATTCCGTTGCCCGCTTGAAACCATGCCGGCGTAGCCGGCATTCGATTTATCTTTGTCTTTGTGCGATCAGCGATACTGCTGATGGCATTCGTCGCACACCTTGCCGACCTTCTCGGCGATTGGCGCGAGGGCAGCGCAATCGGCAGGTGCAGTGGCAATACCCGTGTCGAGCGCATCGCGCAGCCGCGAGCTGAATTCGCGGAACGCCGATTCGGGCGTCGAGTCCGGATACACGGCCGGCTCGATCTCGTTGCTCAGCGCACGCAGCTGGGCAAGTGCAAATGCCGTCTTCGTCGCATTGCACTGCTTTGCGCGCAGGTTCTCGCGCAGCGAGCCGTAGTGATGCTGCATCACGTCCATCGTGCCACGTGCGTAGGCGTCGCGAGCGCGCAGCGCATTGCCGACGATGTTCGCGCCGACGGCGCCGATGAAAAGTCCGAGGAGCAAGAGAATGGCGTTTTTCATCCAGTTATTATAACGACCATCCCTGATCACGAAGATCACAAAGCAGCCATCCATGGCCGCACTTTTTAATAGAACATGAAAAACGAGCGTTTCGCAGGCATCGACAGGCTCTACGGCGCGGGCGCGGCAGCGCGGCTCGCGCGGGCGCACGTGTGTGTGGTCGGCATCGGCGGCGTCGGCTCGTGGGCGGTCGAGGCACTGGCGCGCGCGGGCGTCGGCGAGCTGACGCTGATCGACGCGGACGACGTCTGCGTGTCGAACACCAACCGCCAACTGCACGCGCTCGACGGCGAGTACGGCAAGGCGAAGGTCGAAGTGATGGCGCAACGCGCGCGCGCGATCAATCCGGCGATCAAGGTGCATGCGATCGCGGATTTCCTCACCTCGTCCAATTTGTGGCAATTGCTCGGCGGCGGCGAGCGCGAGTCATATCCTGCGCACAGCGCGCATGGTGAGCCGTTCGACGCAGTGCTCGATGCCTGCGACTCGCTCAATATCAAGGTCGAAATGATCGCGTTCTGCAAACGGCGCAAGATTCCGGTCGTCGTCTCCGGCTCGGCCGGAGGACGCATCGATCCGACGCTCGTCACTACGCGCGACCTGTCGAAGACCGAGCACGATGCGATGCTCGCGCTGGTGCGCCAGAGGCTGCGCGACGACTATGGCTGGACGCGCAATCCCAAACGCTACTTCGGCGTGCTGGCGGTGTTCTCGCGCGAGAACGCGAACTATCCGCAGGCCGACGGCAGCGTGTGCAAGACGCGCATGTCGGGCGAGGGCGCGCTCAAGCTCGACTGCTCGGGGGGGCTCGGCGCGGCAACCCACGTGACCGGCACGTTCGCTTTCGTCGCGGTGGCACGCGTGATCGGGAAAATCCTCGGCACGAAATCGCCGTCGCGCGCCTAGGCAGGCAGCTGAAACAGGCGTTCGGCATTGCGTGTCGTCGCGCTGGCGATTTCCTCGCCGGCCACGCCGCGCAGCGCGGCGATGCATTCGCAAACCTCACGCAGCAGCGCGGGCTCGTTGCGCCGGCCCTGATGACCGAGCAACGGCTGGTCGGGCGAATCGGTTTCCAGCAGCAGGAATTCCAGCGGCATCGTCGCGGCGATGCCGCGCAGGCGACGTGCGCGCTCGTAGGTAACCGGGCCGCCGAGGCCGATGCAGAAGCCGAGCTTCCACAGCTGCCGTGCCTGCTCCTCGCTGCCGGAAAAACTGTGCACGACGCCGCGCGCATTGCCGATGCCGCGCAGTGCGGCGATCACCTCGTCGAGCGCGCGGCGCGCGTGCAGGATTACCGGCAGGTCGAAGTCGCGCGCCAGTTCGAGTTGGTTGCGGAAGTAGAATCGTTGCGTTTCGGCATCCAGCCCATCGACGAAGAAGTCGAGCCCGCATTCGCCAACCGCGACCGGGCGCTCGCGCTCGATCCATGCGCGCAGAGCGTCCAGATGTTCCGGTCGGTGGTCGGCCAGATACATGGGATGCAGGCCATAGGCGGGGTAGAGCCCGCTCTCGTCCCGGCACACATCGCGCAGCTGGTCGAAACCCACCAACGCGATCGCCGGTACGACTTGCCGGGACACACCCGCCGCGCGCGCGCGTGCGAGCACTTGCGCGCGATCCGCGTCGAACTCGGAGACGTCGACATGCGAGTGGCTGTCGATCAGCAGCGGGCGGGCGGCGCGCGCCGGGCGGTGAGCGGTCAGGGCCGACACGCCGTTCCCATGTGGTTCTCGAATTTTCTGCTCACCGCTCATCGCTGACCGCACCGTTCAGAGCAGCATCCACTGCGCCATGCCGAGAAACAGGCCCATGCTGACCACATCGGTCGCGGTGGTCAGGAAGATGCTCGAGGCCATTGCCGGATCGGCGCCGGAGCGCTTGAGCAGCATCGGCACGCCGGCGCCGGCGACGCCGCTGGCGACGCTGGACAGGGCCGTTGCGACCAGCGTGATCAGCGCAAGCGGCAGCGCCTGCGCGTTGTGCTGCAAACTTGCGATCACGTACATGCCGATCGCGGCGACGACGCCGACGAGCAGGCCATTGAGAAAGCCGACCCAGGCTTCCTTCGCCAGCAGCTTGCCCGCGCGCCCAGGGCGCAGCTCGTTCAAGGTCATGCCGCGCAAGGTGACAGCGAGCGTCTGGCAGCCTGCGTTGCTGCACTGGCTCGATACCACGGGCAGGAACACGGCGAGGAGGACGATTGCATTGATCGCGTTCTGGAAATAGCCGACCACCGCGGCGGCGACAAACGCGGTGAGCAGATTCACCTGCAGCCAGGGATGACGCAGCTTGATCGCGCGCTGCCAGGGTGTGGTCGTGCGTTCCTCCCTCTCGACGCCGACCATTTCACCGGCTTGCGCGCTGATCTCGAATGCCTGTTCCTCGAACAATACCTGGCCGCGCACCTGGCCAACGAGCCTGCCGTCGGCATCGCAGACCGGGTAGACCGGGTAGTGGCGGGTGACCACCTCGCGCATCGCCTCGACCAACTGCGTATCCGGACCCAGCGAGAACGGATTGCGCACCATGATTTCGCCCAGCGTTTGCGTGCGCGTGGCATACAGCATCTCGCGGAACGTCACCACACCGATCAATCGCGCGGTGCCGTCGACGACGTAGAGATAGGTGACCAGGCGGGTCTTGACCGTATCGCGCAGCGAATCGATCGCTTCCTGAACCGTGGTTGCAGGACTGAGCGGTTGTGCGGTCCATTCCATCAGGCGGCCAACCGTCGATGCGGGGTAGCGCATGCGCGCCAGCCACAGTTCACCTTCGCCGCCGGGCGTGGCGGCGGCGATGGCATCGCGTCGCACCGGGGTGAAGTGTTGCAGGATGTCGACCGCCTGGCCGGGGCGCAGTTCGGCGAGCGCCGCGGCGATGTCGGCATCGGCTGCCGTTTCGAGCTTGCGCGTCGCGCCGATCGCGTCGAGATTGCGGATACGTTCGCTGAGCTGGTTCGATCGCGCGGCTGTCATCGTTTTCCCCTGTCGTCCGTTTGAGCGATAGGATGAATGCTAACCCGGCCTGAGGGAATCCGGCATGCGGATTCGCATCGTGGTTCGCGGATTGGAAATTCCGCGAATGTTCACATGTTCACTCGCAGAATCGCCAGGCAATATGGATAATCGTTGCGCGAATCCCAGTCGGAGAATTTGATCATGTTCAAGCATCGCGGACTCATTGTGTTGGCGCTCGTCGCGCTGTTTGGCCTCCAGGCCTGCGTTGCGCCGCCGCCGCGCGAGCGCGTGGTGTACCGTGACCCGGCCGGCTACAACCAGGGCAACGGCTATTACGACCGGCGCGACAACGGCGTTTGCCGCACCTGCGGCACGATCCGGCGGATCGAGCAGGTGCGCGTGGACCAGCAGACCACCGGCGGCGGCGCCATCCTCGGCGCGATCATCGGCGGCCTGATCGGCAACCAGTTTGGCCGCGGCAGCGGTCGTGCGGCAACGACGGCAGTCGGTGCGGTCGGCGGCGCGGTGGTCGGCAACTCGGTCGAGTCGAACAACGCGCGCGCGGCGTCCGGCTACGCCTGGCGCTTCTACGTGGAGCTCGACGACGGCCACGAGGCCTGGGTCGGCCAGTACGACAACCCGGGCTTCCGCATCGGCGATCGCGTGGTTATCCGTGGCGGGCGCAATGACGGGCGTCTCGAGTTGATGCGCTAGCACGCGGACACATCGCCGCAAATGGCCGGGCAGGCGCGAGCTTGCCCGGTTTTTTTTTCACCCGCCAAGTCGCCGGTGCGGTCGGTTGCGGATGGGTCGGCTATGTATCCCGGTCAGCGTGCAAGCCGGAGAGTCCAGGTACGCTCGCATTCGCCTGCCGGATGGGCGGGGCGATTGGTGTGGGGTGGCGTCGACGCGCCTCGGCGCGGCGGCAGGCGCAGGTCAGTCCACGCGATAGAAACTGTGGTCGCCGATGCGCGCGAGCGGATAGCCGCGTGCCCAGTCGGGCATCGGCGTGTTGGTTGCGTAGAAATGATCGGCCCTGGGCACGACCGAATAGCGCAAATCGGACGGCAGCGACCAGTTCGCCATCGCGATATTCGCTATCGCCCAGGAGCGTTGCAGCGCATCGGCTTCACCGAGCACGTAGCTGCGCGGCGTGATCGAGAATGCGAACTGACCGGGAGCGGTCAGCACCGAGCAAACCGAATTGCCCCATTGGCCGCTGTCGGCGCGGCGCAGCGCGACCTCGGCGACCGCGAGCTGCCCAGCCAGCGGTTCGCTGCGCGCTTCGAGATAGATCGTGCCGGCAAGACAGGCGCGATCGGCCACGGGTTGCGGCAGGATCGAGGCGAGCCAGAGCAGCAGGGAAAGTTTCATGGATGCACTTCACGACAACAAAAAATTCGTTACCGCAATTCCGCGTCGCGAAACCAGTGCGCGCCAAGCGGAATTTCGAGCGGGATGTTGTTCCACCGTGAGCAGGCGGCGAGAAATCGCGCGCTCAAACGGCGGAGTGTGCGGAATCGTTCGATTCCACTGCTCCGGGATGCCTTCTGCGGTGCCGGAGCGCGCGCGTCCGAAGAGTCTGGACAGCGCGGAGATTCAGTTGTGCACTATATTCGATTTGTGCGTTGCACACAACGCGCAAATGTTAAGAATGCAGAAGCCTGAACAAGCGTGTTCAGAATGGATTAAGCAAAAGATAAAATGATAGAAAGACCAATTATATGCAAAGTATCTTTATATATAAAATAAACAAGTATATTTTGCAATTAGTTTAATTTTTTACCGCGACGTCGACGCGCTCGACTTCGAGCAGGGATATTCCGGGCATAACAAGGCCGCCAGCCGAGCTCGCGGCGTGTTCGTCGAGCACGGCCAGTGCGGCGGCTTGCTCGCCATTGATGCGCGCGGAGCAGATGACGAGCCCGCCGTCGCCCAGCGGTGTTCCGGGTTCGGGAAGCTGTGCCGCGGCGAAGCGAATGCGATGCAGGCGGCGCTTGTTGCCGCCCTTGAAATGCAGGCGCGCGACGATTTCCTGACCTGGGTAGCAGCCCTTGTTGGTGCTCGTTGCGGCCAGCGCATCGAGTCCGATCCACGCGGGCAGCAGCTTGTCCTCGAGCGTCGGGGCGAGGCTGACGATCCCGGCAGCGATGTCGGCCAGCGTATTCTTGTTGCGCGCTGCTTGCGACGCATCCGCGGCGATGGCCGCTTCGTCGGCATTGCCGAGGATCAATCGACGCTGCGGCGTGCCCGGCAGAGTGATGGCGCTGCTCCCGTCGTGGTATTCGATCCGCCATGGCTGTTGCGGGCCGGGGCGGCTGCCTGTTCCGAGCCGGATTTCGACGAATGTGTGGTCCGGTTCGATCGCGCGCAGGGTCGCTTTCGCGCGCAGCACGTAGCGAGCGAGTGCGTCGCGCATGCCGGCGGCCGAGGTGCCGCGCAGGATCAATCGCAGATGCTCGTCATCGTCGCGCAGCAAGTGGAAGAATGCGCGCACGCGTCCCTGCGCCGACAGCCAGGCCGACCATTGCCAATGGCCGTTCTCGAGTTCGGCGAGATTGCTGGAGAACTGCGCCTGCGCAAACGCGATCGCGTCGGCGCCTGCGAGTTCGACGATCTGCGCGGCGGGCAGGGCGATGCGGGAAAGGCTGGTCATGAAGGAAGTCCCAAGGCGCTGGCCCGATTCCGCCGGGATCCCTGTGATCGGGCAAGTCGCTGCGCGCGGCGTTTCAGGAATCGGACCCAGGCGCTATAATTGCGCGATACGGGAAATGTGGAGATTTCCCGCCGGTTGTCAAGCGAACAGGGGCAAGCATCGCGTCATGTCGAATCAGCCAGCCGCCACCATACCCGCCGGGCAGGCAGCGTCGGAGCGCGACGGGGCGCTATCATCCGCCGTGTCGGTGCCGACGGAGAAGCCGCGGCCGAAGGAGATCGGCGGCCGCGGCGGCCTCGAGCCCACGCGCTACGGCGACTGGGAAAAGGACGGACGCTGCGTCGATTTCTGAGTGCGTGCCGCTTCCGATTCAACCCCGCAGTAGCCACATGCAAGGTTTCCGTATGCCGCAGAACACACGTCCGCTCTCACCGCATCTGCAAGTTTATCGTTGGCCGCTGTCGATGGCGTTGTCGATCCTGCATCGCGCGACCGGCATCGCGCTGGCTGTCGGTCTGCTGCTCGTGGTCTGGTTGCTGTTGAGTCTGGCGCACGGGCCGGAATCCTATGCGTCCGCACGCACATTCTGCGCCTCATGGTTCGGGCTGATTCTGCTGTTCGGCTGGAGCTGGGCGCTGTTCTTTCATCTGTGCAACGGCGTCCGCCATTTGTTCTGGGACGTCGGCTACGGCTTTGGCCTTGCACAGGCGCATCGCAGCGGGATCGTCGTCGTCGTGGCCAGCCTCGTGCTGACCGGCCTCGTCTGGGCCTGCGTACTGGCGCAGGGAGGCGTGGCATGAGCACGCCCGGCATGGATCGTTCCAACCTGCGCACACCGCTGAAGGAAGTGCGCGGCCTCGGCAGCGCGAAGAGCGGCACGCGGCATTTCATCATCCAGCGTGTGACCGGGCTTGCCCTGGTGCTGCTCGTGATCTGGGTCGTCGGTTTCGTGCTCTCGCTCATCCACGCCGGCGACTACGCGCATGCGCGCGAGATGCTGCGCCATCCGTTTGCCGCCGTCTGGCTGATCGCGTTCATCATCACCGCGTTCTGGCATGCGCAGCTCGGCTTGCAGGTGGTGATCGAGGACTACGTGCATGCGCGCCTGGTCGAAATGCTGGCCCAGATCGCGGTGAAATTCGTCTGTGCCGGCGCGGCACTGGCCGGTGTCGTCGCCGTCGTGCGCATCTACATCGGCCAGTGACGAAGCCAACGGAAACCATCGAATCATGTCTGCCTACAAGATCACCGAACACAAATACGATGTCGTCGTCGTCGGCGCGGGTGGTGCAGGTCTGCGCGCCACCTTCGGCCTCGCCGCCAAGGGGCTCAAGACCGTCTGCCTGACCAAGGTGTTTCCGACCCGCTCGCACACGGTTGCGGCGCAGGGCGGCATTTCCGCTGCACTGGGCAACATGGGCGAGGACGACTGGCGCTACCATTTCTACGACACGATCAAGGGTTCGGACTGGCTTGGCGACCAGGACGCGATCCAGTACATGTGCCAGAATGCGCCCGCCGCGGTAATCGAACTTGAGCACTACGGCGTGCCGTTCTCGCGCACCGAGGCGGGCAAAATCTATCAGCGCCCGTTCGGCGGCATGACGACGAAGTACGGCGAAGGCCCGCCCGCGCAGCGCACCTGCGCCGCGGCCGATCGCACCGGCCATGCGATGTTGCACACGTTGTATCAGCAGTCGCTCGCGCATGATGCGCAGTTCAAGATCGAATACTTCGCACTCGACCTGATTTTCGACGCCGCCGGTGCTTGCCGCGGCGTGCTCGCACTCGACATGGCTGAGGGGACGTTGCATCTGTTCCGCGCGCACGGCGTCGTGCTTGCCACCGGTGGCTACGGACGCGCGTACTTCACTGCAACCTCGGCGCACACCTGCACCGGCGACGGTGGCGGTCTCGTCGCGCGCGCGGGCCTCGCATTGCAGGACATGGAATTCGTCCAGTTCCACCCGACCGGCATCTACGGCGCCGGTTGCCTGATCACCGAGGGCGTGCGCGGCGAAGGCGGCATCCTGCGCAATTCAAACGGCGAGCGATTCATGGAGCGCTATGCGCCGCATTACAAGGATCTGGCTTCGCGCGACGTGGTCAGCCGGTCGATGACGATCGAGATTCGCGAAGGCCGCGGCGTCGGCGAGCACAAGGACCACATCCTGCTCGACCTGACCCACCTCGGCCCCGAAGTGATTCACGAAAAACTGCCCGGCATCGCCGAGAGCGCGCGCATTTTCGCCGGCGTCGACGTGACCCGCCAGCCGATTCCGGTGTCGCCGACCGTGCACTACAACATGGGCGGTATTCCGACCAATATTCATGGCGAAGTCGTGCAGAAGGTTGGCAACGATCCGGACAAGGTCGTCGAAGGCCTGTATGCGATTGGCGAGGCGGCCTGCGTCTCGGTGCACGGTGCGAACCGTCTCGGCTCCAATTCGCTGCTCGATCTGGTTGTGTTCGGTCGCGCGGTTGCCAATCGCGCCGCCGAGACGATCCAGTCCGGCGCCTCGCACAAGGCCCTGCCAGACGACGCCTGCGCTGCGGCGCTGGCCAATCTCGACAAGTTGCGCAACGCGAAAGGATCGCGCTCGACTGCCGAGATCCGCCTCGACATGCAGCGCACGATGCAGAGCGACGCGGCGGTGTTCCGCACCTCGAAGACGCTCAAGGAAGGATGCGTGAAGATGGACAAGGTATTCGCCTCGTTCGAGGACGTGCGCGTCGCCGACCGCTCGCTGGTGTGGAACTCCGACCTGATCGAGACCTACGAACTGCAGAACCTGCTGTACAACGCGGTGGCGACGATCAATTCGGCCGAGCAGCGGCACGAATCGCGCGGCGCGCATGCGCATGAGGACTTCCCTGAGCGCGACGATGCCAACTGGATGAAACACACGCTGGTCAAGGTCGACCACAAGGGCGCGTGCAGCTTCGATTTCCGGCCGGTGCGCATGAACACGCTGACCGACGAGGTGACGTCGGTGCCACCGAAGGCGCGGGTTTATTGAGCATCGTCACTGCGGCATGTGCCGCGACGACAAAACACACAGAGGCAGGCAAACGTGGCCGAATTCAGTCTTCCGAAAAATTCCAAGGTCCAGAAAGGCAAGAAGTACCCGGCCAAGGCGGGCGCGAAGAACCTGCGCACGTTCCGCATCTACCGCTGGAACGAGGAAGACGGCCAGAATCCGCATATCGACGAGTACGAAGTCGACATGGATTCGTGCGGGCCGATGGTTCTCGACGCGCTGATCAAGATCAAGAACGAAGTCGACTCGACCCTGACCTTCCGTCGCTCCTGCCGCGAAGGCATCTGCGGCTCGTGCGCGATGAACATCGACGGCAACAACACGCTCGCCTGCACCAAGGCGATCGACGATTGCAAAGGAGACGTTGCGATCTACCCGCTGCCGCATATGCCGGTGGTGAAGGACCTTGTGCCCGACCTGACCAATTTCTACGCGCAATACGCATCGATCAAGCCATGGCTGCGCACGCAAACGCCGCCGCCGCCCGACGCGGAGCGCCTGCAGTCGAAGGAAGATCGCGCCAGGCTCGATGGCCTCTACGAGTGCATCCTCTGTGCGTCGTGCTCGACGGCGTGCCCCAGCTATTGGTGGAACGGCGACAAGTACCTCGGCCCGGCGGCGCTGCTGCAGGCCTATCGCTTCATCGCCGATTCGCGCGATGAGGACACCGGGGCGCGCCTCGACGAGCTCGAGGACCCGTTCAAACTCTATCGCTGCCACACGATCATGAATTGCACGAACACCTGCCCGAAGGGTTTGAACCCGGCCAAAGCGATCGGCGAGATCAAGAAGTTGATGGTCGAGCGCAAGGGCGTATAGCTACCTGTCATTCCTGCCGGAAGCCCGCGGGAACGACGTGAAGGGCAACTACTTGGGGGCGAGCCGCGTGGACGCAAAGCTGATCTTCTGGCCCGCCGTGGCGATGGTCGCGCTGACCTTCAGCGTGCAGATGCGCATGTACGCCACGCGCATCGGCGAGATGAAGCGCGAGCGCATTCACCCGCAGTCGATCGCCAGTTCGGCGCAGGCTGCGGCACGGTTGAAGGATACGCGTGCCGCCGACAATTTCCGCAACCTGTTCGAAATGCCGGTACTGTTCTATCCGGCGCTGATCGTTGCGTTCCTAACGGCGCAGGTCGGTGTCTTCACGCTGTCGCTGGCGTGGGCGTTCGTCGCGCTGCGCATCGCGCACAGTGCCATCCAGTGCAGCTACAACAAGGTCATGCACCGGTTCCATGCCTATGTGTCGAGCAGCGTCGTGCTCTGGATACTCTGGGGCGTGCTCGTTTGCGGTCTGCCCAGGTGAGCGACGAGGGCCGCCTGCGCTGGCGCTGCCGGCGCGGTATGCGCGAACTCGATCAGTTGCTCGGCGGTTGGCTGGATGCGCGCTACGCTCAGGCGGACGAATCGGCGAGGGCGGCGTTCGCCGATCTGCTCGAACAACCGGACCCCGAACTGTGGCGTTGGCTGCAAGGAGATGGTGCGTCGTCCGACGCACGTTTCCGCCGCATCATCGATGAAATCCGTACCCGCGATCGCGTTTGACTACCGGCCTTCGCGTTGGCTGCTGCTCGCCCTCGCCCTGATCGCCACGTTCGCGCTGGCCGCGATCGCGCTGTGCGGGTTGAATCCCTGGATCAAGCTGGCGCTGGCCGCATCGACGCTGGCTTACGCACTGCACTCGTCGTGGCGATTCCGGCATCCGCCATTCGCGCATGTCATGTGGCACTCCGCCGGTCATTGGCGGTTGCGCGATGCGGCCGGGAGCGAGCAGATCGGCGAACTTGACCATGCGGTCGTGCTCGGCGCGCTGATCGTGCTCACGCTGCGCGTTGATCCGAAACGAGTCTGCTCGTTCGTGCTGCTGCCGGACAATGTCGACGAGGAAATCCGGCGCCGCTTGCGCGTACGTTTGGCGCGTGCCGATTCTATCGACGCGGGTTGAAAACACCCGCTGCGTGATCGTTCGCGGGTACGCATTTGCGCGATGCAAATACTCTGGGCAAAAGAAAACCGGCCTCTTGCGAGGCCGGTTGTCCCTGTGTGCATCCCTGCGTTGGAGTTGAAGTGAAGATGCGGCGATATACGAAAAATGCAAGACTCAGAAGCGGTATTCAGCACTCAGCGAGAGCAGACTCGGGTCGAGGTTCAGGTGCTTCGCGTCGGTCTTGTAGTAGTCGTAGTTCAGGCCGAGCGAGAGGTTGTTGCTGAAGTCATAGCCGAAACCAGCACCTGCGTACCATTTGGCGCTGCTGTCGCTGACGTAGTTCGGCACGGTTTCGTTGGTCCAGCCCTTGGTGTCCGCGCGGAACAAGCCGGTGCGAGCGGAGACGTACCACTGCGGGGTGAGGTTGAAATGGCCGTTGACACCTGCCGTCCAGCCCTTTGCCGAAGCGCGGCCGAAACCGCTGTAGGCCCCCTTGGTGTCGAACTTGCCGAGGTCTGCGTAGCCGCCTTCGACGCCCAGCGCGACGTTCGGATTCAGTAGCCAGCGATAACCGGCATTGATGCCGTAACCGGTGTCGTTGTCATCGTACAAACCTTTGTCGAGCGTCGAGCGGCCGATGTTGCCGTTGACGAAGGCGCCGCCGGCGCCGTCTGCGGCGTGGGTGACGGCAGGCAGCGTGGCCAGTGAAGCGGTGGCGAGGGCGATGGCGAACAGCGTATTTTTCATGGATATCTCCGAATTGCTCTTGTTGTTGCCTGGCGAATCGGCGAAGCGCGTGTCAGGGCCGCTTCGCGTTCCGGCGATCGCGTCGATCGCATCAGGTTCGGATTCGAGATGGGGCGATGAAGTTTAATTTCAATACCGATAAGTTTATTAATTATTCAAGTAGCTGAAAGCGCGTACAGGAACCTGTCTGCGCGAACGCGGGCGAACTGACGCGCGTGCGGGCGGCGACGTACAATTGCTGTTATTGCTGGCGCTGCGCGCAGCAATAACTGTCGCCGTTGAAGCGACCCAAAAGCCGGTCGCTTAACGCCGACGGGTCGAACCTCCTGCGAGTTTGCGGCCTTTTTTGTAAACGGATTTCCAACTGCATGTTCTATCCGCTGCAATTGTTCATAGGCCTTCGCTATACGCGCGCCAAGCGCCGCAATCACTTCATTTCGTTCATTTCGCTGGTGTCGATGCTCGGCATCGCGGTCGGCGTTGCGGCGCTGATCGCGGTGATGAGCGTGATGAACGGTTTCCAGGGCGATATGCAGGAGCGCATTCTCGGCATGGTCGCGCATGCGTCGATCGAAAGCGTCGACGGCGGCATTGTCGACTGGCGCGATACCGTGCAGAAAGTCGAGGCGAATCCGCATGTCGTCGGTGCGGCGCCGTATCTCGATGCGCAGGCGTTGCTGCGCGGCCGGCGCACCAGTGCTGCTGTCGTGCATGGACTCGTACCCGAGCAAGAGCCGAGGGTGTCGAACATCGGCGACAAGCTGCTCAAAGGTTCGCTTGCGGACCTGAAGCCCGGCAGTTTCAACGTGATTCTCGGCAACGAGCTGGCCATGCAGCTTGGCGTGCGCGTCGGCGACAAGGTCACGGTGATGGTGCCGGAGTTCAGCGTCACTCCGGTCGGCGCGGTACCGCGCTCGAAGAACTGCGAAGTGGTCGGGGTATTCTCCGTCGGTTTCGCCGAGTACGACACCGGCGTCGCGCTGATGAACATGGACGATGCGATCACGCTGCTGCGCGCCGATGGGCCGGGCGGTATCCGCCTCAAGCTCGACGACATGTTCGATGCGTACAAGATCGCCGTCGGCCTGCGCGATCATCTCGGCCAGTATTTCAGGATCACCACCTGGGAGCAGAGCCACCAGAATTTCTTCAGCGCAGTGAAGATGGAGAAGACGGTGATGTTCATCATCCTCTCGCTGATCGTCGGCGTGGCTGCGTTCAATCTCGTCTCCACACTGATCATGCTCGTCACCGACAAGCAGGCCGACATCGCCATTCTGCGCACGCTCGGCATCTCGCCGAACAAGGTCATGGGCATCTTCACCGTGCAGGGCGTGATCGTCGGCAGCTTCGGCATCCTGCTCGGCCTCGTCGGCGGCGTGCTGCTCGCCTGGTACATCCCGGACGTGGCGAAGTGGATCGAGCACACGTTCCACTTCGAGATCCTGCCGGCCGACATCTACTACATCAACGAAGTTCCATCCGATCTGCATTGGAGCGACGTCGGCTGGGTTGCCGCGATTGCGTGGGTGTTCTGTCTGCTCGCCACGCTTTATCCGGCATGGCGCGCGGCGCGCACCCAGCCGGCGGCGGCGTTGCGCTATGAGTAATGCAATGAACAGCGATGTCGTCCTGCGCGCAAGCAACGTCGCCAAGACCTACGCCGAAGGCAAGTTGCGCACGCCGGTGCTGGGCAAAGTGAGTTTCGCGCTCGAGCGCGCCTCGACGCTCGCGATCGTCGGCGCCTCGGGCGCGGGCAAGAGCACGCTGCTGCACATCCTCGGCGGTCTGGACACCTTGAGTTCCGGCGAGGTCGAGGTCGAAGGCCGCGCGATGTCGAAGCTGTCCGATCGCGAGCGCGGCGAGGTGCGCAACCGGTCGCTCGGCTTCATCTACCAGTTCCACCACCTGCTGCCCGAATTCACTGCGCTCGAAAACGTGGCCATGCCGCTGCTGATCCGCGGCACCAAGGTGGCCGAAGCGAAGCAGCGTGCGAGCGAGTTGCTCGACCGTGTCGGCCTTGCCCATCGTACGGCGCACAAGCCCGGCGAGCTGTCCGGCGGCGAGCGCCAGCGCTGCGCGGTCGCGCGCGCGCTGGTCACGCGTCCGGCTTGCGTGCTCGGCGACGAGCCGACCGGAAATCTCGACGAAAAGAATGCCGCGCAGGTCTACGCGTTGATGCTCGAACTCAATCGCGAGATCGGCACGAGTTTCGTTCTCGTCACCCACGACCGCGCACTGGCGCGGCGCATGGATCGCGTGCTCGAGCTGCGCGACGGTGGGCTGGGCGAGGCCACGCCCGCGTAGGCGGACGCGAACGCAAAGCGGTATCCTTCCCGCAGGAGCCGGGGAGGGAAACATGAAGTTTCCATTGCCGCAGTTGTTCAGCGTCGCCACCGCGGCTGCGCTGCTGACGGGTGCCGTCGCGGTGCAGGCGCTGACCGCGCTGCCTGCGCCACGGGTCGCATGCGCCCTGGGCATTGTGGCCTTGCTCGTGATCGTGCTGTGCAGCCGCTGGCGCTGGCTCGGCTTCGTCCTGCTCGGCGCGGCGTGGACGATCGGGCGCGCCGATCTTGCCTTGTCGGCGCGTCTGCCGTCGGCCTTCGAAGGCGAGGACATCGTGGTCAGCGGGTCGGTTCGCGGCCTGCCGCACGCGCAGGACGACTCGACGCGATTCGATTTTGCCATCCATGCGGGCGAGCGCGACGGCATCCCCGTGCCGGTTTCGGGTACGCTGCGCCTGCACTGGTACGCGAGCGAAAAAGCCGTCGTCCCCGCCATCGAACCTTGCTCGCAATGGCGGCTGCGTGTGCGGCTCAAGCGTCCGCGCGGACTGATCGATCCGGGCGGCTTCGACTTCGAACGCTACGCGCTGAGCGAGGGCATCACCGCGACAGGCTACGTGCGCGAGGATGCGGACAATGCCGCGACCGGCACGCGCCGGTTATGCGTCGAAGCCCTGCGCCAGCGCATCTCGCAAGGCATTGCCGATACCCTGGGCCCGGGGCCGCGAAGCGACGTGCTGCGAGCACTCGCGTTCGGCGATCAGCAGGCTATGGACGAGCAGGAGTGGAATGTCGCGCGCACGACCGGCATCCCGCACCTGATCGCCATTTCCGGCCTGCACATCGCGTTGTTCGCGAGTTTCGGCGTACTGCTCGTGCGGATGTCGTGGAAACTCGCGCCGCGTCTGACCTTGCGCTGGCCGGCGCCGTTGATCGAAGCGCTGGCCAGCATCGTGTTCGCGCTGGCTTATGCGGCCATTTCCGGGCTGGGCCTGCCGACGCGGCGCGCCTTGGTCATGATCGGCGTGCTGCTTGCCGCCAATCTGGTACGGCGCGCGCGTGCGCCGGTGCAGGGACTGGCGTTTGCCGTGATCGTGTTGCTCGCGCTCGACCCCTTGTGTGTGCTCAGTGCGGGTTTCTGGTTATCGTTCGTCGGTGTGACCTGGTTGATGTTCTGTCTGGGCGGGCGAGCAGACCGCCGTTCCTGGTGGCATGAGATGATTCGCGCACAGGGCGTCGCCAGTCTCGGTCTGCTGCCGCTGACGATCTGGTTCTTCGGCCAGAGTTCGCTGATCGGGCCGCTCGCCAATCTGATCGCCGTGCCCGTGGTCTGCTTTCTCATCCTGCCGCTCGGCGTTGCCGGCGCGCTATTGCAACTTGTGGTGCCGATGTTCGGCACGCCGCTGCTGGAACTGGCTGGATGGGCGATGCAGGTGCTGTGGGCGCTGCTCGAACGCATCGCGGCCTGGCCCGGTGCGCTCTGGTATTTTCCCGAACCCGCGGTGTGGGCATTTGCATTGGCGATGCTCGGTGCCGCCTGGCTGCTGCTGCCGCGCGGCATGCCGGCGCGCGCGCTTGGCGTTGCCCTGTTGTTGCCGCTGCTGGTTCCGGCGCGCCACGTGCTGATCGACGGCGAATTCGAAGCATTGCTGCTCGACGTGGGCCAGGGCCTGTCGGTGGTCGTGCGTACGCGCGAGCACGCGCTCGTGTACGACGCAGGCGCGAGGTTCCCCTCCGGCTTCGATCTCGGCGATGCGGCTGTCGTGCCGGCGCTGCACGCGAGCGCAGTCGCGCGGGTAGACCGGCTGATCATCAGCCACGGTGACAATGATCATGCCGGCGGTGCGGCCGCGGTGCTGGCGGCATTTCCGCAAGCCAGCGTGAGCAGCGGTGAACCGGAGCGCCTGAGCGTGCCGGCAATACAGTGTCTCGCCGGCGAGGCGTGGAACTGGAATGGCGTCGCGTTCCGCATCGTCCACCCGCACGCACCGTTGGCGGCGAGGAACAATGACCGCTGCTGCGTACTTGAAGTGCGCAGCGGCGACAGCGCACTGCTGCTGACCGGCGATATCACCGCGGCGGTGGAGGGGGAGGTGGCTTCCGTGCTGGCACCGGTCGCCGCGCACACGCTGCTGCAGGTGCCGCATCATGGCAGCAAGACTTCCTCGAGTGCTGCGTTCATCGCCGCACTGCGACCGGAGCTGGCTCTGGTCTCCTCGGGCTATCGCAACCATTTCCATCACCCCAATCCCGGCGTCGTCGCGCGTTATCGAGCGGCCGGCGTCGCCCTGCTGGACACGCCGCACAGCGGCTTCGCCGATATCCGCTTCGCCACCGACGGCCCGCCTCGGTTGATCGAGCAGGGCCGCATTGACCGCCATCCGTACTGGCGCGAGTGAACGCCGGTGACGAGGATGAGGCCTCGAATCGGAATCGTCGAGTCGATCACCGAACGCGCAAAGCCGCGCCGATTCGCTGGTATGATTCGCCGCGAAAGACGGAACCCTGACGAGGAATTGGCGTGCTGGAAATTCTGATGGCCGGCGGCTGGGCGATGCTGCCCATCCTGATCTGTTCGGCGATCGCGATCGCGATCATCCTCGAGCGCTTCTGGACCCTGCGGCGCGGTGCGGTGATTCCGCCCGGCCTGACCACGCAAGTGCGCGAATGGGCGCGCAACCGCCAGCTTGATCCGCAGCACGTGGAGACGCTGCGCGAGAATTCGCCACTCGGCGAGATTCTTGCCGCCGCGCTCAGCGTGCGCCTGCGCTCGCGCGAGATCATGAAGGAGCGCGTCGAGGACACCGGCCGCCACGTCGTGCACCGGCTCGAACGCTTCCTCAACACGCTCGGCACGATCGCGCTGATTTCCCCGTTGCTTGGCCTGCTCGGCACCGTGTTCGGCCTGATCCGCATGTTCTTCGCGGTGATGGTGTCCGGCGTCGGTGATCCGCTGAAGATGGCCGGCGGTATCGGCGAGGCGCTGGTGTGCACGGCCGCGGGCCTGTGCGTGGCGATTCCGGCGTATTTCTTCCACCGCTATTTCCGCGGCCTGGTCGTCGACTACGTGGTCGACATGGAGAAGGACGTGATCGTGCTGATGGACGAACTCGCCGCGCATTCCGAAGCTGCCATAACAGCACGCAAGGCGCCGCGCCCGCCGACGGCAGTGGCTGCCGCCGGTGCCCGGGAAACCGTTTGACATGCGGCTCGGCTCCACTCGCAATGACGACTTCGAGATCAACGTGATCTCGCTGATCGACGTGATGCTGACCTTGCTGATGTTCTTCGTCATGACGACGACCTTCGTCCAGCATTCGGCGATGAAGGTGACCCTGCCCGAGGCGTCGGAGACGACGACCGAGGCGCAGCGCGAGGCGTTGATCGTCATGATCGATGCGAACAGCCACTACTTCGTCGACAACAACGAAGTGCTCAATCCCGCGCTCGACACGCTGAAGGAAGCCATCGCGCGCATCGCCGGCGGCAACCGCGACCGCCAGGTCGTGCTGCGCGCCGACGCCGCGACCCCGCACCAGGCCGTGGTCACCGCGATGGACGCGCTCGGCCAGCTCGGGTTCACCCACCTGTCGATCGCGACGACTCGGGCCAAGGACGCCGCGGACAAGCCAGCGGGCCGATGAGCGACGCCGCGAAACCGCGCCCGATCGACACCTATCGACGCCTGCTCGGCTATCTGCGGCCGTCGTGGCGCGTGGTCACGTTCGCGCTGTTCGGCATGACACTCGACGCGGCCTGCTCGTCGCTGTTCGTGAAGTACATCAAGGACATCGTCGATGAGGTATTCACCGCCCACGACCGTTTCTGGGTGTTCTGGATGCCGTTCTTCATCGTCGTGCTGTTCGCGGTGCGCGGGATTGGAACCTTTCTCACCGACTACGGCATGGCGCGGGTCGCTCGAGGCATCGTGCATCGCCTGCGCAACGAAGTGTTCGCGCGCTACCTGCAGTTGCCGGCGGCGCATTTCGCCGGCGAGACCTCGGGACAGATGGTGTCGCGCCTCACCTTCACCGTCGAGCAAGTTGCCGGCGCCTGCACCGATTCGCTGAAGACGATGGTGCTGCATTCGCTGACTATCATCGGCTACACGACCGTCATGCTGATGATGAGCGTGCGCCTTACCGCCGCGCTGTTCGTGCTTGCGCCGCTGATCGCGCTGATCGTGTCCGCGGTCGGCAAGCGCTACCGCCGCATCGGCCCGCGCATCCAGCATTCGATGGGCGAGGTCACCGGCACGATTGACGAAGTCGTCAATGCGCAGCGCGAGGTGAAGATCTACGGTGGCCAGGCCTACGAGCGCGCGCGCTTCGATCGGGTGGCGAACGACAACCGCCGCCTCAACCTGAAGGTCGCGGCGACCAACGCATTGTCCACGTCGATCGTGCAGATCGTCGCCGCGTTCGCGATCGCGATGGTGATCTTCGTCGCCACGCGCCCCGGCATCATCGCCCACATCACCGCGGGCGAGTTCATGGCCGTCATCACCGGCATGAGCGTGATGCTGACTTCGATCAAGCAACTGACCACGGTGCAGTCGAACATGCAGCGCGGCATTGTCGCGGCCGAGGACCTGTTCGCGATTCTCGACGCGCCGGGCGAGCGCGACGCGGGCACGCGGTCGATGAAACGCTGCCGCGGCGAGATCGATCTGCACGATGTGTCGTTCCGCTACGCGGGCCAATCGGTCGACGCGCTCGACGGTGTCGACCTGCACTGCGCTCCGGGCACGGTCACCGCGCTGGTCGGACGTTCGGGCAGCGGCAAGTCCAGCCTGGTCAGCCTGGTGCCGCGCTTCCACGAGCCCAGTTCGGGCCGGATCCATCTCGACGGTCTGCCGCTTGCCGATTACCACCTGGCCGACCTGCGCAGGCAGATCGCCTGGGTAGGCCAGCACGTCGTGCTGTTCGACGACACGATTGCCAACAACATCGCCTACGGTGCGCTCGCCGGCGCCTCGCGAGAAGCGATCGAAACGGCGGCACGCGCGGCGAACGCGATGGAATTCATCGAGCGTCTGCCGCTCGGCCTCGACGCGCCGGTGGGCGAGGGTGGCGCGCAATTGTCCGGCGGGCAGCGCCAGCGCATCGCGATCGCGCGCGCCATTCTCAAGGACGCGCCGATCCTGATCCTCGACGAGGCGACCAGCGCGCTCGACTCCGAGTCCGAACGCCTGATCCAGGACGCGCTCAAGCATCTGATGACCAAGCGCACCGTGCTCGTCATCGCGCATCGGCTTTCGACCATCGAGCATGCCGACCAGATCGCCGTGCTCGACGAAGGCCGCATCGTCGAACGCGGCACGCATGCGCAGCTGATCGCGGCCGGCGGCAAGTACGCGGCGCTGCATCGCTTGCAGTTCCACGAGTCGAAACGGAGTCCGGATGCGGTTTCGGGATGATTCGCGGTGCACTTGCCCGGGCTCGTCATTCCCGCCGCAGACGCGCGGGAATGACGAGCAAAGCGGGTTGCGGTCGTGAATCTCGTGCAGCGGCTGGCTGAAATCTGGTATGGCGCCCGGCCGTCGCCGTTCTGGCTGCGCGCGCTCGTTCCTCTCTACCGCATGCTTCGAGCCCTGCATCGCGCGCCGTACAGATCCGGTTGGAAAAAACCACAGCGCCTGCCCGTACCGGTGATCGTCATCGGCAACATCACCGTCGGCGGCACGGGCAAGACGCCGCTCGTGACCGCGCTGGTCGAGGCATTGCGCGATCGCGGACACCGGCCAGGCGTGATCAGCCGCGGCTACGGCGGAACCGCGGGTTCCGTGGAACTGCTCGACGCGGATAGCGATGCCGCGCGTGTCGGCGACGAGCCGGTGTTGATCCATGCCGCGACGGGCGCCCCGGTCGCGGTCGGCCGCGATCGCGCCGCGGCCGGGCGCCTGCTGCTCGCCAGCCACGACTGCGACGCGCTCGTCGCCGACGATGGCCTGCAACATCTGGCGCTGTTTCGCGACGTGGATATCTGTGTCATCGACGGCGAGCGCCGCTTCGGCAACGGCCTGCTGCTGCCGGCCGGGCCGCTGCGCGAACCGCTGTCGCGCCTGGATTCTGTCGACTTCCGTGTCTGCAACGGCGGCGAGACACGAGCCGGCGAGGTGCCGATGCGGCTCGCAGGCGAGGTGGCCGTTTCGCTGTGCGATACGGGCGAGCAGAAACCCTTGCGCGATTTCGCCGGGCGGCGCGTCCATGCCGTCGCCGGCATCGGCAACCCGGCGCGTTTCTTCGCGATGCTGCGCGGCGCGGGTATCGACATCGTCGAACACGCCTTCGCCGACCATCACGCCTACACTGCCGGCGATCTCCGATTCGGCGACGATGCGCCTGTGCTGATGACCACGAAAGACGCAGTCAAATGTCGTGCGTTCGCGCATGCGGACTGCTGGCAGGTACCGGTACAGGCGATCTTGCCGCAAGCGTTTTTCGATGCGATCCGCGCGCGCATTGCCGGTTTCAGGAAAACCTGATCGATTTCCCGTTGACAAGCTCGCGCGACGCGACTACCTTGCGCGCAACTTTTTTGCCGAGGACGTCCGTCCGTGGACCCTTGCAGTAGATTTTCCGCTGCAGCCAACCCGACTTTTCCACGCGGATAGTTCCCCTCGCGGTGCGCTATCCCGTTGCGGATAGCTTGCCGACGCCCACGCCCCTCGCGGGCATTCCCGTCGCCGACCTGTCACGAAGTCTGGGCATGCTGCCTGATTTTGTGCGTTTTACATGACGGGAAGCCTCTCATGCTGAAATTCTCGATCGCGGCAATGCTGATTGGCGGCAACGGCCGCAACGGCGCGCGCAACGAAGTGGCGGCGCGCATCGCCGCGGAACTGGTGGCGCTCGCGCGCCTGAGTCCCGACGACGCCCTGAACCAGCTCAATCCGGGCGGGCAGGCGCTCAATCCCGAGCGGGTCGCCGAACGCCTCGAGCACTATGGGCCGAACGTCGTCGCGCAGGAAAAGAAGAAACCTTTCCTGCTCGAGATCGGCGAACGCTTTGCCACCAATCCGATCAACATCCTACTGACCGCGCTCGCGTTGATCACCTGGTTCACCGGCGATGAGGCGAGCGACAAGATCGGTGCGGTAATCATGTTCGCGATGGTCGTCATGGCCGTATTCGTCGCCTATTTCCAGGAGGCTCGCTCGAGCAATGCGGTCGAGCAGCTGCGCAAGATGGTCAGCAATACGGCGACGGTGAAGCGCGAGATCGAGGAAGCGCCGAACGACGGCGTGGTTGCCGATTGCGACGACAACATCGAGATGGTGCGTCTCATCAGGAAGATCGAAGTGCCGATCGATGGCCTCGTGCCTGGCGACATCGTGTTCCTCTCCGCCGGCGACATGGTGCCGGCGGATCTGCGTCTGATCAGCGCAAAAGACCTTTTCATCAACCAGTCCGCGCTGACCGGCGAGTCGATGCCGGTGGAAAAGTTCGCCGCGAGTGACGCCAGGGCGCCGAACGCGCTCGAAGCGAAGTCGCTGTGCTTCATGGGCTCGAACGTTGTCTCGGGCAGCGCCACCGCGGTCGTCGCCGCGACCGGAGCGAACACTTATTTCGGCGCGCTCGCAGGCTCGCTGGTCGGCCAGCGCGTGCAGACGAGCTTCGACAAGGGCGTGTCGCGCTTCGCCTGGCTGATGATCCGCTTCATGGCGGTGATGGTGCCGATCGTTTTCCTGATCAACGGCGTCACCAAGGGCAACTGGTTCGAGGCCTTCATGTTCGCGGTTGCGGTGGCCGTCGGTCTCACGCCGGAGATGCTGCCGATGATCGTCGCGATCAACCTGGCCAAGGGCGCATTGAAGATGGCGAAGAAGGACGTCATCGTCAAACGCCTCAACGCGATCCAGAATTTCGGCGCGATCGACGTGCTGTGCACCGACAAGACCGGCACGCTCACCCAGGATCGCGTCATCCTCGAACGCCATGTCGACATCTACGGCGACGAGAACGCGCGCGTGCTCGAATACGCCTGGCTCAACAGCTACCACCAGACCGGCCTGCGCAATCTGCTCGACGAAGCGGTGCTCGATGCGGTCGATGCCGACACCGTGCAGCATCTGCACTCCGAGTACACGCTGGTCGACGAGGTACCATTCGATTTCACCCGCCGACGCATGTCGGTGATCGTGAAAGCCAACAGCACCGGCAAGCACTTCATCATCTCCAAGGGCGCGGTCGCGGAGATGCTGGCGGTGTGCAGCAGCCTCGCGCACGAGGACGATTACAAGCCGCTGACCGAGCAGCATCTTGCCGAAGTCAGGGAGGTCGCGCAGGGGATGAACGAGGACGGCTTTCGCGCGCTCGCCCTCGGCATGCGCGAGATTGAGGCCAGGGCCGCGTATTCGCGCGACGACGAAAACGATCTGACGATGATGGGCTTCGTCGCCTTCCTCGACCCGCCCAAGGACTCCGCCGCCGCGGCGATCGAGGCGCTCAACGCCAACGGTGTGGCGGTGAAGATCCTCACCGGCGACAACGATACGGTCACACGCAACGTCTGCCGCCAGGTCGGTATACAAGTGGACAAATGGCTGACCGGGCCGAAGATCGAGGCGATGAACGACGAGGAATTGATGCTCGCCACGCGCGACACGCCGGTATTTGCGCGCTTGAACCCGCAACAGAAGGTGCGCGTGGTCGAGGCTCTGCATCGCGATGGCCATGTCGTGGGTTTCATGGGCGACGGCATCAACGACGGCCCGGCGCTGCGTGCGGCCGATGTCGGCATCAGCGTCGATACCGCGGTTGACATCGCCAAGGAGTCGGCGGACATCATCCTGCTCGAAAAAAGCCTGCTCGTACTCGAGGAGGGCGTGCTCGAAGGCCGCAAGGTGTTCGGCAATATCCTGAAGTACATCAAGATGACCGCCTCGTCGAACTTCGGCAACATGTTCTCGATGATCGGCGCCTCGGTGCTGTTGCCGTTCCTGCCGATGCTGCCGGTGCAGATCCTGCTCAACAACCTGCTCTATGATTTTTCGCAGACGGCGGTTGCGTCCGACGAGGTCGATCAGGAGTACCTAGCCAAGCCGCGACAGTGGGATCTCAAGGGCATCGCGCGCTTCATGTTCGGCATCGGTCCGATTTCCTCTATCTTCGACTACGTCACCTTCGCCGTGCTCTGGTTCGTCCTCGGCGCGAACACCACGGCGCACGCGAACCTGTTCCAGACCGGCTGGTTCATCGAGTCGCTGCTGTCGCAGACCTTGATCGTGCACGTGATCCGCACCGGCAGGATGCCATTCCTGCACAGTCGTGCCAGCTTGCCGCTGACCGTCGCCGGCGTGGTGATCTGCATCGTCGGCATCCTGCTGACCGCGCTGCCGATCGGCGCCTGGTTCGGCTTCTCGCCGCTGCCGGCGATCTGGTGGCCGATCCTGGCCGCGATCCTGATCGCCTACATGGCCTTGACCCAGGTGGTGAAAAGCTGGATGGTGCGGCGCTACGGGTTGTTGTAGCGGTTCTCAGCGGAAGCGCAGGTTCGCGCGGGTCAGCTGCGCGATCGAAGTGCAGCCCATCAGTTTCATGTCGCGTTCGAGTTCGGCGCGCATCAGCTCGAGCGCACGCTCGACACCGGCCTGGCCGGCGGCTGCAAGCGGGAAGAGGTAGTAGCGACCGAGGCCGACCGCCCTGGCGCCGAGCGACAGCGCCTTGAGCACGTGGGTGCCGCGCTGCACGCCGCCATCGATCATCACGTCGATGCGGTCGCCGACCGCGTCGACGATCTCGGCAAGTTGGTCGAAGGCCGTGCGCGAGCCGTCGAGCTGGCGGCCGCCGTGGTTCGACAGCACGATGCCGGTGCAGCCGATGTCGGCGGCGCGCTTCGCATCGGCCACCGACATGACGCCTTTCAGGCAGAACTGCCCGCCCCACTCGCGCACCATTTGCGTCACGTCGCCCCAGTTCATCGTCGGATCGAGCATGTCGGTGAAGTACTGGGCGATCGACATGGCGCCGCCGCCCATGTCGACATGTTCGTCGAGTTGCGGCAGCCGGAACGATTCGTGGGCGAGGTAGTTGATACCCCACGCCGGCTTGAGCGCGAACTGGAGCATGCCGCCCAAGGTGAGCTTGAACGGGATCGAGAAACCCGTGCGCTTGTCGCGCTCGCGGTTGCCGCCGGTGATCGAATCCACGGTCAGCATCATCACCTCGATGCCGGCCGCCTTGGCGCGCTTCATCATCGCTCGATTGAGGCCGCGATCCTTGTGGAAGTAGAACTGGTAGCAGGCGGGCGCGCCTGCGCCGAGCCGGCGCGCTTCCTCGAGACTCACCGTGCCGAGCGAGGAGACGCCGAACAACGTGCCGCAGTGGCCGGTCGCGGCCGCGACCGCGCGCTCGCCCTGGTGATGGAACAGCCGCTGCAGCGCGGTCGGCGAACAGTACACCGGCAACGCCAGCTTCTGACCCATCACGATCACCGACAGGTCGACGTTGTCGACGCCGCGCAGAACGTTCGGTACCAGATCGCACCGCTCGAAGCTCGCGGTGTTGCGCCGATACGTGACTTCGTCGTCAGCCGCGCCGTCGATGTAATCGAAGATCGGGCCCGGCAATCGACTCTTCGCCATGCGGCGAAAATCGTGGAAGTTGTGGCAATCTCGCAGGCGCATGGGGGCGATCGCTCCGGGGGGATACAACTTGCTGGCGGGAACAGGAGTCTGAACGAGGCACGCGCGTATGCGCAAATCAGGCTCGTGCTGATTGCGTCGGATCGAGGCGACGCTGCCATGCATGGGCATGGGGCAACAAGGCGGAATTTGTGTCCCGGAACTGACCCACATCGTGTTGTGCAGGAGGCGCTGCGCTATAGTCCGACAACGAGGGGCGGCGATACCGCGAACACCAGAGGCAGCGAGGCGCTTTCCCCTTTCCGACGACGAAGCGCGCGTCCGCGTAGCAAGGGTGGATGATGCACGAGGAAACCTGCAACGATTTTGCCCGCAGGCCGAAGCTGGAGTCGGTGCTGCCGGATCCGGTGCGCACGGCGGTCATGCAGACCATCGCCCGCAACCGTGATCGTGCCGGCGCACTGTTGCCGATACTTCATGACCTGCAGGACGCGCTAGGCTACGTGCCACCCGAATCGCTCGCGCTGATCGCGAGCGAGCTGAACCTCACGCGTGCCGAGGTTCATGGCGTGGTCACTTTCTACCATCACTTCCGCAACGCTCCGCCCGGCCGCCGGGTCGTGCGCATTTGTCGCGCCGAGGCTTGCCAGGCGCTGGGGGCGCGCGCGCTCGAGGCGCATGCGAAGCACACGCTCGGCATCGATTTCCACGAAACCACGGTCGACGGTGCGATCACGCTCGAGCCGGTCTATTGCCTTGGCAATTGCGGTTGCGGGCCGTCGGTGCTGATCGGCGACGACGACCTGCGCGCGCGGGTGACGCCGGCCGTGTTCGACGAGCTGGTTGCGGCGGCGAGAGCGGCGACATGAGCGGCGTGAAGGTTTTCGTGCCGCGCGATGCGGTGGCGCTGGCCCTTGGTGCCGAGCGCGTCGCGCAGGCCATCGTCGAAACCGCACGCCTGCGCGGCATCGACATCGAACTCGTGCGCAACGGCTCGCGCGGCTTGTTCTGGCTGGAACCCCTGATCGAAGTCGCGACCGCCGCCGGCCGCATCGCCTATGGCCCGGTCGCAGCCGCCGATGTCCCCGGCCTGTTCGCCGCCGGCTTCCCGGACGGTGACGCGCATGCGCTGCGCCTTGGCGCAGTCGAGGCGATGGACTGGTTCGCGCACCAGCAGCGTCTGTGTTTCGCCCGCGTCGGCATCACCGATCCGCTCAGCGTTGCCGACTACGTTGCGCATGGCGGCTATCGCGGCCTGCAGAACGCGCTGGCGATGGGTGCTGGCGACATCGTCGCTGCGGTGACCGATTCGGGCCTGCGCGGGCGCGGTGGCGCGGCATTTCCGACCGGCATCAAGTGGCGAACCGTTCTGGACGCGCCGGGCGGCGCATCCGCCGTACCCGCTGCGCCGAAGTACATCGTCTGCAACGCCGACGAAGGCGATTCCGGTACGTTCTCCGACCGCATGTTGATGGAAGGCGATCCGCTCTGCCTGATCGAAGGCATGACCATCGCCGGTGTCGCGGTCGGCGCGACGCAAGGCTACATCTACCTGCGCTGCGAGTACCCGCATGCGCGGCGTGCGCTGGACGCGGCGATCGCGAACGCGTACGCGGCGGGCTGGCTCGGTGCCGACATCGGCGGCAGCGGCAAGCGCTTCGATCTCGAACTGCGGCTCGGCGCCGGAGCCTACATCTGCGGCGAGGAAACCTCGCTGCTCGACAGCATCGAGGGCCGGCGCGGCCAGGTGCGCTTCAAGCCACCGCTGCCGGCGATCAAGGGCTTGTTCGGCAAACCGACCGTCATCAACAACGTGATCTCGTTCGCCTCGGTGCCGGTGATACTCGACCAAGGTGCGCAGTTCTATCGCGACTTCGGCGTCGGCCGCTCGCGCGGCACCCTGCCGATCCAGCTCGGCGGCAATCTCAAACGCACCGGCTTGATCGAAATGGCGTTCGGCGTGACCTTGCGCGAATTGCTGTACGACTATGGCGGCGGTTCGCATTCCGGCAGGCCGATCCGTGCGGTGCAGGTCGGCGGACCGCTCGGCGCGTATCTGCCGGAACGATTGTTCGACACGGTCGTCGACTACGAGGCGTTCGCCGCGATCGGGGCCATGCTCGGCCACGGCGGCATCGTCGCTTTCGATGATACGGTCGACATGCTCGAACAGGCGCGCTATGCGCTGGAATTCTGTGCGGTCGAGTCCTGCGGCAAGTGCACGCCGTGCCGGATCGGGTCGACCCGTGGCGTCGAAGTCGTCGATCGCATCCGCGCCGACGTCGACCGGGAGAAAAACCTGGCGCTGCTCGACGACCTGTGCAACACGCTGCGCCACGGGTCGCTGTGTGCGCTGGGCGGGTTGACGCCGGACCCGGTGATCAGCGCGATCAAACATTTCCCTGAGGATTTTGCTCGAAGCGCTCCATCGCATCGGCTCGATTGATGCGGCGGCGGGTTGGCCGAGAGGTGCCGGCGCCGCAGACAAGCTGGTTTTGCAGGAGATTCGAAAATGCTGTCGATAGTCGAACTCGATTTCGGTACGCCCAGGTCCCGGTCCGCGCAACCCGTGGCGTTGACGATCGACGGACGCGAAGTGAGCGTGCCGGCCGGCACCTCCGTATTGCGTGCCGCGAGCGAAGCTGGCATCGCGATCCCCAGGCTTTGCGCCACCGAGCTGCTCGAGGCATTCGGATCGTGTCGCCTGTGCCTGGTCGAGATCGAAGGGCGCAAGGGCTATCCCGCCTCGTGCACGACGCCGGTCGAAGCGGGAATGAAGGTCACGACGCAGTCGGCGCAATTGCAGAAAATCCGTCGCGGCGTGATGGAGTTGTACCTGTCCGACCATGCGTCGGGCGACGAGGCCTTGCCGACCGAAATGCGCAGGATGATCGAAGCCGTCGGCGTCCGCGAGGTTCGCTACGGATTCGATGGCGCGAACCATCGGCAGGCGGTCCGGGACGAGAGCAATCCGTACTTCCGCTTCGACCCGGCCGCCTGCATCGTCTGCTCGCGCTGCGTGCGCGCATGCGACGAGCAGCAGGGCACGCTTGCGCTCACGATCGAGGGACGCGGGTTCGATTCGCGCGTCGTCGCCAGCCAGGACGAAGGCTTCATGCAGTCCGAATGCGTTTCCTGCGGTGCCTGCGTGCAGGCCTGTCCGACCACGGCGCTGACCGAGAAATCGCTGCTTGCGCAAGGTCCGGCGCAAAGCAGCACGGTCACGACCTGCGCCTACTGCGGCGTCGGCTGTTCGTTCCGCGCCGAGATGCGCGGCGAAGAACTCGTGCGCATGGTGCCGAACAAGGACGGCCACGCCAACCACGGCCATTCCTGCGTCAAGGGCCGTTTCGCGATCGGCTATGCGACGCATGCCGATCGCATCCTCAAGCCGATGATCCGCGCCCGGATCGGCGATGCGTGGCGCGAGGTGTCGTGGCAGGAGGCGATCGCGCATACGGCGTCCGAGTTCCGGCGCATCCAGGCGCAGCACGGCCGTGATTCGATCGGCGGCATCACCTCGAGCCGCTGCACGAACGAGGAGACCTACCTCGTGCAGAAGCTCGTGCGCGCCGGCTTCGGCAACAACAACGTCGATACCTGCGCGCGCGTCTGCCATTCGCCTACGGGTTACGGGCTCAAGCAGACGTTGGGCGAGTCGGCCGGCACGCAGGATTTCGATTCGGTCATGCAGGCCGACGTGATCTTCGTCATTGGCGCCAACCCCACGGACGCCCATCCGGTGTTCGCATCGCAGATGAAGCGACGCCTGCGCCAGGGGGCGAAGCTGATCGTGGCAGACCCGCGCCGCATCGATCTCGTGCGCACGCCGCACGTGCAGGCCGACTTCCACCTGTGTTTGCGCCCGGGCACCAACGTCGCACTGTTGACTTCGCTTGCGCACGTGATCGTGGGCGAGGGGCTGGTCGCCGAGGAATTCGTGCGCGCACGCTGCGAGACCGATTCGTTCGCCAAGTGGCGCGCGTTCGCCGCCGAGCCGCGCCACTCGCCCGAGGCGATGGAGAGCGTCACTGGCGTGCCGGCGGCGGACGTGCGTGCGGCCGCGCGCCTGTACGCGACCGGCGGCAACGCGGCGATCTACTACGGCCTCGGCGTGACCGAGCATTCGCAGGGTTCGACCGCGGTCATGGCCATCGCCAATCTCGCGATGGCGACCGCCAACATCGGCCGCGAAGGCGTCGGCGTGAATCCGCTGCGCGGCCAGAACAACGTGCAGGGCTCCTGCGACATGGGCTCGTTCCCGCACGAATTTCCCGGCTACCGCCATGTCGGCGACGCCGCCGTGCGCGCGAGCTTCGAGCAGGCATGGGGCGTGGCGTTGCAGGCCGAACCGGGCCTGCGCATACCGAACATGTTCGAAGCCGCGCTCGACGGCGAATTCAGGGGCCTGTACATCGAAGGCGAGGACATCGTGCAGTCCGACCCGAACACGCAGCACGTCACCGCGGCGCTGATGGCGATGGAATGCGTGGTCGTGCAGGACCTTTTCCTCAACGAGACGGCGAAGTTCGCGCATGTTTTTCTGCCCGGCTCGACCTTTCTCGAGAAGGATGGCACCTTCATCAACGCCGAGCGCCGCATCTCCCGCGTCCGCCGCGTGATGCGGCCGAAGAGCGGTCATGCCGATTGGGAGATCACCCAGTTGCTGTCGAACGCGATGGGTTATCCGATGGAGTACGCGCATCCGTCCGCGATCATGGACGAGATCGCACGCTTGACGCCGACCTTCCGCGGCGTCGACTACGCCAAGCTCGACCGCCTCGGCAGCATCCAATGGCCGTGCAACGAGGACGCGCCCGAGGGCACGCCGACGATGCACGTGCACGAGTTCGTGCGCGGCAAGGGTCGCTTCATGCTCACCGAGTACGTGCCGAGCACGGAGAAAGTCAACGCGAAGTATCCGCTGATCCTGACCACGGGCCGCATCCTCAGCCAGTACAACGTCGGCGCGCAGACGCGGCGCACCGAGAATAGCCGCTGGCACGGCGAGGACCGCCTCGAGATCCACCCGCAGGACGCCGAGGATCGCGGTATCACCGACGACGACTGGGTCGGCATCGAAAGCCGTGCGGGCCAGACCGTGCTGCGTGCGACGATCAGCGCGCGCATGCCGCCGGGGGTCGTCTATACCACGTTCCATTTCCCATTCTCGGGTGCGAACGTGATCACGACCGACAACTCCGACTGGGCGACGAACTGTCCGGAGTACAAGGTGACGGCGGTGCAGATCACGCGCGTCACCCAGCCGTCGGACTGGCAGCAGCGCTATCGCGCGTTCAGCGACAGGCAGCACGCACTGCTGGGCGAAGCCGGAGCAAACGCGGGTTGAAGGCCGACCTCGAAAAGCCGTTGCCGCGCGGCGTCGTCGCGCGCGAAGTCGAGCGCCATCGCGGCGGTGCGGTCGCGCGCGTGGGCGATGCGCTCGCCGAGGAAATTCCGGTCGCCCTGGTCTACAACGGGCGTCCGCATGCGGTGATGATGGCGACGCCGGCCGATCTGGAAGACTTCGCCCTGGGCTTTTCGCTGAGTGAAGGCATCATCGACAACGCGGCGCAGTTCGAGAACGTGGAGCCGTTCGAAGCGCTGGCCGGCATCGAGCTGCGCATCGAGATTGCTGCGGCGAAGGCCGGCCTGCTCGCGGACCGCGTGCGCGAGCTGACCGGGCGCACGGGCTGCGGACTCTGCGGGGCACAGACGCTGGAAGCGGCCGTGCGCCACCCGCCGGCGGTGGCCGTGGCGCCCGTGGTGCATGCGGCCGCGCTGCGCCGCGCGCTGGCGCGGATGCCTCAATTGCAGGTCGTCAACGCGGCGACCGGTGCGGTGCACGCAGCCGCGTGGGCCGATGCCGACGGCCGCGTCGCGCTGTTGCGCGAGGACGTCGGCAGGCACAATGCGCTGGACAAGCTGATCGGCGCGATGCAGCGCGGCGGCATCGACGCGCGCACGGGTTTCCTCGTCGTGACCAGCCGCGCCAGCTACGAGATGGTGATGAAAGCGGCAACGGTCGGCATCGGATTTCTCGTCGCGATTTCGGCGCCGACCGCGCTTGCGCTTGCGCTCGCGCGCGAGGCCAACGTCACGCTTGTCGGCTTCGCGCGCGCCGACGGCTACGGCGTCTATGCCCATGGCCAGCGCCTGGTCGCCGACGCCGCGACGGCGCGAGCGGGCAATTTCCACGGGGGACACGACATATGACCATGCAGCAACACGACGCCGCGGCGGCATTGGTGAAGATGGCGAACGACATCGCCGACTATTTCCGTTCCGAGCCACAGCGCGAGCTCGCGGTCGAAGGCATTGCCAACCACATCGCGCGCTACTGGGAACCGCGCATGCGCAAGAAGATTCTCGCCTACCAGGCCGAACACGGCGGCGAAGGGCTCAACGAGCTCGCCCGCGCGGCGATTGCCCGGCTTGCGCAGAGGCAAGGGCCGTCGGCGTAGCGGCCGGCGCTCAGCGGGCGTCGGGTGTGCGCCGCAACAGCAGTGCGAGCAGCGGCGGGGTGACGACCGAGGTAAGCAGCGACATCGCCACGATCAGCGCGTAGGTGCGCGGCGAGAACACGCCGGCGGCAAGGCCGAGGCTGGCGATCACCACGCCGACTTCGCCGCGCGGCATCATGCCTACGCCGACGACCAGCGCGCCACGCCGACCCAGTGCTAGCGCGCCGAGACCGCCGCCGACCAGTTTCGAGACCAGCGCAATCAGCGTCACGAGCGCCAGCGTGAGCAGCGCGTCAGTCGAGGCGAGTTGCTCAAGTTCGACCTTCGCGCCGGTGAGTACGAAGAAGAACGGCGTCATCAGCATGAGCAGCGGCTGGGTGTCGTGTTCGAACTTCTTGCGCTGCGGCGTCTCCGAGACAACCATGCCGGCGAGAAACGCGCCGATGATCGCGGCGAGGCCGAACCGGGTCGAGAGGAAGGCCAGGCCCAGGCACAGCGCGAGCGCCGCAGGCAGCAGGTCGATCTCGCGCGCGGCCAGCTTCGGCGCCGAGCGTCGTGCGAGGCGGGTGCCGAACAGTCCGATCAGGACGACGAATCCGATCGCTTCGGCGAGCACAATGGCGAGCTTGCCCAGGTGCACGTCCTCGCCGGTCTGCAATGCGGTGACGATGCCGAGCAGCAGCATCGCGAGGATGTCGTCGATCACCGCGGCGCCGAGGATGACGCGCGACTCCTCGCGCTGCAATACGCCGAGTTCCTGCAGGACGCGCGCAGTGATGCCGGCCGAGGTGGCGACGAACGCCGCGGCGGTGAACAGCGATTTGGCCCAGTCGTAGCCGGCGCCGTGCGCCCACAGCGAGCCGAGCAGGAACGGCACGATCACGCCGAGCAGGCCGACGAGGAAGGCGCTGCGGCCGACCCGTTTCATCTCCTCGATGCGCGTTTCCAGGCCGACCGAAAACAGCAGCAGCACCACGCCGATCTCGGACAGCACCTCGAGCGGCTCCGAAGGCGCGATCCAGCCCAGCACCGAGGGGCCGATCGCGCAGCCGGCGAGGATTTCGCCGACCACGCCGGGCAGTTTGATCGCACGTGCGAGCCAGGCGCCGGCCTGCGCCGCGACGAAAACGATGAACAGGCTGAGCAGGATGTCGTGGCCGTGCTGCATTCGTGTTGCCTTTTTCCCGATGAGGCCGGATGCTACGCGAAGCATAGCGGATAGTGCGGGCAGGAAGCCCGCTCTTCGACTTCGCCCGCACGGAGGCGAGCAAAAACAACGGGGAGAGGCAATGCCGGCAGCGTTACGCAAGGCGCGCGAAACCATGGCCAAGGTCGACACGGCCTGGCTGCGCATGGAAAGCCCGACCAACCTGATGATGATCTCCGGCGTGCTGATTTTCTCCGAACGCCTCGATCCGGTCCGGCTCAAGCAATTGATGCAAGAGCGGTTTCTCGCCTACCCGCGCTTCCGCCAGAAGGCCGTCGACACGGTCAGCGCCACGTACTGGGAAACCGACCCCGATTTCGACATCGACTGGCATGTGCGCATCGCCGCACTGCCGGGCAAGGCCGACAAGATCGAGCTCGAGAAATTCGTCAGCGAACTCGCATCGACCCCGCTCAATCACGCCAGGCCGTTGTGGCAGTTCCACCTCGTCGACAACTACGCGCCAAGCGGCGAAATGGGCGGCAGCGTGCTGATCGCGCGCATCCATCATTGCTACGCCGACGGCATGGCGCTGGTGCAGGTGCTGCTGTCGCTGACCGACGCGAGCCCGTCGCCGAAGCGGCGCAAGGAGCTGACCAGGGTCTGGCTGAAGAAGGACCAGGGCAGCGTGTTGCAGCGCCTGCTCGCACCGGCCGGAGCCGGCCTGTCGCAAGCGCTGGCACTCGGGGAGAAGGCATTGGAGAAGGGCAGCGAGTTGCTCGCGAATCCCGACCTTGCCGCCGCGCTCGCGAAGGACGGCGGCGAGATCGCACGCGAGCTTGCGGTGGCGTTGACCCTGGCCGACGATCCACCGACCGCGTTCAAGGGCGTGCTCGGCCAGGTCAAGCGCGTCGCCTGGGCCGAGCCGATGCCGCTGGACGAAGTGAAAGTCGTCGGCAAGGCGCTCGGCTGCACGGTCAACGACGTGCTGCTCGCCTGTGCCGCCGGCGCACTGCGCGCGCACCTGCGCGAGGTCGGCGACGAGGTCGACGGGCTGACCATTCGCGCGACCGTGCCGGTCAACCTGCGTCCGCTGGAACATGCGAAGAAGCTCGGCAACCATTTCGGCCTGGTCTTTCTCGATCTGCCGATCGGCGAGGCCAATCCGCTGCGCCGGCTCGAGCGCATCGCCGCGAGCATGCGCGAGCTGAAGAAGTCGAAGCAGGCCGCGCTGACCTTCGGCCTGCTCTCGGTGGTCGGCATGGCGCCGGCCGCGATCCAGCGCGTCGCGCTGGAACTGTTTTCGCGCAAGGCCTCGACCGTCGCGACCAACGTGCCCGGCCCGCAGATGCCGCTCTACCTCGCCGGCTGCAAGGTCGACGAGCTGATGTTCTGGGTGCCGCAGTCGGGCTCGATCGGCATGGGCCTGTCCATCCTCTCCTACAACGGCAACGTCCACTTCGGCCTGATCGTCGACGGCAAGCGTGTGCGCGATCCGGAGCCGATCGTGCGGCGTTTCGCGCCCGAGTTCGAGAAGCTCGCGCTGATCACGCTGATGGAAGATTGGCAGGACGTTATCGCCGCAGCCGATGCGCAGGCGACGCTGGCGCACTACAATTTGCGCACCTGATTCAAACCGGACCTGCCCATGAGCGATGCGCCTCCCGATCATCTCTGCAACGATCCACGCAGCAAGTACTACGACGAGGCCGTTCTCTCGCGGGGCATCGGCATCCGCTTCAACGGCGAGGAGAAGACCACTGTCGAGGAATACTGTGTCAGCGAAGGCTGGGTGCGCATGGCGGTGCCGCGCGCGCTCGACCGCCGCGGACGGCCGATGACGCTGAAGTTCAGCGGCAAGGTCGAGGCGTATTTTCTCAATGCCGAAGCGGAGCCGGGGGAGGCCTGACCATGGCCACCGGGTGGGCCGGCGACGGCGCCGTGCAGGACCAGATCGACGCGACGGTCGCGGACGCGGTCAAGCGCGCACGCAGCCGCAAGCCGCGCGGCCCCGGCCTGAAACAGTGCGAGGAATGCAAGGCGTCGATTCCAGAGGCCCGGCGCGCCGCCGTGCCCGGTGTGCGCCTGTGCGTCGCCTGCCAGTCGGAACGCGACAAGGCCGATGCTGCGTTCAGCGGCTACAACCGGCGCGGCAGCAAGGACAGCCAGTTGCGCTGAGTCTGTGCATGCACGACGATTTCCGCTGCAGACGAAATACGCTCGAACGGAGTTTCGTTTGCTTGCCGGGAGTATCGGCATCGACGATCCGCGCGCCGACACGGTAGGCTGTTCTTGCGCCGTCAAGGTGCACTTCGGGGGAACTGCTTGAACGCAATGACGACGCGAGCGCGCTGGAGCGCTGCACAAATTCTGTACGCTCTCGATCTCGCCGGCGTCGCCGTGTTCGCGGTCTCGGGCGCGCTTGCAGCCGGGCGTGCCGGGCTGGACTGGTTCGGCGTGATCGTGCTCGCGACCCTGCCGGCAATCGGTGGCGGCACCTTGCGCGACCTGCTGCTCGGGCGCCAGCCGATCTTCTGGGTCGCCGATTCGACCTATCCGTGGGTGATCTGCGCGTCGGCGGTCGCGACGATCATCTACACGAGTTTCCTGCCGGTGCCGGCGCATGCGCTTCTCGTCGCCGACGCGCTCGGTCTCGCCCTGTTCGCGATCACCGGCGCGCAACTCGCCGAACGCACCGGGCACGCGCCGATCATCGTGGTGATGATGGGCACGATGACCGGCGTTGCCGGCGGCGTACTGCGCGACGTACTCGGCGGTACCGTGCCGATGATATTGAAGAAGGACATCTATGCCACGGCGGCAATCGCGGGGATCGTGCTCTACCTCGTCGTGCAGCGGCTCGGGCTGGATCGGCGCTGGGCGATGGGGTTGGGCCTGATCGTCGTGGTTGCGCTGCGCCTGCTCTCGGTGGTGTGGAACTGGCAGTTGCCGACCTACAAGCTTTGATCGCGATCATGCCGCGGCCGAGCGCGGCACGCGCCAGAACACCGCCGACGACAACATCGTGATGATGCCGAGGATGAGCATGGTCGCCTGGAATGCGCCGACGTAAGCTGCACCCTGCGTGGCGCCCGCAGGCAGGAACAGCGCCATCAGCAGCGAGCCGAAGGCGATGCCGAAGCTGATCGACAGGTTCTGCGCCGTACTCGACATGGAAGAGCCCATGCTCGCCTGCGCCGGCGCGAGATCGACGAAGCCGAGCGTATTGACCGCGGTGTACTGGATCGACATGACCATGCCGAATACGAACACCTGGGTGCACAGGCGCCAGACCGGCGTGGCCGCATCGAAGGTCGCGAACGACAGGATCATCAAGCCGGCGAGCGTGGTATTGACGATCAGTACGCGCCGGTAGCCGAAGTGGCGGATGATCGCGGCGACGAAGAACCGCGTCGACAGCATCGCGATCGCCTGCGGCGTCTGCAGCAGACCGGCCACTACCGGCGAATGGCCGAAGCCGACCTGGAACAGCAGGGTGAGCAGGAAGTAGACGCCGCCGACGCCGAGGCGAGTGGTGAAACTGCCGTTGATGCCGATGCGGAAGCTGCGCACGCGCAGCAGGTGCAGGTCGACGATAGGCTGTGCAATGCGCAGGCTGCGCCAGACGTATACGGCCAGCAGAATGGCCGCGGGCAAGCCGATCAGCACGGTCTGCGCGTAGCGCGCTTCGATCACCTGTTCCAGTGCCCACGACAGGCCGCCGACGCCTAGGCCGAACAGGACGAAGCCGGCGAAGTCGAGCGGCACGCTTGCGGACGCGCGGTAGTCGGGCATGTGTCGCCGCGTCATCCACAGGCCGATGAGGCCGAACGGCAGGTTGACGAAGAAGATCATGCGCCACGACAGCCAGGTCGAGAACAGGCCGCCGAGGAACGGCCCTATCGCCGGCCCGATCAGGCCCGGGATGGTCGCGTACGCCATCGCGCCGACGAACTCGGCTTTGGAAAAGCTGCGCAGGATCGCGAGCCGCCCGACCGGCATCATCATCGCGCCGCCGAAGCCCTGCAGCACGCGTGCGGCAACGAGCATCGGCAAGCTTGCCGCCATGCCGCAGGCGAGCGAGCCGGTGGTGAAGATCGCGATCGCCGCCCAGAACACGCGGCGCGTGCCGAAACGGTCGGCCAGCCATGAGCTCAGCGGGATGAACACCGCGAGGCTCAGGGTGTAGCTGATCAGCGCGGTCTTGATTGACAGCGGGGTGACGGCCAGTGCGGTGGAGATGCTCGGCGCCGCCGTATTGACGATCGTCGAGTCCAGCATCTGCATGAAGAACGAGAACGCGATCAGCCAGAGCAGGGTGCGCTTGGCACGGGCGTCCAGGGTCGGGGCGGAGTCCGCCGGGGCGACATCGGGCGCGAGCGGGTTGGGTCGATCCATGGCCGCGCATTGTCGCATGGTGCGATGCGGGACGAATCGTTTCCACCGAATCGGCATGGGCGCGTTCGACCGGCACGGATGCTTCCCGCTGCGGTCTGTCGGCATGAATTTTTCTGCTTGACGAAGCCCGAATAGTTTGTTGCACTGCAAGAGCCGACGTGTACCGCACGTTATGCGCGGGAACGGTACGGCGTTCCCGCGAACGACAAAGGAAACGCATGCCGGTCAGCTACGACGAGATGTTCGATGGGAGTGGTGCGGCACGGCCGCACTACGGCGGTTTCGACGGTTGGCTGCGCATCACGCCGCAGGAGCGGCTCGAGCAGAAGCGGCGCGAGGCGGAGCTGCTGTTCCACCGCGTCGGCATCACGTTCGCCGTCTACGGCGAGAAGGAGGGCGCCGAGCGCCTGATCCCGTTCGACATCGTGCCGCGCATCATCCCGCGCGACGAATGGCGCATGCTCGACGCCGGCTTGCGCCAACGGGTCAAGGCGCTGAACCTGTTCCTGCACGACGTCTACCACAGCCAGGAGATCCTCGCCGCGGGCAAAGTGCCGAGCGACTTGATCCTCAACAACGCCGAGTACAAGCCGGTGATGCGCGGCATGGACGTGCCCGGAGGCATCTACTCGCACATCTCCGGCGTCGACATCGTGCGCGCGGGTGCCGGCGAGTACTACGTGCTCGAGGACAATCTGCGCGTGCCCTCGGGCGTGTCCTACATGATCGAGAACCGGCGCATGATGATGCGCCTGTTCCCCGAACTGTTCGCAGCGCATGCGGTCGCGCCCGTGGAACACTATCCCGACCGCCTGCACGACGTGCTGCGCTCGGTCGCGCCCGAGGGCGTCGACGAGCCGGTCGTGGCCGTGCTGACGCCGGGGTTCCACAACTCGGCGTACTTCGAGCATGCTTTTCTCGCCCAGCAGATGGGTGTCGAACTGGTCGAAGGCCAGGATCTGTTCGTGCGCGACGACACCGTCTACATGCGCACCACGCGGGGCGCGCAGCGCGTGCATGTGATCTACAGACGCATCAACGACGATTTTCTCGATCCGACCGTGTTCAACCCCGACTCGATGCTCGGCGTGCCGGGCATTTTCGCCGCCTACAAGGCCGGCCGGGTGACGCTCGCGAACGCGATCGGCGCCGGCATCGCCGATGACAAGTCGGTATACCCCTACGTGCCCGAGATGATCCGCTTCTATCTCGGCGAGGAACCAATTTTATACAATGTTCAAACGTATAAATTGCGCGATGCGGACGATCTTGCCTATGCGCTCGATCATCTGTCCGAGCTGGTCGTCAAGGAGGTTCACGGTGCCGGCGGCTACGGCATGCTGGTCGGTCCGGCGTCGACGAAGGAGCAGATCGCCGAATTCCGCCAGCGCATCCTCGCCGAGCCGGCCAAGTACATCGCGCAGCCGACGCTGGCGCTGTCCTCGTGCCCGACCTACGTGACCAGCGGGCTGGCGCCGCGGCACGTCGACTTCCGCCCGTATGTGCTCAGCGGCAGGGAGATCCACATCGTGCCCGGCGGGCTGACTCGCGTGGCGCTGGCCGAAGGCTCGCTCGTGGTCAACTCCTCGCAGGGCGGGGGCACCAAGGACACCTGGGTTCTGGAGGGCTGATCGATCATGCTGTGCAGAACCGCAAACGACCTGTACTGGACCTCGCGCCATATCGAGCGCGCCGAGAACACCGCACGCCTGATCGACGTTACCCATCGCATCGCGCTGCTGCCCGAGCGCCTCGACCCGCGGCGCCACGACGCCGGCACCTGGCGGCGCGCGCTCGATGCTCTCGACCTCGTGCAGGAGTACTCGCGCCTCAACGGGCCGATCGTGGCGCAGAAAGTGTTGCGTTACCTGTGCCTGGACGCGACCAATCCGTCGTCGATCTATTCGTGCATCCGCGCCGCGCGCGAGTCTGCGCGCGCGCAGCGTGGCGCGATCACGCTGGAAATGTACGAAGATCTCAACACCTCGTGGCTGGAGATGCGCAAGCTTAGCACCGAACGGTTCGAGGACGAGGGCGTGCCGCGTTTCGTCGAGTGGGTGAAGACGCGTTCGGCCTCGTTTCGCGGCATGACGGTCGGCACGATGGGGCGCGACGCGGCTTACCACTACCTGCAGCTCGGCACCTTCCTCGAGCGCGCCGACTGGGGCGTGCGCCTGATGGACGTGAAGTATTCGGGGCCGTCGACCGAGGAGGCAGGCGATGCGCGTTCGGCGGTCGGTTACTACCAATGGAGCGCACTGCTGCACGCGCTGTCGGCGATGGAAACCTATCGCCGCCACTATCGCGAGACGATAACGCCCGAACGCGTGGCCGAACTTATGATCCTCAATCACGATTCGCCGCGTTCGCTCGCCACCTGTACCGGCGTCGTACACAAGACGCTGATCGCGCTTGCCGGGCCGGGCAACCACGAGGTCGTGCGCCAGGCCGGCGCGCTGATGGCAGAGACGCGCTATGGCTGCATCGACGACCTGCTCGCGCAGGGCATGGAAGTCTGGCTGCAACGCGTGATGACGCGCCTGTTCGCCTTGGCGCAACAGGTCGATCGACATTTCCTGCTCACTCCCGAAGCGGTGATGTAAACTTCGCGCCCGACACAATCTCGCTTGCGGATCGCCGATGACGTACTGCGTTGCGATGAAGCTCGACGCCGGCATGGTGTTCGCGTCCGACACGCGCACCAATGCGGGCGTCGACAACATTTCCCGCGTCGACAAGATGCATGTGTTTTCGAAACCGGGCGAGCGCGTCATCGTCGCGCTCTCGGCGGGCAACCTGTCGATCACGCAGAACGCGATCAACCAGATCGAGCGCACCGCGAAAGAAAACCCCGATGCGCCGAACATCTACACGGTGACTTCGCTCTACGATGCCGCCGAACTCGTCGGCAACACGCTGCGCGAGGTGCGCCAGCGCGAGGGCGAGTACCTGCGCCTACAGAACATCGACTCGTCGGCGAGCTTCATTGTCGGCGGTCAGGTCGTCGGCGAAGCGCCGCGCCTGTTCCTGATCTATGCCGAAGGCAATTTCATCGAATCCTCGAGCGAAGCGCCATTTTTTCAGAACGGCGAGATCAAATACGGCAAGCCGGTGATAGACCGCGTGATCTCGCCCGGCCTCGCGCTTGCCGACGCGATCAAGCTGACCCTGGTTTCGTTCGATTCGACGATGCGCTCGAACATCTCGGTCGGCCTGCCGATCGACCTGCTCGTCTATCCGGTCGACAGCCTCGACGCGCGTGGCCAGCACCGCATCGAGGAAGCCGATCCGTATTTCCGCAAACTCGGCATGCTGTGGAACGAAGGCCTCAAACGCGCGTTCGCGAGTATTCCGGTGCCGGATGGATTCGTGCCTAAGCCCTGAGCGGATCGCGCGCGGTCAGCGCGCCTGCGCTTCCGTTTTTTCCTTGGCGATGCGCTCGTCCAGCATCTTTTCGTAGTCTGCGGCGAAACGACGGCAGGCTTGTGTATCGATCATCGGATTCGGTTCGCGCCGCAGCGCGAGTTTCGCCAGGCGCGCGTCGGAGCCCGAGGCTTCGAGATGCGTGGAGACGAGGATGTCGCAGGGAAGATTCGCAACCGTGTGGATACTCTTGCGGAACGACGCGGTGAGATCGCCGTGGGTCGCGTCGGCGAGAAAGTGGAATCCGTCGGAGGCATAGGCCGAGATGCTGTCGGAATAAACCACATCGAGGCACGTGCCGTTTTCGCAGGATTTCCAGGTCCAGGTCGTGCTGCCCGGCGTGTGCCCCGGCGTGAAATGCGCGGTGATCGCCGTGTCGCCGAGGCGCATGGCTTCGCCGTCGGCGATCTCGCGCACGCGCGCGGCAGCGGGGAAGGTGGCGTCTGCAGTGTCGGAAGCCTGCGGATCGTCGGCGGCGACATGGCCTTCGCGCAGCGCCTTCGCGCCCGACGGGCTAGCGATCGCGGTCGCGCCGCTGTCGCGCACCAACGCGGCGATGCCGCCGGCATGATCGAAATGCGCGTGCGAATTGAGCACGTACTTGATGTCCTTGAGCTTGAAACCGAGCTTGGCGATGTTCGCCTCGACCAGCGGCGCCGACTGCGGCAGCCCGACATCGAGCAGGATCAGCCCGGCGCCCGTGTCGACGAGCAGGGCGCTGATACCCTCGCTGCCGACGTAGTAAGTGTTGCCGTAAATGCGGATCGGCGCGTGGGCGCGGGTCCACTCCGGCTTGCCGGGCATCGGCCGGGTCAGCGGATCGGGCGAATCGGCGGGGGCGGTCGAGAGCGCGAGGGTGCCGAGAAACACGATGGAAAACGCGTTGGGCATGGTCTGGTCCGTTCGGGGCAGGGTCGAAAGCGCGATGGTGAGCGAGGATTGTGGCGACCTGCGGGCGAATTCCGGGCCGCCGCGCATTTTCGCACGGCGTGGCGAAGTGCCGCCGGTTTCATCGGCCATTGCGCCGCGTGATAATGCCGCGGTGCCTACCCGCATTTTCACCAGATTCCGCGCCGGCCCCATGCGCCGCCGCCTGCCCGTGCCGGCGCAAATCCTGGCCGGATGCCAGCTGGTGTTGCTGTGCGCGGCGGCTAGTATTGCGGCTCCTCCGGCCGGGCTGCAGAAGGGGGTCGTGTTCGATCACTATTCGGCATTGGCGGATAACACGGAGTTGATCGATCGCCTCTTCCGCCCGCTGCTCGCGCGGCGGATGCGCGAAAAACTTGCTGCCGCGGGGCTGGGCGCGGACGGGCAGAGCATCGACCTTGCGCGCGAACATTTCGCCTTGTACGTGCCAACCAATGCGCCGGCGTCGGGCAAGTTCGGCCTGCTCGTGTGGATTTCGCCGTTCGATGCCGCGGCAATTCCTTCGGCGTGGCTGCCGGTACTGGACAAACACTCGACGATCGTCGTGACCGCGGCCGGCTCGGGCAATGCCGCGAACGTCTATTCGCGCCGCATTCCGCTGGCCATGCTCGGCTACGCCAACGTGGCGAAGGCCTATTCGATCGATCCCGCGCGCACCTATGTCGGCGGATTGTCCGGCGGTTCGCGCGTGGCCCTGCGTGTCGCGCTGGCCTTTCCCGATGTGTTCCACGGCGCACTGCTCAACGCCGGCAGCGATTCGTTCGGCACCGCGGTATTGTCGCCGCCAGAGGCTGAGCTGTTCCGCCAGTTCGAGGAAGGCACGCGTCTCGTCTACGCCACCGGCAGCCGCGACGAGGAAAATCTGGCCATCGATGCGCACAGCCGCGAATCAGCGCGCGACCTGTGCATCACCGACCTGCACACCGAGGAGATGCGCGGCCGCGGTCACGACTGGATCGATGCTTCCACGCTCGATCGCGCGCTGACGAATTTGTCGGCACCGCGCACGATCGACGCCGGGTTGGCCGCATGTCGCGAACGGCGCGCGCGCGAGATCGATGCGCAATTGCACGACATCGAAATGCTGATCGCCGCAGGCAACAAACGCGAGGCACGAGATCGCCTGCAGCGTCTCGACGAACGCTGCGGTGGCCTCGCCGCACCGCGCAGCGTGGAACTGGAAAACAGGAGCAATCCGTGATGGCAGATATTTCCGTTGTCACTGCGGCGAATGTGCCCGGCGTGCGTCTCGACCTGTGGCTGTGGGCCGCGCGTTTCTTCAAGACGCGCGCTCTGGCGAAGAAGTCGATCGAAGGCGGCAAGGTGGAAGTGAATCAGGCCGCGGGCAAACCATCGAAGCCGGTGCATGTCGGTGACCGACTCCATATCGCGCGTGGTGAAGAACGCTTCGAGATCGAGGTTGTCGCGCTTGCCCACCAACGCGGTTCAGCAGCGCAGGCACAGTTCCTCTACCGTGAAACCGAAGCCAGCCGCAGCACGCGTTTGGATGCAGCGGAACGCCGCCGTCTCGAACGCAGCGGCTACGCCAGGCCGCCGACCAAGCCGGACAAGCGCGCGCGCCGCCTCATCATCGCGCTGGGGGATATCGATGCGATGTAGGAGCGGTGCCGATGAATATGCAGGTGGGTCGACTGGCCAGACCTGCAGGCTTTGGAAGACTCGAAATTCAAGACTTGACGCTCGGCGCGCGCAGAAGACTTCACTTCGCCACCGGCACCACGGTCACGCGCACGTCCAGCTCATGCGCACCGCCGCCGAGGATGATGCCGCGCAGCGGCGAGACGTCGCCGAAGTCGCGGCCCCAGGCGAGCGTGATGTGGCCGTCGCCGGGGCGCATGTCGTTGGTCGGGTCGAAGTCGATCCAGCCGTGCTTGGGGCAGTGCACGGACGCCCAGGCGTGCGAGGCGTCGGCACCGACGAGGCGCGGCTGCCCCGGCGGCGGCGTGGTCAAGAGGTATCCCGAGACGTAGCGCGCGGCGAGGCCGAGCGAGCGCAGGCAGGCGATCATCAGGTGCGCGAAGTCCTGGCAGACGCCGTGGCGGTTCTCGAGCACTTCGGCAACGGGCGTGGCGATCTGGGTCGCGTTCGCATCGAAGCGGAATTCGCGATGGATGCGTTGCATCAGCCGCGCGCAGGCGCGCAGCAGCGGCGTGCCGGCCGCGAACTGCGCGCGCGCGAAGTGCGCGATGTCGCTGTTCCAGCGCACGTAGGGAGATTCGAATCGGTAGCGGTTCGCGTCGAGCGCGGCCGCGGTCGGCAGGTGGCCGCCGCGGTAGGCGAGAGCGGCGACGGCATCTTCCCAGGATGGCGAGTCGTCGAGATCGAATGCCGCGGTGCGCGCATCGATCTCGATATCCATTTCCGCGGCGACGAGCAGTTCGCGATGCGGCGTGTCGATTTCGAGGCGCGTGAGCGGATTGCCGAAGCCGTCGATTTCCTCGACCCGGTGCGTCGGTGCTGGTTCGATGCGCAGGCGATGGCCGTGGCAGCGCTGGTACGGCAGCGTTGGTGGCATCAGGTGCAGCGCCTGGTGCGAAACCGAAACGACGCTGTCGTAGCGGTATTCGGTTTCGTGGTGGATGACGTAGCGCGCGCTCATGCGGACAAGGTCGCGCGGCTCGCTGCCGCGACGTGGCTGAAATGGTGAAATGCGATCGAGTCCGAGGCGTGGCGCGCGTGCGCGGCGATGTCGGCCAGCATCGTCGCGGTGCCCGCGATCGCATCGCGTTGGCCGGGTTCGCCGAACAGCGCGGGCTCGAGCGTGGACAGGTCGAGGGCGTCGAGCTGTGCACGCATTTGCTCGAATTCAGCGGCGCTAGCGCTGCCGAACGCGGCATCGACGCGGCGCAGATGCTTGCCCAGTTCGTAGATCTGGAAATGCAGCGAATGCGGGTTGGCCGGGTCGCGGACAATCAGGTCGAGCACGGGAATCAACTGTGGAGCCGATAGATACCGCATGCGGTAGGTGATCGTCGAATCGGCGAGTTCGAGCAGCCATTCCAGCGTTGCGCTGTCCGCCGGTGCCTGTTGCAGGGCGCAGGCGAGCACGTCGGCGAGGAACTGCAGGCGTTCGATGCGCCTGCCAATCATGAGGAAGCGCCAGCCGTCGTCGCGGGTCATGTCGTCGAGGGCGAAGCCGGACAGCGCGGAAACTTCCATCAGCAGGCGGTTGAGCAGTTCGAGCGCGTTGCCGAAATCGAGCCGTTCGCGATCGAGCGCCTGCGCCTCGCGCTGCACTTCGAGCAGGCCGCGCCAGTTCTCGCTCGACAGGCGGCCGCGTACTTGACCCGCGGACCAGAGCAGGCGGCTGAGGACGCCGGCAAGGCTGTATGGCGCGGACGTGTCGGTCAGCGCATCGATCAGCGCGGCACGCAGCGGCCTCGTGTCGCCCTCGATCAGGCGCACGCGGCGGCAGGCGGCGAGCGCGGCCTCGAAGGCGGCGGTGTTCGCGGCGCTCGTGTCTATGCAACGCGAGAGGACGACGCGCAGCAGGCGCGTGTAGTTGTCGCCGCGTTCGGAGTAGCGGCCGAGCCAGAACAGGTTTTCGATCAGGCGCGAGGGCAGAAAGTCGTCGCGGCGCACGATGTCGGCGGCGCGCAGCTCGCGCCGGCGCGGCGCGTCGATCATGGCTTCGCCATCGGCGAGTACCCAGGTGTCCTTGCTGCCGCCACCGCGCTGCATCGAAACGATGCGCGCCGCCGCTTTCGCCGCGATGCGCGACAGCGCCCCGGGCATCACCGTGTACTCGCCCTTGCCTGTCGCGATCGCGAATACCCGCATGCTGACCGCGCGTGGCGCGATCTGCGCCTGCGTCGGACCGCGTTGCCAGACCGGCGCCTGCGACAGGTCGACGAGTTCCTGTGCCACCCATGTCGCAGGTTCGGCCTCGATGCGGGCGCGCAGTTCGGCCAGCCGGCTGCGCGGCAGGCTCGGCCCGAACACGGCTTCGACGCGGCGTGACGGCGACGCGGGCTTGAGGACGAGGCGATCGAGTCCGGCCAGCGCTTCCTTGCGCACCGGCGCCTCGCCGCACCACCAGGTGGCGACCGAAGGCAGCGCGAGCGGTTCGCCGCGCAGACGCTCGCAGATCTTCGGGAAGAAACCGAGCAGCCCGGGCGATTCGAGCACGCCGGTGCCGAGCGCGTTGGCGATCAGCACGCGCCCCGCGCGCGCGGCGGCGGCGAGGCCGGGCACGCCGAGCGTGGAATCGCCGCGCAGCTCGAGCGGATCGCACCAGTCGTCGTCGACGCGGCGCAGGATCGCATGCACGCGCTTCAAGCCGCCGAGCGTCTTCATGTACGCCGTGTCGGCGCGCACGGTAAGGTCGTAGCCTTCGACCAGCGGCACGCCGAGTGCGCGCGCGAGGTAGACGTGTTCGAAATAGGTTTCGTTGAAACGTCCGGGTGTCAGCAGCACGACGAGCGGCGTTTCCCCGGCGGCGACGGGTGCGGCCGATTGCAGCGTCGTCTGCAGCGCACGCAACGTAGCGGAAAGCTCGCGCACGCGCATGTCGTGGAACAGGTCGGAGTACGCGCGCGAGATGATCTGCCGGTTTTCGAGCGCGTAGCCCAGGCCCGACGGTGCCTGCGTGCGATCGGCGATGACCCACCAGGTGCCGTCCGGCGCGCGTGCGAGGTCGGCGGCGTAGACGTGCAGATAGGTGCCTCCCGGCGGTGCGCCGCGCTGGCAGGGCCAGAGAAAATTCTCATGGCCGAAGATCAGTTCCGGCGGTAGCAGTCCCTCGGCGAGCAAGGCTTGTGGCCCGTACAGGTCGGCGAGCACCGCGTCGAGCAGCGCGGCGCGCTGGGCGATACCCGCGGCGAGGTGCTGCCATTCGGTGGCACCGATGATCTGCGGCAGCAGGTCCAGTACCCACGGGCGATCGGTGCCCTTGGCGTCGGCGTAGACGTTGTAGGTGACCCCGTTTTCGCGGATTTGGCGTTCGACCAGGTCGGCGCGCGCGCGCATCTGCGCCGGATCGGCGCGCTCGATCGCTGCGAGCATGCGCCGCCACGGCGCGCGCACGCCGCCGTCGGCGTCGAACAACTCGTGATAGTGCTGCGGATCGCGATGGTAGGCGTTGAGCAGGGGCGGCACGGCGTCGTCGATCAGCTCGGTCATGGGGTTCGCTGGGCTCACGAGGCGTGTGCTCGCCAACCCGGGCGTTCGGCGTTCGACGGTTTCAGGCAGAAAGGGGCCTGGGCAGCAATTGCGAGGTTTGTCGAACATGCCCGAACTCGATGTACCGGTACGAGAGCCACGTCAGCGGAATCATGATCGAAAGAAATTCCAGGAAACTCGGCCACGGGTGCTTGGTAAACGCCGCGCTTGGCGCGACATGGATGATCACGACGAAGTTCCATATGTAGATGGAATAGCACATCATGCCGATCAATTCTATCGGTCTGCAGCGGACGTGGTTCAATGCCAGCAGCGCGAGCATCAGCAGAACCGCGGATAGTTGAAACAGCGTATTCACCAGCGCGATCGAGAGCGGCGGCAGCGCACCGCTGAAACAATAGTCGGCGTAGGTAAACGTCGCGGTAAGCGCCGCCAATCCGAGGATCAGCACGCGCCCCGGATGTGCAACGCGATAGCCCCGCGCATGGAGCGCGGCGATGCCCATGCCGATGACGAAATCGTCCATGCGCCCTATTACGGAATCCTTGACCGGATTGAGGATGTCGTAATCGCCGAGCGAGAACGAGCGAGACGCTTCGCCGAGGAGCCGCACGAACAGCGCGGCCAGAAGGATGCCCGGCAAGGCGCGGCGCCAGGAAATGCGCGAAATGCAAATCACGAAGAACGGAAACAACAGGCTGAACCAGATTTCGATGCCGAGGGACCAGAGAGCGGCGTTCAACTCCGGCATGAAGGTCACGTTGGTGAAGTTGAACAGGCAGGTCAGCAGCGCCAAGTACTCCTTGGCGCTGAACCGGCCCGCCACCCCCATCAGCAGGATCACACTGAAGTAGTAGAGCGGCAAAAGCCTGCGCGCACGCTTGCGGTAGAACTCCAGAACGTCGTCTTTTCCGGCGAAAGTCCGTTGTTCGATGGCGAACGGCAGATACAGCACGAATCCGGACAGGATGAAAAACAGGTTGACACCGAGCCAGCCGTTGCACGTCCAGCTTGCCATGAACGCGAAAGGCGAGTTGCTGGTCATCCACCAACCGGTATGGAAGACAGCCTTGAAGAACAGATGGTGCCAAAGCACGCCCAGGATCGCGAATCCGCGCAAAAGGTCGAGCGCCGGCAGGTGGGGCGCGCGGAATCCGCGATCGGCCTTGACCGGCTCGCATGGTGCTGTCGCCACGATCGCCCCCGTCAAACGCTTACGTCTCTCAGGTCCAGTGTAAATGGAAACTCCGCCGTTGGGCCAGCGCGAGCCGGAGCATCGATGGTGCCGGGCGTATGGCCGTAGCGGTCGAAACGCGCGAGGCGGCGGCTTTCGACCTCGAAGGCGTTGACCGGGAAAGCATCGTAGCTGCGTCCGCCCGGATGTGCCACGTGGTAGCGGCAGCCACCGAGAGAGCGCCGCGACCAGGCATCGACCAGGTCGAACACGAGCGGCGCCTGGGCCGGAATCGTCGGATGCAACGACGAGGGCGGTTGCCAGGCCTTGGAGCGCACGCCGGCGACGAACTCGCCAACCGTGCCGGTCGGGCGCAGCGGGATGCCCCGGCCGTTGCAGGTGGCGACGTAGCGGTCCGGAGCGAGGCCGCTGAGCTTCACCTGCAGGCGCTCGACCGAGGAATCGACGTAGCGCACCGTGCCGCCGACCGTGCCTTCCTCGCCCACGACGTGCCGGGGCTCGAGCGCGTGGCGCAGTTCCAGTGCGATACCCCGCGTGGCGTAGTCGCCGACGATGGGGAAGCGGAATTCGAAGTGTGGCGCGAACCAGTCGCGCTCGATCGCGTAGCCAGCGGCGCGCGTCTCGCGGATCACGCCGGCGAAATCCGGTTCGACGAAGTAAGGCAGCATGAAGCGGTCGTGCAGCTCGGTGCCCCAGCGCGCGAGACGCGGCGGCGCATACGGCTCGCGCCAGAAGCGCGCGATCAGGGCGCGCAGCAGCAACTGCTGGGCCAGGCCTATCTGCGCATGCGGCGGCATCTCGAACGCACGCATTTCGCGCAGGCCAAGGCGGCCCGCGGCGCCCTCTGGCGCATAGAGTTTGTCGATGCAGAACTCGGCGCGATGCGTGTTGCCGGTGACGTCGATCAGGAGGTTGCGCAGCAAGTGGTCTAGCAGCCTCGGCGGCGCGAAGCCGCCGATGTCGGGAAACTGCTTGAACGCGACCTCGAGTTCGTACAGCGAGTCGTTGCGTGCTTCGTCCACGCGTGGCGACTGCGACGTCGGGCCGATGAACAGGCCGCTGAACAGGTACGACAGCGAAGGATGGTTGTGCCAGTACGAGAGCAAGCTGCGCAGCAGGTCGGGGCGGTGCAGGAACGGCGAATCGCCCGTGGTCGTGCCGCCGAGAACGAAGTGGTTGCCGCCGCGGGTACCGGTGTGGCGGCCATCGAGCATGAATTTCCCGGCGACGAGTTTTTCCTGGCGCGCAGCTTCGTACAGGTGCGTGGTGCGCTCGACGAGTTGTTCCCAGTTGTCCGACGGATGGATATTGACCTCGATGACGCCGGGGTCGGGCTGACGCGGAACCAGTTCAGGCGCGGGTCGCGCGGCGGCTCGTAGTCTTCGAGCAGCACCGGCGTGCAGAGCGCGGCGGCGGTGTCCTCTATCGCCGCAGTCAGTTCGAGGTAGTCCTCCAGGTGCGCGAGCGGCGGCATGAAAAGGTACAGATTTCCATTTCTTGCCTCGGCGCAGAGCGCGGTGCGCGTGATCCCGCCGGCGGATTCGAAAGGTGCGGGCCGGCGATCGCGTTGCTCGCCATTCCCTTGAAAGCGGGAGTCCGGTTCTTGATCTCGACGAACAGCGAAGGCCGGATCCCGGTCCGCGCCGGAATGACGCGTGGCGATGCCTTCACCGCAATGGCGGACAAGAGCAGTCCCGGCTGTTTCGCCGCCATGCATTGCCGCTGCGCCGCGCAGGCCCGGCATTTGCCTGTGTAGCTGCAGCGCGCGCGGCAGTGGCCTCGGTGCCTGCGAGGGATCGGCCGCGTGCACCCACGGATGGTCGCTTTCGCTCACCCAGGGTTGCGAGTCCAGCGGGAGGCGCCAGCCGAGCGCGGAATCGCCGGGGATCAGGTAGCAGTGCTCGCCGCGCAGGAACCATGGACCGGTCTGCCACCGGCCCGGCGGCTTGGCCAGCGGTAACACACGACCGACGACGTGCGAGAGGCCGGCGCGGAACACGCGCATCAGGCGCTCGCGTTCGAGCGGATCTGCCACGCGTGGATCGAACGGATCGACGTTGCCTGGCAGACGGCGCTCGCGCCACAAGTAGTAGAACAGATCGTCGTAAGCCGGAAAGACACCTCAGTCGACGATAGCAAGAATCTGCTGCGGCGCAACGAAAAAATCCGACCGCCATCGTGTCGCCAATGCGGAAGGCCACGGGATGCAAGCTATTTCTTGCCGAACTCGCCATTGGCTTGCACGATCGTCGAGCCGTCCGCCTGCGGCGTACCGATCTTGCGCAGGGCGGCGGCGATGGCTGGGTCGCCACCGCGCGCGCTGAGCTGCACGGCAGCGTCGTAGCTGGTCTTCGTGGTCTTGAACGTGCCGTTGACCTGGAGTGGGCCGCCGAGGTCGCCGATCACGCCGATGATGCTGCCGTCGGGGTCGGTGCCCAGACTCCACTCCATGTCGCCCAGCGTCGCCTGGCGCACGCCGGAGACGGTGACTCCGTGCCAGACCAGCTTGCCGGCGATCGCGCTCGGCCACAGGCTTTCGCGCAGCGTGAGCCGGGCAAAGTTGCCGTCGACATCGCCGCCGACCTCGATGCCGGGCAGGCGGATCAGCGGCGCGAGCAGTGTGGCCGGGAACTTGAGAGTCGCGTCGGTGAGCTCGAGCGCATGCCCGGCACCGAGCTTCCACTTCGCCGCGAGCTGGGCGTGCCCGCCGTCGTTCTTCAGCGTGCCGGCAATGCCGCCGTCGGCGGCGGTGTCAAACGTCGCGTCGACGTTGCCGAGCAGTTCGTGCGAAACCGCTGCGGTTGCCGCGTCGTTCCAGCGCAGGTTGCCGCGCGCCTCAGCCGGCGCCGTGCCGGTGCGCAACAGGATGTGGACGAGCTTGCCGTCGATCGTGCCGGCGGCATTCGCATTCGGCTGGCCGAGCAGTGCCGTGGCGAGCGATGCGGGCAGCTTGAACGTGAAGTCGTTCAGTTCCAGGTCGCGCGTCGGTTTGAGCTTGAGCGCACCGTCGAACTGCGCGCCGCCGCCGGTGTTCTTGACCTTGCCCGCGATGTTGCCGTCGGCCGCGGCGTCGAACGTCGTTTCCACCGTGCCGAGTTCGGTGTCGGCGAGCTTGGCCTTGATCCAGCGCGCCTTGCCGTCACGCAACTGGGTTGGCCAGCCGTCGAGCACGGTAAGACTGGCCGCACTGCCTTCGATGTCGCCTTCGGCCTTGGCCGTCACCTGCAGCATGTCCGCGGCCGTGTGCGCCGGCAGGCTGAAGCTGAGGTTGTCGAACGTGTTGCCCGTCGGCGACTTCGTCAGCGTGCCCTGGGTCTTGAGTGCGTCCCCGGAGATGGCGAAGTCGGCAACGCGACGACCCTCGAGCAGCGGCTTGAAGCGCAGGTGCCAGTCGAGTTGGCCGAGCGCGCGGTCGCGCACGCTGATGCTGCCCGCGTGGCCATTCCAGATCGTGCCAGAAAGGTCGGACAGCGTCACCGTCTTGGACGGCTTCATCAAATAGCGATAGCCGAAGCTGGCCGGGCAGAACCAGATCGCCGCGGTGGCGGCCACGATCAGGAGCAGGACGACTACGAAAAAACGGCGCATGGGTTGGTTTCCATTGGAATGTGCGAATTCTATTCTTTGCCCGTCATTTCCGCTTTCGCGGGAACGACGCGAAAAGCCGAGCGCGAACGATTCGTGCGATATCGGCAAAAGAGCCGCCCTACAACAATCCCTTGAGCCGATAGAGCAAATCCAGCGCCGCGCGTGGCGTCAGCGCATCGACCTCGACCTCGCGCAACGCGTCTTCGACCGCGCTCGGCTTTGCGAGTTCGAACAGGCCAAGTTGCGGCGACGCCGCCTCGTCGGGGTCGCGGGATGCGGGCGATCGCCGCGCCTTGAGTTCGAGCGCCGCGAGATGTTTGCGCGCGTCCGCGATCACCGCCTTCGGCACGCCGGCGAGCGCGGCGACATGCAGGCCGAAGCTGCGGCTGGCCGGACCTTCCTTGACCGCGTGCATGAACACGAGCTGGTCGTCGTACTCGACCGCATCGAGATGCACGTTGGCGATGCCGGGATACTGCGCTGCGAGTTCGGTCAGTTCGAAGTAATGCGTGGCAAACAGGGTGAAGGCGTGGTTTTTCGTCGCCAGTTGCACGGCGCAGGCCTGGGCGAGGGCGAGGCCGTCGTAGGTCGAAGTGCCGCGCCCGACTTCGTCCATGAGCACGAGACTGTGTCGCGTCGCGTTGTGCAGGATGCTTGCCGTCTCGCTCATTTCGACCATGAACGTCGACTGGCCGCGCGACAGGTCGTCACCCGCACCGATGCGGGTGAATATGCGGTCGATGCTGCCGATCGTCGCGGCGTCCGCGGGCACGAAGCTGCCGATGTGTGCAAGCAGTACGATCAGTGCGTTCTGGCGCATGTATGTGGACTTGCCGCCCATGTTCGGGCCGGTGATGACGAGCGTGCGCCGCGTGTCGTCGAGCACGAGGTCGTTCGGTTCGAACGGATCGCTGCGCACCTGCTCGACGACCGGATGGCGGCCACGCACGATGCGGATGCCGGCGGCGTCGACGAGCTGCGGCGCGCGCCAGTTCAACGCGTCGGCGCGATCGGCGAGCGCGGCGAGCACGTCGAGTTCGGCAATTGCCGCGGCGGCCTGCTTCAGTGCCCCCAGGCGTTCGACAAGGAAGTCGAGCAGCGCTTCGTACAGCGCGCGCTCGCGCATCAATGTGCGCTCGCGCGCCGACAACACCTTGTCCTCGAACGATTTCAGTTCTTCGGTGATGTAGCGTTCGGCGCCCTTGAGAGTTTGCCGGCGCGTGTAGTGGGTCGGCGCCTTGTCGGCCTGTGCCTTGCTGATCTCGATGTAGTAGCCGTGCACGCTGTTGTAGCCGACCTTGAGCGTCGGAATGCCGCTCGCCGCCTTCTCGCGTTCCTCGAGATCGATCAGGAACTGGTTGGCGTTGGTCGACAACATGCGCAGTTCGTCGAGTTCCGCATCGTAACCCGTGCGGATCACGCCACCGTCGCGCAGCAGCACGGGCGGCTGTTCGAGCACGGCGCGCGCGAGATGTTGCGCGGTGTCGGCGTGTTCGCCGAGTTGGTCGAGCAGGGAGTGCAGCAGCGGCGAATCGATCAATTGTGAAGTGCGGCCGTGGACGGACGCTTTTTGATCTTCGTGGTCACGAAGGAGGACACGAAACAAACCCGGTGCGGCGAGCAGGCCATCGCGCAACGTGGACAGATCGCGCGGGCGCGCCGAGCGCAGTGCGACGCGCGCAAGGATGCGTTCGAGATCGCCGATACCGCGCAGCACCTCGCGCACGCCGTCGCAACGACGCAATGTGATCAGGCTGTCGATCGCTTGCTGACGCCGGCGCAGGACATCGCGGTCGCGCAGCGGCCGGTGCAGCCATCGGCGCAGTGCGCGCGCGCCCATCGGCGTGATCGTAGTATCCAGCACGCCGAGCAGGGTGTGCTCGTGACGACCGCCCGGGTGCGTGTCGAGTTCGAGATTGCGCCGCGTCGTCGCGTCGAGTGCGATTGTTTCATCAGGGCTCTCGGCGGCGAGTCCCGGCAGGTGCGGCAGCGCGGATTTCTGCGTTTCGCTCACGTAGCCGAGCAGCGCGCCCGCCGCGGCGATCGCCAGTGGCATCGCTTCGATGCCGAAGCCGGACAGGTCGCGCGTGCCGAAAAACTTGTTGAGCTGGCGCTGTGCCGTCTCGGTGTCGAAATGCCACGGCGCGCGCTTGCGCAGGCCGGGCAGCGCGACGACGAAACCCGGCCAGGCAATGTCTTCGGCGACCAGCGTTTCCGCGGGCGCGAGACGCGCGAGTTCGGAGGCGAGTTGTTCCGCATCCAACGCTTCGCTGAGCAGGAATCGCCCGCCGGCGAGATCGACCCAGGCGAGACCGTAGCGGTTCTTGCCGGTGGCGATCGCGAGCAGCAGATTGTCGCGTCGTTCTTCGAGCAAGGCTTCGTCGGTCACGGTGCCCGGCGTGACCACGCGCACGACCTTGCGTTCGACCAGGCCTTTGGTTGCCGCGGGGTCGCCGATCTGTTCGCAAATCGCCACCGATTCACCGAGTTTGATCAGCCGGGCGAGATAATTTTCGGCCGCGTGATACGGCACGCCGGCCATCGGAATCGGCGCGCCAGCCGAGGCGCCGCGCTGGGTCAGCGTGATGTCGAGCAGGCGCGCGGCCTTGCGCGCATCGTCGTAGAACAACTCGTAGAAATCGCCCATGCGGAAAAACACCAGTGTGTCTGGATACTCGGCCTTGGCGGCGAAGTACTGGCGCATGAGCGGGGTGTGCTGGGTGAGGTCGGGCGTCGTCATCCGGCCAAACGCTGGGAGGGGGCGGGGCAGTGTACCGTGACCGGGCGTCTGGCTGTCCGCCTTTCGCCGCGGAAGTCCGCAGTGAAGCGAATCGATCCGTGCAAGGGCGGCACGATTGTCCCGGCGACAGGTATTTCAGTCGCGGGGCGTCACCGGCGTTTGCGGCCGGGCCGTCCGGTCGGCGGCGATGCGGTGAGGACGTCCTCGGCGCGCGGCGGGCAATAGATGCCATGCAGCGTCTGGATCACGCGTTCGGCAGGTCCGCTCGCCAGGCGGTAGTGGATCGTCTGTGCTTCACGTCGCGTGATGACGAGTCCGTCTTCGCGCAATCGTGCCAGGTGTTGGGAAAGTGCAGACTGACTGAGGTCGAGTTGCTCATGTAGCGCGCCGACGCTGCTTTCGCCAGTGACCAGCAGGCACAGAATGCGCAGACGCTGGGCATTGGCCAGGGATTTGAGCAGGCGCGAGGCGCTGTCGGCGTGCGTCGCCATCGCGGCCGCATCCTGATTTTTCTGGCGTGACTGGATTCGGGGCATGCGTCGGTATTTCTCGATAGTGGTCCGTATGCTGCATCATCGCATGAAACTTGCTTGAATTCTAAATTAGAATGCACTAATATAGAAACCTGAGGATCATTTTCCAACCGGGAGAGTAGCAATGAACATCGATCGTTTCGTCATGCGTTTTGCCGGCAGCATGGTGGTCGCCAGCGTGCTGTTGGCACACTACGTCTCGCCGATGTGGCTTTGGCTGACGTTGTTTGTCGGCCTGAACTTGCTGCAGGCCTCGTTCACTGGGTTCTGTCCGCTGGCAAAACTGCTGCGCAAGGTTGGCGTCAAGCCGGGCAGTGCCTTTCCATTGTGAGCGGAGAATGGACGGGCATTCCATGACGGGATCGGTGCGCCGCTTGCTTGCGGGCGCAACGCAACGAGGTCGCGGCGGCGACGCACGCGATCGATGCCGCGGCTCGATGCAGGGGCCGTGGATATGGACAGCGTGGCGAACCGTCGCGTTGCTGGCCGTCGCGTCGCTCGCTGCGTGCGGCCGCGAATCGGCGCCGCCCAGGCCGGCGGCAGCGCCTCCATTGGAGACATTCGTCGTCGCCAGGACCGATGCGCCGCACGAGCGGCTTTGGGACGGTGTCGTCGCGGCAATCAACGAAACGACATTGGCGGCGCAAACCAATGCTCGCGTGCGGGAGCTTGCGGTCGATGCCGGCGATCGCGTCGCCAAGGGCGACGTACTGCTGCGGTTGACCGATGTCGAGCAGAATTCGGGGCGACGCAGTGCCGAGGCAGCCGTGACCGCGACGCGTGCCGAGGCAGTGCAGGCCGAGGCCAACTGGAGGCGGATCGATGAAATCCATGCACGCAAGCTCGTCGCGCGCGCCGATCTCGATGCGGCGACGGCGCGACGCGATGCGGCTCGCGCCGCATTGGCTTCAGCCGAAGCGCAATCGCGCAGCGCCGCGCAACAAGCCGACTACACCATCGTGCGTGCGCCATTCGATGGTGTGGTGACGCAGCGCTTCGTCGAGCTCGGTCAAGCCGTGCAATCCGGCCCGCCTCAGCCACAGGCGCTGCTGGCGCTGGCGGCACTGGATGCGCTTCGCGTCGATGTGCCGGTGGCGCAGGGAACGGTCGATGCGATTCGCGCGCAGGCCAAGGCATCGATCGTTCTCGACGGCGGCTCGCGGCGCGTGCCGGCGGCGAGCGTCGTCGTGTTGCCGACCGCGGATCCGGCGACGCATACGTTTCGTGTACGCGTCGGCGTGCCTGTCGGCACGGCAGGACTGTGGCCCGGCATGGCCGTCAAAGTCGCGTTCGTGGCCGACGTCGCGCCGCGGCTGTTGGTGCCGGCCGGTGCGCTCGTGCGGCGCGGCGAAATCGATGGAGTTTACGTGGTCGATGCGGATCATGGCGTCGGGTTGCGCCTGCTGCGGCTCGGCCATCGGTCCGGCGATGAATTGGAAGTGCTGTCCGGCCTCGCTGCCGGCGAGCGTGTCGCGAGCGATCCGCAGGCCGCCGCGCGCTGGCTGGCTGCGCGGCATGCCGGGAAGGTCGGGCCGTGAGTGAGTCGTTGGGATTCTCCGGGCGCGTCGCGCGCGCCTTCCAGCAGCATCCGCTGACGCCAATCCTGGCTTTGACAGCGCTGTTGCTCGGACTGGCGGCGATGTGGATCACGCCGCGAGAAGAGGAGCCGCAGATCGACGTGACCATGGCCAATGTCATCGTGCCGTTTCCCGGCGCGGAAGTGCGCGATGTCGAAAACCTCGTCGCATCGCCGCTAGAGCAGGTGCTGGCGGGCATCGACGGGCTCAAGCATGTGTATTCGGTCAGTCGCCCCGGCATGGCCTTGTTCACGGTCGAATTCCAGGTGGGAGTGCCACGCCAAACCGCACTGGTGCGTCTCTACAACCAGGTATTCCAGCATCGCGACCTGTGGCCGGAAGGCCTTGGCGTCGGTCAACCGCTGATTCGTGCGATGGGCATCGACGATGTGCCGGTGATGGCGCTGACCTTGTGGAGCGACGAGGCGGATATCGGCGCCATCCAGCTGGCCGAAGTTGCGCACACGCTGGAAACGGACATCAAGCACATCTCCGGGACACGCGATGTCTACACCCTGGGTGCGCCGGATCGCGCCGTCGTCGTCGAACCCGACGCGACGAAGCTGGCGACGTATGGTTTGGCGTTCGACGATCTGGATCGATCGCTGAAGTCGGCGAATACGGTGGCGCAGGCGGGAAAACGTGTCACCGGTGATCGCGACGTGCCGTTGACCGCCGGCACTTTCCTCGGCGATGCCGACGACGTAGCCCAGCTCGTGGTCGGGCTCCACGATGGCCAGCCCGTGTTCCTGGCCGACGTCGCTCAGCTGCGGCGTGGTGCCGATCTTCCGTCCCGTTACGTGTGGTTTGGCACGCCGCCGGGTAAGGCGGGGCCGGCAGCCGGCATGGCGCCGGCGGTGACGATCGCGATTACCAAGAAGTCCGGTGCCAACGCTGCCGACATCACGCGGGCGATCACTGCGCGCGTGGCGGCGCTGCGCGACATATCGATTCCGGTCGGCGTTCATGTCGATGTCACGCGCGACTACGGGCGCACTTCGACCGACAAGGCCGAACTCCTCATCCACAAGCTGCTGTTTGCCACGCTGTCGGTCGTGTTGCTGGTGCTCGCGACGCTCGGCTGGCGCGAGGCGTTCGTGGTCGGTGCGGCGGTGGTCATCACGTTGATGTTGACGCTGTTCGCCTCGTGGGCGATGGGCTTCACCGTCAATCGCGTTTCGCTGTTTGCGTTGATCTTCTCGATCGGCATTCTCGTCGACGATGCAATCGTGGTGGTCGAGAACATCCATCGTCGCCTGGCGCTGGGCGGGCGCACGTTGCATGAAGTGATTCCCGAGGCCGTTGCCGAAGTCGGTGGGCCAACGATCCTCGCGACGTTCACCGTCATTGCCGCGCTTTTGCCGATGGCGTTCGTGTCGGGCCTGATGGGACCGTACATGCGACCGATTCCGATCAATGCCTCAGCTGGCATGCTGTTGTCGCTCGCGGTCGCGCTGGTGGTGACGCCGTGGTTGTCGCTGAAGCTGATCGGGCATCACCGCGCCTCCGCGTCCGTGGCGGAGGCGGGTGGTGGACGTCTGCCGAAGGTGTTCCGACGCCTGATGACGCCGTTTCTCGACGAGGGCCGCGGTCGCCGCCGGCGGCGCTGGCTGTTCGTGGCGATGGCGGTGATGGTGTTGCTTGCGGCAAGCCTCGTGGTATTCCGCGTGGTGGTCCTGAAGATGCTGCCGTTCGACAACAAATCCGAATTCCAGGTCGTCGTCGACATGCCCGAGGGCAGTACGCTGGAGACGACCAACCGGTTGCTGACGGAGCTCGCCCATGCGCTCGACGGGCTGTCGGAGGTCCTGAACTATCAAGGGTATGCCGGCACCGCCGCACCGATCAACTTCAACGGCCTCGTGCGCCAGTACTACCTGCGCGACGACGCTATCGACGGTGATCTGCAGGTGAATCTCGTCGACAAGCACGAGCGTCGGCGCCAGAGTCACGAGATAGCCCTGGCCGTGCGACCGACGCTGGCGAAGATCGGTGCGCGCCATGGCGCGTCGGTAAAGGTAGTCGAGGTGCCGCCCGGTCCACCGGTGCTGGCGCCGATCGTGGCCGAGATCTACGGACCGGACTACATGACGCTGCGCAAGCTGGCGGAGGGCATTGAAAAGGAGTTCCACTCCGATGCCGATATCGTCGACATCGACAGCAGCGTCGAGGCGGAAGCGCCGCGCGACGTCGTCGTCGTCGACCGCGACCGTGCGGCCCGCCTCGGCGTGAGTCAGTCCGACATTGCGCGCACGCTCTCGGCCGCCTTGTCCGGCGGCGATGCCACATATCTGCTCGATGGCCGCTCGCGCTACGCGGTGCCGATGCGCTTGCGCCTGTCCGCGGGCGATCAGGCGTCGCTTGATGCCGTGCTCGGCTTGCGCGTGCGCGCGCGCAGCAGCGCATTGGTGCCACTGTCCGCGATCACCCAGATGCGCAAGGCCGACTGGGAAAAGGCGATCCATCACAAGGATCTGCTGCCTTACGCCTACGTCGTGGGCGACGACGCCGGGCACGCGGACAGTCCTCTGTACGGCATGTTCACGATGGTCGGCAAGCTCGGACGCGAAGCGATGGCCGGGCAGGCGCTCGCGCAGAATTTCATTGCCCAACCCGACGACGTCGCCGGCTATGCGATCAAGTGGGACGGCGAGTGGCAGATCACCTATGAGACCTTTCGTGACATGGGTCTGGCGTATTCCGTAGGGTTGGCGCTGATCTATCTTCTCGTGGTCGGCCAGTTCCGGAGCTATGTCGTGCCGTTGATCATCATGGCGCCGATCCCGCTGACCGTGATCGGTGTAATGCCCGGGCACGCCTTGCTAGGTGCCCAGTTCACGGCAACTTCGATGATCGGCATGATCGCGCTCGCCGGAATCATCGTGCGCAATTCCATCCTGCTGATCGATTTCATCGATCAGGCGCTCGCGGCCGGACAGCCGTTGCGTGATGCCGTGATCGAGGCTGCGGCGGTCCGCGCCAAGCCGATCGCCTTGACTGCACTGGCGGCGATGATCGGAGGCTTTTTCATTCTTGACGATCCGATCTTCCAGGGCCTCGCGGTGTCGTTGATTTTCGGTATTCTGGTGTCGACCGTGTTGACGCTGCTGGTGATTCCGTTGTCGTACTACAGCTATTTTGCGGCGCGCGGGAAAATCCGGTAGAAGGAGATTTCACGAAGGAGTGCCCCATGTCCACGACCGCGACCGTCGACGACGCCACATTGAACTCCCTTGCGCGCGACATTGCGGTCGAATATTCCCGGCGCGGCGCCACACTCGTCACCGCAGAGTCGTGCTCGGGAGGGTGGATCGCGAAAACGTTGACCGACATCGCCGGATCGTCGGCGTGGTTCGAATGCGGGGTCGTGGTATACAGCTACGAAGCGAAGGAATCCTTGCTCGGCGTGCGGCCGGAAACCCTCGAAGAACACGGCGCGGTGAGTCGCGAAACCGTCATCGAGATGGTGGCGGGAGCGCTGGCCCGCTTCGGAGCGACGGTGGCCGTGGCCGTCACCGGCATCGCCGGGCCTTCCGGCGGCACCGCCGACAAACCGGTGGGCACGGTCTGGATCGGCTGGAAGCGGCGTGGCGGTTACGCGCACGCGGAACAGTTCCATTTCGACGGCGACCGCGAAGCCGTGCGTCGACAGACCGTTGCTGCGGCGCTGCGCGGCGTGCTGAAAATTCTTACAAGCTGACGCGCGATTCCGCGCATGCTTCGATGTGGCCGGGTGTGGGATAATTCGCGGCGTCGCAATCCGTGAGATCGGCGCAGCGCACGATCCCAGCCCACAGAAATCCCACTCGAGGTATCCGCAATGGACGACAACAAGCGCAAGGCGCTCTCCGCCGCACTCGGCCAGATCGAAAAGCAGTTCGGCAAGGGCGCCGTCATGCGCATGGGCGACCGCACGGTCGATGCGGTCGAGGCGATCCCGACCGGCTCGCTGATGCTCGACATGGCGCTCGGCATCGGCGGCCTGCCGCGCGGCCGCGTCGTCGAGATCTACGGACCGGAGTCCTCGGGCAAGACCACGCTGACGCTGCAGGTCATCGCGCAGGCGCAGAAGCTCGGCGGTACCTGCGCCTTCATCGACGCGGAGCACGCACTCGATCCGGTCTACGCCGAGAAACTCGGCGTCAAGGTCGAAGACCTGCTGCTGTCGCAGCCCGACACGGGCGAGCAGGCGCTGGAAATCGCCGACATGCTGGTGCGTTCGAGCGCGGTCGACGTGATCGTGGTCGACTCGGTCGCCGCGCTGACCCCGCGCGCGGAAATCGAAGGCGAAATGGGCGACCAGTTGCCCGGCCTGCAGGCGCGCCTGATGTCGCAGGCGCTGCGCAAGCTGACCGGCAACATCAAGCGCTCGAACACGATGGTCATCTTCATCAATCAATTACGCATGAAGATCGGCGTGATGATGCCGGGGCAGAGCCCGGAGACGACGACCGGCGGCAACGCGCTCAAGTTCTATGCCTCCGTGCGCCTCGACATCCGCCGCATCGGCGCGGTCAAGAAGGGCGACGAGATCGTCGGCAACCAGACCAAGATCAAGGTGGTCAAGAACAAACTCGCGCCGCCGTTCAAGCAGATCGTTACCGAGATCCTCTACGGTGAGGGCATCAGCCGCGAAGGCGAGTTGATCGACATGGGTTCCGACAACAAGATCGTCGAGAAATCCGGCGCCTGGTACAGCTACGGCGGCGAGCGCATCGGCCAGGGCAAGGACAATGCGCGCCAGTACCTCAAGGAAAACCCGAGCGCGGCCAAGGAAATCGAGGACAAACTGCGAGCCGCGCTCGCGCCTAAGGCGAACGCGCCAGCGGCGTTGACCGAGGAAGTCGAAGAAGCCTGAGTGGCTCCGCGCGCCTGGCGTCGACGCGACAGCACGCTGAACAGACGGAAACGCGAAGCGGAGGATCCGCTCCGGTTTCGCGTCCTTGTCTTTATTTTCGGCGCGGGCAAAGTACGCGATTGCATCTGCGGTCCATGTCCGCACGATTGGCTTTGCGACCGCCCGGGAAAGGGGCGTCGCACTCCCGCCCCTGGCTTGCAAACCCGGCGATCGTCCACACTTGACGGGATGGAGATCTCGCGTCACCCTCGCTGCGTCCGCGTTCCGGGCCGGCGAAACGGTGATGCGGGCGAGAAAAACATCAGGAAACCCAATGTCCACTCCCGTTTCGAATCAGCCTGTCCAGCCGCACCTGTCTCACATCAACGAACTGCCGGTGTTGCCGCTGCGCGATGTCGTCGTCTATCCGCACATGGTGATTCCGTTGTTCGTCGGGCGCGAGAAATCGGTGCGTGCGCTGGACATGGCGATGGAAGGCGACAAGCGCATCCTGCTTGTCGCCCAACGCAGCCCGGACATCGACGATCCGCAGGCGGGCGATCTGTATTCGATCGGCACGGTCGCAACCGTGCTGCAACTGCTCAAGCTGCCCGACGGCACGATCAAGGTGCTGGTCGAAGGGCTGATGCGCGCGGAGGTGTCGAGCTTCTCCGAGCGCGACGGCATCATGACCGGCTACGCGCGGGCACTCGAGTCGATGTACACGCGTGAGCCGCGCGAGGTCGAGGTCGTCTCGCGCTCGCTCGTGTCGATGTTCGAGCAGTTCGTCAAGCTCAATCGCAAGATTCCGCCGGAATTGCTGGCGACGTTGTCCGGCATCGACGACACCAGCCGCCTCGCCGACACCATCGCCGGGCACTTGTCGATTCGCCTGCAGGACAAGCAGCGCGTACTGGAGACGGCCGATGTGGCCGATCGCCTCGAAATGCTCATGGGTTTCGTCGACGGCGAAATCGACGTGCAGCAGATCGAGAAGCGCATCCGCGGCCGGGTCAAGTCGCAGATGGAGAAGAGCCAGCGCGAGTACTACCTCAACGAGCAGATGAAGGCGATCCAGAAAGAGCTGGGCGAGGGCGAGGATGCGCCGAACGAGGTCGAGGAGCTGACCAAGAAGATCGACAAGGCCGGCATGCCGCCGCCGGTCGAAAAGAAGGCGCGCGCGGAACTGAACAAGTTGAAGCAGATGCCGCCGATGTCGGCCGAAGCGACCGTCGTGCGCAACTACATCGACTGGCTGGTCGGCGCGCCGTGGAAGAAGCGCAGCAAGGTGCGCAAGGACCTGGGGGCGGCCGAGGAAGTGCTCGATGCCGATCATTTTGGCCTGGAAAAGGTCAAGGAGCGCATCGTCGAGTATCTCGCCGTGCAATCGCGCGTGAAGAAGATGAAGGGCCCGATCCTCTGCCTCGTCGGGCCGCCGGGCGTTGGCAAAACCTCGCTGGGTCAGTCGATCGCCAAGGCGACCGGGCGCAAGTTCGTGCGCATGTCGCTCGGTGGTGTGCGCGACGAGGCGGAGATTCGCGGCCACCGACGCACTTACATCGGCTCGATGCCTGGGCGGTTGATCCAGAACCTCAACAAGGTCGGCACGAAGAACCCGTTGTTCGTGCTCGACGAAATCGACAAGATGTCGATGGATTTTCGCGGCGATCCGTCGTCGGCGCTGCTCGAGGTGCTCGATCCGGAGCAGAACCACGCGTTCAACGACCACTACCTCGAGGTCGATTTCGATCTGTCCGAGGTGATGTTCATCGCCACGGCGAACTCGCTCAACATTCCCGGCCCGTTGCTCGATCGCATGGAAGTGATCCGCATTCCCGGCTATACCGAAGAAGAGAAGATCAATATCGCCGAGCGCTACCTGCTGCCGAAACAGATCAAGGCGAATGGCCTCAGGCCGGAGGAAATCGCGGTCAAGACCGAGGCCGTGCGCGACATGATCCGCTACTACACGCGCGAGTCGGGTGTGCGCAATCTCGAGCGCGAACTGGCCAAGATCTGCCGCAAGGTCGTGACCGAACTGACCTTGGCTGCGGACAAGGCCAGGAAGTCGGGCAAGGGCGAGAAGAAGCGCGGCAAGATTACCGTCGACGGCAAGAACCTCGATCGCTACCTGGGCGTGCGCAAGTTCCAGTTCGGGCGCAGGGAACTGCAGAACGAGGTCGGCCTGGTCACGGGTTTGGCCTGGACTTCGGTCGGCGGCGAATTGCTCAGCATCGAGGCCTCGATCGTGTCCGGCAAGGGCAGGCTCGTGAATACCGGCCAGCTCGGCGACGTGATGAAGGAGTCGATCCAGGCTGCGCTGTCGGTCGTTCGCGCGCGCACCGATCGGCTCGGCATCGAGGCGGACTTCCACCAGAAATACGACATCCACATCCATGTACCCGAAGGCGCGACGCCGAAGGACGGTCCGTCCGCGGGTATCGGCATGTGCACGGCACTCGTTTCGGCTCTGACCAAGGTGCCGGTGCGCTCCGAGGTGGCGATGACCGGCGAGATCACGCTGCGCGGCCGCGTGCTGCCGATCGGCGGACTCAAGGAGAAGCTGCTCGCGGCGCACCGCGGTGGCATCGAGACCGTGATCATTCCCGAGGAGAACGAGAAGGATCTGGCGGAGATTCCGAAGAACGTGACCGAGTCGCTCAAGATCCGGCCGGTGCGCTGGATCGACGAGGTGCTCGACATCGCGCTCGAACGACCGCTCTCGCCGTTGCCGGAAAAGGTGGAAAATGCGCAAAATGTCGCGGCGGAGCCGGCCGTCGAGGACGGCGCCGGGTCGACCGCGGTGCGCCCCCACTGAAGCCTCCCCGCATGTCGACGTGCTGCGTCGACATGCAAATTTCTGACCAGCGTGTCAAGCGCGAATGCACAAAACCCGGTGCGGCGACGGCATGGCGAAAATCGCTGCAAGGCGCATCGGAATTGGTGTTGCGCGCCATGGGGCAGGCTGGTATAAAGTTCGCGCCGCGCTTCATGAAGGCGCCCGTACGGGCAAGATTCTGAAATTGTGGCATGACGAGGCAAGCAAGCACGGAAACATCGACGCCTGCGGCTGCTTCTTGATGATTTCGATTACCTAACGGCGAGCGCTCGCCAAATTCCTTCCGGGAGAAACAAGTCATGAATAAATCTGATTTCATTACCGCGGTGGCCGACTCGGCCGAGCTGAGCAAGGCCGACGCGGGCCGCGCGATCGAAGGCGTGATTGAAGTAATCACGAAGGCGTTGAAGAAGGGCGACAGCGTCGCGCTCGTCGGCTTCGGCACCTTCCTCGCGCGCAAGCGCGCCGCGCGCACGGGCCGCAATCCGCGCACGGGCCAGACGATCAAGATCAAGGCTTCGAAAAATCCGTCGTTCAAGGCTGGCAAAGCACTCAAGGATGCTCTAAACTAGGCGGCTCGCCTGCCAAGGGTGCTTAGCTCAGCGGTAGAGCGTCGCCCTTACAAGGCGAGGGTCGGGGGTTCGAAACCCTCAGCACCCACCAAACTCGATGCGGGTTACCACTCGTAGCGGTAAGGCAAAAAGATGGAATCCGGTATTCGATTTGCTCCGGGTTTCGACAGACAGTGCGGAGTGGTAGTTCAGCTGGTTAGAATACCGGCCTGTCACGCCGGGGGTCGCGGGTTCGAGTCCCGTCCACTCCGCC
>JAFEFS010000075.1 GCA_018240465.1 Pseudomonadota bacterium
CCGTAGACCTCGTCGGTCGAGACGTGCAGGAAACGGAACCGCGTCTTGTCCGTGTCGCCGAGGGTTCGCCAATGTTTGAGCGTCGCCTCGATCAGGCCGAGCGTACCGACCACGTTGGTGTGGATGAACGCGGCCGGCCCGTCGATCGAACGGTCGACGTGCGATTCCGCGGCGAAATTCACGATGGCGTCGGGCTTGTGCTCGGCGAGCAGCCGGCCGACGCAATCCCGGTCGCCGATATCGCCCTCGACGAAGACGTGATCCGGATTGCCGTTGAGCGCGGCGAGCGTATCGAGATTGCCCGCGTAGGTAAGTTTGTCGAGATTGACGATGCGATGGCCATCGGCGACCGCGCCAAGCACGAAGTTTCCGCCGATAAAACCGGCGCCACCGGTGACCAGGATGGTTTTCATCTGCAAATCGATCTCGTTGCGCAGCCGCCGCGGGAAAAACCACGCGCGGAATCTGCGGGGCACGGATTTTAGCCCAGATGCGCGGGCCGCCCAAGCATGGACACGCCAAACTATTGATTTTCGGTTGGTTGCCGGCGAAAACACGGGCGTCTCGCGCCGTCCTGCTACACTGCAAGCCGCTTCCCAATCCGCCGCGGAATGATTACCGAAGTCGTCCTGGTCGTTTTCCTCGCCGTGCTCAACGGCTTCTTCGCCCTGAGCGAAATGGCACTGATGACCTCGCGAAAGCTGCGCCTGAAGCAGCTCGCCCAGACCAGCCGGCGCGCGCGCGTCGCGCTTGACCTCGCGCAGCAGCCCGAGCAGTTCCTCTCTACCGTGCAGGTATTCATCACCCTGCTCGGCATCGGCACGGGCACGGCGCTCGGTGCGAGCATCGGCGAGCAGATTGCGCGCTGGCTCAATGCGCAGAACCTGCCGGGAGTCGCCGAGTACGCCTTGCCGGTCGGCGTCGTGCTCAGCGTCTCCGGCATCACCTTCGCCAACATGCTGCTTGGCGAACTGATCCCGAAACGCCTTGCCCTCGTCGCGCCGGAGAAATTCGCCACCGCGGTCGCGATTCCGATGCGCGTGCTGACCTGGATCGCGATGCCTTTCAGCTTCGTCCTGATCTGGATCACGCGCCAATTGCTGCACCTGTTCAAGTTCGACCAGGTCTCAGGCGAGCGCGTCAGCGAAGAGGAAATCCGCCTGCTCGTCTCCGAAGGCGCAGAACAGGGCGTGATCGACTCCGACGAGCACAACATGGTCAATCGCGTGCTGCGCCTGGGCGACCGCAGCGTCGATTCGCTGATGACGCCGCGCCCGCGCATCGCCTGGCTCGACCTGACCGCGCCGCTCGCGGAAAACCTGGCGACGATGCGCGAGTCGTCGCATTCGCGCTACCCGGTCATGCGCGGCAGCGACAAGGACGTGCCCGGCATCCTCGAGGTCAAGAGCCTGATCGACACGCTGGAAATCAGCGCGGCGGATCGGCCGGTGGACCTGTTCCACACGCTGGCCAAGCCCGTCTACGTGCCAGGCACCGCGCGCGCGCTCGACCTGCTTGAGGAACTGCGCGACGCGGCCACGCCGATGGCGTTCATCGTCGACGAGTACGGCGACATCGAGGGCCTGGTCACGCTCAACGACCTGCTCGGCGCCGTCGTCGGCAAAGCCGCGCTGCCCGCAGTCGAAGCCCACGGCAACGACGCCGCGCCGATCGTCACGCGCGACGACGGCAGCTGGCTGGTCGATGGCGCGCTCGGCATCGACGACCTGCGCGAGTTGACCGGCATCGCCCGTTTCCCGCACGAGGACGACGACGACTACCGCACCGCCGCCGGCATGGTCATCGCGCATTTCGGCCGCATCCCGCAATGCGCGGAACACTTCGACTGGGCCGCCTTTCGCTTCGAAGTCGTCGATCTGGATGGCGCGCGGATCGACAAGATTCTGGTCAGCCGAAGCAAACCAACGGCGACCGCCGAGGACGAAACCGGCTAGCCGCGGTCTTTCGCCAACCGCGCCATGCGCTGCGCATCGTCGAAGATGCCGCGCAGGATGCGCACCTCGCGCTGGTCGAGGTTCGCGTGCAGGAACAGCTTGCGCAACCGCTGTTCGATCGTCACCGGCGAGCGCCCCTTGTGGAAATCGATGTCATCGAGCATGCCGAACAGGTGGCCGAAGAAATATTCCATCTGCTCGGCCGTCGCCGGCGGATCGGACTTCGGGCCCGCATCGGCCAGCGGCCGCGCTTCCAGTTGCGCCAGGCGCAGTTCGTAGGCGAGCACCTGCACGGCCTGGGCGAGATTGAGCGAGGAATAGCTCGGGTCCGCCGGAATATGCACGGCCGCGTGACAGCGGATCAGTTCCTCGTTTTCGAGCCCGGTGCGCTCGTTGCCGAACACGATGGCGACCTCGCCGCTCGCCGCGGCCTCGCGCACCTGCACAGCAGCGTCGCGCGGGGTGATTTCGGGCAACGACACCCCGCGTCGCCGCGCCGTGCAGCCGAGCACGAGGCGGCAATCGGCGATCGCGTCGACCAGCGTCGGCACGACGACGATGCTGTCGAGCACATTGTCCGCGCCGGCCGCCATCGCACTCGCCTCCGGATGCGGATACTTGTGTGGTGCGACCAGCACGAGCCGGGTGTAGCCCATCGTGCGGATTGCGCGCGCGGCGGCACCGATATTGCCGGGATGCGAGGTGCGGACGAGGACGAAGCGGACGGCTAGCATAAGCTGAGACGGTACCAAGGAAAGCACTAAGCTTAAAAGCACCGTCATCCCGGCGAAAGCCGGGATCACAGACAACAAGCCACGATTCCAATTCTCGATTGCCGCCTGTCGTGCTACCCTTCGCGCCCCGCAGGCCAGCCCTGAACGGGTCGTTCTTTACCAGCCATCGTTCGGAGTTCCACCATGCCCCGCCCCGCCGTCAATGTCGCGGTCAAGGCCGCGCGCGCCGCCGGCAACATCATCCTGCGCAACCTCAATCGCGTCGAGGGACTCAACGTCGAGGAGAAATCGCGGCACGACTACGTCAGCGAAGTCGACAAGCTGGCCGAGGCCGAGATCATCAAGGAACTGCGCCGCGCCTATCCCGACCACGGCTTCCTCGGCGAGGAATCCGGGCAGAAGGGCCGCACCGAGAAAGTCTGGATCATCGATCCGCTCGACGGCACCCACAACTACCTGCGCGGCTTTCCGCATTTCTGTGTCTCGATCGGTTTTCGCGATCATGGCGACCTCGTCTACGGCGTGGTCTACGATCCGCTGCGCGACGAGATGTTCACCGCGAGCAAGGGCGACGGCGCGTTCCTCAACGACCGCCGCATCCGCGTGACCAAGCGCGAAGGCTTGGCGGGCGCGCTGCTCGCCACAGGATTCCCGTACCGCCAGCGCCGCCATCTCGGCGCCCAGCTCGACATGACCCGCGCGCTGCTCGCCGACGCCGAGGACATCCGCCGCACCGGCTCGGCCGCGCTCGACCTCGCCTACGTCGCCGCCGGGCGTCTGGACGGCTATTTCGAGACCGGCCTGCATCCCTGGGACATGGCCGCAGGCGTGCTGCTCGTGCGCGAAGCCGGCGGCCAGTGCAGCGACTTCGCCGGCAAGGCCGGCATGCCCGAGAACGGCAACCTCATCGCCGGCAACCACTTCGTCGCCGCGGCGATGGCCAAGGTGATTTCGGCGCACTCACCGCCGACGCTGTTGTAACGGCGCGCAGCGCTCAGCGCGCGTTGGCGACCGCGCGCGTATCGACCACGGATACGGCGCGATCGAGCGCCGCTTCGATATCCACGCTCAAGTCCTCGATCGCCTCGATGCCGACCGACAGGCGCAACAGTCCGTCGCCGAGGCCGGCCACGCGACGCGCCTCGGCGTCCATCGCCGCGTGCGTCATCGTCGCCGGATGCGCCACCAGGCTTTCGACGCCACCGAGCGACTCGGCCAGGGTAAAACTCCGCAAGCCGTTGACGAACGCTTCCACCGCCGGCACGCCACCGGCCAGGTCGAAGCTGAGCATCGCGCCGAAGCCCTTCTGCTGGCGCGCGGCGAGTGCATGCTGCGGATGGCTGGCCAGGCCCGGGAAGTAGACTTTTTCCACGGCCGCATGCGCATCGAGAATTTCGACGATCGCCGCGGCGTTTTCCTGATGCGCGCGCAGGCGCGGCTGCAGCGTGCGCAGGCCGCGCAGGGTGAGATAGCTGTCGAACGCGCCGCCGGACACGCCAAGGCAGTTGCACCACCAGGCGAGCTGCTCGCCGACGGCCGCGTCTTTCCACACGACCGCGCCGCCGACGACGTCGGAATGGCCGTTGAGATACTTCGTCGTCGAATGCACGACGATGTCGGCGCCGAGCGCGATCGGCTGCTGCAGCGCCGGCGACAGAAACGTGTTGTCGACCACGACCAGCGCGCCGACCTGGTGGGCGAGACGCGACACCGCGGCGATGTCGACGATGCGCAACAGCGGATTGCTCGGCGTCTCGATCCAGACGATCTTCGGCTTGCAGGCGAGTGCGGTCGCGAGCGCCACCGTGTCGTTGAAATCGACGATCGCGCAGCGGTACAGGCCGCGCTTGGCCTGGTTGACGAACAGGCGGTAGCTGCCGCCGTAGCAGTCGTGCGGCACGATGATGAGGTCATCAGGCGAGAGCTGCGAGGTGACGAGCGTGATTGCGGCCATGCCGGTGGCGGTGACGACCGCGCCGGCGCCGCCTTCGAGTTCGGCGAGCGCGTCGGCGAGCACGTCGCGGGTCGGGTTGCCCGAGCGCGAATAGTCGTACTCGCGCTTCTTGCCGAAGCCCTCGAAGCTGTAGTTCGTCGACAGATACAGCGGCGGCATCACGGCGCCGTGCGCGACATCCTGGTCGACGCCGGCGCGGGCGGCGATCGTGGCTGCGTGGCGGGCGGGCTTCTGGGCGGCGTGACTCACGTTGCTTCTCCGGGTTCTAGACGTACAGACAGCGCTCGAACAACGTGCCCACGATCGCCTCTTCCTTGAGGAAGGCATCGTGGCCGTAGTCCGAGGAAATTTCGACCAGTTCGCAGGCGGCGCCGGCGCGCGCCTGGTATTCGCGCAGCAGCGACAGCGGCACGGTCAGATCCTCGCGCACGGCGAACAGCGTGGTCGGCACGCGCACCGCGGCCGGGTCGATCCCGTGCGCATCGAGCGATAGACCGAGGCAGCGGTAGGCGGCGGCATCGAAGCGGCGCACGAATTTCCGGCCGTGATGATCGATCCAGCCGAGCACGCCGTCGGCATGCGCATCGACCGGCGATTCGGCGCCGAAGCGCCGCTCGACACCTTCGGCCGTGCGGTAGCCGAGTACGGCGAGCGAACGCGTCAGCGCCAATGCTTCGGTCGAGTTGCTGCCGAGATCGAGGATCGCGCGTTGCACGTGGCGCAGCGCGAGACCGAACTGCGCGGCCTTGTGCGCCGCGCTGAGCAGGACGAGGTGGCGCAGGCGCTCGCCGAGCAGCGCGGCGAGATGCTGGGCGACGTTGCCGCCGTACGAGGCGCCGACCACGAGATGGACGCGGCGCACGCCGAGGCGGTTGAGCAGCAACAGCAGCGCGCGCGCCTGATCGGCGGTCGAGATGGCCGGGAAATGTTCGCTGGCGGACGACTTCGGTCCGGTCGAATCGTCACAACCACCGAGCCAGTCGATACCGACGAGGCGATGGCGGTTCGTGTCGAGCGCCTTGCCCGTGCCGCACTGCGATTCCCACCAACCGCTACCATCGATCGCGACCGGGCGGCGATGCGCGGAAATGCCGCCCAGCACCACCACGACCGGCGCATCGGCGGGGCCGACGCAGGTCCAAGCCAGTTTGGCATCGTTGAGCGCCGCGCCCGATTCGAGCACGAAGGCCTGCGGCAACGCGAGTTCGCCTTCCAGCCATTGCACGGCCGGCGCCTCGGCCTGGGCATGACGGTAACGTTGTGGTTCGGCGCTCATTTCGGTCTCGTCTTTCATCCACAGCCCCAACGAGACGAATGCAGCGGAAACCTTGCGCTCGCCTCATCTTCACGGGGTCCACCGCGGCCGGAAGCTCCGCGGACCTCGCAGGATTTGGCACCAATCGCGGACTCGCCCGGGTGGATCCCGTCCGATTCCGCAAAGGTTGCCCCGGCGTCGCTGGGCCTGTCCCTCAGCCGGTCTTGATGAGTACGGGGCGCATGCTACGGGTACGCGATCCGGATGTCAAGACGTTTAGGCGTTTAGACGGCCAAACTGAATATCGATCTATTTTTTTCCAACAACTGACAGGATCAAGAGACCTGGCCACGGAGAACGCGGAGAAAAAAGCACCTGATTTTCAAGCCTGTTCTCGTGTTTTTCGCGTTCTTCGTGGCTCAGGGTTTGTTTCTGATCTCCCTGTCCACGAAGCAGGCAAGCATGCGATTGATGTCTATCCGCGGCCGCGCTGGCTGGCGACGAAAATGCCGAACAGCGAAAGGGCGAGGCCGATCCAGTCCGTCAGCACGGTCGGCCGCGCGAACAGGATCACGTCGAGCACGAACGCCAGCGCCGGTTGCAGCAGCAGAAGCAGGCCGACAAGCGAGGCGGGCAGCACCGGCATGGCCTGCGAGATCAGCACCCAACCGAGCACCTGACCGAAAAATGCCAGGGCGAGCAGCGCCGCCCAGGATTGTCCGTCCGGTATCGCAAAGCCCTCGCCCTCGACGACCACGGCGGCGGCGAGCATCGCCGCGCACATCAGGCTCACTCCGCACAGCGCCAGCTGCGGCGTCAGTGCGGGACGGTGCAACTGCGCGCGACGCTGGGTGAGCATGTAGATCGCATAGGCGACGCCGGTGAGCACGCCGAGCAACACGCCCAAGCGGTAGTCCGCAGTCAGTGCCGCCCAACCCCGCCCCACGATCAGCCACAGGCCGAGTATGGCCAGCGCCAGCCCGACCGCGAAACGCCAGCCCAGCCTCTCGCGGTAGAACACCACGCCGGCCAGGGCCATGACAAACACCTGGAAATTGCCGATGAGCGTCGCTACACCGGGGCCGATGTAGTAAATGCTTCGATGCCACATGCTCAGATCGACGGCGAATGCCAGCGCTGGCAAGACCAGCCAGTACACGTCGCGCAAACCGAAATGCTTCAATTCGCCGCGCACGACGAGGAGGACGAGCAACATCGCACCGCCGAAGGCGAGGCGGTAGAACGCGGACACGGTCGGGCCGACGTGGGCGTAGCGCACGAAGATGCTGGTTGTCGAGATCAGCGCCGCGCCGGCGAGCATCTTCACGAACGCGCGGCGATGGACTGCGCTCGCGGCCGTGAGGTCGTCGTTCACGGCGTGGTCGTCTCGTGCTCGACAGCGAGCGGCTCGGTTGCGGCTTCGGCCATCCATGCGCGCAGTGCCGGCAGCGCGAACAGCGCCTCAACGTAGCCACGCTCGACTGCGCCGAGTTCCACCGCATAGCTGACGAAGCGCGACGCGACCGGCGCGTACATGGCATCGGCGATCGAGAATCCGCCGAACAGGAACGGCCCGTTTGCGCCGTGGCGCTCGCGCGCCTCGCGCCAGATCGCGCGGATGCGCGCGATGTCGGCGGCGGTGTCGGCGCCGATCGCCGGTGCCGATTCCCGCCGGCAGGTATTCATCGGCAGATGCGTGCGCAGTGCGGAGAAACCGGAATGCATCTCCGCGCTGATCGCACGCGCGCTGCCGCGTGCGGCGCGGCCGGCAGGCCAGCCGCGACCATCGAGGAAATAGTCGTTCGCGTATTCACAGATTGCGAGCGAGTCCCAGACATGCACATTGCCGTCGATCAACACCGGTACGCGCCCGGCCGGCGAGTAGGCGCCGATGCGCGCGTGGAACTCCGGCGTGTCCAGCGGCAGCTTGACCTCGTCAAAGGCGATGCCGAACTGGCGCAGCAAAATCCACGGGCGCAACGACCACGAGGAATAGTTCTTGTTGCCGATGACGAGGGTGGGCTTGGCGTTCATCGATTCGTACGGAGTTGCCGGGCAGCGAATTCCATCACAGACGCGCGGCGCGATGAAAGTACCGGCTCAAACCGCGTCGGCGGCCCAATCGTCGTTGTAACCCGGGTCGGCGCGGCGCTCGACCAAAGCGGCGTCGATGCGTTCGGCGATCGCGCGCGCGCGCAACCAGTCGGACGGCGCCACCATGACGTTGACCAACCCGCTGACCGGCAGCTCGCCGGCCGCACCGGTCAGATAGTGCCCGCCGACGTAGGCCGATATGCCGTCATCCGCGAGCGCATTCCTGACGAGGTTCGCGTCGATGATGTTTTCCGCCCGGTAGACGATCTTCATGTACCTGCCAAGCTAGCCCATTCCCGGGCGCAAGGCAAAGCCCGCCGCGGCCCCTGCGGGCCAGCCTGCCGATTCAGCTGCGGTATCGGTATACTCAACCGTTCTGCCCAAAAAACGGCCATAGAGCCGCATTCCCACGATAGAAATGAGCAGCAATCCTTCCATCGTCAACAATTTCATCCGCCAGATCATCAACGGCGACCAGGAAACCGGCAAGCACGGTGGCCGCGTCGTCACGCGCTTTCCGCCGGAACCGAACGGTTACCTGCACCTGGGCCACGCCAAGTCGATCTGCCTCAACTTCGGTGTCGCCGGCGACTATGCCGGCGTTTGCCACCTGCGCCTGGACGACACCAACCCGACGCGCGAGGATCCCGAATTCGTCGAGGCGATCAAGGCCGACGTGCGCTGGCTCGGCTTCGAGTGGGACGCGCTGCGCCATGCCTCGGACTACTTCGAAGTCATCTATCGCTGCGCGTTGAAGCTGATCGGCGACGGCAAGGCCTTCGTCTGCGACCTGTCAGCCGACGAAGTACGCGAGTATCGCGGCACGCTGACCGAACCCGGTCGCAATTCGCCGTACCGTGAGCGCAGCATCGCCGAGAACCTCGACCTGTTCCAGCGCATGCGTGCCGGCGAATTCCCCGACGGCGCGAAGACGCTGCGCGCGAAGATCGACATGTCCTCAGGTAACATCAACCTGCGCGACCCGGCGCTGTACCGCATCCGCAAGACCACGCACCAGAACACCGGCGATGCCTGGCCGATCTATCCGATGTACGACTACGCGCATTGCATTTCCGATGCGGTCGAAGGCATCACCCATTCGCTGTGCACGCTCGAATTCGAGGATCACCGTCCGCTCTACGACTGGTGCCTGGCACAGATCGATCTGCCGAATCATCCCGAACTTACCCAGCCACTCGTCGACGCGGGGCTGCGCATGCCCGTGTCGACACCGCAGCAGATCGAGTTCGCGCGCGGCAACCTCGACTACACGGTGACGAGCAAGCGCAAGCTCGCAGCCCTTGTCGAGGACGGCCTCGTCGACGGCTGGGACGACCCGCGCATGCCCACGCTCGCCGGCGTGCGCCGGCGCGGCTATCCGGCCGCGGCGATCCGCGGTTTCTGGGAACGCGCAGGCGTTTCGAAACAGGTGTCGACGATCGAATACTCCGTGCTCGAAGCCTGCGTGCGCGAGGAACTTGATGCCTCGGCGGCACGGCGGCTAGCCGTGATCGACCCGATCAAGCTTGCCATCACGAACCTGGCTGGCGACCACGCCGAAACGCTGACTTTCCCCAATCATCCGAAGAACGAGGCCTTCGGCACGCGTGCCGTACCGTTCGCGCGCGAGCTATGGATAGAGCGCGAGGACTTTCTCGAGGTGCCGGTGAAGGGCTTCCACCGCCTCGTTCCGGGCGGCGAAGTGCGCCTGCGCGGCGTCGGCATCGTCAAATGCATCGAAGTGAAGAAGGATACCAGTGGAAACGTGAGCGAGGTGCTTTGCACGCTCGACGCGACATCGCGGCCGGGGCAGGAAGGCGTCGAGCGCAAGGTCAAGGGCACGATCCACTGGGTCAGTATGCGTCACGCGCTCGAGGCCGAGGTACGCCTGTTCGAGCGCCTGTTCACCGTCGCCGATCCCGACGACGACGCCGACGGCAAGACCTATCGTGACCACATCAACCCCGATTCGCGCCGCATCGTGCGCGGCTTCGTCGAACCATCGCTCGCCAGCGTGGCGCCGGGCACCGCGTTCCAGTTCGAGCGTCTCGGCTATTTCGTCACCGACAGCCGCGACCACGCGGCGGGCAAGCCGGTCTTCAATCGTATCGTCACATTGCGCGATTCGTTCGCCAAGGCGGCAAAGTGAATGCATTGCCCTCGTTCGTCGAGCTGACCCTGCCCGACTGGATGTTCCGCGAAGTCGACGCGGCGAAGATTTACGCCAACAACGAAGAGCGCGTCGCGCTGGCCATCCATCTCGCCAACCGCAATGTCGAGGAGCAGACCGGGGGCCCGTTCGGCGCCGCGGTGTTCACGCGCGCGGGCCGGCTGGTCGCCGCTGGTGTCAACCGCGTGGTGCCGCATACCTGCTCGGTCGCGCACGCCGAGATGATGGCCTGCATGCTCGCCCAGTCGAGGCTGCGCCGCTTCCGCCTCAACGAGCCCGCGCCAGGCGAAGCGCGCGAGGAATTCGTGCTCGCCACGAGCGCGCAGCCCTGCTGCCAATGCTATGGCGCGACGATCTGGGCCGGCATCGACGAACTGCTGATCGGCGCGCGCTCCGAAGACGTCGAGGAATTGAGCGAATTCGACGAGGGCCCGCTACCCGCAGACTGGATCGGCGAACTGGCAAAGCGCGGCGTGCAGGTCAAGCGCGACATCCTGCGCGAAGCCGCGCGCGAAGTGTTCCTTCGCTATCGCGAGGCGAGCGGCGCGAACTACTGAACCGCGGAACGCCCGGTCGCGTAACGCAAGAATGGAGCGGGTGAAGGGAATCGAACCCTCGTCAGTAGCTTGGGAAGCTACAGCTCTACCATTGAGCTACACCCGCATCGACGAACAGGCAGTGCCTGCGGCGAAGCTTATCGGCCCCGCGCCACGGAAAGCAAGAATCGACTGGCGTGAAGTTTCAAACAACCGTGGAGACGGATGCGGCGTTGAATGACGACGTTGACGTACGCGCGGATGCGGGTTTCGCCACACGCCGCAATTCGGCCGGCAGCCCGCACGCGATGGTCTTGGCCAGCGCACGGATTTCCGGCAGGCCGCTGCACTCCCACACCGATCCGCGCAGCAGCGTGCCGAGGCAGCGCAGGCCGTGCCGCGGCGTGCCGTCGGCGCGCAGCAGGCGGCCTTCGGCGTCGGCGATGAGACCGAGATCGAGTTCGTCGGCATGGGCGACGCCTTCGTCGACCATCTGCCGGATCAACACGTGATCGGTGGCTTTGACCGAAATGTTGAAGCCGGTCGCCTGGATCACGAGATCGGCGGCAAAACTGCGCACATTCCCGGCACCGCGCGGCTGCACGCGCACTTCGAGTTGCTCGCGCTCGCTCGGATGCTTGTCGATCGAACGGATGTGCGCGGCGAGGATCTTCAGCCGCCCCTGCGTGCGCAGCCGCGCGAGTTCGTTCGTGGTCTGTTGCGGCAAGCGGTGGCGCGCGGATTCCCACAACCAGCGCAGGTGCCGCTGGAAACGCGCGCGTTCGTCCACGTCGAGGCTGCGCCACAGGCCCTGCGTCTCCGCGCGCAGGCCATCGACGACCGAACGCCATTCGGCACCATCGTCCTGCATCGCGTCGCGGATTTCGCGCAGCCAGCGCGCGACGCGCGGCTGCGCGCGCAGCGCCTCGAGCAGCGAGGCCTGGTGCTCGTACGGCTGTCCCGGCGCCGGATTGTGGCTGCGCGGCAACTGGCCGTGACGCGAGATGGCGGTGAGCTGCGCGCTCGGCCACAGGCGCGCGGCGCTTTGCAGCGCATCGACCGCAGTCAGGCCCGTACCGAGCACGACAACGCGCTCGGGCGAGTGGCGCGGCAACGGCCAATGCCACGGATCGGCGGCATAGGCATGGCTGGCCTGCGCGGCGGCAGTCACCTCGGCCAGCGGCGTTGCGGGCAGCGCGCCGATCGCGAGGACGACCGCGTCGGCGTCGAACTCCTCGCCCTCGACCGTGCCGACCACGTAACCGTTTGCATCGTTGCCGCGCACGCTGGCTGCGTCTACCGAAAGCGCGCGCAGTGCGAGGCCGCGCGCGCGCGCGGCGAAAATCTCGCGCGCGAGCACCGCTTCGAGATAGTCGCCGTACCAGGTACGCGGCACGAAATCGAGGCCCTTGACCGGCCAGCCTTGTGCCTGCGCATAAGCGATGAATCCACCGGCATCGTCGGCAAACAGGCCCATGTTGGCCGCGCGCACGTTGAGCAGGTGGTGTTCCGCCGTCGTCGAATAGGCGACGCCACGGCCGGGCGCCTGACGGCCGACGAGCCAGGTAAGGTCGAATTCACCCGGCTGGCCGCGGCGCAGGAATTCGCCCACGACAGCGGAGCCCGCGGCTCCGCCGCCGATCACGATAAGTCGCTGCATGTCGTTTGTACCGGAGCCGCATCGAGGCGGCGATGGCTGAATGGAAGCACAACGAACGTTAGGAGTTCGCTAAATCGATATGGCAACGCGTCATGCGGACATTGCGGTGAACGGCGGGAGGTGAGCCGAAAAGCACCCATGTCTGCAACGCACCTGCAAGCCGTCCTCACTCACCACTTGCCGCTGACGACTCACCTTTATCACCTCGAGCAATAACCGCAGCGCATGACCCTATAACAAAAGGTACGTTCTGGCCCCTGCCGCGGAGGACTAGGATCGCCTGCATCGCGTCTGGACATTCAGACGTCCAGCCGTCCAAACCCAAGCCGCGAGTGCCGCCGTGTCAGCACAACCGAACCGCACCCTGTCGCCTTTCTCCGACAACATGTCCGAGGACAGGCTCGCCCTGCTCGCGCGCCTGACCGAGGGCCTCGACGCCGATTCGCTGTACTGGCTGTCCGGCTATGTTGCCGGCGTTGCCGCCTCCTCGCGGCACGTGCCGCTGAGCGCCGCGATCGCGGCCAATGTGGCTGTGCCGCTGCCCGCCGCAGTCGCCGAAACACAGGCCTCCGCGCGGCTCACGATCGTCTACGGCAGCCAGACCGGCAACGCCAAGCGCCAGGCCGAGGCGCTCGTGCGCGAAGCAGAAGGCGCGGGGCTCAACGTGCGCCTGGTGCGCGCGGACGCCTACGCGACGCGCGAACTTGCGGCCGAACGCCTGCTCTATGTCGTGATTTCGACCCAGGGCGACGGCGATCCGCCCGATGACGCGCGCGGCTTCGTCGAGTTCATCCAGGGCAAGCGCGCGCCGAAGCTGCCGCAGCTGAAGTTCGCCGTGCTCGGCCTGGGCGATTCGAGCTATCCGCAGTTCTGTGCGATCGGCTCGAAGATCGATGCGCGCCTCGCCGAGTTGGGCGCGACCCGGCTGTTCGCGCGCGGCGACGCCGATCTCGACATCGCCAGCGTCGCCGCGCCGTGGGCAAAGCAGGCCCTGGAACAGGCGCGCGACCTGCTCAAGAGCGACGCACCGAGCGTCCCGCGCGCGGCCACGGTGACGCCATTGCGCGGCGCAGCGCATGTGCATGCACCGGCGTGGACGCGCGAGAAGCCGTTCGCCGCATCGCTGCTCACCAGCCAGCGCATCAGCGCGCGCAACGGCACGAAGGACATCCGCCACATCGAGCTCTCGCTCGAGGGCTCTGGTCTGGGTTATCACCCGGGCGACGCGCTCGGCGTGATCGCGACCAATCCGCCGGCGCTGGTCGATGCCGTGCTGGCGCAGCTGAAGTTCGACGGCGAGCGTGCGCTGAGCCTGCAAGGCGAATCGCATTCGCTGCGCGAGTGGCTGCTGCGCAAGCGCGAGATCACCACGCTGTCGAAGCCGTTCCTGGTCGAACACGCCAAGCGCGCGAAGAGCGCGGCGCTCGAGCACGCGCTCGCGCCCGAAGGCCGCGAAGCACTGCGCGAACTGCTCGGCGAGCACCAGTTGATCGACGTGCTGCACGCGTTTGCGGCGGAATGGAGTGCGGACGAGTTCGTCGCCGCGCTGCGTCCGCTCGCCCCCCGCATGTATTCAATCGCATCGAGTCAGAAAGCGGTCGGCGAGGAAGTCCACCTCACCGTGGCGGTGCTCGACTACGAAAAGTTCGGGACCCGGCACGTCGGCGCGGCGTCACAGTTTCTGGCCACTCTCCCGGAAGACGCCGACGTGCCGGTCTTCCTCGAAGAGAACGAGCGCTTCCGCCTGCCGTCCGATGCCTCGCGCGACGTGATCATGATCGGGCCGGGCACCGGTGTCGCGCCGTTCCGCGGCTTCCTCCAGGAACGCGCCGAGACCGCCGCGGCCGGCCGCAACTGGCTGTTTTTCGGCAATCCGCATTTCCGCAGCGATTTTCTCTATCAGCTCGAATGGCAGAAGGCACTCAAGGACGGCACGCTGCACAAGCTCGACCTCGCGTTCTCGCGCGATCAGTCCGAGAAGGTCTACGTGCAGCACTCGCTGCGCCGCCGCGGCAAAGAGCTCTACGACTGGATCGCGAACGGCGCGCACCTCTACGTCTGCGGCGACGCCACGCGCATGGCGCACGATGTCGATGCGGCCCTGCGCGACATCGTGATCGAACACGGCGGCAAGTCCGACGAAGATGCACGCGATTTCCTCAACCAGCTCGCGGCCGAGCGCCGCTACGCGCGCGACGTCTACTGACATGTCCGCGACCACAGCCACTCCGTCCGCCGTCGAAGGCATCAAGACCCGCAGCCGGCGTCTGCGCGGCACGCTGCTGGAAAGCCTCGCCAACGAGGTCACCGGCGCGATCTCCGATGACGACACGCAGCTGATCAAGTTCCACGGCAGCTACATGCAGGACGACCGCGACCTGCGCGAGGAGCGCCGTGCGGCCAAGCTCGAACCCGACTACAGTTTCATGATCCGCACGCGCCTGCCGGGCGGCGTGGTCACGCCGCGGCAATGGCTCGGGCTCGATGCGGTCGCCACGCGTTTCGGCAACGGCACGCTGCGCCTGACCACGCGCCAGGCATTCCAGTTCCACGGCGTGATAAAGCGCGAACTGAAGGCGACGCTGCAGGCGATCAACGCCGCGCTGATCGACACGGTCGCGGCTTGCGGCGACGTCAACCGCAACGTCATGGCCGGCGTCAATCCGCTGCAATCCGCGCTGCACGCGCGCATTCACGACGACGCGGCGAAGCTGTCCGAATTCCTCAAGCCGAAAACGCGCGCCTACTACGAAATCTGGCTCGACGAAGAAAAAGTCGCCGGCTCCGGCGAGGAGTACGAGCCGATCTACGGCGAGGTCTATCTGCCGCGCAAGTTCAAGGTCGCCTTTGCGGTGCCGCCGTACAACGACGTCGACGTGTTCGCCAACGACCTGGGCTTCATCGCGATCGTCGAGAACGGCGAACTTCTCGGCTACAACGTCGTGGCCGGCGGCGGTCTCGGCGCAACGCACGGCGAGCCGGCGACGTATCCGCGCCTTGCCGATCTGCTCGGTTTCGTCGCGCCGGACCGCGTCAACGCCATTGCCGAAGCCGTGATCAGGACCCAGCGCGACTTCGGCAACCGCAGCGACCGCAAGCACGCACGCCTGAAGTACACGATCGACGACCGTGGCCTGGACTGGTTCAGGGGCGAGGTCGAGCGTCGTTTCGGCGCGCCGCTGCGCCCGGCGCGACCGTTCCGCTTCGAGCACAACGGCGACCGCTTCGGTTGGGTCGAAGGCACGAACAGCCGCGCGCATCTGACCCTGCGCATCGAAGCCGGCCGCGTCGCCGACCGTGGCGAGCACACGCATCTGACCGCGCTGCGCAGGATCGCGCAGATCCATGCAGACGGAAATTCCGGGCTTCAGTTCCGCCTGACGCCGAACCAGAACCTGCTGATCGCGAACGTGCCGAACGAGGGTCGCGCCGAGATCGACGAGATCGTCGCCGAGCATCGCCTCGATCTCTACCGCAGCGCGACGCCGCTGCGGCTCAACGCACTCGCCTGCGTCGCGCTGCCGACCTGCGCGCTGGCGATGGCCGAGGCCGAACGCTACCTGCCCGATTTCACCGGCAAGGTCGAAGCGCTGCTCGACCGGCACGGCCTGCGCGACGCACGCATCCACCTGCGCCTTTCCGGCTGCCCGAACGGCTGCTCGCGTCCCTACCTCGGCGAGATCGCGCTGATCGGCAAGGCGCCCGGTCGCTACAACCTCATGCTCGGCGCCGACACGCGCGGGCAGCGGCTCAACCGCCTGCATCGCGAGAACGTCGACGAGGCGCAGATTCTCGCGGCCCTGGACGAACTGTTCGCGCACTATGCGGCCGAACGCACGCGGGCGGAAGCGTTCGGCGATTTCCTCGTGCGCGCCGGCGTCCTCGCCGAAGCACATTACAAAGTCATCCCCGTCACCTTGCTCGAATCGTCGCTTACGGCGGCGTGAATCCGAGAGAACGCAATCATGTTGCACTGTAGCCAAGCCACGTCGTCCGAATCCGCTTCTCTTGAGTTTTCACGCAATAACGTCAACAAACACAGCGCCGGAGAGCGCGCCATGAAACTGCCCGACATCCAAACCGTCGACGAGGACCCGACCGCCCTCGTCGAACTCAACCTCTGGCTGGAAAGCCGCAACGCGCACCAGCGTCTGGGCTGGGCGCTGGCCAACCTGCCCGGCGAGCATGTGCTGTCGTCGAGCTTCGGCGCGCAATCGGCCGTGCTGCTGCACCTGGCCACGCGCGAGCGCGGCGATATCTCGGTCGTGCTGATCGATACGGGCTATCTTTTTCCGGAAACCTACCGCTTCGCCGACGACTTGACCGAAAAACTCTCGCTCAATCTCAAGGTCTACCGGCCGCAGATCGGCATCGCCTGGATGGAAGCGCGCCACGGCAAGCTCTGGGAAAACGGCATCGACGGCATCAGCGAGTACAACGCGCTGCGCAAGGTCGAGCCGATGCGCCGCGCGCTGACCGAACTCGGCGCGAGCACCTGGATCGCCGGTCTGCGTCGCGCGCAGTCGACCACGCGGCGTCAGTCAAACGTGCTCGAAGTGCGCGACGGTCGCTGGAAGCTGCATCCGCTGATCGACTGGAGTGACCGCGACATCTGGCAATACATGCAGCTGCACGGCCTGCCCTACCATCCGTTGTGGGAACAGGGCTACGTCTCGATCGGCGACGTGCACACGACGCGCGCACTCGGCGACGGCATGCGCGAGGAAGACACGCGATTCTTCGGCCTCAAGCGCGAGTGCG
>JAFEFS010000076.1 GCA_018240465.1 Pseudomonadota bacterium
CCGGCATGGCCGAACATGCGCGGGCAGCGTGATGGTGCGCGGTTTCCGGGCGCGGGCGGAACGAATCCGCACGACATGCCGGCCAGTTCAGGCCCAATTCAATCGAAATTCCCATAGTGGCTGTCCCGGACCACGAATCGCCCACCCCTGCCGTATCCATCGCTGCTACCCGTGATGAAGTTACGTTTCGCCATGACCGTCCTGCTTGCCGCCCTTGCGCTCTCGTCGCATGATGCCTTTGCCGCGCCTCTGACCATGCAGGAGGCGATCGCCAAGGTGCAGCACGAAACGGGCGGCAAGGTGCTGTCCGCCGAAACGAAGACCCAGGGCACGAAGACGATCTACCGGATCAAGCTGCTCACGCGCGGCGGCCAGGTGAAGATCGTGGAAGTGCCCGCGAACTAACCGACCAGGATCAAAGGACAAAACGCCATGCGTGTATTGTTGGTCGAAGACGAAGCCCCGCTGCGCGAAACCCTCGCCGCACGCCTCAAGCGCGACGGCTTCGCCGTCGACACCGCCGCCGACGGCGAGGAAGGCACCTTCCTCGGCCGCGAGGTGCCGTTCGATGTCGCCATCATCGACCTCGGCCTGCCGAAGAAATCGGGCATGGATCTGGTCAAGGACCTGCGCGACGCCGGGCAGAAATATCCGATCCTGATCCTGACCGCGCGTTCGAGCTGGCAGGACAAGGTGCAAGGCCTCAAGCACGGTGCCGACGATTATCTCGTCAAACCCTTCCATGTCGAGGAGCTGCTCGCGCGCATCAACGCGCTCGTGCGCCGCGCCTCGGGCTGGACCAAGCCGACGCTGGAGTGCGGCCCGATCGTGCTCGACACCACCGCGCAAACCGTCCACGTCGGCGGCAGCCCCGCCGACCTGACCAGCTATGAGTACAAGGTCCTCGAATACCTGATGCTGCACGCGGGCGAGCTCGTCTCCAAGGCCGACCTGACCGAGCACATCTACCAGCAGGATTTCGATCGCGACTCGAACGTACTCGAGGTGTTCATCGGCCGCCTGCGCCGCAAGCTCGACCCGGACAATGCGCTCAAGCCGATCGAAACCGTGCGCGGACGGGGCTACCGCTTCGCGATCCCGCGCAGCGAAGGTGGCCACGAGCCAGCGGACGAAGCCGCGGCGAAGTAACCGAACATCACATATCGCATGGCGCGCCGACCGCTCTCCCTGCAAGCGCGCTCGCTGCTCGCGGCCAGCGCGGTGCTGGTGGCGTTCCTCGGCCTGACCGGCATAGCGCTCGACCAGGCGATCCATCAGGCCCTGCTCAAGTCGCTGCACGATCGTCTGCAGAGCTACGCCTACGGCTATCTGGCCACCTCCGAAGTGGGCCGTTCCGGGCGCTGGACGCCGCCGGAAGTGCCGCCGGATACGCGCCTGGACAGTCCCGGAAGCGGCCTCTACGCGAGCATCGTCGGTCCGGTCGAGGTCGACGGCGCGCGTTTTTCCAGCTGGCGCTCACAGTCGGCCTACGCCATCACCGACATCCCGCAGTTCGACCAGTCGCTGAAACCGGGTGCGGAACAGTTCACCGCGGCACCGGTCGCCGGCGGCGGTGGAAAAGTATACGTTTACAGCTACGGCTTCTCGTGGGAGAAGGAACGCGGGCCGGTGCTGCTGACGATCCACATCGCCGAGGATGCGGTCAATCTGGACGCGCAGCGCAACGTGTTCCGGCGCAGCCTCGTGTTCACCTTCGGCGGCCTCGTCGTCGGCCTGCTCCTGCTCCTGCTCGGCCTCGTGCGCTGGATCCTGCAGCCGACGCGGCGCGTCGCCCTCGAACTCGGTCGCGTCGAGCGCGGCGAGCAGGAGCAGTTGTCGACCGACTATCCGCTCGAGCTCAAGCGTCTGGCGCGCAGCATCAACGACTTCATCGACAGCGAGCGCAACAGCCTCAAACGCTACCGCAACACGCTGTCCGATCTCGCCCACAGCCTGAAGACGCCGCTCGCGGTCGTGCGCAGCCAGCTCGAGTCGGGTGCCGACGGCAAGGAATTCCGCTGGACCGTGCTCGAGCAGGTCGGGCGCATGGACCAGATCGTCGCCTATCAGCTGTCGCGCGCAGCGACGAGCGGGCATTCGACCTTCGCCGCGCCGATCCTGATCGAGCCGCATGCCGAGGAGATCGTCGGCGGTCTGGAAAAAGTATATTCCGAAAAAAATATACTCTGCGAATTCGACATCGACCCGCGCGCGCAGTTCTACGGCGAGGAAGGCGACCTGCTCGAGTTGCTCGGCAACCTGCTCGAAAACGCGTTCAAGTGGGCCAGGCATCGCGTGCTGCTGACCGCGCGCGTCGTCCCGGGTGCGCCGGGCGCGCGCCGCAACGGCCTGATCTGCATGGTCGAGGACGACGGTCCGGGCGTCCCCGAGGACAAGGTCGAGCACCTGCTCCAGCGCGGCGTGCGCGGCGACGAGCGCGTGCAGGGCCACGGCATCGGCCTCGCCATCGTGCAGGACCTGCTCAAGGCCTATCGCGGCAGTCTCACCGTGTCGAAGTCGGAAAACCTCGGCGGCGCCGCATTCACCGTGCGCTTCGCGCCGGGCTGAAACTGCCGCGCCGCCGATCCGCGCCCGGGCGGTGGCGCCCGCGACGTTGCGCGGATTGGCCCTGATCGCAGGCGCAGGCAGCGCGCATACTCCACGACGACATCCGGAGTATTCCATGCCGCTCACCGTCGCCGAAAAACGCGCCGCCTTCCGCGCACTGCACGCGTCGGGCTGCTTCGTACTGCCCAATCCGTGGGACATCGGCGGTGTGCGCCGCCTGGAAAAACTCGGCTTCCAGGCGCTCGCCTCGACCAGCGCCGGCATCGCCTGGTCGCTCGGCCGCGCCGACAACGAGCTGCCGCGCGATGTCGTGCTCGATCATTTGCGCATGCTGTGCGCGGCGACCGACCTGCCGGTCAACGCCGATTTCGAGGACGGTTTCGCCGTCGCGCCCGACGAAGTCGCGGCCAACGTCAAGCTCGCGATCGACGCCGGTGTCGCCGGCCTGTCGATCGAGGATCGCGACGGCAACGGCCTGCACTCGCTGTCGCTCGCCGCCGCGCGCATCCGCAGCTCGCGCGCGGCGATCGATGCGGCCGGCCCGGAGGCGATGCTCGTCGCACGCTGCGAGGGTTTCCTGCTCGGCCAACCCGATCTCGACGCCACGATCGCGCGCTTGGTCGCGTATGCCGACGCCGGTGCCGACGTGCTCTACGCGCCCGGCGTGACCGATCCCGCCGCGATCGCCCGTATCGTGCGCGCGGTCGCGCCGAACCCGGTCAACGTGCTGCTGATGAATCCGCGGATGCGCGTCGCCGATCTTGCCGCGATCGGCGTGCGCCGCGTCAGCACGGGCGGCGCGTTGGCCGCCGCAGCGTGGCGCGGCTTCGACGCCGCCGCGCGCCAGCTGCTCGACGATGGAACACTGCCGCCGCGCGGCTGATCGCGCTCAGGTGCCCGCGAGGAAGTCGAGGCTGGCCTGCAGCATCGCTGCCATGCCCACCGGCAGCGCGCCCTCGTCGAGGAAGAATTTCGGCGAGTGGTTCATCGGTGCCGTCGCTGTGTCCTGTCCGGCCGGGGTCGCGCCAACAAAAAAGTAGACAGACGGCGCTTTGGCGCCGAGCGCGAAATAGGGGAAGTCCTCCGACGCGGTCCAGCGCGGCGATTCGATCACCTGGTCCTTGCCGACGGCTTTCTGCAGGCTTTCGCGCACGCGCGCGGTCAGTGCCGGATCGTTGTAGTTGACCGGATTGGTGCTCTCGCTCGACGGGATCTGCGCGTCGATCGTCGCGCCGTTCGCCGCGGCGACGTGCTCGGCGGTGCGCCGCAGGCTGGCGATGATCTGCTTGCGCATGCCTTCGTCGAAGGTGCGGATCGTGCCGGTCAACTCCACGCTGTCGGGCACGATGTTGAAACGCATGCCGCCGTGGAACGTGCCGAAGGTCAGTACTGCCGGATCCTTGCTGATGTCGAGCTGGCGGCTGACGATGGTCTGCGCGGTGGTGACGATTTCAGCGGCGGTGACGATGGGATCGATGCCCGCCCACGGCACGGCGCCGTGCGTCTGCTTGCCGTGCACGGTGATGTGGAACGCGTCCGAGCTGGCCATCGCGCCGCCCGCACGCACGCCGACGACGCCGACGTTGAGCGAGCTGACGACATGCATGCCGAACACCGCGTCGGGCTTGAAGTCATTGAACACGCCGTCCTTGACCATCAGCGAGGCGCCGCCTTCCTCGCCCGCAGGCGCGCCTTCCTCGGCCGGCTGGAACACGAGCATGATTTCGCCGGGCAGGTCCGCTTTCATCTTCGCGAAGATTTCGGCGAGGCCGAGCAGCATCGCCGTGTGCGCATCGTGGCCGCAGGCCTGCATGACGCCGACTTCGCGGCCGGCATACTGCGCCTTCACCTTCGAGGCAAACGGCAGGTCGACCTGTTCGGTCACCGGCAGCGCGTCCATGTCCGCGCGGATCGCGAGCTTGCGCCCCGGCTTGCCGCCTTTGAGCACGCCGGTGACGCCGGTGTGGGCGATGCCGGTGCGCACGCTATAGCCGAGCTTTCTCAGCTCGTCGGCGACGATCTTGGCCGTGCGCGTTTCGCGGTTCGACAACTCGGGGTGTTGGTGGAAGTCGCGCCGCCAGCGGGTCACCTCGGGCAGCACGCCCTGCGCGAGGCGGGAACTGGATTCGGATTCGGCGGCAGCCACGCCGGCACACAGGCTCGACAAGGTCAACGCAAGTACGAGACGACGCATGATTCTTCCCTCCCGAACGACGATGATATTTTCCGGCCCGTCCCTGCGGCAACAAACCCAACGACCTCACACGCCGAGCACCAGATCCTCCGCTTCGACCCGGTCGAGGCGGATGCGGTTGGCGAACAGCGAGAACGCGAGCGTACCGGCGAGGCCATGCGCGTTCCGCACCCACGGCGGAATATACACGGGTGCGGCGAGGAAACCCGAATCGAAATACGGCTCCAGCGCGAGCACGTCGTGCAAGGTCATCTTGCCGGCGAACAGGTTGCGGCAGAGCTTGAGCTTGCCGTGCCGGAACGCCCAGCGGAAGAACGTGTGTACGGACAGCAGGCCATGCAGATAGACCGTGTCCTTGGTGAACGCCGCGCCGCCGCCCAGTGGCGCGCCGCGGAACACGCGCATCGCCGAAGTGAAGCTGTCGGCTTCGTTCTGGCCCGCGCCGAGAAAAAACCGGAACACCTCGATGAAGTCGGCGCCGGCCAGCGCCTTGTCGATCGCGACGATGCGCAGCGAGATGCGTTTCATCCGGCCGATGTCGATCGCGCCCGACATCAATTCGGCGAACGTGGCCAGGCCCTCTTGGGTCGCGGTGATACGCGGCGAATTGAGCGCGAGCGATTTCAAGTTCGGTTGTCGGCGTCCATTCAATGCCGTCAGCGAATGCACGAACGCTTCGTGCTGCAGCAATTGATGATGATCGTATTCGGTGAAGCTCGCGCCAGCGCGTACACGGATGCGCGCGGGACCCGCGGCGGCTTTGGCGATCAGATCCGGATCGAGTTCTACCGTTACCTGGTCATGGCTGAAGAACGCAGCGATCTCTTGCTGAAGTTCGGCGCAGAGCTGCTCGGCCGGCACGCGCACCGCATCGTCCGCGCCGAGCTCGCCGCCGATCTCGTCGGCCAGTTCGACGAAATGCCGCGCCGCATCGAGATTGCTGAGCGCGCCGCCGGGCAGGCGATCGCCCGGCCGGCCGTACAGACGCACCGAATGTTCGGTGATCGCCGCCGTTCCCGCCGCATCGAGCAGCTCGGTAGCGTAGATCCACGATTGCGCCGCCCGCCGCAGGTAGTCGCCGACCGGATGCTGCGCGTCGGCGGCGAGGAAGATGTCCTCGAGTTCCTCGCGCGCTGCCGAGTGGTCGTTTTTCGCATAGTCCACGGTCGGCAGCAGCGGATTGCCGCGCCGCCAGCCATCGAGAAACCGCGCCTGCACCAACGCGGGCCAGCTCACCGCGCCGAGCAGCTTGATGCCCTTGACCGCCGCAACGAGGCGACGGTCGAGTTCGGCCAACCGATCCAGCAATTCGCCCTCGTCGCCCATGCCGGCGACGTTAGCGCATCGCCGCGGCGTTGCCTACTTCGGCGCCGCGGCAAATGGCGCAAGACCCAGGGCCGCGCGCAACGGGTCGAGCAGGCTGGCGTAGTTCGCCGCACGCGCGGTATCGCGACGCAAGGGTTCGCGCACCTGTCCGGCACTGGCCGTGCGCACGACGCGCTCGGTCTCGTGGAAACGCAGGCAGCGCCCGTCGAACGGCAGTTCGCAGAAAGCCAGAAGCGCGCGGATCTGCGCCTCGCTGTCGGCGACCAGCGCTTCGTAGTCCTGCACGCGCAGGCGCGTGGGATACAGCTCGCGCCAGCGTTGCACGGCGCGATCGAAATCACGGGAATGGCGCGCAATGTCGTCGAGGTCGTAGCTGAAGGGCTGGCCGCCTCCGGCGAACAACTGACGAAAACAGGCCAGCGCGGTTTCCACCGGGTCGCGCCGGCAAACCACGATGCGCGCCTCCGGCAGCATCGCCAGCGCCGCGCCGACGTAGCGCCAGTTGTCCGGCAACTTGTCGGTGAAACGCGGACGTTCGTCGCGCCAGCGTGCGGTGCGTTGCAGATAGTCCGCGCCCAGACGTTGCCAATCGTCCGCGCTCGCCTGCGCCACCCACGCCGGAAACGGTTCGCCACGACGTCGCGACTCTTCCTGCAGTACCGCGTGCAGGTCCGACAACTCGCCCGCACCGTCGATCTGCGGATGCGAGGCGAGGATCTGCTCGGTCAGGCTCGATCCCGCACGCGGCAGGCTGACGATGAAAACCACTTCGCCGCCCTGACGCCGCGACGCGCCACGCGGCGGCGGCGTGAACGCGGCCAGGGTCGCATCGACCTGCGCGCTGAACCGGGCGGCGTCCCAGTGCACATGCCGGCGCACGCTGGCGTTGCCTTCGCGATAGGCGCGGAAGGCGTCGGCATGGCGACCGAGATCCTCATAGCCGCGCGCGAGTGCGAACAGGATGGAGTTGCGGTCGTCGATGTCGAGCGGCCCGCGCGCGAGACGTTCCATCGCGGCCACGTCGTCGGCATCGAAACGTTGATTCTTGAGGTTGGCCAGACCAAGCCAGGCTTCGGCAGCGGAATGCCGCGCGACGAGTTGCCGGTACAACTGCGCCGCCTGCGCGAAACGACCGCTCACACGCAACGCATGGGCGTGCAGGAATTGCGCGCGCAGGTTGTCCGGGGCCAGGCGCGTCGCTTGTTCGAGCACGGGCAATGCTTCTTCGTTGCGCCGGTCCTCGCACAAGGCCTTGGCGTGGTTGTACCAAAGGGGTGCAAGGTCCGCTGCGAGCGCACAGGCACGAGCGAACGCCGCCACCGCACCGGCCGTATCGCCAAGGCGGCCGAGCGCATTGCCGAGGCTGTTGTGGGCCAGCGCGTCGTCAGGCTGCAGGGCAATCGCCTCGCGCAGGCTCGCCACCGCTTCGGCGTGGCGGCCTTGCATCACCAGCGCGCTGCCGAGCAGACGCCGCGCCTGCGCATGCCGTGGTGCGAGTGCCAGGGCGCGAAGCAGGCAGCGCTCGGCTGCGGCGGCGTCGTTGCGGCGCAGGGCATCTGCGGCCTCGGCCAGCGCCTTGGTCACGACGGCGGGCAACGTCGCGGGCGCGGCACCCGTGGTCATCAGCGCCGGCCGTATTTGTCGACCAGACGCTTGCCCAGCGCACGCGTCTGCACCTTGGCCCCGGCCTTGCGTTCGAGTTGCGCGGCGAACGACTCGTTGGCCGCGCCGAGTTCCTCGCGCAGTTTGCGATAGTTCTCCCAGCGCGCCGGATCGAGCGCACCGGATTCCAGCGCCGCACGTACCGCGCAACCGGGTTCGGCGGCATGGGCGCAGTCGCCGAAACGGCAGGTCAGGGCGAGCGCTTCGATATCGTCGAAGCTGGATTCGGCGAGATCTTCCTCGCCGGTGAGCTTGAGCTCACGCATGCCGGGCGTGTCGATCAGGCAACCGCCGCTGGGCAAGGCGATCAGCGCGCGGTGCGTGGTCGTATGCCGGCCGCGGCTGTCGTGCTCGCGCACCGCGCCGGTCGCCTGGCGTTCGCGTCCGAGCAAGGTGTTGGTCAGGGTCGACTTGCCGGCGCCGCTGGAACCGAGCAGCACGGCACTGTCGCCGCGCTGCAGATGGCGCAGCAGCGGCGCGACCGCCGCCGCGTCCCTGGCATTGAGTGCGTGCAGTTCGATGTCCGCCGGCAGCTGCGCGCGCAGCGCGGCGATCTCGGTGTGCCGGGCCGCGTCCTTGACCAGATCGGCCTTGGTCAGCACGACCACCGGCCGGACACCGCTGCCTGCGATCAGCAGCAGGTAGCGTTCGATGCGGCGCGGATTGAAGTCGCCGTCGATGCCCATGAGCACGAAGGCGGTGTCGATGTTCGTGGCGATGATCTGGCGCGCGTAGCGCTCGCCCGCGGCGGCGCGCGCGAGCACCGTGCGCCGCGGCAGCACCTGCTGGATGACCGCCGGCGTCGCCGCGTCGATCAGGACGAAATCACCGACCGCCGGGCGCTCGTCGGCTGCCGCGCGACGGCGCAGGAAACGCGGTGCGGGCTGCGCGGCGAGCTCGTCTTCGCCGTCGCTGAGGATGTAGCCGTTGCGATGCTGCACGATCACGCGGGCGATGCGCCATGGTTGCGGCGCGCCCTCCGGCACCGATGTGCCGACACGCCAGCCGATGGCCTGCAAAGCTTGAGCGGGTTCGCGTGGCGATGGCATGCTGGCCATTCTACGGTGCCGCCGGAAAACTGACGAGAACGAGTCGCGCATGCGTGTTTGCCTGAACATGATCGTGAAGGACGAAATAGCGGTGATCGAGCGTTGCCTGCGTTCGGTGCTGCCCCACGTCGACAGTTGGGCGATCGCCGACACCGGCTCGACGGACGGCACGCAAGACCGCATCCGGCAGTTGCTGACGCACCTGCCGGGCGAGTTGATCGAGCGGCCGTGGGTCGATTTCGCGACGAACCGCAACGAGGCGCTTGATCTCGCGCGCCGCCACGGCGACTACGCGCTCGTCATCGACGCCGACGACGTGCTCGAGGTCGATCCCGGGCGCTCGCTCCACGGCCTCGACGGACCCGGCTTTGCGCTGGAGATCGCCGACAAGGTGACGAACTACTGGCGCGACGCCCTGATCCGGCTCGACCTCGACTGGCGCTGGCAGGGCGTCGTGCATGAGCACCTGACCTGTTCCCAGCTCGCCGGCGTGAAGAAGCTGGGTGGCTTGCGCATCCGCCGCATCGGCGGCGGCGCACGCAGCCAGGGCGATGTCGCGGCGAAATACCGCCGCGACATCGAAGTGCTGCGTAGGGCGCTGGTCGCCGAGCCGGAAAACGCGCGCTACGTGTTCTATCTCGCCCAGAGCTTGCGCGACGCGGGGCAGCTTGCCGAGGCGATCCTCGCCTACCGGCAGCGTGTCGACATGGGCGGCTGGGTGGAAGAAGTGTACTTTTCCAAGTTCACGATCGCGCGGCTCAAGCAGCAACTCGAGCACCCGTTCGAGGAAGTCCGCGAGGCCTACCTGGATGCCTGGCGTTTCCGGCCGACGCGCGCCGAGCCGGTTTGCTTTCTTGCCGGCTACCTGCGCGCGCATGGACACTTTGCCGAGGCCTGCGACTATGCGCGCATGGCCTGCTCGACGCCGCCATCCACGGACAGCCTGCGCGTGCATCGCCCGGCATACGGCTGGCTCGCACGCTACGAGCTGGCCGCGGCGCTATATGCATTGCAGGACTACGCCGCATGCATCGCGGTCTGCGAGGAAATGCTCGCCGATCCGCTGCTCCCCGCGCAGGAGGCGCCGCGCGTTCGGCAAAACCTCGCCGCCGCCGCGGCGATGGTCAATCGCGCGACCTGAACCGGGGCCCGCGGGAAAACGCAGCGCCTGCCTGCAAAATGCTTGAATTCGCGCCTTGTTCGGCTAGGATGAATTGTTCAACTTCCGTAAACGCCCTCCGAAAGGTCGCAGTTCCCATGTCGATGCCAGGCAAGTCGAATCGAGTCCCCGATCCCGTGCGCACCGGCGCGCGGTTGGAGAACGTGCGTTACGAAATCCGCGGCGCGCTAGCCCGCCGTGCGCTCGAACTCGAAGCCGCCGGGCGCAAGATCGCCAAGCTCAACATCGGCAACCCTTCCGTATTCGGCTTCACCGTGCCCGACCATGTGCGCCAGGCGATCGAGCGCAATCTGGTCTCCAGCGAAGCCTATTGCCACCAGAAGGGTCTGGTCGAGGCGCGCGAGGCGATCGTCGCCCAGCAGCACCAGCACGGCATCGCCCAGGCGCACGTGGACCGCATCTTCATCGGCAATGGCGTCAGCGAACTGATCGACCTCGCCCTGCGCTCGCTGCTCAGCGACGGCGATGAAGTGCTGCTGCCGAGCCCGGACTATCCGCTGTGGAGCGCCGCGGTCACGCTCAACGGCGGCAAGCCGGTCTACTACAGCTGCCCGGCCGAGCGCGAGCACACGCCCGACGCGGCCGAGATCGAGGCGCTGGTCACGCCGCACACGCGCGCGATCGTGCTGGTCAATCCGAACAATCCGACCGGTGCGATCTATCCGCGCGAACTGCTCGAGGCGATCGTGCAGATCGCCGACCGGCACGGACTCGTGCTGTTGTCCGACGAAATCTACGACGAGATCGTCTACGACAAAGCCGAATTCACGCCGCTGGCGAAAATCGCGGGCGAGGTGCCCTGCCTCACGTTCGACGGCCTGTCCAAGGTCCAGCGTGCTTGCGGCTACCGCGTCGGCTGGCTGTCGATGACCGGCGCGAAGGCGGCGATCGAGCCGCTCGAAGCCGCGCTCGACCTGCTCGCGAGCCTGCGCCTGTGCGCGAACGTGGCCGGCCAGTACGCGATCGCGCCGTCGCTGGAAGGACCGCAGACGATCGCGCAACTCGTCGCACCGGGCGGGCGTTTGCACGACACGCGCGCGGCCGTGATCGAAGCCTGTGCGCAGAGCCGTTTTCTGAATCTGGTTGCGCCGAAGGGCGCGATGTACGCGTTCCCGAGCGTGCGCGCCGACCGCGTGCCGGGCTTCGACGACGAGGCCTTCGCGCTCGACCTGCTCGAAAGCGAGAACGTGCTGATCGTGCCCGGCCGCGGCTTCAACTGCGTGCCGCGCAATCATTTCCGCATCACCCTGCTGCCACTGGCGCCGCAGATGCGCGAGGTGTTTGCGCGCATCGAGCGCGTGCTCGAGCGCATGGCCGCCGCGCAGCAGCGGCAGGTGGCCTGAACGTTCGCGTGGGCGGCGCGAATTTTCTCGCTCTCGGCGATTCGTACACGATCGGCGAAGGCGTCGCCGAGGCCGAACGCTGGCCCGTGCAACTCGCACGCGCGCTCGGCATCGCCGCGCCCGAAATCCTCGCACGCACCGGCTGGACCACGGACGAGCTCGCCGCGGCGATGGCGCAGCACACGTTTCATCCGCCCTACGACCTCGTCTCGCTGCTGATCGGCGTCAACAACCAGTATCGCGGACGCGACCTCGCGAACTACCGCGAAGAATTCCGCGCCTTGCTCGAACGCGCGATCGAGCTGGCCGGCCGCCGGCCGGAACGCGTCATCGTCGTGTCGATTCCCGACTGGGGCGCCACCCGCTTCGGTCGCGAAAGCGGGCGCGACACGGCGCAGATCGCGCGCGAAATCGACCGGTACAATGCCGCGAACGCGGAAATTTCCTGTTCGGCGCAGGCCCACTACGTCGACGTGACCACGGCTTCGCGTGAGGGCGCGCGTTGGGTCGTCGACGACGGCCTGCACCCGAGCGGCGCGGCCTATCGCCGCTGGAGCGAAGCGATCCTGCCGATCGCGCGGCGCGCGTACTGCGCAGAGAGGAAATGATCCTGGCCCATTCGCCTGACCGACGCTGTTCCAGACGCCGTTTCATCGGAGCGTTGGCGATCACTCCGCTCCTGGGTTCGCGAATGAGCTTGGCCGCGGACGGGGCGCCCGACTTCGCCTCGCGCCTGTCATTGGCGGGCACTCCCGGCATGGCTTGGGGAGCCGTCAGCGGCGGCAGAGTGTTGACGGCAGGCGGCAAGGGGACCGCCGGCGTCGCAGACGGGTTTGCGCCGGACGCAGATACTGTTTTCGAGGTCGGTTCGCTGACCAAAACCTTCACCGCATCACTGATTTTCCAACTCGAGGAAGAAGGCAAGCTGCGCATCGACGCTCCGGTAGACACCTATGTGAAGCATTTGCCCGATCGCTGGAGAAATCTGACGCTGTCGCAGTTCCTCAGCCATACGTCGGGCCTGCCGGAATACCTTGATCAAACCAACTTCCGCCGCCTCATGCCGCTGGACCTCACCCCCCGCGACATCGTCGCGATGGCGGCCAACCTGCCTTTGCGCTTTGGCGCCGGCGTGCGGCACGAGTACAACAATCTGGGCTTCATCCTCCTCGGCATGACGGCCGAGGCGGTCAGCGGCAAACCGTATTGGGACGAGCTTCAGCGCCGATTCTTCACGCCTGCGGGCATGGCTTCCACGGGGCCGAGAAATCGACTGAGTCACGCGACAAGATATGCCTCCGGCCATTTCTGGGATGGCAATCGCTATGACGATGATCCACCACGCAGCGCGCCGGGATCCACCTGGTCCGCAGGTGGATTGCTCTCGACGGCGGCGGATATGAACCGCTGGTCTCTGGCGCTCGACAGCGGAAGGATTCTGAGCATGGATGTCCGTCGGCGAATGTGGACACAAGCCCGTCTGGCCAACGGCGCCCCGGCAGGATGGGGTTACGGATGGCAAATCGAGACGATCGAGGGACGAACCATTGCATCCCATGGCGGCGGAACGGCCGGCTTCTCCTGCTGGTATCGCCGCGATGTTTCCCGTCCGCTGTCCACGATCGTGCTCACCAACCAGAACGGTCGCGCCGATCCCAAAACGATGACCGACGCTCTGCTGAAGGCTCTGGCGACGACGCGGTTGGTCAAGTGAATGTCGCCGGGTTCAGCCTTGACGCGCGCGCCTTTTCCGCTGGCGCGAACGCTTTATCCGGTAACACATGACGTCATGCACCGAAACGGGCGCTGTCATTGTCCGTCGTGCGCGCGAAACAACGTTGTCGGGCTTTCGCTTGGCTGCGTTGACCGATCGATTTCGGCAGACGGCTGTACAGGCACGCCACCGAGGTCACAGCGGAAGGATTTGCGGCCACATCCACCGCGGTTAATCCATCGCCGAACGCTGCTTCACGGCATCTGCACCGCCTAGTTTCGACGCAAGCCAAATGGCTAGTTCGTAGCGCCGCCGTTGAGATTCGCGGCGCGCGGCCCAAGATCGGGGATAATTGTCCGCCCGATCCCTGATGGAATCCGCCATGTCGCTCGCCCCCGCCACGCGCACCCGTATCGAAACCCTGCTGCGCGACAACCCCGTCGTGCTGTTCATGAAAGGTTCGCCGCAGGCGCCGCAGTGTGGCTTCTCGGCTGCCGCCTCGGGCGTGCTCAACGAGTTGTTGCCGCAGTACGCGACGGTCAACGTGCTCGAAGACGCCGAGATGCGCGAAGGCATCAAGGCCTACGGCAACTGGCCGACGATTCCGCAACTCTACGTGAAAGGCGAGCTGGTCGGCGGCGCCGACATCGTCCAGGCCATGTACAACTCGGGCGAGCTGCAGGCACTGTTCGGCCTGCCGCTGCCGGATCGCACGCCGCCGCAGATCACGATCACCGATGCGGCGGCGCAGGCGATCCGCAGCGCGCTTGCAGACGCCGAGCCGGGGCTGGCGCTGCATCTGTCCATCGACGCGCGCTTCCAGCCGCAGTTCCACCTCGCCGAGCCGACGGACGATACGCTGCGCTCGGAATCGAACGGTATCGACGTGCTGTTGGACCTGGCCAGCGCGCAGCGCGCGCGCGGGATCCGCATCGACTGGGTCGAGACGATGCAGGGTGCGGGTCTGTCGATCGACAATCCGAACGCGCCGTCCACGGTCAGGCAGCTGTCGGTGGGCGAACTCAAGCGGCGACTCGATGCCGGCGAGGCCATCACGATCGTCGACGTGCGCCCGCCCGAGGAACGCGCGCAGGCAGCGCTGAAGCTGCCGTTCCGCACGCTCGACGATGGCATCGGCGCGCTCGCCGACCTGCCGAAGGACGCGGCGATCGCCTTTCTCTGCCGCAGCGGCGGGCGCAGCCAGCAGGCGGCCGAGCAGTTCCGCGCGCACGGCTACGACAAGGTCTTCAACATCGCCGGCGGCATCAACGCCTGGGCGCGCGAGATCGATACGACGATTGCCGAGTACTGATCGCCCGATAGCGGAGCGCGCCGTGATGATCGAAATCGGCGAAGCCATCCTGCCGGAGGACGTCGCGGTCGTGCGCGAGTTGCTGCAGGAGTACGAGCGTGCGCTCGGAGTCGATCTGTGTTTCCAGAACTTTGCGCGGGAACTGGCTGACCTGCCGGGCGGCTACGCGCCGCCGCGCGGCACGCTGCTGCTCGCGCGTGCCGGTGGAAGTATCGCCGGCTGCGTCGCGCTGCGTCCCGTCGATGACGCCACCTGCGAGATGAAACGGCTGTACGTGCGCGATGCATTCCGCGCCATCGGCCTCGGACGACGCCTCGTCGAGCGCGTGATCGGCGACGCACAGGCGCTCGGCTACCGGCGCATGGTGCTCGACACCCTGCCGACGATGACCGCGGCACAGCGTCTCTACGAAAGTCTCGGCTTCACCGACACCTCGGCGTATCGGCACAACCCGATCGCAGGCACGCGCTTTCTCCGGCGCGAACTCGACACGCCGGCCAGAGCGTGATCGCGCCCGGTCGAGGCTATCCGGCGCGCGTCAGCCGACGCAAAAACACCGTCATTTCCTTTTCCGCCTGCTTGTCGCCGCGTTCGTTCGCCGCAGCAATACCGGCCTGGTAGGCGTCGATCGCTGCAGCCGTGGAGCCGGTGCCGGCCAAGGTTTTGCCGAGCAGTTTCCACGCGGCCGAATAGCCGGGATCAAAGCGCAGGGCCTCGTGCAATTCGGTGATCGCGGCGGGCATGTCGCTGTTCGCCAACAACGCGTTCGCGAGCGACATGCGCAGCAGCACACCGTCGCGCGGGCCGCCGCGCATGGCGCGCAGGTTTTCGATCGCGTCCGGCTGCATGACGACGCCCTAGTCCGTGTCGTGCTTGACGTAAGGCCCGCCGCGACCGTGTCGATGCACGTCGTGAGTGACCGCGCCGACGCGCCGCGACGGTGGCACGAAGAACTCCGGATGCGTCAACGTGTTGCGCATGTCGGACAAACCGGCGCGCCAATGCTCGGCCATCGTGCTTGGCGCGAACGCATAGTCTTTGTACTGCTGCTCGAACGGCTTGGTCTTGTAGATCAGGTGGATGATGTTGTACACGCGATCGGACAGCCACGGCTCCAGTTCGGCGCGCATTTCGGCGGTGATGTGGGCGGGCGGGATTTGCTTGAGCAGCGCGTCGAGCGTGGTGCGCAAGTCCTGGAAGCGCTGCACGACCTTGGTGCTGAAGCGCGTGCGGCTCGAGTACTGGATGTCTTTCTGCCGTTCCAGCGCTTCCACGATGTTGCGCGGCTGCATGCCTTGCGCACGCCACAGGTCGACCTGGAAAACGAGGCTGTCGCGGCGCGGCGTGTGGCTGAGCACATGGTCGAGCGGCGTATTGGAGACGAGGCCGCCGTCCCAGTAGTACTCGCCGTCGATCTCGATCGCCGCAAAAGCGGGCGGCAACGCGCCCGAGGCCATCACGTGTTCGGCGCGGATCGTGCGCTTGTGTTCGTCGAAATTGTCGAAGTAAACGAAATTGCCGCTCTTCACGTTGACCGCGCCGACCGAGAAGCGCACCGCGCCGGCGTTGATGCGGTCGAAGTCGACGAATTCCTCGAGCGTGGCCTTCAGCGGCGCGGTGTCGTAGAAGCTCGTCGCCGATTCGACATGGTCGACGCCGACATAAGGCGGCGGGAAGCGCGGTACGAAGAATCCGGACTGGCCAAACAGCAACGCGGCCAGCGCGCCCTGCGCGTTGGCGAGCGCGAGCGTGTACTTGTCGAGCGGCAATTTCTGCCGCAGCGCCTCCTGCCATTCGAACCACTGTCGGCCGCCGGCCGGCAGCGCGGGGATCGAGATGCGCTCCCAGAACGCGCGCAGGCGCTCGAGCCGCTGCGCCGGCGCGTTGCCGGCGAGGATCGCCGCATTGATCGCGCCGATCGAAATGCCGGCGAACCAGTTCGGCAGGATTCCGGCCTGGTGCAGGCCCTCGTAGACGCCGCACTGGTAAGAACCGAGCGCGCCGCCGCCTTGCAGCATCAGCGCGATCGTTTCGTACTTTTGTGCGGATTCCGCGGGCGTGTCCGCTTTCTTCCCTGCGCCTCGTTTGCTGTTCGTCTTTGCCATTGTCGAAAACTCGAATGAGTTGCCGCGGAGCCACGAAGATCACGACGAAGAGCCACGAAGAAAAGCGAGATATCGAAATGCTTTTCTTCGTGTCTTCGTGGCGACGCTTGTCGCTTTTGCGTGCCGCGACTACTGCATGAACCAGCCATGCGAAACGACGAGCGATTGCCCGGTCAGCGCGTTGGTCTCGAAGGCGCCGAGGAACAACGCGCAGTTGGCGACGTCGTCGACGGTCGTGAACTCGCCATCGACCGTGTCCTTGAGCATGACCTTCTTGATCACGTCGTCCTCGGAAATGCCCAGTTCCTTGGCCTGCTCGGGGATCTGCTTCTCGACCAGCGGCGTGCGCACGAAGCCCGGGCAGATGACGTTGGCGCGCACGTTGTGCGCCGCGCCTTCCTTGGCCACGACCTTGGCCAGGCCGATCAGGCCGTGCTTGGCGGTGACGTAGGGCGCCTTGAGCTTGGACGCCTCCTTCGAATGCACCGAGCCCATGTAGATGATCGCGCCGCCCTTGCCGGCGTACATGTACTTGAGCGCGGCGCGGGTGGTCAAAAACGCTCCGTCCACGTGAATCGCCATGAGCTTCTTCCAATCGGCGTACGAGAAACTTTCGATCGGATTGACGATCTGGATGCCGGCGTTGGAGACGAGGATGTCGATGCTGCCGAGATCCTTGACGCATTTGTCGACGCCGGCGCCGACCGCGGCTTCGTCGGTCACATCCATGATCACCGTCGTCGCCTTGACCCCGCGCGCACGGATTTCCGCGGCCGCCGCGTCGGCCGCGGCCTGATTGATGTCGGCGATCGCGATGTGCGCGCCGTGGTCGGCATAGACCTCGGCGATGCGCTTGCCTATGCCGCTCGCCGCGCCCGTGATCAGGGCGACTTTGCCTTTTACGCTCATGTGCAATTCCTTGGTGGGGATGGGGCCGCAGACACGCTGCGCGTTCGCGCGCGTCGCGGCCACGCCGGGCATTCTACCTTCCCCACGGTTCACGCGATGACCAGCCGACCCGGCGGATTTCTGCGAGGAAATTCAGACACGCGACAGCCTAATGCAAGGTCCGTTACAGCCAACTGAAAGGTTGACATGCCTATTTTGTCCATTGTCGGAAAAAGTCGATCGAGGGGACATTTCATGCAGGTCACGGGCATGTTGTACGGCGCCAAACTGTTGCGCTTCGTCGGGTTTCCTTCGGCGGAAGTACTTGGCGCGGACGCGAGCGAGGAAGAAATCGGCGCGCTGATCGAGCGCTGCGGCCAGGTCTTTGTCAAACCGGTGTTCAAGGGCGGCGTCGGCAAGAAGGGCAAGGCCGGTTTGCTCGGGCGCGCAAGGGACCTGAAAACGGCACTCGCCGAAAAGGAGCGTCTCTACTTCGCCAAACACACCTACGGCACCCAGACCGCCAAGGCCAATGGCGTCACCTTCGAGGGCGGAGTGCCGGCAGAGCACGAGGTGTATTTTTCGATCACCGACTCGACGCGCTACCGCGCGCCGATGATGACGCTGAGCTGTCACGGCGGCATGGACATCGAGGAAGTCGACGGGAATCTCATCGCCCAGGTGCCGTTCGATCCGCTAACCGGTTTGAAGGCCTTCGTAGTCGCCAATGCGCTGTCTGCACTGAATGCGCCGAAGGCGATCATCTCGCCGCTCGTGCAGCAGCTGCCGAAGTTGTGGGAGCTGTACCACGGCTTCGGCATGACCACACTCGAACTGAACCCGATCCGCATGAAGGAAGACGGAAAAGGACGCCTAATTCCCGTCGCCTGCGACTTCAAATGCGGCTTCGACCGCGACGATCCGCGCTGGCAACGCCTGAATCTGCCGGCCAACCTGTTCGCCGTCGACTATTCGGACTTCGAGCAGGAAATCAACCAGCTGCGCACCTATCAGGGTCAGAGCGACGTCTACGTCATCAATCCGAGCGGCACGATTCTTGCGCCGACCTTCGGCGGCGGCGCCAACTCGCTCGTTTCCGAACTGCTCGGCGATGACGCGATCATTTCCTCCGACTTCGGCGGCAATCCGCCCTACGAAAAGATGAAAGAGGTCGCGCGCATCTGTTTCAAGCACTGGCTCAAACAGGCCAACGTGCTTTTCATCATAGGCGGCAAATCGAACAATACCGACATCTTCGAGACGTTCCGCGCGATCGCCGATGCGCTGCGCGAGCACTTCAGCCGGCACGGGCCGACGCCGCTGTACGTGGTCATCGGACGCGGCGGGCCGAACCTCGTACGCGGCATGGGCGCGATGCGCGACACGTTCGACGCGCTCGGCCTGCCGTACCGCATCTTCGCCTTCGACTCGGACATCAGCGAAGTCATCCAGTACGCGCGGGCGGTCGACGAATGGATGAAAGCCGGCGGCCGCGAACAGATCGCCGCATCGCTCGGCGTGGCCAAATCCGCGGCGGCATGAATGAACCGCTCGACGAATTCCAACCGTTTGCAGGAGTGACCGTATGCGCATGCCGGGTCTGCCGGATTTTCCGTACTACGTCGGCGTCGGTTCGCTCGCCCACGTGGCGACGCGCGAAGACCGCGTCTGCGTGCTCAACATCCTCGGTGGCGAATCGAGCGAGGTCACACCGGTCGGCCACGCCTATTCGGGCGGCAACGTCGTCTTCGGCACCGCGCCGGGCAAGCGCGGCCAGGTGCTGGAGACGCCGGCCGGCCCGATTCCGGTCTACAACAACGTGCTCGAAGGGCTCAACGAAGGCCACCGCTTCAATTGCGGCGTCGTTTATCTGCCGCCGTCGGCCGCACGCGACGGCGTCGCCGAGCTGATCCGTGTCAATCCCGAGCTGCGCAAGATCTTCATCGTCACCGAGAAGATGGCCGTGCACGATTCGCGCGAAATCCGCGCGCTCGGCCAGCAGAACGGCATCGACATCTTCGGCGGCAATTCGCTCGGCGTGGCCGACGCGTGGAACCGCGTGCGCATCGGCGGCGCACTCGGCGGCGATCATCCCGAGGAAGCGCTGCGTCGCGGCTCGATCGCGATCTTCTCCAACTCCGGCAACTTCACCACCACGATCGCCACCTACCTGCGCATGGCAGGCTGGGGCACGACCACGCTGATCTCCAGCGGCAAGGACGTCTACATCCATTTCGCCGCGGCCGAGTTCGCCTATGCGCTCGACCACGATCCGCGCAGCAAGGCGGCCGTGCTCTACGCCGAACCGGGCGGTTTCTACGAACGCGACGTCGATTTCGGCAAGCCCGTCGTCGCCTGTGTCGTCGGCCGCTGGAAGAAGAAGCTCACGCGCGCGGTCGGCCATGCCGGCGCGATGTCGGGCGGCGATGACGATGCCATCGCGAAAGAGCGCTGGTTCCTGGACAAGTTCGGCGTTGACGACATCTTCACCCCGGAGCGCCCGGTGTTCTCCGCGCGCGGCGCCGTGGTCACCAACATCGCGCACATTCCCGCGGCGCTGACCGCCGTGATGGACCAGAACGGCGTCGCACCCGACTTCAAACCCGAGGGCAGCCTCGCGCTGAAGCCGTGGTTCGCCTCCAATGTCGGCTGCCGCCTGCCCGCGGAACTGGATCTGCCGGTGGTCACGGCAATGGCACCGTACGACGAGCAGATCGCGCGCATCAACCGGCAGATCGGCGCCACGCTGCCACGTCAGAACATGAAGGACGCCTCGGGCGCCTCGCAGATGGATGCGCAGACGCAGGTGACCGCGCTGCACGGCACCTCGATGCTCGACGCCGCGCAACATCCGCTCGAGGCCAACATCGGCCTCGCCCTGCTGCACGAGCCCGGCGGCGAGAACGACCGCAAACTCGTCAGCCTCGCCGTCGGCGCGGAGATCAATCTGCACGGCACGGCGCCACTGATTGCGGCACAGGCCGCGCGTACGGCAGGCAATGCGCCGAACAGCATCGCTGCCGCCGCCTTGGCCATTGTCGGCCCGAACCGTGTCGAGCGCGCGCGTCGCGCAGCGAAGCTGTTGATCGACATCGGCACAGCCGCGGGTGTCCTCGACGCGCTCGACGAAACCGTCGACATTCCCGTATCTGCCGTCGATGCCGACGAACGCCAGTTGCTGCTGACAACCGCACCCGACGTCCGCGCCGAGGCCCTGCTCGCCGGTTTCGAGGCGCGCGGTGCGCGCTCGGTTTTCGTGCGCTGGCTGCGGAAACTCGGCAATCCCGATGCCAACGCCGTGCTCGCCGCGATCACGACGACGCTGGCCTGGGGTCCGCTGCGGCGCAAGCGCATCTCGCGCTACACCGCGGAAAGCCTGCCGTGGTGGATGTGCCTGTTCGGCACCCAGATCGGTGCATCGGTCGAAGCCGAAAAGCATGTGTCCGACGCGTTCTGCGGTATCGCCATGACAGACCTCCTCGGCAAGCGCTCACTGACCGAAATCGCCTGCATCGCCCTGCTCGGCCAGGAACCTTCGGCAGCGGATCTGTTCGCCTTCCAGACCCTCGTCGGCCTGCTGCTCAGCAACGGCCCGGGCTCGATCACCGGTCAGGGCGCCAAGGGCGCCGTGTCGGCCGACGGCCCCGACACCCCGGCGCGCGTGCAGCTCAACAAGGCGATGCTCGGCTTTCTGAGCCACAGCGGATACGCGCACGGCGGCAACGGCTACGAAGGCGTCGCCTTCCTGATCGAGCGGTTTGCGGATATCGGCCTCACCGACCCCGGCAACGCCGCGCACGGCATCGACCTGGCCGCACACGCGACTGCATTTGCGCGCCGCTACGGCGAGGACCGCGCCACGCGCAAGAACGTCGGCGCGGAACAGGCGCAGGCGCTGCCGTGCATCAACCACCCGGTGTTCAAGGGCAAGCCGGTCAACGTCGATCCGCGCGAGGCCTTCGTCCACGAACTGTTCCGCCAGCGCGGCGAATACAACGTGTTCCACGAGTACTATCGCGCGCTCGTGCAAGCGCTGTACGAGGAGAACGTCACGCGCAACGTGTTCTGCGTCAACGTCGATGCGGTCATCGCCGCACTACTGCTGAAGATGCTGTGGCGTCGCTACCGCAACGGTTCGCTGTCAAGTGCAGCACTGGAAGCGGCGGCGTTCACCGTGTTCCTGTACGGACGCATGATCGGCTCGGCTGCCGAGATCGACGACCACGCCAATCGCGGCAAGAACATGGACACGCGCACGCCGCAGTCGGCCTGCCGCTTCGTCGCCTAGAAAGATCGGGCGCTATTCCTCGCGACCGAGGTTCTTCACGTCGACGCCGAGATCGCGCAGCTTTCGATAAAGGTGCGTGCGCTCCATGCCGACTATCTTGGCCAGCTTGCCGACGCTGCCGCCGGCATCCTGCAGCTGGCGCAGCAGGTAGGCGCGCTCGAACCGCTCGCGCGCTTCGCGCAGCGGCAGATTGAAATCGATCACGGCGGCTGACGAGTCGGCGGGAGCGGCGGTGCGCGGCGGCGCGATGCCCTTGCCGAGCGCGGCCTCGACCTCCTCGATCGTCACCTCGTCGCCATTGCCCATGATCAGCAGACGCTGGACGAGGTTGCGCAGCTCACGCACGTTGCCCGGCCAGTCGTGGTTGCGCAGGCGGTTCTGCACCGCGACCGGGAACACGCGGTACGGCAGCTTGTCGCGATGGGAAAAGAAGTCGGCGAAGGTGCGCAGGAGTTCGGGCACGTCTTCGCTGCGCTGGCGTAGCGGCGGCACGGCGAGCGGCACGACGTTGATCAGGTAGTAGAGTTCCTCGCGGAACGCGCCGGCCTTGACCTGCGTCTCGAGGCCGGAGGTGCTTGCCGCGATCACGCGCAGGTCGAGCGGTACATTGCCGGCCCCGCCGGCGCGCACCAGCGCGCGCCGTTCGAGCACGCTGCACAGGCGCTGCTGCAGCTCGGCGTCGAGTTCGGCGACTTCGTCGAGGAACAGCGTGCCGCCGTTGGCCTGCTCGATCAGGCCGGGCTGCACGCCGCTCGCATCCTCGCTGCCGAGCAATGCGGCGGCGAGATGTTCGCGTGGAATGCTGCCCGGCGCGACCGCGACGAACGGCCCACCCTGCCGCGACGAGCGCGCATGCAGCCAGCGCGCCAGCGATTCCTTGCCGGTGCCCGCCTCGCCCTGGATCAGGATCGAGGTATCGTGCTGGGCCAACTTGTCGAGCTGCGCGCGCAGCGCCCTCATCGCCTTCGACGCGCCGATCGGTTCCAGCGGCAGCGCGAGCTGTTCGCGCAAGCCCTCGTTCTCGCGCTTGAGCCGGCTCGCCTCGCGCGCGCGATCGATCGTCAGCAGCAGCTTGGCCAGCGAAATGGGCTTCTCGACGAAATCGTAGGCGCCCAGACGGGTCGCCTCGACCGCCGTCTCGACCGTGCCGTGGCCGCTCATCATGATCACCGGCGTGGTCAACGCGCCGGCCTGCGACCACTCGCGCAGCAGGCTGATGCCGTCGGTTTCCGGCATCCAGATGTCGAGCAGGATGACGTCGGGCCGGCCCTGCGTGCGCGCCTCGCGCGCCGCTGCCGCATTCGCCGCGAGCGCGACCTGATAACCCTCGTCCTCGAGGATTTCCTTCACCGTGGTGCGGATGTCAGGTTCGTCGTCGACGACGAGGATGCGGCCGGAAGCCATGCGAAGCGCCTGTTGCGAAAATGCGACTTGTAGGATAGCGCAAGAGCAGGAAGAGGACGCGTCGGTGGCCTGGTCAAAATGTGCAAATCCTCCATGATTTCTCAAATTCCGCTTAACCTTGCCAGCCTATAATCGCGCCCGGATCGGCCCTCTCGAGCCGATCGCCGAGCAATCCTCCCCATGCCATCGCAATCCGGCCCGGCAAGGCCGCTGACTCCCCTGCTCATCCGTTTCGGCCGCCTCGGCGACATGCTGCTGCAGGAACCGTTGCTGCACCTGCTGCGCAGCCGCTACGGCAAACCATGCGTCGTGCTGAGCCGCGGCGGCTGGAGCGACGAGTTGTACCGCGGTCATCCGGATGTTGCCGAAACCTGGCAATTGCTGACGCGAAACCGCCCCCTCGCCCTCAGCCCCGAGCGCTGGCGCATGATCGCGCGGATCCGCGAGCACGACGGGCCGATCTACGTCAGCGAGGACACGCGCGGCTCGCTCAAGCGCATCCGCTGGTTGCTGCGTTTCGCGCGCGTGCCGCGCGAGCGCTGTGTCTTCATCCGCGACCTGGATCTGCGTGCGGACGAGCACTGGGTCGACCAGGCGCTGCGCTTCGGCCGCACCACGCCGGCCGCGTATCGCGAAGCGGACTATCCGTGGCAGGCAGACGACCTGCGCGCCGCGCCGCGCCTGTACCTCGACGCGGACGACCGCGCCGACGCCACCGCGTGGCTGCGCGCGCGCGCGCTGGCCGACGCGCCGCTGGTGCTGCTGCAACCCGGCAACTGGCATGTGCACCGCTGGTGGGAGCCGCGCAATGCCGATCCGAAGTTCTGGCCGATCGACCACTGGGCCGCGCTGTTGCGCGCGATGCATGCGACCCTGCCGGCGGCAAACCTCGTGCTCTGCGGCGCGCCGGTCGAGACGCCCGTGTGCGAGGCAATCGCGAACGAGGCGCAACTCGCCGCAGTCAAGATCGCAACGACCGACCTGCCCGTACGCCGCCTGCTCGGCGTGCTCGAACGTGCACATTCGATGGTTTCGGTGGACACCGGCCCCGCGCACCTCGCCGCGGCGATGGGCTGCCCGCTCGTCGTGCTCTACGGTGGCAAGTACGGCCCGGCGAAGTGGGATAGACGCAGCCCTTTCGGCAAGCCGGTGGTCAACCTCTGCGTCTCGCCCGGGCCGATCGCCGCGATCGCGCCGGATCGGGTCATTGCGGCCTGGCGTTCGCTGGCGTAGATTGGCTTGCGGCGACCGCGGCGACCACCGCCGCAGCGGTCTGCGCGGCATCGAGCCCGCGCGCATCGATCGTGTGGTTGCGCGCGCCGTACACGCCCCAGCCGGGGATGTCGGTGACCGAAAAAATGCCGGCCGTCGGCGCGCCGCTGGCCGCGGCCAGGTGCATGATGCCGCAGTCGGCGCTGACATAAAGCGAGAGGTTGGCGAGCACGCCGCCGAGCCTGCGCAGGTCGGAGGAGAAATATGCCGGATACGCATCGCCGAGCAGCGAGCGGCCGAAGCCGGGCACGATCTCGATGATGGCATGATCCGGATGGCGCGCGGCGAGCGCGGCGAGAAAGTCCTGCCACCACTCGCGCGGATAGTTTTTCACGCCGGTGGCGAAGGCATAGACGCCGATCGTTCCGCGCGGCTGCACGAGCGCACCCGCGGCGATGATGGCGCGCAGCGTTTCGCGTCCCCGCTCGCGCTCGGCGGCGCAGAGGCGCAGGTCGAGTTCGGGATAACTCCACGTCGCCGCGTCGCCGGTCACGCCCATCGTCTTGCGCAACAGGTACACCGGCAACTTTGCCGCGTGTTCCTGCTCGCGCGGTTCGGCGAGCGCGTGGGTGAGATGGCCGCTTTTCTTCGGCCCGTCGAAGCCGATGCGGTAGCGCGCCCGCGAAGTGCGCACGAGCAGGCGGTCGGAATTCGACAGCAGGTACGGATCGATCGCGAGGTCGTACTTCGCCGCACGCAATTCGCGCAGCATGCGCCGATAGCGCAGCGGCGCCTTGACGACGCTGCGCGGCAGCACGGTCACGCGCCGCACTTGCGCATGGCGGGCAAACAATTGCGGCGCCGCGCCGCAACCGCTGACGATGTCGACCTCGGCGCCGGGAAAGCGCGCTTCGATCTCCTGCAGCAGCGGCGACAGCAGCAAGGTTTCGCCCAGCGTCTTCGCCGCACGGCAGATCAGGATGCGGTGGATGCCGCGCGCGGGAACGTGCTGCGGAAGATCGGCGGCCGCCGTCGATCGCGGCGACAGGTGCCGCGAAAACCAGCGCGCGATGCAGCGGCGCAAGCTCTTGGCGGGCGAGTCGTTGCTGTGGCGTATCTCCTGCGTCATGGCCGCGCAGTCTACCGGCAACTACTCGGCTTCGGCATCGACGTTCTTTTGCGGCGCCGGCACGTTGCCGCCGCGGCAGCTTTCATTCACCGCGTCGCTGCGGAACAGCCACCATTCGCGCCGGTTGGCGTGACCGACGTATCGCGCCTTGGTCTGGTCGACACACGGCGCCATCGCGTCGGCGAGGATGAAGATCCAGCGCGTGGCGGGCTGCTGTTCCTGCCAGCGGATCGCTTCGCCGAGTTGCAGGTGCGCCGGTTTGACGAAGCCGAACTCGGCGACGTCGCGGTCGGCCAGCAACAGGTTCTGCTCCTTCCACCCGACCAGCGCGAGCTGCGCATCGGCGCCGATCATCGCGCCGGCCTGGCGCATGAGCCCGCGCGCGGAACTCGAATCGTTGAGCAGCGGCGAGGCCCACAGCCCCCAGAGCAGCCACAGGCCGGCCAGACCCGCGACCAGACCGCGCGCCGCGCGCGCAAGGCGGAACCATGCGGCGCAGACCAGCAGCCATGCGCCGAGCGCGGTGAACAGGCCCCACAGCGCCGCGCCGCCACCGTCGAAACCGCGCTGTGCGGCGAGGTCGTTGGCAAATTTCCAGTGTCCCGACCAGGCATGCACTCCCGCCCCGGCCAGCAACGCGCCGAGTGCGACCAGCACGGCCAGCGCCAGCCAGCGGAACCAGCGCCGCTCGACGATCGCCGGCAGATACGGCGCGCAGGCCAGCACGACCATGGGCAGCGCCGGCATGATGTACATGTCGCGCTTGCCCGCCGGAAAGCTGAAAAACGCGATCACCAGCACCGCCCAGGCCAACGGCAGCAGCACGCGTGCATCGCGCGCCCTGAGCGCGCGTGCCCATGCGGGCACGGTGCCGAACCAGGTCAGCCACAGCGGCATCCAACCGCTCAGAATGACACCGACGAAATACCAAGGCGGCTGCTGGTGGTCCCACGAATCGGTGTAGCGCGCGGCCGTCTGCTTGAACAGGATGTCGTGCAGATAGGCCTGATAGTCCGAGGAGGGATGCAGCCACACGGCGAGCGCCAGCGGTACCAGCCACAGTGCGATCGCGGCGAGCAGTGTGGCGAGGCCACCCGCCCAGCGCCAGGCGGCGCCCTTCGTCGTTGCAACGTGGTTCCAATGTGTACTTCGCGCAAAAACATACGGCACGAACAGCAGCAGCGCGAGCACGCCGACGCCCTTGGTGATCACGCCGAGGCCCGCGGCGAAGCAGCCGAGCCAGTAGGCGCGCCAGTCCGGTCCGAGCAGGAAATGGCGCAGCAGCCCGTAGTTCGCCAGGGTGATGAAGAACGTCACCGTCGGGTCGATCTGCGCGCGCTTGGCCTGGTAGACGAACTGGAACACGCAAAGCAGCGCGACGCCGGCGTACAACCCGGTGCGGTGGTCCCACAGCCGCCGCACGAGGTCGTAGACGAGCAACAGCGTGCCGAGCGCGGCAAGCAGCGAGGGCAGCAGGAAGGCGATGCGCCAGTTCCGCGTCAGCTCGAACGCGGCGGCCTGCATGGCCATGAACGCGGGCGGCTTGTCGGCGTAGATCTCGTGGCCGCGATGCGGGATCAGCCAGTCGCCCGAAGCGACCATCTGCTGCGCCGACAGCGCGAAGCGCGGCTCATCCGCCGGCCACGGATCGCGCAGGCCGATGCCGGCGCCGATCACGACGAGGGCGAACAGCACAAACAGCCACAGCTCGCGGCGACCTTGGGGGGTGTGAACTGCTGGAGTCATCGGGTTGCTTCTGGCAGAGCAAAGAAAAAACCTGGCCGCGGATAACGCGGATGAGCACGGATAGAGCAAGAGCGAAGATAGATCAAGTTTCTTCCGCCTTGTCCGTGTTCATCCGCGAAATCCGTGGCGAAAACCGCCGAGTTTTTCTCACGCGACACCGTCGCGCGGCAGGCGCAGGGTGAACACGGCGCCGCCCTCGGCACGGTTTTCCGCGCGGATCGTGCCGCCGTGTTCCTCGACGATCTTCTTCGCCACGGCGAGACCGAGGCCGGTGCCTTTCACCTTGCTCGTCGTGTACGGCTCGAACCAGCGCGCGTCGAAACCCTCGGGCAGGCCCGGGCCGTTGTCGGCGACGGCCAGCTCGACCCAGTGGCGGCCGCCTTCGTCGATCTCGCGCGTGATCACCTCGATATGCGGCTTGTGCTCGCCGGTCACGGCCTCGAGCGAATTCTTGATCAGGTTGTGCAACAACTGGCGCAGGCGCACGGCATCGGCGCGCAGGCTCGGATCGCTCGCGGCGAACTGCCGCGTGAGCTGGATGCGCTGGTCGTTCTCGTACAGGTCGACCACCTCGCCGGCAAGCACGTTGATCGACAGCGCACGCGCGTCGATCTGCGGTGGGCGCGCATAGTCGCCGAACGCGTTGACCATGGCCTTGAGCGCTTCGACCTGGTTGACGATGGTCAGCGTCGCGCGGTCGAGCACTTCGGTCTCGTCGGGCGGCAGGCGGCCGATGAAGCGCCGGCGCAACCGCTCCGCCGCAAGCTGGATCGGGGTCAGCGGGTTCTTCACCTCGTGGGCGAGGCGGCGCGCGACCTCGGCCCAGGCCGCGTCGCGCTGGGCGCGGTTGAGCAGGGTCAGGTCGTCGAACACGGCGACGATGCCGGCGTCCTCGCCGAGCATCGGCGAGAGTTCCGCGCCGCGCAGCATCAGCACGCGGCGTTCGTTGCCTTCCTCCAGCACGACCTCCTCGCGCCACTCGCGCGCGGCCTCGCGCATGTGCTTGAGGATCGGATCGATCAGCGGTGCGAGCGTCGGACGTTCGCTGCGCAGCACGCCGAGATGCTGGCCGACGTGACGCGAGAGCGGCAGGTCGAGAATCACCTCGGCCGCGTGGTTGGCGGTGCGCAGCACACCTTCGCGATCGAGGCCGAGCACGCCGGCGGACAGGCGCTCGAGCACGGCCCTCAGGTAGGTGCGCTGGCTGTCCGTTTCCTGCGCGCTGCGGGCAAGGCGCGAACTGGCGCGCTCGAGCTCGCCCTGCATCTGCCCGAACGAGCGCGTGAGGAAGCCGAGTTCGTCGTCGCTGGCCACCGGCAGCGGCGTATCGTAACGGCCCGCGGCGACCGCGCGCGTCGCCGCGGCGAGGCGGCCGATCGGCGCCGTCAACCGGCGCGCAACGCCGAACGCGGTGAGCACGGCGAACAGCGCCGACAGCAGCAGGACGAAGGTCAGCACGAGGGTGAAGGTCAGCTTGAGCGAATCGCGCAGGAACTTCAGGCGCTGGAAGTCATAGCCAGCCTGCTCCACCGTCGCCATCAACGGCTGCATCTGCTCGGGTACCGGATACAGCGCCTGCAGCAGACGCGACGAGCTGCCGGTGGAGTCGGCGAGTGGCAGCACCACGCGCAGCTTGAGCAACCCCGGCTCGCCGAGCGGTTCGGCCACGGCGTAGCGGCCGGTGCTCCGAAGCTGGATCAGCGCGTTCGCATCCGGATAGACCGCATCGAGGAAGCGCGGATCGGAACCGGCATTGGCGAGCACCTGGCGGTTGTCGCCGAATACCACGAGCTGGGTGATCGGCTGCGCATCGAGCGCGGTGTTGAGGCGCTGCTGCAGCTCGGCGTCGGGCAGGTTGGCGAGGTCGCGCGCGATGTTCGCGGCGCCAGCCTCGGCCGCGCGCAGGTGTTCGTCGAGATAGGCCTTGCCCACGCCGAGTGCGGCGGACAGACCTTGTTCGAGGCGCGCATTGAACCAGGTGTCGATCGTGGCGTTGAGGAAGTAGAGCGAAAACCCGTAAACCACCAGCACCGGCGGCACCGCCAGCGCGATCAGCATGAGCAGCCAGCGCCGCGTCAGACGCGCACCGGGCACGGCGCCACGCAGTTCGCGCGACAGCCGCAACAGGCGCTGCGCGATGATCGCGACCAGCACGACCAGCGCCAGCGCCGATGCACCGAGCACCCACGGGTAGTAGCGCCCGAGGCGGTTGGTGTCGCTCGCCGCGTCGCGCGCGAGCAGCAACGTCGCCGCGAGCAGGGCGGCGATGGCCAGCGCGGGCAGCACGCGCCGCGCGATCAGGCTCAGCGCGTGCCGGGTCTGGCCTGCCATGCGTAGTTTCCGGTGGAGAGGCGCCAGTCCGCATCGATCAGCGCCGGCAGGCGCAGCGCGCCCGGCAGGGCATCACGTTCGAGGTCGATGCGCAGCACATAGCGCTGCGCCGCTGCCGCGACCAGCGTCGGATCGAGCGGCAGACGCAGGTCGGCGAGTGCGGCAATGACCAACGCGCGCACGGCATAGCTGCGCGTCTGCGTGCCGCCGTGTGCCGCGTCGGGATCGCGCAGCTGGTACTGGCGCGTCAGCGGGAAATAGCGCAACTCGCGGCGCCAGCGCTGCGTGGCAAGCTCGGCCCGCAGACCGAGCTTGCCGGGCGCCTGCGCCGAAAGCCGGATGTCGAACACGAGCGGGATGCCGTGGTCCAGGCCGTCGAGCAAGGTTTCGCTCGGCTGCCAGTCGAGTTGCGCACTGAGCACGCCGTCGGCGACCGCGGCCTCGCGCACGCCGAAGCGCACGCCGTCGCCCGTGCGCGCGCAGGCGCCGGCCAGCGCCGCGAGCATGACGGGAAAAAGTATATTAATGAACTTTTTCCAGAATGGCATAGTAGAATCCGTCCATGCCGCGCTCCCCCGGCAGGTTCTGCGCGCCGCCCGCGCCGGGCCGACGCCATCCGGGCGGCGCGACATCGAGCGCACGCGCGCCGGCATGGCGCGCGAGGAAGCGCTCGATCTGGCCCGCGTTCTCGTCCGCGAGCACGGAACACGTTGCATAGACTAAGCGCCCGCGCGGTCCGAGCAAAGGCCAGAGTGCGTCGAGGATGCGCGCTTGCCCGGCGACCAGGTGCGTGATGTCGACCGCGCGCCGGTGCAGCTTGATGTCGGGCTGGCGGCGCACGATGCCGGTCGCCGAGCACGGCGCGTCGATGAGGATGCGGTCGAACGGCTTGCCATCCCACCACGCCGCGGGCGCGGCTGCGTCGCCGCCGCGGGTTTCCGCGGCGAGGCCCAGGCGGGCGAGGTTTTCGGCGACGCGGGCCAGGCGGCGCGCATCGCTGTCGAGCGCGACCAGGCGCACCTCGGCGCTTTCGAGAATGTGCGCGGACTTGCCGCCCGGTGCGGCGCAGGCATCGAGCACACGCTGGCCGGCGGCAAGATCGAGCAGGCCTGCGGCGAATTGCGCCGCGCCGTCCTGGACGGAAAATGCACCTTCGGCGTAGCCGGGCAGGCGGGTCACATCGACGCTGTGCGCAAGCACAATGGCCTGGTCGTGTCCGGCGACCGCCTGCGCCTCGACGCCCGCTTGGGCAAAGCGCGCGAGCAATTCCTCGCGCTGCGCCCGGCGCCGGTTGACACGCAGCCACAACGGCGCCTGCGCGTTGTCGGCGGCGACGATGGCGTCGGCCGCGTCGGGCCAATCGTGGGCGAGCGCGTCGAGCAGCCAGCGCGGATGCGCGCTGCGCGCGACCGGGTCGGCATCCAGTTGCGCGAGCAGATTGTCGCGCTCGCGCAGCCAGCGTCGCAACAGCGCGTTGATCAGTCCGGCGAATTTCGGTTTGCGCAACGCGCGCACGGCATCGACCGTCGCCGCGACGGCCGCGTACTCGGGCTGGTGCAGCACGTCGAGCTGGACCAGGCCCAGCAGCGCCAGCGCATGCACATCCGCTTCGCGCTCGCGCAGCGACCGTTCGAGCAGACGCTCGAGCGCCGCGTCGTAGCGCAGCCACCAGCGCGCGCCCTCGTGCAGCAGGCTCGAGAGCAGGGCGCGGTCGCGCGCATCGGTCAGGCGTGGCGCGGTCGCGGTGAACACCGCGCGCAGCGATTCGCCGCGCACGACACGCGCGAGCGCCTGTGCGGCCAGCGCGCGCGCGTTCGCCGGCGCGGTTGCGGCCGCCTTCATGGCACCGCAGCGCGCTTGAGTTCGGGGCGCGCGTTGACATAGTCAGCCGCGGCGATGCGCCGGCCGCCGGCGCGCTGCACTTCGAGCAAGCGCAACACGCCGTCAGCGCAGGCGACATCGATGCCCTCGCGCGTGGCGGCGAGAATATCCCCGGCGTCCCGAGTCCCGGGCCCCAAGTCCCGGTGCTCCGCGCGCCAGACGCGCAGCGCTTCCCCTGCGACGACGGCTTCGGCAACCGGCCATGGATCGAACGCGCGCACCTTGCGTGCGAGGGCGGTGGCCGGTTCGTTCCAGTCCAGTCGCGCCTCCGCCTTGTCGAGCTTGTGCGCGTAGACGACGCCGTCTTCGGGCTGCGGCGTCGCCGCCAGTGGCGCGCCGTCAACGAGGTGATCCAGGCCTTCGCCGAGCACGCCCGCGCCGAGCGCGGCGAGCTTGTCATGCAGACTGCCGCCAGTGTCGGCGGGCGCGATCGGGATCGCCCGGCGCAGCAGCACCGGGCCGGTGTCGAGACCCGCCTCCATCTGCATGAGGCAGACGCCGGTTTCGTTGTCTCCGGCCAGGATCGCGCGCTGGATCGGCGCCGCGCCGCGCCAGCGCGGCAGCAGCGAGGCATGCACGTTCCAGCAGCCGCGGTGTGGAATCGCGAGCACCTTGCGCGGCAGAATCAGGCCGTAGGCAACGACGACGAGGAGGTCGGGAGCGAGGGTGGCGAGACGCGCGCGCGCGGCGGCGTCCTTGAATTGTTCCGGTTGCTCGACCGGCAGGCCGAAATCAAGCGCGGCCTGCTTGACCGGGCTCGGCGTGAGCTTGCGCCCGCGTCCGGCCGGGCGGTCGGGCTGGGTGTAGACGGCCGCGATTTCGACGCCGTCGCGGCGGCAAGCGGCCAGATGCGGCACGGCGAAATCGGGCGTTCCGGCGAACACCACGCGCAGCGGACGGCTCATGGCGGCGGTTTCAGCCCGCCGCTGCGCGGCGCTGCTTTTCCAGCTTCTTGCGCACCAGTTCGCGTTTCAGCGGCGAGAGGTAGTCGACAAACAACTTGCCGACCAAGTGGTCCATCTCGTGCTGGATGCAGATCGCGAGCAGGCCGTCGGCCTCGAAGCTCTGCGCCTGGCCGTGGCGGTCCAGCGCTTCGACCGTGATGCGGTCGGCGCGATCGACGTCGGCAAAGATCCCGGGCACCGACAGGCAGCCCTCCTGGTAGGTCCGGGAGCCGGCACTGGCCACGATCGCCGGATTGACCAGTACCATCGGCGCATTCTTTTCCTCGGACACATCGAGTACGAGCAGTTGCCTGTGCACGTTGACCTGGCTTGCGGCGAGGCCGATCCCGGGCGCCGCGTACATGGTCGCGAACATGTCGTCGATCAGGGTCTGCAGCGCCGCATCGAACACGGTCACGGGCTGCGCCTTGGTGCGCAGGCGCGGATCGGGGTATTCGAGGATCGGGAGCAGACTCATGGCCGGAAAATCGGGAATTCGGGGAGAAAGTATACGTCAATGTGCATGTCGCCACGATCTTGCGTGCCGCGTCGCGTTTCACCGGAAGTATTTTCCTCTACACTCTGCGGACCTCGGGGGACAACGGGTATCCACCATGCTGAAGAAGCTGCCTGCGATTTTTGCCGGACTCGCGCTGACCGTGGTCGCCTACGCGGCAACGGTCGAACTCAAGCCCGGCCATCCGGACACCTACGTCGTGCGCCGCGGCGACACGCTCTGGGGCATTGCCGGCAAGTTCCTCAAGAAACCCTGGCAATGGCCCGAGGTATGGCAGGCCAACGGCCAGATCAAGAACCCGCACCTGATCTTCCCCGGCGACGTGATCAACCTCGCCTATCTCAATGGTCCGCGTCTGAACAATGCCGGCGGTCCGCATGCGCGCGTCGAACAGCTCGAGGACGCGGTAAAACCGATCGCCCTCGAACGCATCGACAAGTTCTTGAAGCGTACGCGCATCATCGGCGAGGATCAGTTCAGGACCGCCCCGCACGTGGTCGGCGCCGAGGAAGCGCACCTGCGCGCGACCCCGGGCCAGCTCGTCTACGTACGCGGCCTCGACGCGCAGCCTGGTGACCAGCTCGCGATCGTGCGCCCACTCGGGCGCTACTATGAAGTCGTGCCGAAGGACGGCGCGCCACAGCGCTTCTACCGCGATTCGACCGACGAGGCCAGCCGCGACCACGAGAACCGCGGCGACCTGATCTGGCACCACGGCCCGAACCAGTTCACCCTCTCCGGCAACGTCAAGTTCCTCGGCTACGAAGGTCTGCAAACCGGCACGGTGCGTGTCACCAAGGCGGGCAATCCGGCTTCCGTGCTGTTGCTGAGTTCGGACATCGAGGTGGCGCCGGGCGATCTCGTCCTGCCGCTGGACGACAAACCCTACGACGCGCAGTACGTGCCGCATCCGCCCAAGCAGGTGCCGGCGGGCATGCGCGTGGTTGCGTTCACCGACACGATCGACCCGTCCGCCGGCATGGTTGCCGGTCGCGACCAGGTGCTCGCGCTGTCCCACGGTGCCGACGACGGCGTCGAGAACGGCCAGGTCTATTCGATCTTCCATCCAGGCGAGACGGTCAACGACAATTTCGACTATTCGCCGGAGAGCGCGAAGAAGTTCTTCCATCCCAAGGATGCGAAGGTGAAGTTGCCCGAGGAATACGTCGGCCACGTGATGATCTTCCGCACCTTCGACCATGTCAGCTACGGCCTGGTCATGGACGGCGTCAAACCGGTGCATCTGCGCGATCCGCTGTACGAGCCCGATCACCTTTAGCCTTGCTGTGCCCGGCATTCCGGCAAAAGCCGGAATGCCGGCGCACGAGCCGCGTCGCCAAGGAAGAGGGCAGGTTCATGTCCAGCGATCTTTCCTCCACGCAACTGCGTGCCTGGCTGGCCCTGTTGCGCGCGCCCGACCTCGGCGCCGCAGCCATCCGCACGCTGCTGGCGAAGCACGGCGACATCGCCAGCGCGCTGAAGCACGCGCGACGCGACGCGCCCGAGGAAGCCCGGAGCTGGCTTGCCGCGCCGGACGCCGCACGCCTCGACGCCGACGAAGCGTGGCTGGCACAACCCGGCCATCACCTGCTGACCTGCGACAGCGACGACTTTCCGCTGCTGCTGCGCGACATCGGCAGCGCGCCCGCGGCACTGTTCGTCAGCGGCGATCCGACCCTGTTGTGGACGCCACAGATCGCGATCGTCGGCGCGCGCAGCGCAAGCACGGCCGGGCTTGCCAACGCGCGCGCGTTCGCCCGCGCTTTCGCGCTGGCCGGCAACACGGTGACCAGCGGCCTCGCCGAGGGTATCGACGGCGCAGCTCATGCGGCCACGCTCGACGCCGGCGGCAAAACCGTAGCCGTGCTCGGCACCGGCATCGACCTGGTCTATCCACGCCAGCACGCCGAGTTGGCCGCGCGCATCGCCGCGAGCGGCGCGCTGGTCAGTGAATTCCCGCCCGGCGTGCCGGGCCATCCCAAACATTTTCCGCGGCGCAACCGCATCATCTCGGGGCTGAGTCTGGGTACGCTCGTGGTCGAGGCCAGCCTGAAATCGGGCTCGCTGACCACGGCGCGCTACGCCGCCGAGCAGGGCCGCGAAGTGTTCGCCCTGCCCGGATCGATCCACAACCCGCTCGCCCGCGGCTGCCACAAGCTGATCCGCGAGGGCGCGCGGCTGGTCGAAACCGCGACCGAAGTGCTGGAGGATCTGCGCGATGTCGGCGCCATCCTCGCCGATGGCCTGCGTGAACGCCTGGTCATGCTCGACGCCGGGGGCGGGCGCGGCGCGGTCGTGCAACACGGCGGCGAAGCGCGTGTCGACGACCCCGACTACGCCGCGCTGATGAAAGCGCTGGAGCACACGCCCGCGGCGCTGGACGAACTCGTCGAGCGCACCGGCCTGGCCGCTGCCGCACTGTCCTCGATGCTGCTCTTGCTCGAGCTCGACGGACTCGTTGTCGCCGAAAACGGGCGCTACGGGCGCACGCCGGCATAGACCGCGAACGGGTTCACAACACGCGGCGAAACCAGGCGGCTCGACGGGCTGAACTTGACAGCACGCCCTTTTGCGGGTTTGACTGAAAAAAGGGGTGCCGCGAAGCCGCGGCTCCGCAATTGCTTGAATTTCCTCCAGCCCGATCCATTTCTCCGCGTCGATACGGACGTGTCCGTGCCCGCGAAACAACCTATGGCAAAGAACCTGCTCATCGTCGAATCGCCGGCCAAGGCCAAGACGATCAACAAATACCTCGGCAAGGACTTCCAGGTCCTCGCCTCGTACGGCCACGTACGCGATCTGAAGCCGAAGGAGGGCGCGGTCGATCCTGACCACGACTTCGCGATGCACTACGAGCTGATCGAGAAAAACGAAAAGCACGTCGACGCGATCGCCAAGGCGGCGAAGGCGGCCGACTCGATCTATCTCGCGACCGACTTGGATCGCGAAGGCGAGGCGATCTCCTGGCACATTTCCGAGATCCTCAAGCAGAAGAAATTGCTCGACGGCAAGGATGTGCACCGCGTGGTGTTCTCCGAGATCACCCCGCACGCGATCAAGGAAGCCGTCGCCAATCCGCGCAAGCTCTCGCACGACCTCGTCGATGCGCAGCAGGCGCGGCGCGCGCTCGACTACCTGGTCGGCTTCAACTTGTCGCCGGTGCTCTGGCGCAAGGTGCAGCGCGGTCTGTCCGCGGGCCGCGTACAGTCGCCCGCGCTGCGCATGATCGTCGAGCGCGAGGAAGAAATCGAAGCATTCAAGGCACAGGAATACTGGACGATCGCCGCCGACTGCGCGCATCCCGACCAGCGCTTCAGCGCGCGCCTGCTCAAGCTGCGCGGCAAGAAGTTCGAACAGTTCGATCTGACCAACGAGCACGACGCCCACGCGGCGCGCGATGCGCTGATCAAGTCCGCGCAGGGCCGCCTCGTCGTCGCCGAGGTGCAGTCCAAGGAGCGCAAGCGCCGACCGTCGCCGCCGTTCACCACCTCGACCCTGCAGCAGGAGGCAGCGCGCAAGCTCGGCTTTTCGACCACGCGCACGATGCGTCTCGCCCAAGGCCTGTACGAAGGCGTCGCGATCGGCGGCGAAGGCACGGTCGGCCTGATCACCTACATGCGCACCGACTCGGTCAGCATCTCGATGGACGCCATCACCGAAATGCGCAAGGTGATCGCACGCGACTATGGCGCGAAAGCGCTGCCGGAATCACCCAACTTCTATCGCGCGAAATCGAAGAACGCGCAGGAAGCCCACGAGGCGATCCGCCCGACCTCGGCGTTGCACACGCCGAAAAGCATGGCGCAGTTCCTCAGCGAGGATCAGCGCAGACTGTACGAGCTGATCTGGAAGCGCGCGGTCGCGAGCCAGATGCAGTACGCCACGCTCAACACCGTCAGCGTCGATCTCGACGCGGGCAACGATTCGATGTTCCGCGCGAGCGGCACCACCGTGGTCGATCCCGGCTTCCTCGCCGTCTACGAGGAAGGCCGCGACGCGAAGAACGCCGAAGACGACGACGAGAACCGCAAGCTGCCCGCAATGCAGATCGGCGAAGCCGTGCCACTCGCCGACATCGCCGCCGACCAGCACTTCACCGAGCCGCCGCCGCGCTATTCGGAAGCCTCGCTGGTCAAGGCGCTCGAGGAATACGGCATCGGCCGCCCGTCCACCTACGCCAGCATCATCCAGGTGCTGCTCAATCGCGAGTACGTGACGCTCGACAGCCGTCGTTTCCGCCCGACCGACATCGGTCGCGCGGTCGGCAAATTCCTCGCCGGGCATTTCACCCAATACGTCGACTACGATTTCACCGCCAAGCTCGAGGACGAGCTCGACGCGGTCAGCCGCGGCGAAGAGGAATGGGTGCCGCTGCTGAAGAAATTCTGGACGCCGTTCAAGGCGCTGGTCGAGGACAAGACCGAAACGGTCGACCGCAGCGAAGCCGGCGGCGAGCGCGTGCTCGGCGATGATCCCGTCAGCGGCAAACCGGTGTCCGTGCGCCTCGGCCGCTACGGGCCGATGGCCCAGCTCGGCGGCCGCGACGACGAGGACAAGCGCTTTGCGTCATTGCGTCCAGGCCAGAGCATCCACACGATCTCGCTCGAGGATGCGCTGCATCTGTTCAAGCTGCCGCGTGATCTCGGCCTCGCCGACGACGGCCAGAAAATCAGCGCTGCGATCGGCCGCTTCGGCCCGTTCGTCAAGCACGGCAAGGTCTACGCCTCGATCAAGCCGCCCGACGATCCGTACACGATCGAACTCGAACGCGCGAAGGAAGTCCTGCGCGAGAAGGAAGAAGCGATCCGCAACCGCGTCATTGCGAGCTTCCAGGACGGCGCGATCCAGGTCCTGCGCGGCCAGTACGGCCCCTACATCACCGACGGCAAGAAGAACGCGAAGATTCCGAAGGATCGCGAACCGGCGAGCCTGACCGAAGCCGAATGCGTCGAACTCATCGCCGCTGCTCCCGAAAAGCGCGGGCGCTTCGGCAAGGCGGCCAAGGCGGCGCCCGCGAAGAAGGCTGCGGAAGCCAAGCCAGCGAAGAAAGCAGCGACGAAAAAAGTCGCAGCAAAGAAAACCGCGAGAAAGAAAGCGGCGGTGAAGAAGGTCTCAAACAAAGCTTAAGAAAGCGGCGCAATGCGCTGCGCTTGTTGCGCCCTACTTGCTTGCTACTTGCGCGAATCAGGCGAAATCATGATCCCTATTCAATGCGCCTGCGGAGAGACGTACCACGCCGACGAGCAACATGTCGGGCGAAAAATTCAATGCAGCAAGTGCGGAAAGGTCCTGATGATCACTGGGCGTAGCCCACTACCAAAAACGGCTTCCCTTCCACCTGAACCTCCTCTCTCATCCAAAGCTGCTACGTCAAGTCACCCCGGCGGCACGAAGCCCGTTCGGTTGCCGAAAGCCAAGTCACGCCTTTGGAAAGGCGCCACTATCGTATTGGGGCTTGTAACCTTTACTTGGATTTCCTCGCAACTTGACGACTGGCTTCAAGCGAATTCAGCTGCTCGATCCTCTCAATATCGCTCTACCGCTTCTCGCCCTATCACTTCGGTCGTGCCTCCACCGGCAACAACACCTTTGTGTCCTGTTGAATCACAAGTACGACCAATCTCCGGTACGGAGTTAGGTGGCAAGCATCAGAGAGGCCTAGGTTCTCTGAAAATCTCAAATGGCACAGGCCTTGATGCCGTCGCAACTCTCAATGATGATACGGTTTCCACAACACCGCGCCTTGCAATCTTCGTTCGCAACGGAGAATCCGCCACGATAGCATCAGTTCCAATCGGTACCTACCGTCTTCGCTTCCAGTTCGGTACAACTTGGCTTCAACGAGAACGAAAATTTTGCCTGCTCCAAGGAAAATCTGAATTTGACAAGCCACTCGATTTCTCTGAAACAAAATATGAAACTGAGGACGGATACGGAACGCGTTATGCCACCCACATGGTGACGCTGAATCCTGTATTGGGAGGAAACGCTAAAACGCACGCACTACCCGACACTCCCATCGAGCTTCCACCTTTGTAGAAAGCAAGCAAGTAGGGCGCAATAAGCGCAGCGCATTGCGCCGCAAAGCACGAAAAAGAGCTATTCCCGAGGCGCAATCCCGGATTCCCGGCCACCCGCCCAATCGAGCGGATACACGCCCGCAGCGACGAGCCGATGGAACGTCGAAAACGGCCAATCCGCGACGCGCGTGACGTGCCCATGCTTGACGGGATTGATGTGAACATAGTCCACGTGCGCGGCGAAATCCGCTTCGTCGCGAATGAGGTGTTCCCAATAGCGTCGCTGCCAGATGCCGCGCTCGCCGCGACGGATGCGCGTTGCCGAACGCGGCTCCGTTCGCGCAATGCCCTTGGAAAATTCGAGTTTGATCAATCGCCAGCGCGTGGCGAAATCGCTGTCGCCCGCGGGAAGGGAAATCACGCAATGCAAATGGTCGGGCAATACTACCCATCCGTGTATCGTGAATGGATGGCGCACCCGCACCTTTGCAATCGCCCGGCGCAACAAATCGATATGTCGCACGAGCAAATCGTTTCCGTGACGGCGAAGCAGGTTCACCGTGAAGAACCAGGTGCCGCCGGGCTGCCATGCGCGTCGATAGTTCGGCATGGTTTTGATTGTCTGTGCGGGCAGGTTGTGGCGCAATGGGCGGCGGCGCAATGCGCTACGCTTATTGCGCCCTACATGCTGCACGCCACTTCCAAGCCGCTGCCCATGAATGACGTCCAACTACATGTGACCAAGGCCGTTGAAGCGCTGCGCGCCGGCGGCGTGATCGCCTACCCGACCGAAGCGGTATTCGGCCTTGGCTGCGATCCGCACGACGAAGCGGCCGTGGCGCGCGTATTCGCGCTCAAGCAGCGGCCGCCGGTGCAGGGCGTGCTGTTGATCGCGGCCGATTTTGCCCAAGTGGAAAAATATATCGACCTGGCGCAGGTGCCGGCGGAGGCGCTCGTGCGCGTGCGCGCGAGCTGGCCGGGCCCGCATACGTGGGTGTTCCCGCGCGCCGCGGCGACGCCGGAATGGCTGGCGCGCGGGCATGCGGGCATTGCCCTGCGCGTGACCGCGCATCCGCTTGCCGCCTCGCTGTGCCGTGCGTTCGGCGGCGCGCTGGTCTCGACCAGCGCAAACCGCCACGGCGAGCCGCCCGCGCGCAGCGCGGAGGCCGTTCAAGCTGCATTCGGGCAGGATGTGGCCTATATTCTCGCGGGGGAGACTGGCGGACTGGCACGACCGACGCCGATCCGCAACGTCGTCACCGGCGAAGAAATCCGGGGCTAGGGAAGAAACATTTTTTGGGGGAGCCGCATGTCGGCCGTATTCGAAAACGCGCGATCGCAGGAAGCGCAGAAAAAAATCCCGCTGCTTGCGGACGCGGATTTGAACCGTGTGTTCGCCTGGCACGGCGAACGCGAAATCAGCGCGGCCGAATTTCTCGCCGACGTGTTCGCCCTCGCCGCGCGCCTGCCCGAGGCGCGCCACGCGCTCAACCTGTGCACGCAGCGCTACCACTTTCTCGTCGCGTTTTGCGCCGTCGCCGTTGCCGGACAAATCAACCTGCTGCCTCCATCGCGCGCACCGCAGGCGCTTGCCGAACTGCTGCATGCGTACCCGAACCACTATGCACTGCGCGACGAAGACGACACGTTGGACGATACGCGCACGATCGATGTGCGCGCGGCGCTGGCGATTGCGCCCGAGCGCAGGTTCTTCGCCAATGCCTCGATACCGGCCGACCAGCTCGTCGCGATCGGTTTCACTTCGGGCTCGACCGGCACGCCGAAGGCGAACCGCAAGACCTGGGGCGGATTCTGCGCTTCAAGCGCGCTCAATCTTGGGGCGCTGCTGGCAACGACAAGCGAAACGTTCAACATTCTCGCGACCGTGCCGCCGCAGCACATGTTCGGCATGGAATTGTCGGTGCTGTTGCCGCTGCGGTCGCGTGCAGCGATCCACGATTCGCAGCCGCTGCTGCCGGCCGACATCGCCGCCACGCTCGCGGAAATGCCTGCCCCGCGCGTGCTCGTGACCACGCCGTTCCATCTGCGCGCGCTGCACGAATCGGGCGTCGCGCTGCCAGCGCTCGCCGCGGTCGTCACTGCGACCGCGCCGTTGTCGGCCGAGCTCGCCGCCGCGGTGGAAGCGCGGTTCGCGACGCGCGTGATCGAGTTGTTCGGCTCGACCGAGACGTGCGTGATCGCGCAGCGCCGCACCGCGCTCGCCGAGCCGTGGTCGCTTTACGACGGCATCGAACTGCATCCTCAACCCGACGGCACGCTCGCCAGCGCGGCGCATTTCGCCGAGCCGACCGTGCTGCAGGACATCGTCGAGCTGCTGCCCGAACGGCGCTTTCATTTGTGCGGACGCAACAGCGACCTGCTCGAGATCGCCGGCAAGCGCGCCTCGCTTGCCGACCTGACGCGGCGACTGCTTGCGATCGATGGCGTTGTCGATGGTGTGGTGTTTCAGCTCGATGCTGAAACGGATTCGGCGAGCGAACATGGCGTACGCCGCATCGCCGCACTTGCCGTCGCCCCGGGACTGACCGAAGCGCAAGTGCTCGAGGCTCTGCGGGCGACGATCGACCCGGCGTTCCTGCCACGGCCGCTGCGCATTGTCGATGGGCTGCCGCGCAATGCCACCGGCAAGCTGCCGCGCACGGCGTTGCTCGCCGCGTTGTCGTAGTCGGAATTCGCAAATACGCCGGAACGTCAGGCGCGCGACTACCAGCCGAACACCTTGTACTGCACCGCGCCCGGTTTGCCGTGCATGCCGGCGTCGAGATCGGGCGGCATCGGTCCCTGGTAGTTCGGATCGACGTACCACTTTTCGCTGCCCGTATCCTTGGACTTGAAGTACTGGGCGAAGATCTTGCCGCGTTTGCGGTACTCGGTGATCGTCTCGTTGCCTTCCTGGCGCACGGTGACGACGGGCAGTTCGGTCGCCTCGGCCGCTTTCTGCACTTCGGGCGGCAGGCCCGGACTGTCGAATTTCTTCTCGGGCTCGGATGGCAGCGTCGTCACCGGCTGCGCGGCGCGCCGACGCGCTTCCTCGGCGGCAGCCCGGGATTCGGCGTCGGAGTTCGCGATCGGCACTGTCTTCGCCTTGTTCGCCGTGGGCGGTGTCTGTGCCGCGGACGCGGGCGGCTCGTCCATCGCCGGCGGCGGCTGCACGGGCGGCAGGCCGTCGTCCGTTTTCTTCTGACCTTGAGCGTGGATCTGGGCTGCGATCAGTCCGCAGGCGAGCACGACCGGAAACAACGAGCGCATGATTCCACTCCCTCAGAACTCCCGTGTGAAGCATAGCAAAGTACGCGTGAAGCGCGCATGAAACGGCGCACGCGCGCAGTCCTCCGCGTTTGCAAATCGCGCATGACTGGCCCAAGCTCACCGCCCCGTACGCAATTCGCGCCGCGCATGTCCGCCAAGACCTTGACCCTGATCGACGGCTCCGGCTACCTGTTCCGCGCCTTCCATGCACTGCCGCCGCTCGCGAACCGCAATGGCGAGCCGACCGGCGCGCTGTTCGGCGTGTTCAACATGCTGCGCACGACGCTGAAGGCCCGGCCCGACTATCTCGCCTTCGTCGTCGACGCGCCGGGACCGACCTTCCGCGACGAACTCTATCCCGACTACAAGGCACACCGGCCGCCGATGCCGGAGGATCTACGCGCCCAGATCGAACCGATGATGAACCTTGTCGCCGCGCTCGGCATTCCGATCCTGCGCGTGGGCGGCGTCGAGGCCGACGATGTGATCGGCACGCTGTCGAGGCAGGCGGCGAAGCAGGGCATCGAGGTCACGGTATCGACCGGCGACAAGGACATGGCCCAGCTCGTGGATGCGCACGTCAAGCTTGTCAACACGATGACGAACACGACGCTGGACGAAGCGGGCGTCGTCGACAAGTTCGGCGTACGCCCGGACCAGATCGCGGACTACCTCGCGCTGACGGGCGATGCGGTGGACAACGTGCCCGGCGTGGAAAAGTGCGGCCCGAAGACCGCGGCGAAATGGCTGGGCGAATACGCCACGCTCGACGGCGTCATCGCCAACGCAGACCGGATTGGCGGCAAGATCGGCGAAAACCTGCGCCGCGCGCTGCCGCAACTGCCGCTTTCGCGCGCGTTGACGATCATCAAGATCGACGTCGCGTTGGAGCAGAAACCGACCGACCTCGTGCGACGCGAGGCCGACGTCGACAAGTTGCGAGAGCTCTATGCGCGTTACGAATTCAAGGCGGCGCTGAAAGATCTCGACGCGGGACTCGAAAAACCGGAAAGCATCCTGTCGCAAACTGATCAGGTGGGGAAAAATGAACCAACGCATCACGCGGCGCCCGATTCTCCGAGCCCCGAGTCCCGAGTCCCGGCCCCCGACAAGCATTACGAATTGGTCCTCTCGCAGGCGCAATTCGACGCATGGTTGAAAAGACTCGAAGCGGCCGACCTGATCTGCATCGACACCGAAACGACCGGTCTCGATCCGATGCGCGCCGAGATCGTCGGTGTGTCGTTCGCGGTCGAGCCAGGCCACGCGGCCTACGTGCCGCTCGCGCACGACTATCCCGCTGCGCCGGCACAACTGGACCGCGCGGCCGTGCTCGCAGCGCTGCGCCCGCTGCTGGAAGACGCGAAGAAACACAAACTCGGCCAGCACGCGAAGTACGACATGAACGTGCTGTCGAACTACGGCATCGCCGTGCAGGGCGTGCGTTTCGACTCGATGCTCGAATCCTACGTGTGGAACTCGGCGAGCAATCGCCACGACATGGACACGCTGGCGAAGAAATACCTCGGCGTCGACACGATCCACTACGAGGACGTGACCGGCAAGGGCGCCAAACAAATCCCGTTCTCGCAGGTCGATGTGCGCGTCGCGGCCGACTACGCGGCCGAGGATGCCGACATCACCTTGCGCCTGCACGAGGCGCTGTGGGCCAGGCTCGAAACCGAACCCGGGCTGCAGAAGGTGTTCGACGAAATCGAGATGCCGCTTGTGCCCGTGCTCGCGCGCATGGAACAAACCGGCGTGCTGATCGACGCCGCCAGGCTCAAGAAGCAGAGCAACGAACTCGGCAAGCGCCTGCTCGAAATCCAGCAGCGTGCATTCGATGTCGCCGGCCGTCATTTCAGCCTCGATTCGCCGAAGCAGTTGCAGGCGTTGCTCTATGACGAGTTGAAGCTGCCGGTATCGGTGAAGACGCCGACCGGCCAGCCGTCGACGAACGAGGAAGCGCTCGAGGCGCTCGCCAACCAGCACGAGCTGCCGCGCCTGATCCTCGATTACCGCACCCTGGCCAAGCTGCGCTCGACCTACACCGACAAACTGCCCGAGGCGATCAATCCGCGCGACGGGCGCGTGCACACGAGCTACCACCAGGCTGTCGCCGCGACGGGCCGGCTGTCCTCGAACGATCCGAACCTGCAGAACATTCCGATCCGCACCGAGGAAGGCCGGCGCATCCGTCAGGCCTTCGTCGCGCCGCCGGGCTGCAAGGTGCTCGCCGCCGACTATTCGCAGATCGAGCTGCGCATCATGGCGCACCTGTCGGGCGATCCGGGCCTGCTCGCCGCGTTCCATGGCGGTCAGGACGTCCATCGCGCGACCGCGGCCGAAGTTTTCGGCGTGCCGCCCGAGCAGGTCGACGCAAACCAGCGCCGCGCAGCCAAGGCGATCAATTTCGGCCTGATGTACGGCATGAGTGCGTGGGGGCTCGCGCGTCAGCTCGGCATCGATCGCGGCGAGGCGAACGATTACGTCAAACGCTACTTCGAACGCTATCCGGGCGTGCGCGAATTCATGGACCGCACACGCGAGCAGGCGCACCGTGACGGCTACGTCGAAACCCTGTTCGGCCGCCGCCTGTACCTCACCGAAATCCATTCGCGTAACCAGGGCCTGCGCGCGGGCGCGGAACGCGCGGCGATCAACGCGCCGATGCAGGGCACCGCGGCCGACATCATCAAGCGCGCGATGATCGCGGTCGACGCCTGGCTGCAATCACTGCACGACGAAGCACGCATGATCATGCAGGTGCACGACGAACTCGTGTTCGAGGTACGCGAAGACGCCGTGAAGAAAATCTCCGACGGCGTGCGCGAGCGCATGATGCATGCGGCGCAACTCGCGGTACCGCTGATCGTCGACATCGGCATTGGCGACAACTGGGACGAAGCGCATTGACGGAATCTTCACGCACGAGAAGATGAACTTTCCGTCATGTTGCGGAAAATAGCGTTCTGCTGGCCGTACAAACGCTTGATTTTCAAGCGCATGAATGAAAACTAAACCAATCAGTGCGATTTTTCCGTGCGGCTTGAACTTTCGTCGCCCTGACCGCAACTAACTTGACGGTGCACGCAACGGCACCTCGGCTGGCCTAACCTCCCTTAGGTTCAGCCCTCGAAGGCCGATCCCTCCCCAGATCCGCCTTCGGACCCGGCCCCGGAAGCTTCCCCCTAAGCTTTCGGGGCTTTTTTTGCCCGGCGATTCAGTGTCGTGTCAAGCGACTGAGTTGGATTTCAGCCATGCCACCAGAGAGTTGAACAGCGGATACCACATGTTCTGGTCGTTAGGCGCGCCGATGCCGTAAGCCAATGCCATCACGCCGGTGTTTATTTCGCGCTCGGCGACGAACACGTCTTTGGAAGACGCGGCTTCGGTGGCAATCAATTTGACGAATTTTTTGTCGTCACGTTTCTCGATATCGAAATGTATCCAGAGAAATTTTTGATAGTTCCTGCCCGCATTGCTGATCCCAATCCGGTCGTTGGCGGCAAGAGAGGGGACTTTGTCCTGCAGATTTTTTTCAATGATTCGCGCCTGCAAATCCTTTATGTCGAGCACTTCCGAGAATATACCGAGTTCTTTGATTTGCTTGAACGCGGAATCGCCTGTGGTTACCAGGGCAAAGGACTTGTAGTCCGCGAGATTGATTTTCTCTGCGGTGTCGGTCTTGGCTTGCTCAACGGCACCGTGGCTATCGGTTGCCAGGTACCCGCTATTGTTGGGTTTGATCACCTTACCTGTTGTTCCGCAACCTGCAATCAACAAAATCGCTGCAGACAGAGGCACTGCCCTACCGATCATACGGATCATATTTTCCCCGACTAAGAAAAGCGTTGTACAAGAAGCCCAAAATCGAAAAGCACCACGCCGACCATCAGCGATACTTCGTCGGCGTGACAGATCCAGCCCCAGCAACGATGTCGATTTGGTTTATAGGTTGTTGATCAGCTCGTCGCCGAACTCGGAGCACTTCACTTCGGTGGCGCCATCCATCAGGCGGGCGAAGTCGTAGGTGACCTTTTTGTTCGCGATCGCCTTGTCCATGGCCGAGATGATCGCATCCGCGGCTTCGGTCCAGCCCAGGTAGCGCAGCATCATTTCGCCGGAGAGGATGACCGAGCCCGGGTTGACCTTGTCGAGACCGGCGTATTTCGGCGCGGTGCCGTGGGTCGCCTCGAACACGGCGTGGCCGGTCAGGTAATTGATATTGCCGCCCGGCGCGATGCCGATGCCGCCGACCTGCGCGGCGAGCGCGTCGGAAAGGTAATCGCCGTTGAGGTTGAGCGTGGCGATCACGTCGAACTCGTCCGGGCGCGTCAGCACCTGCTGCAGGGTGATGTCGGCGATCGCGTCCTTGATCAGCACCTTGCCGGCGGCGAGCGCGGCCTTTTGCTCGGCGTTGGCCTCGGCCTCGCCCTTGGCAGCCTTGGTCTTCTCCCAGGTTTCCCAGGTGTAGGTCTGGTTCGGGAAGAATTTCTCGGCGACCTCATAGCCCCAGTTGCGGAAGGCGCCCTCGGTGAACTTCATGATGTTGCCCTTGTGCACCAGGGTCACCGACTTGCGCTTGTTCTGGATCGCGTACGAGATTGCGCTGTGCACGAGACGCTCGGTGCCCAGTTCGCTGACCGGCTTGATGCCGATGCCGACGTTGACGCCGACCTCGCGATGCGGCATGCCGATGCCTTCCAGTTGCTTCTGCCACGCTTCCGACTTGGCCTTGGTGCCGAAGCGGATCTTGTCGAACGCCTTCGGATCGTTCTGCGCGATGAATTCGAGCAACTTCTGCGCCGCTTCGCTGCCCGCGGCGTATTCGATGCCGGCGTAGATGTCCTCGGTGTTCTCGCGGAAGATCACCATGTCCACTTTTTCCGGCGTTTTCACCGGCGAAGGCACGCCCTTGAACCAGCGCACCGGGCGCAGGCAGACATAGAGATCGAGCATCTGACGCAGGGCGACGTTGAGCGAGCGGATGCCGCCGCCGACCGGCGTGGTCAGCGGGCCCTTGATCGAAACCAGATACTCGCGGCAGGCTTCGACCGTCGAATTCGGCAACCAGGTGCCGAACTGGTTGTTCGATTTCTCGCCGGCGAACACTTCCAACCAGTGAATCTTGCGCTTGCCGCCATAGGCTCGAGCCACGGCCGCGTCGAGTACGCGCACCGAGGCGCGCCAGATGTCGGCACCGGTGCCGTCGCCTTCGATGAACGGGATGATCGGGTTGTCCGGAACGTGGAGTCTGCCATTCTGGATTGAAATCCTGGCGCCGGCGACGGGCGCGATGTAGGTGGGTTCAGCCATGGGTTGCTCACGTTATCGGGTGGACGAGAAAGACGTGCAAGCGTATCAGGAGGTGAACCGCCCCGGGAACGTCGGAGGCTGGTTGGTGTGAGTCAAGCCGCCATCGGCATCACACGTTGTTGCTGTTGCTGATGATATATCGCTTCTGCTTCCGCCGGCGGTCGGTGTCCGATCGAG
>JAFEFS010000077.1 GCA_018240465.1 Pseudomonadota bacterium
CGGACGCAGTGGCAGGACGCCGATTTCCGCGACGACGTGTTCGTCCCGCTGTGTTACGACGAAGCCGGCGCGAAGACCCACTTCAAGGTCGACATGGACGTGGCCGCGATGCGTGCGCAAGGCAGGAGCGCGGCCGCGGTTAAAGCCACGGTCGAAAAGCGCTATCGCGACAAGACTTACACGGCGCCGGCCAAGCCGGGCTTGTCATACATGATCATGCCGGTGTTCCGCGCGCCGGGACCGCCGGACATGAAGGTGCACACGATGTCGATGCCGCACCTGATGTTCTACGCGCCGGGCCTGAGCAACGAAGACATCGGCGCACGCCCCAACCTCGCCGATCACGCCAGTCTGCAGTGGCCGTTCATCGACAGGCAGGGCAATGCCGAGCACAGCTACATGATCCAGATGGTCGGCAAAGCCGAAAAGACGAAAATCATGGCCGACGAAAAGCCGCTGCTTGACGACCTGTGCGCGTGGCGCGCCGTGCTCTGCCTCACGCACGAGGAGCAGCACTGACTGCCATCATCCGACGGAGACGCATATGCGCAAGTTGATCGCTGCAATGAGGACTTCCGCCGACGGAAAGTTCGGCAATCCGGAGGGCTACGCCGACTGGGTGGATGCGTGGTCGGACGACTACGGCCTGACTCCGCACATCGGCGCCTGCCTGCTCGGCGGGCGCATGTATCCCGGCTACGAGCAGTACTGGACCGCGATACAGAACACCCCTGATCAGCCGCTGCCCATGACCGGCAAGCTGGTAGCCCCTGCCGAGGTCGAGTGGGCACGCTTCGCCGCCCGGACCCCCCACTACGTGCTGTCGAATACGCTCGCATCGGCCGCGTGGCCGCAGACGCGCTTCCTGCGCCATGTCGAGGAAATTGCCGCGCTCAAGCGGCAGCCCGGCAAGGACATCTATCTGATGGGCGGCGGCCAGATCGTGGCCAGCCTGATCGATGCGGGGCTCGTCGACGAACTGTGCCTGATCGTGCATCCGCTGATCGCGGGCGATGGGAGATCGTTGTTCACGATGACCGAACGCCGCCCGCTGGAATTGCGCAGCGCGCAGCCACTCCCGCAGGGGCGACTGAACCTGGTCTACGCAATCAACTGAGGCGACGACCGGGCCTGCTTTCGCGACGCGCGGAGCCGCATCAATCCTGCTTTCAAAACGACAAGGCCGCCCGTGCGGGCGGCCTTGCAACGTACGTCATTTCACGCGCGTTCGCGCGCGACGCATCACTTCTTGGCGAACAGATGCTCGACGCCGGCGCGCTCCTCGCGCAGTTCCTTGTCGGTCGCGTCCATGCGCGCGCGCGAGAAATCGTTGATCGCGAGACCCTGCACGATTGCGTACTTGCCGTCCTTGATCGTGACCGGATAGCCGTAGATCACGCCCGGCTTGATGCCGTAGCTGCCATCCGACGGAATGCCCATCGACACCCAATCGCCTTCCGCCGTGCCAAGCGCCCACGAGCGCATGTGATCGACCGCGGCCGACGCGGCCGAGGCCGCCGACGAGGCGCCGCGCGCCTTGATGATCGCCGCGCCGCGCTGCTGCACGGTCGGGATGAAATCCTTCTCGTACCAGGTCGCGTCGACCAGGCTGAGCGCGGCCTTGCCGTTCACCGTCGCGTGGTGCAGGTCCGGATACTGGGTCGAGGAATGATTGCCCCAGATCGTGACCTTCTTGATGTCGGTCGTATGCGCGCCGGTCTTCTCGGCGAGCTGCGACAGCGCACGGTTGTGATCGAGGCGCACCATCGCGGTGAACTGGCCCGGATCGAGATCGGGCGCGTTCTGCTGCGCGATCAGCGAGTTCGTGTTCGCCGGGTTGCCGACGACGAGCACCTTGACCGTGCGCTTGGCGTGGTCGTTGAGCGCCTTGCCCTGCGGGCCGAAGATCGCACCGTTCGCTTCGAGCAGATCCTTGCGCTCCATGCCCGGACCGCGCGGGCGCGCACCGACGAGCAGCGCGTAGTCGACGTCCTTGAACGCGACGCTGAGATCATCGGTCGCGACGATGCCGGCGAGCAGCGGGAACGCGCAGTCGTTGAGTTCCATGACCACGCCCTGCAGCGCCGGCAACGCGGGCGTGATTTCGAGCAGGTGCAGGATGACCGGCTGGTCCTTGCCGAGCATGTCGCCCGCGGCGATGCGGAACAGCAGTGCGTAACCGATCTGGCCGGCGGCGCCGGTGACGACAACACGGACGGGGGATTTCATGGTGAAAACTCCGAGGGGTTTGGTTAGTGACCTTCGGGACTCGGGGCTCGGCATTCGCGACTCGGAGAAACAAGAGCTTTGCGCTTTTGATCTTCCGAGTCCCGAATCCCGAACCCCGAACCCCGCTATTCTTCAACTCAGTTCGGCAAAAAACTCCTTGACCCGGCGCATGCCCTCATCGAGCTGCGCATCGGGGCAGGTATACGAAATGCGCAGTGCGCGCGGTTCGCCGAACGCCGAACCCGGCACACAGGCAACGCCCTTGGTCTCGAGCAGCACGTTGCACAGATCGACGTCGTTGCCGATGACGGTTGCGCCGTGCTTCCTGCCGAACGCGACCGAGATGTCCGGGAACACGTAGAACGCGCCCTGCGGCCGCGGGCACTTCACGCCCGGAATCGCATCCAGCACGGCGAGCACGCGGTCGCGCCTGGCGGCGAACTCCTGAACTTTGCGCAAGGGAATATCCTGCGGCCCCGACAGCGCCGCAACCGCCGCCGCGGAGACGACCTCGGGCACGTTGGTGATGTGATTCGAGTTCAACGTGACCAACGCCTGCGCGACCTTTTCCGGTGCGGCGATCAGGCCGACACGCCAGCCCGGCATGCCGTAGGTCTTGGAGATCGAATCGACGATGATCGTACGCTCGCGCAGTTCGGGCCGGACGTGCAGGAAGTTGTGGTAGCCAATGCCATCGAAGACAAGGCGGTTGTAGATGTCGTCGCAGATGATCCAGGTGTCCGGATGCGCGACGAGCACGTCGGCGAGCGCGGCGATTTCGCCCTTCGAGTAGACCATGCCGGTCGGGTTCGAGGGGTTGTTGAACAAAAACACCCTGGGCTTGCGCGCGAGTGCCTTGGCCAGTTGCTCGGGCTTGAGCTTGTAGTCCTGCTCAGGCGGGCACGGCAGCAGCAGCGTCTTCGCGCCGACGATGTCGGCGATGTCGACGTATGTGGTCCAGTACGGCGCCGCGAAGGCGATTTCATCACCCGGGTTCAACAGCGCCTCGGCCAGGTTGTACAACACCTGCTTCGCACCGATGCCGACAACCAGGTTTCTGCGCTCGTAACCGCTGAAGCCGCTGCCTTCGAGGTGCCTGAGGAACGCGTCGAGCAGCGCCTCGCTGCCGCGGTTGGAGCCGTACTGGCCGCTGTCGTGCGACAGCGCCTCGCGCGCCGCGGCGTAGACGTGCTCGCCGGGCAGAAAGTTCGGCACGCCGATCGAGAAGCTGATGATGTCCTTGCCCGCCGCCTTGAGCTGTTTCGCTTTCTCCGCAACGACCATGATGGCGCTGGGTTTGGCCCGACTCATGCGCTCGGCTAGCAAAGGCATTCCAGTCTCCTCGAAATGTGGAACGTGGCTTGCCAGCTTAGCATATTTGCTGCAGCGCAGCGCGCCATTCCCACACCCGCGCCAGCCGCCGCCGCGCACCCCGCGTGGCGACATCCGGGCGCACTCTTAAGCTTTTGCGAACAAGTGGATTTGCTACACTCGCCGCGCCCTGCCTGCGGCACGTTTCGGCAGAACCGCTGCTTCCGACCCTCAAGGAGATCGCATGCTGCACATCATCTGGTCCATCATCATCGGTTTCATCGTTGGCCTGCTCGCTCGCTGGTTCTATCCCGGCGCGATGCATCTCGGTTTCATCCTGACCGTGCTGCTCGGCATCGGCGGCTCGATCCTCGGCGGCCTGATCGGCAGCCTGTTCAAGAAACCCGCCGACGGTCAGATGTTCCATCCCGCCGGCTTCATCATGTCGATCATCGGCGCGGTCATCATCCTGTTCATCGTCAAGCAGCTCGGTTACATGTAACCGACGCGCTTCGCGCAAACAAAAAAAGGCCGCCGTTCGGCGGCCTTTTTTTTCTCGATTCCGTGTCAGCGCGATGCGAGCGTCTTGTTCCACTGCTCGAGCAGCGGCGCGACCTTCGGATTGGCGAACAACGCCGAAGTGTCGCCGACGATCGTGATCGACTCGATCTGGTCACCCTGCTTGATGCTGTCGACCACCTTCTGGTCGTCCGCGCTCAGCACTTCGCCGAACACCGTGTGCTTGCCGTCCAGCCACGGCGTGACCACGTGGGTGATGAAGAACTGCGAGCCGTTCGTGCCCGGGCCCGCGTTGGCCATCGACAGTACGCCCGGCTTGCTGTGCTTCAGGTGCGCAACGAACTCGTCGCCGAAGCGGTAGCCCGGACCGCCGCGACCCGAACCTTCCGGGCAACCACCCTGGATCATGAAGTCGGGAATCACGCGATGGAAGCTCAACCCGTCGTAGAACTTGTGCTGGGCGAGATTGACGAAGTTCGCCACCGTCACCGGCGTGTGTTCGGGCGTCAGACGGATGTGGATCGTGCCGCGCGAGGTCTTGATGTGGGCTTGCAGGTCTTGGGACATGAACGGACTTCCAATTGGGGTTTGTCAGTTTAGCCGATCGCGCCGTGCTGCGCCGCAGTATCCGCCCGAAATCGGGTATAATCGCGCCATCCCTTTCTCATTCAGCCTGCCGTTCCGGGCGGGCGGTTCGCGATGTCCATCGAAAACCTGCGCAATATCGCCATCGTCGCCCACGTCGACCATGGCAAGACCACGCTCGTCGACCAACTCCTGAAGCAGTCCGGCACACTTTCCGAGCGCACCGTGCTCGCCGAGCGCGTGATGGACTCGAACGACCAGGAAAAGGAACGCGGCATCACCATCCTGGCCAAGAACACCGCGATCACCTGGCAGGGCAACCGCATCAACATCGTCGACACGCCCGGACACGCCGACTTCGGCGGCGAGGTCGAACGCGTGCTGTCGATGGTCGACACCGTGCTGCTGCTCGTCGACGCGATGGACGGCCCGATGCCGCAGACGCGCTTCGTCACGCAGAAGGCGTTCCAGATGGGCTTCCGCCCGATCGTCGTGATCAACAAGGTCGACCGCCCCGGCGCGCGCCCGGACTGGGTGCTCAACCAGACCTTCGACCTGTTCGACCGCCTCGGCGCGACCAACGAACAGCTCGACTTCCCGGTGATCTACGCCTCGGGCCTGAACGGCTACGCCGGCCTCGACGAGAGCGTGCGCGAGGGCGACATGACCCCGCTGTACGAAGCGATCATGAAGCACGTGCCGAAACCGCCGGTCGATGCCGACGGCCCGTTCCAGATGCGCATTTCGCAGCTCGACTATTCCAGCTACGTCGGCCTCATCGGCATCGGCCGCATCCAGCGCGGCAAGGTGCGCACGAACATGCCGGTCACCGTGATCGACCGCGAGGGCAAGAAGCGCAACGCGAAGATTCTGCAGGTGCTCGGCTTCATGGGCCTGGAGCGCAAGGAAGTCAGCGAGGCCGAAGCCGGCGACATCATCGCGATCAACGGCATCGAAGGCCTCGGCATCTCCGACACGGTCTGCGCAACCGACGCGCCGGAACAACTGCCCGTGCTCACCGTCGACGAACCGACGATCAGCATGACCTTCCAGGTCAACAACTCGCCGTTCGCCGGGCAGAAGGAACACTCCGGCGGCAAGTTCCTCACCTCGCGCCAGCTGCGCGATCGCCTCACGCGCGAGACGCTGCACAACGTCGCGCTGCGTGTCGAGGACACGGAAGACCCGGACAAGTTCAAGGTTTCCGGCCGCGGCGAACTGCACCTGTCCGTGCTGATCGAGACGATGCGCCGCGAAGGCTATGAACTCGCCGTGTCGCGCCCCGAGGTCATCATCAAGGAAATCGACGGCGTGCTCAGCGAGCCGATCGAACAACTCGTCGTCGACATGGAAGAGCAGTACCAGGGCGGAGTCATGGAGCGCCTCGGCCAACGCAAGGGACAACTCAAGAACATGGAGCCCGACGGCAAGGGCCGCGTGCGCCTCGAATACCAGATCCCCGCGCGCGGGCTGATCGGCTTCCAGACCGAATTCCGCACCATTACCGCCGGCACCGGCCTGCTGTTCCACGTCTTCGACCACTACGGCGCGAAGGCCGAAGGCGCGATCGCCAAGCGCCCGAACGGCGTGATGATCTCGAACGGCCAAGGCCCCGCGCCCGCCTACGCGCTGGTCGGCCTGCAGGAACGCGGCCGCCTGCTCGTCGACGAAGGCACGGAAATCTACGAGGGCCAGCTCGTCGGCATCCACGCCAAGGACAACGACCTCACCGTCAACGCGCTGCGCGCCAAGCAGCTCACCAACATCCGCGCCGCGGGCAAGGACGACAATGTCCAGCTCACCCCGCCGATCCGCATGTCGCTGGAACAGGCGCTCGAGTTCATCGAGGACGACGAACTCGTCGAAGTCACACCGAAGGCAATCCGCCTGCGCAAGAAGCACCTGACCGAGAACGACCGCAAGCGCGCGTCGCGGCAGGCGGCTTGAACCAAGGAAAGCATCGCAGAACCCGCTCCTTTCCCTACAACAAGCAAGAAGGAGCGGGTTTCAACGAATGCACGAGTCTCAGGGCGTTCCGAAAACATTCGACCCCATCGTTCGAACGCGCTCTATTCACTGAAATAATCGCTGTCAATGCGAGGCAGCCTGATGGCTCGGCTTGCTACCCCGACTTCATGATCAATCATTAGTTGCGCAAGCCGATTTCCATCGACCAACACCATACGTTCCACTGATTTCGCGAACTCGAGCGCTTGAGGGGTGAAGCTGGACGTCGTGATGAACACACCTTTGTTAGCGCGCTGGCCCGCGAGCGCACCGAAAAATCCCTGCACTTCCGGTCGGCCTACGACACTCTGCCAGCGCTTGGCTTGCACATAGACCTTTTCCAATCCCAGTCGGTCTAGTGATATCACTCCGTCGATGCCGCCGTCACCCGAACCACCCACCCGTTGTACGTCTGCGCGGCTGGTCCCGTATCCCATGCGGTGAAGCACGTCGAGAACGATTGTTTCAAAATATCCAGGCGAAACCCTCGAGAGAAGGTCGAGAATCTCCGCAGTGACCGCGCCGCGAATTTCATCGAGGGCACTCTCCAATCGCTCCTCAGGTGACGCGATGGAAATCGCTTGCGTTTTCTCTTCCGCTGATATTGAAGAGTCGGCGCGAATCGTGTTCAACTCTTCCAAGCTACGATCAACAAAACTAGAAGCGATGGTTTCCGCTACATCATCCGGCAGTTTCACAGGATGATCGTTCACTAGTCTTTGACCCTTAGGGGTGATCTTCCATATTCCCCAGCTCGGGGACGACGACAGCCCTGCGCGCTTGAGACGATCATGCGCCCAACCCGCGCGATTCTTGTAGACCGGCTGTGCGCCGCTTCGCAACAGGATCTGCCTATCCTCCTCAGTCAATCCCAGCGTCTTGGCCGCGGCTTCGTGTGCGTCAGCAGCGGCTACGCCGTCCGGATGAGCCGCCAAATACCGCAAGATTGGTTCGATAAATCTATTAAAGGTCGGAAAACCCATTGTTACGCTCCCATTCCCAATCTTGGGTAATACTAGGCGAAGCGTAACGGAATCCGGCGTTATCGGTGAAGTCCACCCAGGCCATTCTGCATGTCCGTGACACGTCAGAACTTCACATAGAATCCAAACATGAAAAGCCCCACCTGTTGCTGGTTCGGATTTTCGATTGCATTCGCGGCACTGGCGCCGCCATTGGGCAATTTTAACGCTTCCGCGGCCCCAAGCGATCCCGCGGCAGAGGAAATCCCGGTTGTACAACTGGAGCAACGGCTTGAAAGCAGAGAACTGACTTCGCATGCCCTGGTGCAACACTACCTCAACCGCATCGCCGCGATCGACAAGTCCGGCCCCGCGATCAATGCAGTGATCGAACTCAATCCCGACGCGCTCGCGATCGCCGACCGGCTCGACGCGATGCGCAAAAAGGGAAAAGTGTACTCTCCGCTGCACGGCATCCCGCTGCTGATCAAGGACAACATCGACACGGCCGACAGGATGCATACGACGGCCGGCTCGCTCGCGCTGGCCGATTCGATCGCGCCGCGCGATGCAACGATCGTGGCGAAGCTGCGCGCCGCGGGCGCGGTGATCCTCGGCAAGACGAACCTGTCGGAATGGGCGAATTTCCGTTCGTCGCACGCGACCAGCGGCTGGAGCGGGCGCGGCGGGCTGACGAAAAACCCCTACGCGCTCGATCGCAATGCCTGCGGTTCGAGTTCGGGCACGGGCGCGGGCATCGCCGCAGGTCTCGCCGTGGCCGGCATCGGCACCGAGACCGACGGCTCGATCGTCTGCCCCGCGTCGATAAACGGGCTGGTCGGGATCAAGCCGACGCTCGGCCTCGTCAGTCGCGCCGGCATCGTGCCGATCGCGCACAGCCAGGACACGGCCGGGCCGATGACGCGCAGCGTTGCCGACGCGGCCGCGTTGCTCAGCGTGATCGCCGGCAGCGATCCGCGCGATGCGGCGACCAAAGATGCCGACAAGCATCGCGCGGACTACGCGAAATTTCTCGACGCCAGGAGCCTGCGCGGCGCGCGCATCGGCGTCGTGCGCAAGCTGGCCGGTGTCGGCCCCGATACCGAGCGCGTATTCGATACCGGCATCGCGGCGTTGAAGGCGGCCGGCGCGGTCATCGTCGATCCGGTTGAGCTGCCGAATCAGGGCAAGTACGACGACGAGGAAAGCCTCGTGCTGCAATACGAATTCAAGACCGACCTCGCCGCCTATCTCGCCACGCTCGCGCCGACCGTGAAGATGCGCAGCCTCGCCGACCTGATCGAGTTCGACAAGGCGCATGCCGAGCGCGAAATGCACTGGTTCGGCCAGGAGACGTTCGAGCAGTCGCAGGCGCGCGGCGGTCTCGACGAAAAAGCATACAAGGACGCGCTGGCCGAATCGAAACGCCTCGCCGGCGCCGAAGGTATCGATGCGGCGTTGGCCAAGGACAAACTCGACGCGCTGATCGCGCCGACCGGCGGCCCGGCCTGGGTCACCGATCTGGTCAACGGCGATCACTTCACCGGCGGCAGTTCGACACCTGCCGCAGTGGCCGGCTATCCCGCGATTACCGTGCCGATGGGTTTCGTGCACGCGCTTCCGGTCGGCATCACCTTCTTCGGCGCCGCGTGGAGCGAGGGCAAGCTGATCGGCTATGCCTACGCGTTCGAGCAGGCAACGCGGGCGCGCAGGCCGCCGCGGTTTCTCGCGCACGCCGAGGATTCGAACTGAATGCTCTGGAAACACTGCTCGCAGGCAACTCGCATAAAGAAATTTTTCGTTGACACGCTCTCTTGCCGCGCCTACCCTTCGCCCCGCTTCGGACCACCCGCAGCATTTTCCAGTTATCCACGGACTTCAATGGACAGCTATCCGAGTACCAACGCAGCACCGGGCCTTCACGGGCCATGGACTGCCTTGGCAATGCAAACCCTGCCGCTCCGCGCGGATACGGGCCGTCTCGCGATCTAGCCGATAGCTGGTCGTGATTCACCCGTTCCGTGGCGGAATCGAGGTGAATCATGAAAATGCAGTTCCTGCTTTCCCTGCTCCCGCGCGACCGCCGTTTCGGCGTGCGTGACGCCTATTGCGCGACCTCGCGCGCCCTGCCCCACGTTGCCGCGAACGAAGCATCGTTCGCGCGCAAGAAGCCGATTTGCCGATGGCGGCGCGATCCGGCCGGCGGCAAGCTCCTGGCGCGCTGGACGACACGCGAATGAAACCTAACCTGCCCATGCTGCGCGTTCGCACAGCGAGCGCGCAGCATGGGCTGCATCACCGGCACGTCGCCAAGGGAAGACACCGTGAATCTCCAATCCATCATCACTGCCGTTGCGGCAATTCTGATCCTCGGCGCAATAACGACTCCGCTTCGTGCAAGTGATGCGCCCGCGGAGTTTGTGCCGCAGTTGCTCGGCGCGCAGTACACGTTCATCGACCAGCATCAGGATGCGCTGCGCTCGCCCTATTCCGGTCCGCTCAGCCTGCGCGCACGCGGCGACACGGAGCGCTCGCACACTTTCGGCGCCTACTTCGGCGTGGCATTGCCATGGCACTTCCAGTTCTACCTCGATGCAGAAATGTTCAAGGGCGCCGGCGTCAGCAATGCCACCGGCATGGCCGGGTTGACCAACGGCGACGTGATCCGCTCCGGCACCGCGGATCTCGGCAAACGGCCGTACATCGCGCGCCGCGTACTGCGCTATGCGCTGCCGCTCGGCGAAGAAACCGATACCGTCGAAGCCGCACAGGATCAGCTCGCGGGCAAGGAATATGCGCGCCGGTTCGAGGTGAAACTCGGCAAGTTCGCGGTCAGCGACGACTTCGACAAGAATCGCTACGCAAATTCGACGCGAACGCAATTCATGAACTGGGCCTTGTTCAACAACGCCGCCTGGGATTTTGCGGCGGATACGCGCGGCTACACCGGCG
>JAFEFS010000078.1 GCA_018240465.1 Pseudomonadota bacterium
CGATCGAGTCGGTGCGTTTCCTGAAACTCGCGGCCGGCGCCGGGATTCGCGAGCACCGCGATCCCGGCCTGCGCTTCGAAGATGGCGTCGTGCGCCTGCATGTGCCGGTATACACGCATGCGCGGGTCGAGTTCGCGCTCGGCGGCGAGAGGGTGCCTCTGGCGGAAGGCGAATGCTGGTATCTCAATTTCGACCTTCCGCACCGCATCGTCAATCGCGGCGACAGCGATCGCGTGCATCTGGTGATCGATGCGCGCGTCAATGCGTGGGTGAAGGACTGGTTCGCGCGGTTGCGGGCGCACGCGGGCTGCTGAGGTTTCAGCCGCCCAAACCGAGTCGCTGGCATATCGCGAGCGTCGCCCTGGCGCGGTTCAGAGTATAAAAGTGGATTCCCGGGATGCCGCCGGCGACGAGTTTCTCGCAGAGCTGCGCGACCACGTCGGCGCCGAAGTCGCGGATCGCATCGGCATCGTCGCGAAACGCCTCGAGGCGCTTGGCGATCCAGCGCGGAATCTCGGCGCCGCACATGTCGGAAAATCGCTTGAGCTGCGAGTATTGCGTGATCGGCATGATGCCCGGCGTGATCGGCACCGTGATGCCGGCGCGGCGTGCGTCGTCGACGAAGCGGAAATACGCATCCGGGTTGTAGAAATACTGCGTGATCGCGCCGTTGGCGCCGGCCTCGACCTTGCGCTTGAAGTTGGCGAGGTCGGCATGGGCGTCGCCCGCCTGCGGGTGCATCTCGGGGTAGGCCGCCACTTCGATGTGGAAGAAGCCGTCGTGCTCGCGGCGGATGTACTCGACCAGGTCGCTCGCGTAATGGAACTCGCCGTAGCTGGCCATGCCAGAGGGCAGGTCGCCGCGCAGCGCGACGATGCGCTTGCAGCCCATCGCCTTGTAGGCTTCGACCAGTTTGCCGATTTCCGCGCGCGTGCCGCCGACGCAGGACAGGTGCGGTGCGGCGTCGAGGCCGTGCTCCTCGCGCAGATGGCGGATCGTTTCCGGCGTGTAGCTCAGCGTCGAGCCACCCGCGCCGAACGTGCAACTCACGTAGTCGGGCTTGAGCGACTTGAGTTTCGGCAGCGCTGCTTCGAGCGTTGCGCGCTGTTCGTCGGTTTTCGGCGGGAAGAATTCGAAGCTGATCGGCGTCATCGTGGCACAGGGAAGTTTGCTGAAGTCGCGAGTATATATCTCTTTGTCGCGATGAAGCGATATTGACCTGCGAGCAGGGCTTGCCCGATCCGGGCGCGACCCGTGCATTCCGGCCCATGGGCAATGCGGCGCGGTCCCGGCACAATCGGCGGATTCGCCATCGCAGGTGGGAGGTCGCAATGCGCAACGCACGATTCGCAGGCATGCTGTTGGGAGTACTGGTTTTCGCATCCGCGGCGGCGGAGCCCTCGCCTACGGTGGACAGGAAAGCTGTTGCCGATGTCAGCGGCGCGACGCAGGGCATGCAACACATCGCCGGTTTCTTCGACGTCTATTGTGACGATGCGAAGGGCCGCGTCCTGCTCGGCGTGCACGCTTTCGCGCAGCCGTTCCTGATGATGAGCTCGCTGCCGTGGGGGCTGGGTTCGAACGACGTCGGCCTCGATCGCGGCCAGAGCAGCGATTCGCACCTGGTCGAATTCCGCCGCGTCGGTGCGCGCGTGCTGCTGGTCGAGGACAACACTAAGTTCCGCGCACTGTCGAACAACGCCGATGAGGCGCTCAGCGTGCGCCAGGCCTTCGCCGAATCGGTGCTGTGGGCGGGCGACGTCGTCGGCGAGCGCAAGGGCAGCGGTGGCGCAGTGCTTGTCGATGTGAGTTCGTTGCTGACTTCCGATCGCCACGGCATCGCCCAGCGCCTGAGCGAGACCAAGCAAGGCAAGTACGAGGTTGACGACAAGCGCAGCGCGGTGTCGCTCGCCGAGGCGAAGAGTTTCCCCGACAACACCGAACTCGAGGCGATGGTCACTTTTCGCGGGCCCGGCGAGGGCGCGTTCGTCAAGGACGTGGCGATGGATCCGCAGAGCGTCACCGTGCGCCAGCATCTGAGCTTCGTGCGTTTGCCTGCCCCGGGCTATGCGCCACGTGCCTATCATCCGGCCTCGGGCGGATTGAGCGTCGGCTGGTACGACTTCGCCCAGCCGCTCGCTTCGAGCATCGACTATCGCGTGCAGCCGCGCTTCCGCCTCGACAAGATCGACGCCGCCGGGCACGTGAAGAAGCCGATCGTGTTCTACCTCGATCGCGGCACGCCCGAACCCGTGCGCTCCGCGCTGCTCGAAGGCGCGAACTGGTGGAAGACGGCGTTCGAGAAGGCGGGGTTCAAGGACGCCTATCGCGTCGAGCTGCTGCCCGAAGGCGTCGATCCGATGGACGTGCGCTACAGCCTGATCACCTGGGCGCATCGCTACACGCGCGGCTGGTCGTACGGCCAGCCGATCGTCGATCCGCGCACGGGCGAAATCATCCGCGGCAACGTCACCCTCGGCTCGCAGCGCGTACGCCAGGACATCCTCATCGCCGAAAGCCTGCTCGCGCCGTACGACAAGGCGAACGCGACGGAATTGAAGAACGAGGCCGAGCAGATGGCGCTTGCGCGCCTGCGCCAGCTCGCCGCGCACGAGGTGGGGCACGCGCTCGGCTTCGCCCACAACTTCGCCGCGAGCCGGCTCGGCAACGGCTCGGTCATGGATTATCCGCATCCGCTGCTCACGCTCAGTGCCGACGGGAAGATATCGCTCGACCACGCCTACGGCGTCGGTGTCGGCCCGTGGGACGACTTCATCGTCGCGCATGCCTACGCGCAATTTGCGCCCGGCAGCGACGACTCGTCGTTGGCGAAGTTGCGTGCCGACATCGCCAAGGCCGGCTTTCATTACATCAGCGATCAGGATGCGCGCAACCCCGGCGACGCGGAGCCCGACGGCCTGCTCTGGGATTCCGGGCCCGACACGCTGAAGACCTTCGATGCGCTGCTGACCGCGCGCCGTCGCGCACTTGCAAACTTCTCGATCGGCGTACTGCCGCCCGATCGTCAGGCCGGCGAACTCGAAGCGCGCCTCGTGCCGGTATATCTGCTGCATCGCTACCAGACCGAAGCGGTCGCGCGCCTGCTCGGCGGCGCGAGCTACACCTATTCGTTGGCGGCCGACCGCCAGGCCGGGTCCACGCCGGTGCCGGCGCAGACGCAACGCGACGCACTCGCGCGCCTCGTCGCGACGCTTGGCGCGGACACTCTCGCGCTACCGGCGAACGTGCTTGACCTCGTCACCCCTCCCGGCAACGAATACGCGCGCAGCCGCGAGTACTTCGCGACGAAGGCGGCGCCGATGTTCGATCCGCTCGCTGCCGTCGAAGCCGCGGCTGCGCAGACAACCTCGTTCCTGTTTGCGCCCGAACGCATGAATCGTCTTGCCTGGCAGCACGCGCGCGATGCACAACAGCCCGGCGTCGGCGATCTGCTCGATGCGGTGTTTCGCGGCACCTGGCAGCAGACGCCGCGTGACGGCGTCGCGCCCGCGGCGACGGCCGTGCAAACCGCGGCGAACTGGGTCGTGCTCGACGCGCTGTTGCACGCGCTCGACGATGGCAAGTTGCATGCGCAGGTCGACGCCGATGTGCGCGCTTCGCTGCAGCTGTGGCAGGCGTGGCTGGCGAAGCAGGGCGGTAGCGACGCGACTGCGACAAGCCGTGCGTCCGCCGCGGAAACGATCCGCAGATATCTCGCGGATCCGAAGTCGGTGAAGCTGCGGCCGCTGCCCGTGATCCCGCCCGGCGCGCCGATCTGATGCTGCGCCGATGTCGATCATTCTCACGCCGTTCGCCCGCGCGCGCCTGTTCCCGAAGGAACGCCGCCGCAACACGATCCAGGACTGCACTCCGGAGGAATTCGAGCGCCGCCTCAGCGAGCAGGCGCCGTTCCAGGTGCTCGACGGCTACGCGCCGTTCTGCAAGCTGCACGTGCATCGCAACTGGACTTCGACGCGCTGCCTGACCGTGCCGATCACCGATGACAATCGGCATCTGCTGCGCTCGGCCTACGAGGCGCGCACGAAGGAGGAATTGCCGGTGCTCGTGCGCTGGTTCGAGGGTGTCGAGGCGCCGGTCGCGGCGTATCTGATCGTGATTCTCTACAGCCGCGAGCAACTGGCGAAGGAAGGCTCGCCGATCGATGTCGATTGGGGCGTGGTCGGCTGCCTCTACACCGCAACGCCCGAGGAAATTCCGATGGCGCCGATCACGATGATGCGCAACGCGCTCGGCGTGGGCGAGGGCGGTTCGGGCGTGGCGCTGGATCGCGAGGCGTACCGGCGCAGCGTCGAATTCTGGGAGCACAACGCGAACTGGCGGCCGTAGTTTTTTTCTTCCCTTCTCCCGGCGGGAGAAGGGAAGCGCAGACTCAATGCCGCGTCGGCGCCGCTGCCGCCGGCGGTTCGTCGGCGAACACCGCGGCGACGTCGGTTTCATCGAACACATAGCGGCGATTGCAGAACTCGCAGGTGACCTGCACCGAGCCCTGCTCGGCGAGCACGGCTTCGTTCTCCGCGCGACCGAGCGAGTGCAGCATCGTGCCGACGCGCTCGCGTGAGCAGGTGCAGCCGAATGCGAGCGGCTGCGCGGGTTGCAGGCGCACGTCTTCCTCGTGGAACAGGCGCAGCAGCACCTCCTGCGGCGGCAGGTCGAGCAGTTCGTCCTCGGTCAGCGTGGCGAGCAGATGCTCGGCGCGGTTCCAGCCGTCCGCATCGCCGACCGCGACGCTGCCGCCGGCCGTGGCGACCTGTTGCAGCATCAAGCCGCCGCAGCGCTCTGCGCTCGCGGCGAGCGCGAGCCGCGTCGGCAACTGCTCCGAGCGCTGAAAATACCCTTCGAAGGCGCCGGCGAGTTCGCCATGTTCGACCGGCACGAGGCCCTGGTAGCGCGTGTCGGTCACCGCATTCTCGATCGTGATCGCAAGGCGCGCATCGGCTTCGAGGGAAACGCGCGATTGCGGTTGACTGCCGTCCCAGCGCGCGATGCCGCGCAGCTGGCCATCGTGCGTGCAATCGGCGAACAGCAGGCGCAGCGCGCCGCTTTCGCGCAGGTGGATCGAAAGTCGGCCTTCGAACTTGATCGAACTGGTGAACAGCGCACTCGCGGCCACGGTCTGGCCGAGCAGTTCGGTGAGTGGACCGCCGTAGTCGCCGTTGGCGCGGATCCGTTGCCAGGCCTCGTCAAGGCGCACGATGGCGCCGCGCACGCCGGCGCGTTCGAGCTGGAAGCGGTGCAGGAAATCGTTGGTCGTGGTCATGACTTGCGGGGTCGAATCGTTGGAATCGAAAGCGGCTGGCCGCCGCACAGGACGCCAGTGTATGCGGGCGGACCCGGCACGTTGCAAGAGGAAACCCATGCGATTCGCCACCGGGCGTCAACGATGCGGGCGCTGCGGCGTTGCTGATGTAAACGATGGTGCACCGTTGCCGATCACCGCGATTCCTTGTCCAGACGAACATGTTCACACGCCGGCTTCAAGACGTTCCCGTTGGCGGAAACGCATCCCGCATCGCAAGAACGGGTGTGGTCCGAGCGTTGCTGGCCGCCCTCGCCGGGCTCACCGCTTGCAACGGCGTGACTGCAGGCAGCGCGGAACCGGGCGACGTGCGGTTTTGCCGCGAGGTCAGGCAGTGCCCGGCAAAGAGTCCGCTCGTCGAGAGCATCACCATGCTCCAGCAATCCGGAGCGCGTCCGCGTTTCGACCCGTCGGGCACGCGCGTTGCCTTCGATCGAAAAGACGACCGTACCGGGTTCTACCACGTGTACATCAGCGATCTGGATGGCCACGTTGTGCAGCAGATAACGGGCCGGCCCGGCGATCCGTTCCGGCGCAACAGCGGCAACGCGGTGTTCAGTCCATCCGGTCGGTTTCTGGTGTTCATCGCCGAGGAGAACTCGCACGCGTTGGATCGGGTTGCGAGCACGGGAGACCCCGGCGTCGGCCTGTTTTGCAACCTGTGGGCGTACGATCGGCAGTCCGGGGCGTTCACGCGTTTGACCGATATCGAATACCCGAGCAGCGTCTTGCAGGGAAGGGTCGACTACATGGCGGTGGTCAATCCGCATTTTTCCAAAGATGGTCGCCGGTTGCTGTGGACCGAGCGCTATGCGAACGATCGCAAGAAGAAGTGGGGCGACTGGCGCGTCATGCAGGCCGATGTCGACGACGGCCACGACGGCCTGCAACTGCGCGACATCCGTATCGGCTACACCCCGGCGCAGGGCAACTACGTCACGTACATGGGACAGTTCGACTCGGGACAGTGGCTGGTTTCCGGCAACCTCGACGGGCAGGACGTGTTCGGCATGGATACCTATGCGCTCGACCCGGCCAGCGGGCAGCGCCGCAACCTGACCAGGACGCCGACCTTTTGGGAGGAAGACGCCGACGTGACGCGCGGCCAGCACGTGATCTACATGTCGAACCAGGATTCCGCCTACCGATACGATACCGATCGGGACTGGAAAAAGCAGAAGATCACGCGCGAGTATTACCTCACCGATGCCAGCGGCGCGCATAGCGAACGGTTGACCTATTTCAATGATCCGGGCGCGCCGGAGTATCTGGGCAAGCCGGCCATTGCCGTGGCATCCGACGTCAGCCCCGACGGACGGCTGCTCGTAGGCACGCTCGGCATAGACTACGGCGGCCAGGCTCACCGCATGTTCGATCTCTCGCTGATGCTGATCCGGTTCAAGAACCCGGAGTGAGGCGCAGGTGCATCCGATGACGGCGAGAGCCATCGATGTCGCGGCTTGCGCGATCCGCGAAGACGCACCCTGAAGGCTGCATTTCCGTCCGCGTTGGGCGCCGCTAAAAAAATTCGGGGCAATGTCGATTTCCGCGAACGCCGCTCGTCGTTTCCGTGCAAGGCCGATAAAGTCGGTCAACCAAGGAGACAGACGATGCGCGTGATGGTGTTGGTGAAAGCGACTACAGACAGCGAAAAGGGCATTCTTCCGCGACCGGAAGATTTCGAGGCAATGGCCAGATTCAACGAAGAGCTGGTCAACGCCGGCGTCGTGCTCGCCGCGGACGGCCTCAAGCCCTCCGCACACGGCAAGCGCATCGCCTTCGACGGCGCCACCCGCACCGTCATCGACGGGCCGTTTGCCGAAACCAAGGAACTGGTCGCCGGCTTCTGGCTGTGGCAAGTCAAGGACATGGACGAAGCGGTTGCCTGGGTCAAGCGCTGCCCCAATCCGATGCCGGGGCCGAGCGAGATCGAAATCCGGCCGCTGTACGAGTTTGCCGATTTGCAGAAGAGCACCACGGCGCAGACCGAGGAAATTCGCAGCCGCGTGCGCGAGAAGCTCGATGCAACGCTCGGTCCGGCGGGCGCTTTCGGCGGCCTCGGCAGCTGAGCAAGAGCAGGGCGCAACGGGCGCAAGACCTTGCGCCGCATCGCCGATCCCATCCTTCTTCCATGAGAGAAAGAAAAATGATCGCCAAGAACACGATTTGCCTGTGGTACGACGGCACTGCGCTGGATGCCGCGAAGTTCTACGCCGAAACGTTTCCGGACAGCGCGGTGGGGGCCATCCATCGCGCACCGGGCGACTATCCCGACGGCAAGCAGGGCGATGTCCTCACCGTCGAGTTCACGGTCATGGGCATCCCCTGCCTCGGCTTGAACGGCGGCCCCGCGTTCAAACACAGCGAAGCGTTCTCGTTCCAGGTCGCAACCGACGATCAGGCCGAAACCGACCGCCTGTGGAACGCGATCGTCGGCAACGGCGGTCAGGAAAGCGCCTGCGGCTGGTGCAAGGACAAGTGGGGTCTGTCGTGGCAGATCACGCCGCGCGCGCTGACCGCCGCGTTCACCGATCCGGATCGCGCAGCAGCCAAGCGCGCGTTCGATGCCATGATGAAGATGAAGAAGATCGATGTCGCGAAGATCGAGGCGGCGCGGCGCGGCTGAGGCGGCCAGGTGTGCCGGGAAGCCGGGTGCAAAGAGTGCGGTGCGTTGCGCTGCATTTCCATGGTTGCGTTTGGAGTCGACAAAGCCTAGACGCCGTATAAACATATCGGGCGGAGCGCGTCATGGCGGCAGTCGAACTGGACATCAATCAGTGGGGCCACAATCTGGGTGTGCGATTGCCGGCGGCGATCGCGCGCCGCAGCGCATCTGCGCGCGGACCAGCGCGTGAGCATCGTTGTTGAAGCGGGTCGCGTCGTTGTCACGCCGGTAGAGAATGTGTTCCTCACGCTGGAGCAGCGCCTGGCCAGATTCGATCGGCAAAACCACAGCGGCGAAGCCATGCCCGTCGACGAGCGCGTCGGGGCCGAGCGATGGTGAGCAAACCTGCCCGCAAGCGCGGCGGCACGCCCGCGCGCGCATGGGCGCCCGATCGGCAGGACGTGATCTGGATCGACTGCAACCCGCAAGCCGGTCGGAGGTGGCCTCTCCACAACTGATGGGCCAGATACGAACACGTCGGCGTGGGTCGCACGGTGGCATTTTGAGGCCCTTTCGTTACGTTGCAGCACTGTGTGTCGCCTCCCCGAAACCGAAACTGGGGGCCAGAGTCCAGTTTCGCTCGGAAGCCGGGATCAGAGTCGACTTTCGCTCAATCGCGTGGCCGCAAGGCCAGCAGCAGCCATGCCGCGAGCGCGGCGAGGTCGAGCCACGCGAACCAATCACCCCAACTCGTGTAGAGCGTGTGCGTTTCGCGGAGCGGCAGGTCGCCGACCAATTCGGCGTCGCTGCGTTCGCTGGAGGCTTCTGCGACGACACGGCCGCGATCATCACTCAGCGTAAGCCGGCCGGCATGCGCGGCGCGCGCGACGGCAAAGCCGCTTTCCACGCCGCGCATGATCGCCATGCGGCTGTGCAGCCAGCCATCGACGACGAAATCCGAAGCAGGCACGAGCATCAGTTGTGCGCGCCGCGCCGCATACGCGTTGCCGATGTCGTGATAATCCATGTCCTTGCAGATCGCAAGGCCGATGCGCGGCGTGCCATCGAGCAGGGTATAGCTGTCGCCCGGAGTGTAGTGCTCAAGGCCGATGAGCAGATGATGTTTGTAGTACGCGGCAGGTGATGTGGCACCCGGCTGGAACACCATCAGTGCATTGCGTTTCGCGTTCGGGTCGCCGTTGAAAGCAACACCGGCTCCTACGATCAGATCACGTTGCGTGGCGAACTCGGCGAGCGCGGGAATCGTCGCTTCGGTGGTGGTGAACGACGTCTCCGGGATGAACATGATTCGCGCGCCGGCGGCAGTGAGGCGGTTGAACGCATCGAGGTAACGCGCGGCCAATGCCTGTCCCTCGGGCGTGTTCAATGCAGCGGCGGTGGGTTTGTCCAGCGATACCAGGCCGGCGCGTATCGTTCCGGTTGCCGGTGCCTGAAGTCGCCAGCCGCCGTAGGCGATGGCGGCGATGACGAGCAGCGCCGTGAGCGCCATGGCCACGACTCGATCGCGCGGTTTGGATTGCGGCGCCGCCTGCACCGCGACGGCGGCCGGCACCAGAAGCAAAAGAAAGCCGATTCCCCAGATGCCGGTGACGGCGGCCAGTTGGACGATGGCAAGCGCGTCCATTTGCGTGTAGCTGATATTGAAGAACGTGGCGTAGGGCGAGAGGGCGTTGTTGATGTACTCGATCGCAACCCAGGTGGTTGGCACCGCCAGCGCGGCTGCCAATGCATGGCCACGCACCAACAATCGACGGAACAGCAACACACACAGCGTCAGCAAGATGCCGGCATAGCAGATGCCGTACACCGTTACCGGCAGGGGCATGCCGATGTAGGTGTGCAGGTAGTCCCAGGCGTTGAACCCACCGGCGGTGTATGCCACAAAGGCCGCCAAGGCTGCCCAGTGCGCGCGCACGCGAGGCGCGAGCCACAGCACTGGCAATGGCGCGAGCCAGGTCAGCCACCACTGTGGTTCCACGCCGCTGCCGAACCACCAGAAAATCGCGGACAGCGTGGTTGCGGCCAGCCAGGCGGGCAGCGCGAAACGCTCAGACTTTGATGCCATCGAGCAGTCTCCTCACGGACTTGATGAAGAAGGTGCGAAACTGCGCCTCGTCATAGCTGAAGCGTCCAGCGCGGTAGAGGGCGATCAAGCCGTGCCCGTGCGCCCACAAGCTCATCGCAACGTCGTGCGGGTCATCCTGTTTCAGTACGCCCTTGGCCATGCCGTCGATCACCGCATCCAGCGTGACGTTGAAGGTGGGCGATCGGCGCGCGCGGAAATCTTCCGGAAACAGTCGTGCATCGTCGCGACGCACGGAGAAGGCGTGATCGAACAGGTGCGGATGCGTAAGCGCGTAGTCGAGATACGGCTCGAGCAATGCCATCAGCCGCTTCAGCACATTCGGGTTGCGCGAGCGCGATTCCCATTCGTGCGCGACGCTGTTGAAACTGTCGTCGGAGAGCTTCTTCAACAGCGCATCCCGATTGGGGAAATGGCGATAGATCGCCATCGGCGTGATGCCCACGGCATCGGCTACGCGACGCATGCTCACCGCGTCCGCGCCCTCGCGCTCGAACACCTTGTGCGCGGCCTTGAGGATCTTTTCGGCAGTCGTTGGTCGAGTCATGTATACAGTGTATACATGATGATTGCGGCAATGCAACCAAACGAATGGGCTATCAAGCGCGCGAAAAATAAACCCGGCTCAATTTTTGTTCGGCGCTCAGTTCTTCCGGGCAAATCGGTGATTGACTTATGTACTAAAAAAAGTACAATTCATTCGTGACGCCGATCCTGCAGGTTCACTTCTATGCCGCCGCGTCTGGCGATTAGCCTGTGCGTGACTGGTTGCGCGACCTCAAACGCGAGGATCGCAAGGCGGTCGGCGAAGACATCAAGACCGTGCAGTTCGGCTGGCCGCTCGGCATGCCGCTGGTGCGCAAGATGGAAGCGGGTCTGTGGGAAGTGCGCAGCAGGATCGGACAAGGGATAGCGCGTGCTGTTCACTGTCTCGGGTTCGACCATGGTGCTGCTGCACGGGTTCGTGAAGAAATCGGTCAAGACACCGGCGGCGAATTTGAAGATCGCCAGGCAACGCAGATCGGAGGTACACAATGGCTAAGCGCAAGAATTCCATCGGCTCGAACTTCGACGACTTCCTCGCCGACGACGGCATGCTCGCCGAAGCGACGGCGACCGCTATCAAGCGCGTGATCGCCTGGCAGATCGATGAAGCAATGAAGGCCGAACACATCACCAAGAAAGAACTCGCCGAACGCATGGGCACCAGTCGTTCGCAGCTCGATCGTCTACTCGACGAAAGCGATGCTGGCCTCACGTTGGAAACGCTGAGCAAGGCCGCTCACGCGCTGGGGAGGCAAGTGAGGGTGGAACTGGTCGAGGCGTAGCCGACGGTCCATGAAAAGTGGTTCTGACCCCTGTTCGCCTGTTCGGCCCCAATCTGGCGCCACTTTTGGTGCGATTCGGCAAACACGATCACAATTCCGACGGCGAAGTTACGGGTGGCTTTGACGTCGCGCTATCGCAGCGTTATGTTGCCCAAAGAATCGGGGGGATTCGCATGGGACGCGCGAAGGGGAATCAGATCGAGAATCTTGCGACGCTGCCGTGGCCGGTAGGCGCCGTCTTTGGCGTGGGCGGATTTTTTGCGATCCGCACCTTGTTGCCGATGTTCGTCAAAGGCAATCCATTCGCACCCGTTGTCGCGGCGTTCTACGTGCCGATGTCATGGTTTGTGCTGGTCGTCGGCCTGATCGGCGCGGTAATGTCGTGGGTGAAGCAACGACACCGCCGCAAGCTGTTCGACGCGCAGCAAGGATTGGAAAGCATCGCCGCGCTCGGCTGGAGACATTTCGAGCAACTCGTCGGCGAAGCGTTTCGCCGCCAAGGCTACATGGTCGAAGAAACCGGACTCGGTGGCGCCGATGGCGGCATCGACCTCGTCCTGAGCAAGAACGGTCGCCGCGTGCTCGTGCAATGCAAGCAATGGCGGCAAAGGCAGGTGGGCGCGAAGGTCGTGCGCGAGATGTACGGCTTGCTTGCTCATCATCGAGCGGACGAAGTGAAGATCGCGTGCAGCGGCACCTACACCCGCGACGCACAGGAATTTGCGAAAGACAAGCCGATCGAGCTGATCGGCGGCGAGGAATTGCTGCGGATGGTGCGTGAAGTGCAAACCGCGTCTACGCAAACGACACGCATAGTTCAAACCGCCGAAATCGCCGCAATTACTTCCACGCTTATCGCGCCGCCGGCCTGTCCAAAATGCGGAAAGCCAATGGTGGAACGAAGTAACCGGAAGACGGGGCAGAAGTTCTGGGGATGTTCGGCGTTTCCTCTTTGTCGAGGCGTGCGATGAGCACGAAAAAGTGCACTCTGACCCGAGGTGTTGTTTTACCTTGGCGTTACGGCAAGCTATAAGCAAGTGATGGAAGGGGGCAAGATGCGAAGAGGGCGCTATTTTCTGGCACGGGTCATTAAACTGGGAGAGCTCGATCAACAAAAATTGATCGATGCAATAGTCAAGGCGCCCACTATGCCGATGGGCCAATTTGAATGGACGATCACAGACGTTGTTGACAAACGTTCTGCGACTGAACCGTATGTCTTCGGCAACCTCGCAAAGTACTCTCGGCAAGGCCAGGTTAACCCCCTTTGGCGAACCGTGGGATGTGGAAACTGGAGTCAGAATCCACTTTTGACCCACCCAAACAAAACGGACGCCTCGCGGCGCCCGTTTTGCTTCAATCTGCGATGACCCGCAAGCCAATCAGTAGCGGTAGTGCTCCGGCTTGTACGGCCCGTTCACGTCCACGCCAAGGTAAGCGGCCTGAGCGTCGGTCAGCTTGGTCAGCACCACGCCGATCTTTTCCAGGTGCAGGCGCGCGACTTCCTCGTCGAGCTTCTTCGGCAGGCGGTAGACGGTCTTCTCGTACTTGTCCTTGTTCGCCCACAGGTCGATCTGGGCGAGGGTCTGGTTCGAGAACGAGTTCGACATGACGAAGCTCGGGTGGCCCGTGGCGCAGCCGAGGTTGACGAGGCGGCCTTCGGCAAGCAGGAAGATGCTGTTGCCGTTGGCAAAAGTATACTTGTCCACCTGCGGCTTGATGTTGGTGTGCTTGACACCGGCCAGCGCCTTGAGCGCGTCGACCTGGATCTCGTTGTCGAAGTGGCCGATGTTGCAGACGATGGCCTGGTCCTTCATCTTGGTCAGATGATCGAGCGTGAGCACGTCCTTGTTGCCGGTCGTGGTGACGTAGATGTCACCCTGGCCGAGCGTGGACTCGACCGTGTTGACCTCGAAGCCTTCCATCGCCGCCTGCAGGGCGTTGATCGGGTCGATCTCGGTGACGACCACGCGCGCGCCGTAGGCACGCAGGCTGTGCGCCGAACCCTTGCCGACGTCGCCGTAGCCGCAGACCACCGCGACCTTGCCGGCGAGCATCACGTCCATCGCGCGCTTCAAGCCATCGGCCAGCGACTCGCGGCAGCCGTAGAGGTTGTCGAACTTCGACTTGGTCACCGAGTCGTTGACGTTGATCGCGGGCACGAGCAGCTTGCCGGCCTCGGCGATCTGGTAGAGGCGGTGCACGCCGGTCGTGGTTTCTTCGGAGACGCCCTTCCATTCCTTGACCACGCCGGTCCAGAAGCCCGGGCGCTCCTTGGCGACGCGCTTCAACAGGTTCTTGATCACCTGCTCTTCGTGCGAGGACGAGGGCGAGTCGACCCACTTGTCGCCCTGTTCGAGCTCGTAGCCCTTGTGGATCAGCAGGGTCACGTCGCCGCCGTCGTCGACGACGAGCTGCGGGCCCTTGTTGCCGGGGAAGGTGACCGCGTCGAGCGTGCAGTCCCAGTATTCTTCGAGCGTCTCGCCCTTCCACGCGAACACCGGCGTGCCGGTGGCGGCGATCGCGGCGGCGGCCTGATCCTGCGTCGAGAAGATATTGCACGAGGCCCAGCGCACATCGGCGCCGATGTCCTTGAGCGTTTCGATCAAGACCGCGGTCTGGATCGTCATGTGCAGCGAGCCGGTCACGCGCACGCCCTTGAGCGGCTTGGCGGCGGCGTACTGCTTGCGGATCGACATCAGGCCCGGCATCTCGTGCTCGGCGATATCGATTTCCTTGCGGCCCCAGTCGGCGAGCGACATGTCGGCGACCTTGAAATCTTTGTGTTCCGTGGGTTTTACGACGGCGTTCATCGGATTCACTCCAGTGATTGCGGGCGCGGTTCGGAATGGTGACCCGAAAGCCCGCCGAGCCTGATTCCGCGTGGTTGCGGAAATGCAGCGCCCCTCGGCAGGAGAGGTATCTGTCGCGTTGAGCGGCCGCCTGCGGCGGCTGGCTCGAACGCGACGCTGGGGCAATTATATCTCTAAATCGCGATAAAAAGATGTTATCGCTGGACGCCACGCGTTTGCTACGACTCGTGCCGTTCGGTCGGCCCTGCGGATCGCGCA
>JAFEFS010000079.1 GCA_018240465.1 Pseudomonadota bacterium
CGCCCTTCCGCGGCCGCGCCCTCTGCGCCCCGCTTCGAAAGCCCATCGGCCGGGTAGCTCAGTTGGTAGAGCAGGGGATTGAAAATCCCCGTGTCGGCGGTTCGATTCCGTCCCCGGCCACCACTCCTGATCAAGCGATCGGCTTGCGCGGCCCCGCGCAAGGTCGATCACCACGCCAAATTCGCGCCGCCGGTGCGGCTCGCCGTGTCGCGCGGCCGATCGGTTGCGGGAGGCACGTGGGGCGCGGCAAGCACTCCACCTAGTTCTGCACCGCTGCGTCTGCCAACTGCAGCGGCAGCCAGAGTTCCAGAACGTGCCGTGTGCTCTTGAACGAAGCAGGAAGTTCCCGAACCTGCAGCGATGCGCCGCGGTAGTTCCTATGGATCGCATCACCGAGCGTCGCCGCAATCGCGTCGGCACATTTCATGTCCTGCTCGGAGCGATGCACGATCAGGGTCGGCGCTTTCCAAGCGATTGGAACACGGCTGCCTCGTGCATCTGCCGCGGTCCTCACATTTTCCGTGCGCGGCACGACCACCGAATTGGATAGCTTCAGCGCGGCGCGGATTTCGTCGGCCACGCCGCGCGTGCGCTCATCGTAAATCTGGACATACAAGGCCACTGGCCCTGCGCTGTCCCGGCATGCGGACAGATTCGCGGCAGCCGCACGCGTTGCCGGCGACGCGTCAGCCGCAACCCCTGCGGGCTCCGCCGCAGTCGCAATCGGGTTCGATGGCGCAGCGGACGGCATGGCCCGCAAGTTCGGAGGCGGCGCGGTTGCACGAGATGCCGAAGCTGACCCGGACGCAGGCGGGATCGTGGCGATCGGACCCTGAGCGACGGTCGGCGCCGCGGCGGCAGGGACGGTCGGAGCGGCCGGCGAGACTTCCACAGCCGAGGCCGCATCGTTCGGCGGCGGCAGCGCAGGGCGGGCGGCTGCCGGGGCCGCAGAGCGGACAACGTCGGCGCGTGCTTCGACCGGCGGCGCCGCGAGGGGAGGCAAATCCAGCTTTGCCCCGCCGGCGCCGATGCCCAGCACCTGGCTTCGCGCAAACGCGAGCAATACATTCTCGTTCCAGTCGTACGACTTGCCCGACATGCCCCAATACGTATCCTTGTTTTCGCTTTCCGCAGGCCGATCGCAGATGGCGCCGCAGAGGTTCTCTGCCACCTGTCCGGTTGCGTTGCACTCCGATGTCTGCATGCCGCAGGTGGTTCTCTGCAATTCGCGGATATCGGAAAAAATCGCGCTCAACCTGACCTGGTTGGCCTGATTGCTGACCGTTTCGTAGAGCTCGCCCAGGGCTTGTCCGTCCGAAGGCGACAGATCGTCCGCTTTCGCGTCGGCCGGAGCAAAGCCCACACACTCGCGGATCGCGCTTGCCGTTTTCACGTTGCACAACGCACCGCGAAGTTTGCTGAACTTGTCCTTTGCCGCGTCGATGTTTCGGCCGATCTCCGCGACCTTCGCCAAGCGTTCCTTGTTGATGCCGTCGTACATGGTCCAGCCGACTCCAGCCAGGCTTGCCACGACGCTGAAGCTGAGCGTCGTGCCGATCGCGGTGGCCGCAGCGGTGCGCCGCCAGGATGACGTGGCGCTCGCCGCTGCCTCAACGATCCTGTCGCGTCGCCGCGGCAGGGCGGATTCATGCGAGGACGGCGACTTGGCATGTCCCCAATGCGGCAACCGCTTGAGCCACGCGTCCGTCAATGCCCGCCCCAGGTCCTGGCCCAGGCGGCGGTAGCTCTCCCACTGCGATTCGTCGAAGAACTGATCGCCCGTGGATTGCTGCGGGAAAGCCGGATTGCGGCTCGCATAGGCAAGCACGTCGTTGTCCAGGGCATCGTGCAAATTCGGTTTGACGATGAGCAAGATGCCGTAGCTGCGCCTCGCCAGGTCGCTGTGGTGGTAGCAAATGCGTGCGAGCAGAACACCGCGCCGGGTGTGGTTGTCGACGATCTGCTCCGGCGACAACACACACAGCTGGTCGTCGAACGGACCGAAGCGCGCGGCCGCCTCCTGTGCAGTGTAGATCTCGATCTCGGCATCGAAATCTATGCGTGCCTTGCGCACGAGATTTTCCAGGTCTTCGAAAACATATTTCGGGTCCGCGCCGCAGTCGGCCATCAGGATGAACGGCACTTCGCGCTTGATCAGCGCGTACACGCCCGTGTTCTCGAAGTGGCCGCCGTCCGACAAGTACCACCACTTCGCCGGCCGCCCCAGGAACGATGCCAGCGCCTCGCTCAGAACGAGCCCGGATTTGGTATCGCGAAACCTGCCGGACAGCGTGGCACGGGTTTTCTCCGGCGGCTGAGCCGCCGTAGCGGATCCCCGGCCCAGCAGCGCGGCAGTCCAGTAGCCGAGCCTGACCCCGAATGCAAACAGCAGCAGCGCCCAGCCGCGCGTCGTGTTGGAACCCGCGCCCGGCGATACCGCCGCGCCGGAGATGGTGATCCATTGCCCCAGGGTCGCGGCGGCTTCCGCGGGAATCCAGCCGCCCGCCTCGCCGGGACCGATCTCGATCCCGCCCGCGCTCGCGATCGCCGCGATGCCTTTGCGGTCGGCGTTGTAGAGATCGCCGTGATCGTCCACGGTCTGGTTCAGGCAAGCGCCAACGAGATGGATCGGACCACCGCCGACTTCCGGCCGATAGTCCTTGAGCGCGATGTCGTCGCCTTCGACGACGTCGACGACGCTTTGGCTGTTGGCTTCGATCACACCGAGGCAAGGTTCCTGGATATTCGGAAACCGGTTGGCGTTGCCGATCGACAGGTACGCCCGAATCAGGCGCGCCCGGTAGAACCCGTGCAGAGAAGAGCCGTTTAGCGTTTCGTTGTGCTTTCGCGTAAGGAAGATCCATGCGGCGACCGCGCCGAGGATGACGAGCACACACCAGAAAGGCGCGATGCCGTGGAACAGGACATTGCTGTCCGCATCGAACAATACGAGCCATTGCAGCAGCGCCGTCCACGCCAGCAGGAGCAATCCGCCGATCAGCAAGCCGATCGCGTTGATCGCGCGCCGCAGCCAAAGGCCTTTGTCGGCGTCGCCGGAGGAAATCATCTTTTTCAGCGGTTCGGACATGTTGCGCAGACCCGCGACCAGTGCACCGGCTGCCACCACCACGCCAGGCAGAAACGATCGCCACCATGTCGGCGTCTGCATCTTCTCCACCAACGAAAAGCTCAGCCAATCGAGAATGCCGAGAAGCAGGAAATACATGGCCCATTGGTTGATGAAACGTAACGCGCGGGTCAGCCGGTTGCGCAAGCCGTTGACCTCGAAGTCGACCTGTTCCCGCGGCAGGGAACCATTGCGTACTCGCACCAGCCGCGCGCCCACGTACAGCGCCCATATCAGCGCTCCGAGAGTTGCGAGGAAACACAGCTGAGCGATACCCAGGCCCGCGATCCACCCGTGCACGGGTCGGTACGAACGCAGCACACAAAGACCGCTGACCAACAGCGCCGTCAACGCGAGCACAACGTGCACCGCAGGTTCAACGCTGCGACTGGGTACTTCGCGGATGGGATCGCGCAAAGGCCAATAAGCCCAGATGCCCCCCGGTGCGACCAGAACCCACACGGCGATGGCGAACGGCCACCAGGCGCTTGGCCATTGCTCCCAGGCAATGTCGTCGAACAGCACGAACTGACTCTGCAGCGCATGCGGCAAGATGACGATCAACCCGGCCAGCATGGCGAGCAACCCCAACTCGAAATGGGTCGAGATCGTCGAGCGCAGCAACGTGGCGATCACCATGCCCAGATCGCGCGCGCCGGATGGCGTCAGATAGCGACCGTTCTTGCGCAGCCATGCCAACACTTGCGAGTAGCCCGATCCCAGCAGGCCCTCGGCCTTGTCGATACCGACCATGCCGATCAAGCGTCCGATACCCGCACCGATATATCCGCCCCCGGACACGGTGGAAAGGTAGTCGAAGCGTCGCAGTACTCCGTTCTGGGCCAAGCCCTGGATCAGCCCCAAACAGAATGTCGCGCTGCGGACACCTCCGCCGGAGAGCGCGAGTCCAGCGACAGGCAGATCATGTTTGTCGCTGGCGTGCTTGTACGCTTCGGCACGGCGAGCCTGGATCGCAACGGCCTCGGCGGCCAGACGCTGCTTCAACGCGTCGTTGTTCTGTGCAAGTTCGGCGGATCGGGCCTCCAGCCGGGCCTTTTCCTCTGTTGCGATGGCATGACTGCCTTTCGCCGCCGCGCCATGCGCAGCGGATGATTCGGGAGAGGTCGTATCGGACATGCTGGTTCCCTCGACTTCGAGTTCACGCCAAATTCCATCCACAATCGACGCCCTGGCGGCGCAACCTCGCTCTGCTTCACCGGCCGGCGTCGGCCGGGCCTGTCATCGTTTGCGACAGCCGCTGTGTTTCGGGCCGTGTCCCTTCTTCGTAGAGCTGGCGCAGGAAATCGACCAGCACGGGATTGAGCAGGTCCGAATGCGAGTCGAGCACCGGCACCGACGTGTACACGTTCCACACCGGCGAGTTGAGGTTGGTTCCCGATTTCGGCTGCAGCGCAATCGCTACGTCGGCGTCGCCGGTTCTTGCATGAATGCAGAACTGTCTCGGGAAAAACTGAGGCAATGTGTTGGCGTCGGGATTGGCATGCAACGCGTTGGCGAAACCATCCAGGCGTCGCAACTCTCCATCGAAACGGGTCAAGAAGTCAGGCGCGTTGCGCAAGGCTTCGCATTTCGGATCCGGCAGAAGCGGGTTCGATCTTGAATTGCGATTCAAGACGCTCAGCGTGTTCAGGGTGTAGTCGACATGGTCCTGGTCGTGACCGATCGTTTTGAGTTCGGCATCGCGCTCGCCCTGTGCGCCGTCCGGATATTTGCTCAACAACGTATTGAAGAAGCGTGCCGCCGGAAACGCCATTCCGGTTGCATCGTCATTCGCGCTGGTGATGGAAACGAACACCGGCGCGTGATAGCTCCTCGGGTTCGCCGCCCGCGCCGCCCGCCACAACGGCACGAACGCCGCGGCTTCGACAGCCGGATTGATGGTCACGATGAGATCGCCTTCGCGCGCAAGCACCGGATCGACAACGGGTGATCCGGCATCGCGAATGCGTTCGTTGAGATCGGCGATGTCGCGGATCAGCGAAGGGCTCAGCGCCTTGTAGACGACGAGCCCGCCAAAACTGTGGCCCACAATGGTCAGGCGCATCGCCTTCGAGCAGGCGAGCTCATGATGCGACGAAGTCACTTCGGTCGGATGACGTCGACTGTGCTCGACGACGCCGTTCCAATCGGCATTGCGAATATCCTGGATCGAACGCAAGCGACTGAGCAGTTCGCGCACCTGACCGTCGGCGACACGCGCGGCGGCTTTTTTCCGCGTCCAGAACGTGATGTTCTTGACCGGATCCGCAAGCGTCGTCGCATCGCCGCGCCAACCGACATACAGGCCAATCACCCGGCGCGGACAGGTCGATTTGCGTTCCACGATTGCCAGCCGGGCAAGCATGGCGCGAAACCAGCGCACGTTGCTGTCGCCGCTGCGCGCATCGTGTTTCCAGCCGTGAACGAAAACGACCACGCTGATCGGACTTGGATTCGACGAATCATCCTGCAGACTTCCCAGGCGAACTCGGGAGAGGAAATCTTCCATCTCCGAATCCGCCAACGGGGTCCGTTCCGTGCCGGGAAACAACTCGCCCTGGTCGTCGAATTCGACGAAGTGCAAGCTGTAGCCGCCGTTGCCCGCGGACGCGGGCGCGACTTCCTCCCGCAGCGAGTCGCACTTCGGATCGACGCGGGCGAACGAATCCAGGGCTGGATCGTCCTGCAGGTGCAGCGGCGGGCAGTTCACGGAGCGGTCCCGTTCCGTCCGGTAGGGCACCAGCGGCGTACACGAAACCAACGGCAGAAGCGGAAGCAGCCAGCGGAACAACGCCGCGACGGGAAACGTCCGCCTGTTGCTTGATCCGGAGGTCGCGGCAGGCTTCATGATGCGGCCTCTTCTCTCCAGAAAGATGGATGGCGCATCAGGGAAATTCACGATCACCTCGCGGCGATTACGTCTTCACGCACGATCTGCGTCCCGGTGGCGACGTCGAGCTCGGTCACCCGCCACGACCGAGGCTGACCGCGCAGAACTGCAGGCTCTACCAGTCAGTGCGAGACCGCGAACCACCCGATCACGTCGACGACGACGTCGCTCGTGCCGCTGCTGTTGAAGATCGATACGCGACCGTTGCTGCCGATGGCCGCGACGACGAGGTTCGGAACGGTCGCACCCGCGGTGAAATTGACGTTCGAGGTCGTCGACAATGCGCTGCCGGTCGGCCGCACGCCCAGGTACCCCGCGGTGCTCGGACCGACCGCGGTGACATTGAGCACGACCGCGCTCGCGTTCGCGGGGATGGCATCGCGGCCGGTCACCTGCAGATCGATCTGGGCGCCGGGGCCGAGCTGCCCGGTGCCGGCGAAGCTGCCGTCGCCGGTTTGCCCACCACCGCGCGTGTCGAGCAAACGGAACGGTGTCAGCGGAGTCAGCTCCGAACCGGTCTGGAACCAGCCAGACACGTCGGCGACCAGGTTCGTGTTGCCCGCCGAGTTGTACAAGGCGACCTGTCCGTTGCCACCCACTTTCGCCACGACGAGATTGGCTACCGTGTCGCCGGCGACGAAATTCAGGTTCGATGCGGTCGGTTGCGGCACGTCCGCCGGCCAGACCGTCGCGTATCCCGCCGCCGTGGGGCCGACCGCGGTCACGTTCAGGACGACCGCGGACACGGCGCTGGCAGGCACCTGTGCGCGGCCGAGCACCTGCAGATTGATCCGACCTCCGGGACCGACGGGACCCTGGCCTGCGAACTGGCCGTCGATGGTCGTCGCGCCGGGCCGGGTGTCGAGCAGGCGCGCAGCCGGCACGAAGGCCAGACCGGAACCGGTGGGAAACCATCCCTGCACGTCGGCGATCAGGTCGGTGCTGCCATTCGAATTGAACAGTGAAACGAAACCGTTGTCGCCGAGCCGGCTGATGACAAGGTTGGCGACAGGATGCCCCGGCGCCAGATTGAGGTTGGACGCAAACGGACGCGGCGCACCGGTCGGCCACGCCGTGACGTATCCCGGCGAGCTCGCGTTCGCCGCGGTGACGTTCAACACGACCGCAGCCACGTTCTGCCCGGGCAGACCGCCGCGATTGGCGATCGCGACATCGAGCTGGCCACCGGCGGCGAGGCTGCCGATGCCGTTGAACATGCCATCGCTGGTCGTCTGCGCGGGACGCGTTTCCAGCACGCGCGCTGGCGCCACCGCGATGAAGCTCGATGCCGTGCTGGCCAGATGGAAATTCGCCGGGCAGGCGCCGTTGGCGATCGTCGCGCTGGCGAGATAGTTGCCGGCGACGTGGTTTGCCGTGAGCGTCGGCGAAGTCGCAATGCCGCTCGCATTGCTGACCACCGTTGCCGTCGTCACGTCGCCGGCAAACGTGCCACCCGCCCCCGAGGCCGGCAACTGGAAGGTGACGGTCGTACCAGACAGCGGATTGTTGTTCGCGTCGCTGACGAGCACCTGCAACGGATTGGCGTACGCACCGCCGACAACCGCGGTCTGGTCGTTGCCGCCGGCAACGATCGAATGCGGCAACGACAGGCCGAAGGCGCTCAGATGGCTCGTGTTGTCGAGCACGTAAACCGATGCGCAGGCGACAACCGGGCTCTGGAAATGGATATTGCTGACCTTGCCCGAGCCCCACAATTGCGTGCCCGTGGTCGGGTCGAGCGCGCGCAACTGGCTGCCGGCGAGGTAGAGCACGTTGTTGGCGACGAGCGGCGACGCGCCGGCCGCGCCGTTCTGCCATTTCGCTGCCAGCGAGGGATTGCCGCTGCCGTCGACCGCGAGCTGCATGCCGGCCGCGCCGCTCGAGTTGACGATGAAGGCCCAACTGCTGCGGTCGGCCGGATTGACCCACACCGCAGGCTGGGTCTTGACCTGCCCGCCCTGCGGCACGTTGACGATGGCACCGATCTCGCCGCCGAGGTGACCCGCGCCGCCGGCCCCACTCATGTTGGCGAGATTGATCAGGCGCAGTTTCTGGTCCTTGCCGCCCTGCACGGCGAGATGCTGGAATTTGGATCCGGCGGGCGTCGGCAGGATCGCCGGCGCGGTGCTGCCGAGATCGGCGTCCTGCTGATCGAGCGTGGATTGATTGGTCGGCGTGTAGGCATCGATCGGCGTGCCGCCGCTGGCCGTGCCGTCGGCGCCGAGGGCGAGGATCGAATCGCCCCAATTGTGCAGGGACAGGTTGTAGGAGCCGTTGCCGGTGCCGACGAAGGCGCGGTTGATTGAGCCATCATAGATCACGCCGGGACGAGCCCAACCGCCGGCGAGGCGCTGCGAACAGGCCGGTGCGGCCGGCGACAAGGCGAAGTGCACGGCCTTGTCGCTGCAGACGAAGTTGAATACGTTCTGCGCGCCGCTGCCGAGGTTGACCGTGGTCAAATGGCCCTGGACATCGCCGGCATCGCCGTTGTGCGCGCTCATCGCCGAATACAGATAGCTCGTCGCGCCGACGGTCGCGATTGCGAGCGCACCCGACTGCTTCTCGGTGCCGGGCTTGAGCGTCGCGATCTGCGGCCAGCCGCCGGTGGCGACCTCGGTGCCGCTACCCACGAGCAACTTGTGCAAATTGCCGTCGAGTCCATAGACATAGACGAACTGCCGGTTCGGATCGAGCGCGGGCGAAGACGCGGTGATGCATTCGCTGCTCGAGCAGCTTGCCGCGGGCAGCGTGTTCGGATAGTGCTGGCTCCAGACGGTCGTGCCCGCATGCACGTCCAGGGCGAGGATGTCGCCGGCCTTGGTGATCAAGAAAAGCAGATCCCTGACACCGCTCGCCGTCGTCACGCCGTCGAGGAACACCGGGGTGCCGTCGCCCACCGCCGGCAGCGTCGCCTGATATTGCAAAGCAAGACTGGCGACATTCGCTGCGCCGAGAACGCTCTCGTCGGTGTTGTTGCCGCCGTGCTGCGGATTGCCGTTGAACTGCGGCCAGTCGTACGCGGCAAGTTGCAACGGGGATGTTGCCAGGGCGGCGGCGAGCAGCCACGGACGCGGCGGGACGCGGACGGAGACGCGGTTGCCGGGACGGATCGATCGCATGCGATTCCCCTTGCTGCAACGTTGGGCCTGCGCCGCTCCATCGGCGACATACACTCTCCTGCCGCCCCCGCCGGGCAGGAAAGATTCGATGTTTGCGCGACATCTTAATCGCGATACGGGCAAAAAACTGTGAAGCAGGGGTTGCGTGGAGAAACCCGGCCAAGCCGGCGGCCCACGCCGACGCGGCGCGCAGGATCGGATCGGTTCAATCCACGTTTTCGCGCTGGCCCGGACGATCATTCATCCGGGCGCTCGCGCAACACGCCTCAGCCCACGGTCATCGCCAAGCGATTGCCGCGACCGCGCTGGGCGATGCCGATCAGCACGGGCATCGCAAGCAGCACGAGCGGGTACTGGATGACGAGACCGGCGATGATCGCGATCGCGAGCGGCTGCTGGATACCGGAGCCCTGACCGATCGCGAACGCGAGCGGCAGCAGGGTCAGGATCGCGGCGAGCGTGGTCATCGTGATCGGGCGCAGGCGGTTGCGGCTCGCTTCGAAAAGCGCCTGACGCAGCGGCATCGTGTGCGCTAGTTCGGTGTACTCGCTGACGTAGAAGATCGCCATCTCGGTCGCAATACCGATCACCATCGTCATGCCCATCAGCGCGGTGATGTTGAGCTCGACCCCGGTGATCCACAGCGCGATGAACACGCCCGTCGTCGACAGCAGCGAAGTACCGACGATGATCAACGGCAGCCAGAAATCCTCGTACAGGATCAGCAGCAGCACCAGTTCGGCGATCAGCGCGGCGATGAAGACGACCGCGAGACTCGCGAACGCGATCTGCTGCTGACGGTACAGGCCACCCATCTCGTAGCGCACGCCGGACGCGAGCATGCCCTTCTGCACGAGTACCTTTTCGACATCGGCAACGGCCGCGCCCATGCCGCGACCCTCGATGCGCGCGGTGACTGCGACCATCGGCTGCAGGTTGTCGCGCTTGATCTCGGGCTCGCCCGACACCGGCGTGAGCGTCGCCACGCGCTTGAGCGGGAACAGGTGGCCGTCGGTCGCGCGGATCGGCAGGTCGGCGAGGTCTTCGAGATGCAGGTTCATCGCGCGCGGCATGCGCACGCGCACGTCGATCAATTTGTTCGGCTGCGGCAGCTGGGTCGCGATGGCGCCGTTGATCGCCACGTCCACCGCCTTGCTCACCTCGTCCGGAGTGACGCCTTCGAACGCGGCCTTGACCGGGTCGACCTTCATGTCGATGCCGTCGCCGGCGAGCATCACACCGTCCTTGATCTCGACCACGCCCGGAATCTTCGCGATTGCCGCGGCGACCTTCTTCGCCTGCGGAATCAGCTTGGCCGGATCCTCGGCATAGAGCTGGATCTCGATCGGCTGCGGCACGGCGGTGAGGTCGCCGATGAGGTCTTCCATCAACTGCGCGAGTTCGATGTCGACGCCGGGTACGTTCTTCTGGATGTCCTCGAGCACGGCGGCCATGACTTCTTCCGTACCGCGTTCGTGGTCGCTCTTCAGGCGCACAAAAAAATCGCCGTGATGCGGTTCGCCGAGGTCACCGCCGAGGCCGGTGCCGGTGCGGCGCGAGAATGTGTCGACTTCGGGCTGTTCCTTGAGGATCGCCTCGATCTGCTGCAGCTCGCGTTCGGTTTCGTCTAGCGAAGTACCGGGCTTGGTGTAGAAGTCCATGACGAAACCGCCCTCGTCGACTTTCGGCATGAAACCGCTCTGCACGTTGTTGTAGGCAAGTGCGCCGACCAGCAGCAGCGGCACGATCGCGCCGAGCAGGATCAGCGGCTTGGCAAAGGCGCGCTCGAGCATGCGCCGGTGCGTACGCGAGAGCCAGTCGTCGCGGTCGGCGGCAGGATCGTGCCACTTCTTGAAATCGATGAAGTAGCGCGCGAGTACCGGCACGACGAATGCGGCGAACAGGTAGGAGATCATCAGCGCCGCGGCCATCGTCACTGCGAGTGCCTTGGAGAACGAGCCGGTCACGCCGCTCATGAAGGAGAGCGGCAGGAACACGATCAGCGTGGCCAGGCTCGATCCAGTCAGCGGGCGCAGGAACTCGCGCGTTGCCGGCAACACCGCGGCCTTGCCGTCCTCGATGCCCTTGGCCCCCGCTCTGCGGGCGATGTGCTCGACGATGACGATCATGTCGTCGATGACCAGGCCCACCGCCGCGGCAATGCCGCCCAGGGTCATGATGTTGAAGCTCATGCCGGCCACACTGAGCACGAGCACGGTGATGGTCAGCGTCGCCGGCACCACGAGCACGGCGATCAGCATGACGCGCACATTGCGCAGGAACACAAACAGCACGATGCCGGCGAGGATCAGGCCGATGATGACCGCGTCGCGCACGCTCGCGCCGGATTCGAGCACGAGCGTACTCTGGTCGTACCAGTTGGCGAGCTTCACGCCCGCAGGCAGCTTGTACGTGGCGAGGCGCGCGCGCACGTCTTTCGCAATCTGCACGGCGTTGCCGTCGGGTTGCTCGTAGACGTTGAACAAAACGGCCGGCTTGCCGTCTTCGACCACGCGCAGCCAGAACGGCGCCGCGCCCGGACCGACCTCGGCCACGTCCGACAGATGCACCACGCCCGCCGCATCGCCGCGCACGACGATGTTCTTCAGTTCATCGATCGAGCGCAGGTTGCTGTTGGAAACGACGAGAAAGAGCTTGTCGCGATCCTGCACGCGGCCGACCGCCTGCAATGAATTGCCGGCGGTGACCGCGGCGACGAGCTCGTTCATGCCGATGCCGTACTCGTTGAGCTTGTGCGTGTCGGCCTCGACGTGCACTTCGTCGATCAACCCGCCCTGCACGTCGACGCGCGCAAGGCCGTTGACCGGAGCGAGCAGCGGCACGAGTTCGTACTGGGCGAGGTCGCGCAACTGGTTCGGCGTGAGCTGGTCCGAGGTCAACGCGTAGGAGATGATCGGGAACACGGTCGGGTCCATGCGGCGCACGCCGTAAGTCGTGCCGGTTGGCAGCTTCGGCAATGCCTGCGCGATGGCCGAGTCGACGAGCAGCGTGGTCGCGATCATGTCGCGGCCCCAGCCGAAGTCCACGGAGATCTGCGCCGAACCGCGCGAGGAGGCGGAGCGCACTTCGCGCACGCCAGGCACGGAGCGGATCGCTTCCTCTACCGGGCGCGTCACCGCAAGCACGGTCTGGTCGGCCGGACGGTCGCCCGAGGACAGATCGACGACGACGCGCGGGAACGAAACCTGCGGAAACAACCCGACCGGCAGGATGAAAGCCGCAACGAGGCCCGCCACCGCGAGCGCAAAGGCGATGCAGAGCAGTGAGCGAGCGTGGTGTTCGATCAATCCGACGAAGTTCATGGCTGCTTGCCGTTCCCGTTCTTGGCCGGCGCGGCCTTCTCGTCCTTCGCCGCGGGCTTTTCTTCGCCCGCCGCGCCTTTCTCGTCCGCTTTGCCGTCCTGCGTATCGCCTGCTTCCTTGCGCACCGCGCCGCCGTCTTCCAGCTGGTAGTTGCCGACGGTGACGACTTCGAGCTTCGCATCGAGCGGCCCATCGACCGCCGTGCTCTCCTCGTCGGTACCGACGCGCTTGACTTTCACTCGCTTGGCCTTGTCGCCGGCAACCTGGAACACGTAGGTGCCTTCGTCGTCGTCCAGCACGGCATCGCGCGGCACGATCCAGCCCTTCAGTTCGCCGACTTCGATCTGAGCGCGGAACGCCTGACCTTGGATCAGTTCGTCGTCGACGACGACGTCGGCATCGACAAGGCGGGTCTTCGGATTGAGGCTGCGGTCGATGCGCGACAGCTTGCCTGCGATCACCTCGGCGTCGCCCGACAGCGGCTTGATGCGCACGGCCTGGCCGATCTTGAGGCGCTTCACCTCGGACGGCTCGATGCCGCAGGTGACGACGAGGCCGTTGTGGCGCGTGATCGTCACCAGCGCCGCTCCGGCCGCGATGCGGTCGCCCTGGTTGACCGGAATCGCGGCAACAACGCCGTCGAATGGGGCTACCAGCGTCTGCTGCGGTTTGCCGCCGGTTTCGCGTTCGAGCGCGGTGAGTGCGGCCTGCGCGTCGGCTGCGGCCTTGTCGGCGATGACTTTCTGGTCGCGCGTGGCGAGCTGCTGGCCGAGCAGGCGAGTGATGCGCGTTTGTTCTTCCTTCGCTGCTTTCAATGCCGTCACTGCCTGTTCGTAGGTGCTCGAGGCGGCGGCGGAAAGACGAAACTCCATCAAAGTCTGGCCCTTGTGCACGGCCTCGCCCGGCGTCACCGCGATATGCATGACGCGGCCTTCCGCCTGCACGGAAAGAGTCATGCCGCCGTTGATCGCGGGGGCCGCGGTGCCGTAGGCGGTCAGGGTGTCGGCGATCGTGCCCAGCTTGACCGGCTGCGTCTCGACAAGCACGCTGCCCTTGATCTCTTCTTCTGCCGCGCCCACGGCGGAACGGGTCGCCCACAAACCCGCGGCGACGCTGATCGACAAGCCCGCGACCATCGCGGCGAGAAGTTTGGCTTTCATGGTTGTTCCTGCATCGAAGAGGTGGAGGCGCCCGGCATTTCCGCATGCGGCATGCCGGCGCCGACGAGCGTGGCGAGGGCGACCTGCTGTTCGAGCAGCACGAGTCGCAGCGCAAGGATTTCCTGCTGCTTGGCGTTGCGCGACGCGATCAGATCGACATAACTGCGCTCGTCGATATCGCCCTGCTGGAACGCCGTCTGCACGTGCGAAGCCATCGGCTCCATCAACGCGAGCATGGCGCTCTTGGTTTCGAGTTGCTTCTGCAGCAGGGTCTGATCGGCAAGCATCGCTTCGACTTCGCCCTTGGCGGCGACCAGGCGCGCCGCGAACTCCGCGTGGAGCTGCTCGCGCGTTGCGCGCTCCTGGGCGACGTTACCCTGGTTGCGGTCGAAAATCGGCAGGTCCATCGTGTATTGCGGGCCGAACGTGCGCACGTTGCTCGCATCGCGACCGTAGGTCGGACCGAACGAAAACACCGGGAACTGGGCGAGCACGGCACCCCATACTTTTTCTTCCTGCGCGCGATAGCCGAGCTGCAGCGCGATCAGGTCGGGACGACGATTGGCCAAATCCGGCAATCGGGTGCGCACCGCGTCAACATCAATCACCGGCACGGCCGCTTCATCGGCAAGCGACAGCTTCACTGAAGGAGCGAGGCCCAACAGCAGATTGAGATCGCGCCGCCGCGTCTGCTGTGCGCGCTCGAAATCATCGAGCGTCTTCTGTGCGTCCGAGCCGGCGGCGAGATCGGGCGCAAGCGTGGCCAGGGTCGCGTCGCCCTGCTTGAGCGCCTGCTGGTTGCGCTGCAGGCGCTCCCGCCAAAGAGTGGCGTTGCTGCGCAGCAGGGCGAGCTGCTTGTCGCCCTCAATCAGGTCGATCGCGGCGAGGCGCGCCTTGCCGATCGTCTGCCACTCTTGCCAGAGCACGGCCGCATCGGACGACTGCGCGGTCGCCTTTGCCGCGCGACGCTTCGGGATGAACGTGATGAGCGCCTTGATGTCCATCGTCAGGCTCGCGGCGACCACCCCCATCTCGCCCGGCCCGCTGAGCAGGTTTTGATAGCTGTAGCTGGCCACCGGATTGGGCAGGATGCCCGCGGTGCGCAGTTGTGCCTCGGCGATGCCGTGCTGGGCGCGAACCGCAACGAGGTCCGGATTGTTGTCGAGGGCCAGGCGCGCGATGTCGTCGGGCGTCAGGCGTTCGGGCAACGTGCCCTCGTGACGCAGATCGGCGAGCGCGGTCTTGCCGGTGGCGGCGAGATCCAGCGGTTTCGGCGAGTAGGTCGCGCAGGCACCGAGCGCCAGCATCGCGGCGGCGAGCGTGGTGTGACGGACGAATCGGGAGATCGGCGAATTTTTCATCGCGGCTACCCTACCCGGCCGCGCTATGTGCCGAGGTGTCCGCGACATTACCGTTTTGCAACTTGACGGGCAACGGCACATGCGTCTAGATGCGCGCTCTGGCGTCGCTCCCACCTTCCCGGGAACCACGCGCAACGGAAATCCGGCGAGCCCCCTTGAGAATCCTGCTGATCGAAGACGATGCCGAAACCGCCGACTACGTGACGACGGGTTTGCGCCAGTCCGGCCACAACATCGCCGTAGCGCGCGACGGCCGCGACGGCCTGTTCCAGGCGACCGGCCAGGACTGGGACCTGTTGCTCGTCGACCGCATGTTGCCGGGGCTCGACGGCATGACCCTCGTGCGTACGCTGCGCGCGGGCGGCATCGAAACGCCGGTGCTGTTCCTGACCACGCTCGGCGGCATCGACGACCGCGTCAATGGTCTCAATGCCGGCGCCGACGACTATCTGGTCAAGCCGTTTGCGTTTTCCGAGCTCGCCGCGCGCGTCAGCGCGCTGGGCCGTCGGCCGCGGCGCACGGCCGCGGAGACCGTGCTGCGCGTGGCCGACCTCGAAATGGACCTGCTCGCGCGCAGCGTGCAGCGGGCGGGACAGCCGATCGAACTGCAGCCACGCGAATTCCGCCTGCTCGAATTCCTCATGCGTCACGCTGACGAGGTCGTCACGCGCACGATGCTGCTCGAACAGGTATGGGACCTGAACTTCGACCCGCACACCAACGTCGTCGAAAGCCACATCAGCCGGCTGCGCGGCAAGGTCGACAAGGGCCATGCGGTCGGTCTGATCCAGACACTGCGCGGCGCCGGCTATTCCCTGCGCGAATCGACGCCGTGAACCTGCATCGGCTGTTCCGCACTTCGAGCTTCCGCCTGACCCTGATCTACGCGGCAATCACCGGCGCGAGCTTCCTAGTGCTGTTTCTTTCGGTGTTCTGGTCGACGACGCGCTTCATGCAGCATCAGATCGACATCACCGTCGCAGCCGAAATCAGGGAAGTCCGCGCCGCCGCCGGCGACGGCGGCCTCGAAAGCCTGCGCCGCGCGATCGAAGCCTCGACCAGGCAAGCCAGCAACTTCTTCTACCTGTTGCAGGATCGCGCCGGCAACGCCATCGCCGGCAATATGCCGGCGCTCGACCCCGTTGCCGGCGTCCGCGAATGGGTGAAACCGAACCGGTTGCCCCGATTCCACGAGACCGATATCCGCGGCCGCGGCGAGGCGGCGGTCGACGGCGGCTATCTCTTCGTCGGCGTGAGCGCGCACGAGGTGCATGAACTGCGCGAATCGGTCGCGCAGTCGTTCCTCTGGGGGCTCGGTGCGGCGATGCTGCTCGTGCTCGCCGGCGGCGCGCTGATGAGCGCCTCGGTCCTGCGCCGCATCGAGACGGTGAGCCAGACCAGCCGCGACATCGTCGCCGGCGACCTGCAGCGGCGCATTCCGCTCAACGGCAGCGGCGACGAATTCGACCATCTCGCCGAGAGCCTGAATGCCATGCTCGACCGCATCGGTGTGTTGCTCGAGGGTCTGCGTCAGGTTTCGACCGACATCGCCCACGACCTGCGCACGCCGTTGACGCGCCTGCGCCAGCGACTCGAACTCGCGCAGCAGCGGACGCCGGACGCGCAGGCGCTGCATGCGACGCTGGAAGCGACGCTGGCCGACATCGATGCGATCCTGCAGACCTTCGGCGCACTGCTGCGCATCGCGCAGATCGAAAGCGGCGCGCGCAAGGCCAGTTTCCGCAGCGTCGATCTCTGCGAACTGCTGCACACGGTCGCCGAGATCTACCAGCCTTCAATCGAGGAAAAATCGCAATCGCTGCATACCGACATCGCCGCCGGGCTGGACGTGCACGGCGACCGCGAACTGCTCACCCAGTTGTTCGCCAACCTCGTCGAGAACGCATCGCGCCATTGCGCTGCCGGCGCGCACATCGAGCTGGCGGCGCGACGCACGCCGGCCGGTGTCGAAGTCCTTGTCGCCGACGACGGCCCCGGCATCCCCGTCGACATGCGCGAGAAGGTACTGCAGCGCTTCGTGCGCCTCGATGCCAGCCGCACGACGCCGGGAAACGGCCTCGGCCTTGCGCTCGCCCATGCCGTCGCGGCGCTGCACGACGCCGCGCTCGATCTGGGCGACAACGCACCCGGATTGCGCGTCGGCGTGCGATTTTCCTCGTCCGCCTCCGCCCGCAGCGGCATCGCCGCCGGGGCGGCGGGATGACCCTCGCAGCGCGCGGCCCGCGCCGGCGCTGCGACAAAACGCCTCGGCACCCGCGCGCCGACAAGCGCGCTTCCGCGGCGCCGATCGGCCTCCGGCCGCGCTGTCCGGGGTAAAATACGTGGCGTCGGCACAGCCACCGGGAAGTGAAGCATGTTCGGGAAAATCATCGTCGTCGCCACACTGGTCGCGATCGTCTACAACCTTGGCGCGGGCCTGTATTTCATGATGGTCGACAATGGCGGCAGTGGGCGCACGGTTGCGGCACTGACGCGGCGCATCGGGCTTTCGGTCGCGCTGATCCTGTTCGTGATGCTGTGCATCGCGCTCGGTTGGATACAGCCGCACGGCGTCGGACGCTGAGCGGCAGCAGCGATGCTGCGCGCTACCTTGCTGGTACTTCTGCTCGCGCTGGCCTCACCGGCGCGCGCGGACGACAGCGCCGATTTCGGTGAGCGTCTGGCCGCCTGCGCGGCCTGCCACGGCCAGCACGGCGAAGGCGTGCGCGGCGCGGAATACTACCCGCACCTTGCCGGCAAGCCGGCCGGCTATCTGTTCGAGCAGCTCAAGGGCTTCCGCGATGGCCGCCGCGCCAGCACATCCATGACCTGGTACGTTCGCTTCGCCGACGACGCCTTCCTGCAACGCATCGCGCAATGGTACGCCGAGCTGCCGCCGCGCACGCGCGGCGCCGACACGGGTGCCGCAGAGCTGACTGCCGAGCGCCGCCGCGTCGCGCAGAACCTGGTCGAGCACGGCGACCCCGCACGCGACTTGCCCGCATGCAGCTCCTGCCACGGCGCCAATCTCGCCGGCCTGGAACCCGGCGTGCCCGCCCTGCTCGGCCTGCCGGCCGACTACGTCATCGCCCAGTTCGGCGCATGGCGCGAGGGTGTGCGCAACGGCGCGCCGCCCGACTGCATGCACGACATCGCCGGCAGGATCGCCGCCGACGACATGCGCGCGATCGCGGTGTATCTCTCGCAGCAATCGAACGTCGACGGCCTGCGTCCCGCTCCGGCCGCGAGCTTCCTGCCGCCGCGGGCCTGCGGATCGCTGCCGCACGCACAGGTGGCGAAGTGAAAACCTGGCGCATCGCCGGCCTCGTTGCCGTTCCGTTCGTGCTCGCCGCGCTCGCCATCGGGATTTTCCTGTTCGCGCAACAGGGCGGCCTTGCGCCCTACCGGCTGCCCGTGGACGACGGCCGCGTCGTCGCGGGCGACGCGGCAACGTTGCGGCGCGGCGAATACCTCGCGCGCATCGGCGACTGCGCGGCCTGCCATACCGCACGCGGCGGCGCCGCCTATGCGGGTGGGCGCGGCTTCGCCACCGGCCGGGGCGTGATCTACTCCTCGAACCTGACGCCCGACCGCGAGCACGGCATCGGGGCGTGGTCGATCGCCGAGTTCGCGCATGCGATGCGCCACGGCGTCAGCCGCCGCGGTCCGCTGTATCCGGTGTTCCCCTACGAATATTTCGCCACGCTCGCCGACGCGGACATCGACGCCATCTACGCCTATTTGCGCAGTCTGCCCGCGAGCGCCAACGTACCGCCGCCGAACCGTCTCGACTTTCCCGCGAACCTGCGCCCCGCGCTCGTGCTCTGGCGCATGCTGCACTATCGCCCCGCGCCCGCCGCGGCAACCGATGACAATCGCGGCCGCTATCTGGTCGACGGCCTCGGCCACTGCGCGATGTGTCACAGCGAGCGCGAACCGGGCGGCGCGCTCGCCTCCGGCGGCCATCTGGCCGGTGGACGCATTCCGGGCAGCGGCTGGTACGCGCCGCCCCTCGACGCGAAGCAGTTGCAACGCTATCCGGTCGAACAGCTCGCCGCCTATCTGCGCTCCGGCACCAGCGACCACGGCGCGGCCTACGGGCCGATGGCCGAAGTCGTCTACCGCAGTCTGCAGGCACTGCGCGAAGACGATGCCATCGCGATCGCGCGCTATCTGAAATCCATTCCCGCACGCCGTGCGCGCGAAGCGGCTTTCACCCTGCTGCCCGAACCGCAGCGCCAACCGGAGGTGGCCGGCGACGGCGCCGAAATCTATCGGCACGCATGCGCCGACTGCCACGGCAACGACGGCGAAGGCAAGAGTGGACGCTATCCGGCACTGCGCGACGCGGTCGCGGCGATCGCGCCCGATCCGATCAACGCGGTGCGCATGGTGCTGTACGGCGGCTTTGCAGTGACGACGGCGGGCAATCCGGCGCCGTATTCGATGCCGCCGTTCGTGCAGCAACTCAGTTCCGCACAGATCGCCGCGGTGACCAACTACGTACGCGAAAATTTCGGCGCGCAGCGCTCCCGGTTGACCGCCGCCGACATCGAGGCGATGCACGGAATCGTGCTCGACTGAAGGACCAGGGCATGCCCACGACGATTCAACCCGATCTCGCCTTTATCCTGTTCCTGCCGGCCTTCTGCATTGTCGGCACACTTTACTGCTGCTATCCGCGCAAGCCGCGCCACGCACTGCGCTGGATTGCCGATCTCCTCGTGCTCGTGCTCGCCGCCGGCGCAAGCGTGGCCGCGATGCGCTGGGGGTTCCGCGTCGCCAGCAGCGTCGGCGGCGCGCTGTGGAAACAGGTGCTCGCCACGCTGCTCGCGTTCGCGTTCTTCTTCGGCATCGTCGGTGCCGCCGCGGTAGTGCGGGCGCGCTTGCTGCGCAGGGCCGTCGATTTGCGAGCACGCGCTTGGTGATGCCGCCCGCGGAGCAGGGCGCCGCGAACCTCGCACCCGCGGCGCCTGTGACGATCGAGCCGCGCGAATCGGGAAGCGCTAGACGCGGAACGAAAACCCGCCGCGCTTCGTTTCGTCCTCGACCAGTTCCACGTCGCCGAGGCCTTGCGCGAGCGAATTCGCGTCTCCGCCCTGGGCGAGCTTGATCTTCAGGCGCACCTCGTTGGCCGAGTCGGCGTAACGCAACGCGTCCTCGTAGGAGATCTCGCCGGCATGGTAGAGCGCGACGAGGCTCTGATCGAACGTGCACATGCCGAGGTTGGTCGAGTCCTTCATCACGTCCTTGAGCTTGTGCACCTCGCCCTTGCGGATGTAGTCCGAAACCAGCGGCGTGCCGAGCATGACTTCGATCGCGACGCGGCGGCCCTTGCCGTCGGGCGTGGGAATGAGCTGCTGCGCGACCACGCCCTTGAGGTTGAGCGAGAGATCCATGAACAGCTGGCTGCGACGGTCCTCGGGGAAGAAGTTGATGATGCGGTCCATCGCCTGGTTGGCGTTGTTCGCATGCAGCGTGCACAAGCACAAATGACCGGTCTCGGAAAACGCGATCGCGTGTTCCATCGTCTCGCGCGTGCGCACCTCACCGATCATGATCACGTCGGGGGCCTGACGCAGCGTGTTCTTCAGCGCGTTCTCCCACGAGTCGGTGTCGATGCCGATTTCGCGCTGGGTGACGATGCAGCCGGCATGGTTGTGCACGTACTCGATCGGGTCCTCGATCGTGATGATGTGGCCGGTCGAATTCTGGTTGCGGTAGCCGATCATCGACGCGAGCGAGGTCGACTTGCCGGTGCCGGTCGCGCCGACGAAGATGATGATGCCGCGCTTGGTCATCGCCAGCTGCTTGATGATCGGTGGCAGGTTCAACTCCTCCGGCGTCGGGATCTTGCCCTCGATCCGGCGCAGCACCATGCCGACATTGCTGCGCTGGTAGAAGCAGCTCACGCGGAAGCGGCCGACGCCGGCGAGCGCGATCGCGAACTGGCATTCATGCGTCTTCTCGAACTCCTCGCGCTGCGAGGGCGTCATCACGCTGAGCACGAGGTCGCGCGACTGCTGCGCGCTGAGCGGCTCCTTGGTCACCGGCCCGATGCGGCCGGCGATCTTGATCGAGGGCGGCAGACCGGCCGTGATGAACAGGTCGGAGGCGCGCTTGTGCACCATCAGTTTCAGGTACGAGTTGAAATCGGCTGGAGTCATGGCGGTTTCCGCTTTCAGGCGTTCGAATCAAGGCACCACGCTTATTTGAACACGTCCTTGTTCTTCGCGTAGGTCGACGCTTCCTGTCGCGTCACCTGGCCGCGCTTGACCATGTCGAGCAGGCACTGGTCCAGCGTCTGCATGCCGAACGCACTGCCGGTCTGGATCGTCGAATACATCTGCGCGACCTTGTCTTCGCGGATCAGGTTGCGGATCGCCGGGATGCCGACCATGATCTCGTGCGCGGCGATGCGGCCGCCGCCGACCTTCTTCAGCAGCGACTGCGAAACCACCGCGCGCAGCGACTCGGACAGCATCGAGCGCACCATCGGCTTCTCGCCGGCCGGGAATACGTCGATGATGCGGTCCACGGTCTTCGCCGCGCTGGAGGTGTGCAGCGTGCCGAAGACGAGATGGCCGGTCTCGGCCGCGGTCAGGGCGAGGCGGATCGTCTCGAGGTCGCGCAGTTCGCCGACGAGGACGTAGTCCGGATCTTCACGCAAGGCCGAACGCAATGCCTCGTTGAACCCGTGGGTGTCGCGGTGCACCTCGCGCTGGTTGACCAGGCACTTGTTCGCCGTGTGCACGAATTCGATCGGATCCTCGATCGTGAGGATGTGACCGTATTCGTTCTTGTTGATGTGGTCGACCATCGCCGCGAGCGTGGTCGATTTGCCCGAGCCGGTCGGCCCGGTGACGAGGATCAGGCCTACCGGCTGCGCGATCAGCTCCTTGAAGATCTTCGGCGCACCGAGATCGTCGAGCGTGAGCACTTCGGAAGGAATCGTGCGGAACACCGCGCCCGCACCGCGGTTCTGGTTGAACGCGTTGACGCGGAAGCGCGCCATGCCGGCCAGTTCGAACGAGAAATCCAGCTCGAGGAATTCCTCGTAGTCGCGGCGCTGCTTGTCCGACATGATGTCGTAGACCAGTGCATGCACCTGCTTGTGCTCGAGCGCCGGCATGTTGATGCGGCGCACGTCACCGTCGACGCGGATCATCGGCGGCAGGCCCGCCGAGAGATGCAGGTCCGAGGCCTTGTTCTTGATGGAGAACGCCAGAAGCTCCGCTATGTCCACATCCCCCCCATTGGCGCTTGCCGTAGTTTGCGCCGGCAGTATAACGTGCGGGAAAGACAACAATGCACGCCTGCTTCATGGATTCGAGCGAAAACTATCGCGCCGTGCGCGAACGCGTAGTCGCCGCGGCGCAACGCGCCGGGCGCGAGGTGACCCTGCTTGCGGTCAGCAAGACCAGGCCGGCCGCCTCGGTGCGCGGACTCGCTGCGTTCGGCCAGCGCGCATTCGGCGAGAACTATGTGCAGGAATGCCTGGCCAAGCAGCGCGAGCTGGCCGATCCCGGCCTGGAATGGCATCTGATCGGCCCGCTGCAATCGAACAAGGCGCGCGAGGTCGCCGCGCATTTCGACTGGCTGCAGAGCCTGGATCGGGTCAAGCTCGTCGCCCTGCTCGATCGCGCCCGCCCGCCCGGGCGCACGCCGCTCAATGTGCTGATCCAGGTCAACGTCGACGACGAGGCCAGCAAATCGGGCTGCACGCCGGAGCAAATCGGCGCGCTCGCCGCGGTCGTGCGCACCGCGCCACGCCTCGCCCTGCGCGGCCTGATGGCGATCCCCGCACCGGCCGCAGACCCGCGCCGCCGCGAGACTGCATTCGTGCGCATGCGTGCATTGTTCGAGGAGTTGCGCCGCGACCACGCCGACATCGATACGCTGTCGATGGGCATGTCCGAAGACTTCGAACTGGCGATAGCCTGCGGGGCGACAATGGTGCGTGTCGGCAGCGCCCTGTTCGGCGCGCGCGCGACAACTGTGCGATGATTCACACTTCCGCTCTCCGACCATCCGCCATTTGCCAACGCAGCCCCGGCGGGAAAATACCGGGCGCAGCCTGTCCTTCACGATGATCAATCGGTTTTCGCCCAGCGCCTGCCTGATCCGCATCACCGCCTGGGCGGCTGCGGCGCTGTCGTGCGCGGGAATCGCCTGCGGCGCCGAGGCGCAGACGGACGGATTGAGCAATTCCGCCGAGTACATCACCGGCTTCGTCCACTACGTGCACTGGCAGGGTGAGGACCGATTGCCTGCCTGGACCGTCTGCATAGTTGGCGACGTGCCGGTCGAGCAGGACCGCGTCTACGCCGGCCGCATCGTGCGCGGCAAGCCGTTTGCGATCCACCGCATCGACGCCGAGGCCGCGCTGAACAATTGCCAGGTCCTCGACCTGAGCGCCGCCGATGCCGCGACCACGGACAAGCTGCTCGCGCGCGTGCGCCGGCAGCCGATACTCGCGGTCGGTTCCGGTTCCGGGTTCTGCACCGCGGGCGGTCAAATCTGCCTGCACCTCGGCGGTGCGCCAGCCGCGGAGCAGCAGAAATTCGAAGTCAACATCTCGGCGATGAGGGAGGCGGCCCTCGTGGTCAGTTCGCGCCTGCTCACCCTCGGTTCGTCGCGCACCGCCGGCAAGGACACGCCATGAGCCAGCCGCTGCGCGCGCGCAAGAAATTGTCGGCGACGGCCTCCGCCGCGCACATCGGGCGTGCGCTGCTGTCGATTTCCGCACTGGCCATCGTCGTCGTCGGCACCGGCGCCTTCCTGCTGAGCTACCATTTCCTGCACCAGCAGACCGAGCGCCATCTGCGCACGCTGATCAGCTTCGCCGCCAGCGAAAGCCGCAGCGCAATCGTGTTCCGCGATACGAAGACGGCGACCGAGATCCTGCAGTCGATTCCCGGGGACGAGGGCATCACCTTCGCCGAGATCCGCGACGCATCGGGCGTCGTGCTCGCCCGCATCGACGGGCGTGCGGACGGATGGGTGGGCCGGTTGTCCGGCTGGGTCGGCGACGAGCGCGTCCGCCAGGAGGTGGTCGAGGAAGGCCGGCGCATCGGCGACATCGTCCTCGAAGGCGGCAGCGAGCCGATGCTGCGTACGCTCGGCGGATTGCTCGCCTGGTTCGGCTTCGGCACGCTATTGATCGCCGCCAGCGCCCTCGCCCTCGCGCGCAAGTACACGCGTCGCTTCACCCAGCCGATCTGGCAGTTGCACGAAGTGGTCAAGCAGCTGATCGAGGGGCGAGATTTCAGTCGACGTGCGCCGCCGTCGTCACTCACCGAGGTAGAAGATCTGCGTTGTGAATTCAACGCCCTGCTCGACGAAATCAGCCTGCGTGACCACCTGCTCACCCAAAGCAACGCCGCGCTGCGGCGCGTCGCCTACATCGACGCACTGACCGGCCTGCCGAACCGTGCGATGTTCGAGCCCGCGTTGCAGGCGACGATCGACGCTTGCAATCGTGACCGCACGCGCGCATGCCTGTTCTATCTCGACATCGACGCATTCAAGTCGGTCAACGACAACCTCGGCCACGCCGTCGGCGACGAATTGCTCAGCCGCATTGCCGCGCGCCTGCGCAACTGGCGCCCGCAGGAGACCACGGCCACGCGCATCGGCGGCGACGAGTTCGTCGTCCTGTTCTCGCCGCTGGCCGCGAACGCGGATCCCGAGAACATCCTCGCCGAACTGCATGCCGAGCTCGAAGCGCCGATCCGCCACGGCGATCTCGTGCTGCATCCGAGCACGAGCATCGGCGTGGCCGTCTATCCCGACGCCGCACGGAGCATCGACGAGTTCGTGCATCTGGCCGACCAGTCGATGTACGCGGCAAAAGGGCGCCGCCGCGAACAGGGCCACGTCACGCGCTGGAACGCTGATGCCGCCGCTGCCAAGCAGGCGGCGAACTCGGACTGGATCGGCATCGATCCCGGCGCAATCCAGCAAGTAGAATGAGACCGGGCACTGTCCGATACACTTCGCCGTTCGAAACCCGAGGAAGCATCTTGCAGGCAGACTTTTACCTCCCCCGACTTCAGCGACTGTTCCCGCTTGTGCTCGCGTTCTGCCTGCTCGCGGCGTGCGCCTCCGCCCCGCCCAAACCGACGCTCGCCCAACGCCAGACGGAAGCGCTGACCCATCTCGGCTTCAGGAAAGTCGACGAGGGCTGGCTGCTGACCCTGCCCGAGTACATCTCCTTCGAATTCGGCAAGGACGACCTCAAGCCTGAATTGCGCAAGGTTATCGCCGACTTCGCGCGGCAATTGCTCGCGCTGGACATCCGCCAGCTGCGCGCGGAGGGCCACACCGACAACCTCGGCGCGTACGACTACAACATGGCCCTTTCCCGACGCCGCGCGGACATCGTCGCCGATGCGTTCGTCGCCGACGGCTTCGCCGCGAGGGACGTCGTTCGCAAGGGCTTCGGCCCCGACCATCCGGCAGCGGACAATGGCAGTCCCGAGGGCCGCGCGCAGAACCGGCGTGTCGAGATCATCGTACCGTCCACCGCATTGGCCATCCCATGACCAACACACCTACGCGCATCACCTTCGTCGGCGGCGGCAACATGGCGCGCAGCCTGATCGGCGGGCTCGTGCGCGCCGGAAAGCACGGCGCGGACATCGCCGTCGCCGAGCCTAACGCCGACCAGCGCGCCGCGCTGGCAAGCGACTTCGGTGTGACCGTCTGCGACAACGCCGCCGATGCGGCGCGCGACGCCGATGCCGTCGTGCTCGCGGTGAAGCCTCAGGTGATGAAAGCGGTATGCACTTCGCTCGGCGAAATCGCGTGGCCGCGCAAACCGCTGATCGTGTCGATCGCCGCCGGCATCCGCATCGAGCAGATCGATACCTGGCTCGGTGGCGGCTACGCCGTCGTGCGCACGATGCCGAACACGCCGGCCCTGATCGGCGCCGGTGCCGCCGGCCTCGTCGCCAATGCGCGTGCCGACGCGCGCCAGCGCGAATTGGCGCAGCGCATCCTCGATGCCGCCGGCCTCGCCGTGTGGATAGCGGACGAAGCGCTGATGGATACGGTCACCGCGCTGTCCGGCTCCGGGCCGGCATATTTCTTCCTGCTCGTCGAAGCGCTGGAGGACGCCGCGGTGGCCCAGGGCCTGCCACGCGAGACCGCGCGCGCACTGGCCGCGCAGACCTGCCTCGGCGCGGGACGCATGCTGCGCGAGGACGGCGCGGCACCGGCCGCACTGCGCCAGCGCGTGACCTCGCCCAACGGCACCACCCAGGCCGCGGTCGAAAGCTTCGAGGCCAACGGCCTGCGTGCGCTCGTCGCAGGCGCAGTGGCAGCGGCCACGCGCCGCGGGCAGGAACTTTCCGCACACCCGGGTGGCTGATTCCGACATGCCCTACCTCGCCAACGCAGCCGCATTCCTGATCCAGACGGTTTTCGACTTCCTGATCGGAGTGTTCGTCGTCCGCGCCATGCTGATCGCGGTCAACGCCTCGTTCCACGACCCGATCTGTCAGTTCGTCTACAAGCTGACCAATCCGGCCATCGCGCCGATTCGCGGATTCCTGCCGCGCATGGGCAAGATCGAAACCGCCTCGCTCGCCGTCGCGCTCGTGCTCGCGCTGATCGAACTCGGCCTGCTCTCCGGCCTCGGCGGCCCACACTACGCGGTACCGGGCTGGCTGCTCGCCGCGATCGTCGCCGTGGCGAGCATCGCCGTCTGGATCGTTTTCTGGGTGCTGCTGATCCGCGCCCTGCTGAGTTTTTTCACCGACGGGCGGGGCCATCCCAACACGCGCGTGCTCGTGCAACTGACCGAGCCGCTCGTGCGCCCGCTGCGCCGCCTCGTGCCGCCGCTGGCCGGACTCGATTTTTCGTTCTGGATCGCCTCGATCGCGCTGATTCTCGCGCGCCTGCTCGTGATCGTGCCGCTGGCCGACCTCGCCATGCGGATGTAGAGTCGCCGCGGCACAGCGGACGAAGACGCCGTATCCACCGGGCACGAATGGCAAACGCATGACCCCACCGATGACCTGGCTTTCCCTGTCTTCCGTCCTCGCCGGCGGCGCCATCGGCAGCGCGCTGCGCTGGATGCTCGGGCTCGCACTCAACCCGGTTTTCCCCGATCTGCCGCTGGGCACGCTGACCGTCAATCTCGTCGGTGGCTTCATCATCGGCACCGCGATCGGCATCTTCGATCAATTCCAGTCGTTGCCGCCGGAACTGCGCCTGTTCGTCATCACCGGCTTCTGCGGCGGACTGACGACGTTCTCGACGTTCTCCGCCGAAACGGTGAACGCGTTGCTGCGCCAGCAATACGGTTGGTCGTTCACCATCGTCGCCGCGCACCTGATCGGTTCGCTGGCGATGACCGTGATCGGCATTCATGCCATGCGCCTGCTGCTCAAATGAGCCGGCGAAGATTGCGGGGAGACGTTCGATGAAAGGCACGCACCTGCGCTTCTACACCTGCGAGAACCGCCGGCACGACGGCAAACTTCTCTACGAATGGCTGCTCGAGTACGCGAGGAAACAGGGCATTCACGGCGGCTCGGCGTTCCGCGCGATCGCCGGCTTCGGCCGCCATGGCCACCTGCACGAACAGCGTTTCTTCGAGCTCGCGGGCGAAGTGCCCGTGCTGGTCGAATTTCTCGTCGACGCGGAACACGCGGATCGCCTTCTTGCCGACCTGCGCGCGCAACGGATCGACGTGTTCTGCTCGCGCATCGCCTCGGATTTCGGCGCGCTCGTCGACCTCGACGACAACGACGGCAAACCGCCGCAGCCGGCCGCGGGCAGCTGATCGGCGCCACCGTTCCGGGCATTCGCGTTTCTCGACCGCGGCGCTTGACACTTCGCGCCGAGCCCCCAAGTCAGTGGAGTCCGCACTACTCGAGGCCTGGACATGCACGGCAACAATCCTCGCAGCCGCATCGAGTCCCTGCTCGCGCTCGCCGACATCCACGTCGACGGCGGCGAACCGTGCGATATCCAGGTTCACGACGAGCGCTTCTACGCACGCGCGATCGCGCATGGCTCGCTCGGCCTCGGCGAGGCCTACATGGATGGCTGGTGGGATGCGGCCAGCCTCGACGGGTTTCTCCATCGCCTGCTCGCGGCACACGTCGACGAAAAGGTCGGCGGCATCGATGATGCGGCGCTGTTCCTGCGCGCCAAGCTCGTCAACATGCAGCGCGGCCGGCGCGCGTACAAGGTCGGCGAACAGCACTACGATCTCGGCAACGATCTGTTCCGCGCGATGCTCGGCAAACGCCTCGTCTACAGCTGCGGCTACTGGAAGGACGCGGCGAACCTCGACGCCGCGCAGGAAGCGAAGCTCGATCTGGTCTGCCGCAAGCTCGGCCTCGCGCCCGGCATGCGCGTGCTCGACATCGGCTGCGGCTGGGGCGAGGCGTTGAAATACGCCGCGCAGAAGTACGGCGTCGTCGGCGTCGGCGTCACCGTGTCGCAGGAACAGGCGGAATTCGCGCGCCAACTGTGCCGCGGTCTGCCGATCGAGATTCGCGTGCAGGACTACCGCAGCCTGTCCGCAAAAACCGAAGGCGGGAAGTTCGACCGCATCTGGTCGATCGGCATGTTCGAGCATGTCGGCGTGAAGAATTACCGCGCGTATTTCGAGACCGTGCGCCGCTGCCTGCGCGACGAAGGACTCACCCTGCTGCACGCGATCGGCGGCAACGAGTCGACCAACCATACCGATCCGTGGATCGCAAAGTATATTTTTCCCAATTCGATGATCCCTTCCGCCGCGCAGATCGCCAAGGCGGCAGAGGGCCTGTTCGTGCTCGAAGACTGGCACGGCTTCGGCCCCTACTACGACCGTACCCTGCAGGCCTGGCGCTCGAACTTCGATGCGGCCTGGCCGCAGCTAGCGGAAAAATACGGCGAGCGCTTCCGCCGCATGTGGCATTTCTATCTTGCCGCGAGCATGGCCAGTTTCCGCGCGCGCCGCGACCAACTCTGGCAAATCGTCTGGTCGCCGCGCGGCGTGCCCGGGGGTTATGCCGCGGTACGCTGAACGCAACCGCGACTGCGCGCGATCTGCGCACGGCGGCGCAGTTTGCGGCACAATGCGCGGTTGTCGATTCCCTCCACCGCGCAACAAATGAACCTGCAAGCCAACTACGAACAACTGCCGCTCAAGGAATTCGCCGAGCGCTCCTATCTCGACTACTCGATGTACGTCGTGCTCGACCGCGCGCTGCCGTTCATCGGCGACGGCTTGAAGCCGGTGCAGCGGCGCATCGTCTATTCGATGAGCGAGCTCGGCCTCGACGCTGCGGCGAAACCGAAAAAGTCCGCGCGCACCGTCGGCGATGTCATCGGCAAGTTCCATCCGCATGGCGACAGCGCCTGCTACGAAGCGATGGTGCTGATGGCGCAGCCGTTCTCGTACCGCTATCCGCTGATCGACGGCCAGGGCAACTTCGGTTCACCCGACGATCCGAAGTCGTTCGCGGCGATGCGCTACACCGAGTCGAAGCTGACCCCGATTGCCGACTTGCTGCTCGACGAAATCGGCCAAGGCACGGTCGATTTCACGCCCAACTTCGACGGCACGCTGAAGGAACCCTCGTGGCTGCCCGCGCGCGTGCCGCATGTGCTGCTCAACGGCTCGACCGGCATCGCGGTCGGCATGGCTACCGACATTCCGCCGCACAACCTGCGCGAAGTCGCCGAAGCCGCGATCCTGCTGATCGACGAGCCCGAGGCGTCGATCGCCAACCTGTGCCAGAAGATCAAGGGCCCGGATTTCCCGACCACGGCCGAGATCATCACGCCGAAGAGCGAACTCAAGGCGATGTACACCAGCGGCAACGGCTCGGTGCGCGCGCGTGCGCGCTACGTGATCGAGGACGGCAACGTCGTCGTCAACGCGCTGCCGTATCAGGTCTCGGGCGCGAAGATCATCGCTCAGATCGCCGAGCAGATGCGCGCGAAGAAGCTGCCGATGCTCGAGGACCTGCGCGACGAGTCCGATCACGAGAACGCAGTGCGCCTCGTGTTGATCCCGCGCTCGAACCGCATCGATCTCGACGAGATGATGCAGCACCTGTTCGCGACCACTGATCTCGAGAAGAGCTACCGCGTCAACCTCAACATGATCGGCCTCGACGGCAAGCCGCAGGTCAAGGATCTGAAGAAGATCCTCGGCGAATGGCTGATCTTCCGCGAGCGCACGGTGACGCGTCGCCTGCAGTATCGCCTGGACAAGGTCGAGCGCCGCCTGCACTTGCTCGAAGGCCTGCGCATCGCCTTCCTCAACCTCGACGAAGTCATCCGCATCGTGCGTACCGAGGAGGAGCCGAAGCCGAAGCTGATCGCGCGCTTCCGCTTGAGCGAGGAACAGGCCGACTACATCCTCGAAACCCGGCTGCGCCAGCTCGCGCGCCTGGAGGAAATGAAGCTCAACGCCGAGCGCGACGCGCTCGAAGAGGAGCGCGCCAGGATCACGGTGATCCTGAAATCGCCGGCGAAGATGAAGACGCTGATCAAGGACGAGCTGCGCGCCGACGCCGACAAGTACGGCGACAAGCGCCGCTCGCCGATCGTCGAACGCGAAGCGGCGCAGGCACTGGACGAGTCCGCGCTCGTCGCGAGCGAACCGATCACCGTGATCCTGTCGGCGAAGGGCTGGGTGCGCGCGGCCAAGGGTCACGACATCGACGCGGCCGCACTCGGTTATCGCGAGGGCGACGGTTTCCAGCAGGCGGCGCGCGGCAAGACCACGCAGCAGGTCGCGTTCATCGATTCGAACGGCAGAAGCTATTCCACGGCAGCCCATACGCTTCCTTCCGCGCGCGGTAACGGCGAACCGCTGACCGGCCGCTTCACGCCCGCTGGAGGAGCGCGCTTCGACGCGGTCGCGATGGCCGACGCGGCGACGCGGCTCGTGCTCGCCTCCGACTTCGGCTACGGCTTCGTCACCCGGTTCGAGGCGTTGCTCGCGAACAAGAAGGCCGGCAAGCAGATCATCAATCTCGACGGCGAGGCACACGTGCTCGCGCCGGCGTACGTCAGCGATCCCGCGCGCGACCGCATCGCGGTGGCGACGAACCTCGGCCACTTTCTCATGTTCTCGGTCGCCGAGCTGCCCGAGCTCGACAATGGCGGCAAGGGCAACAAGCTGATCGAGATTCCGAAGGCGAAACTGGCCGAGGGCGAACGCGTCGCCGGAACAGCAGTAGTCGCCGAAGGCTCGGGCGAAGTCACCGTCTACGCCGGCCAGCGCAAGCTCATCCTCAAATGGGCCGACCTGGTCGAATACAACGGCAACCGCGCGCAGCGCGGCGGCAGCCTGCCGCGCGGCTTCCAGCGCGTGGAGCGGATCGAGACGACGGGCTGAGACAGCTCGTCCCGTTGGCGCGGCTGCACGTGCCCCGGACGAATCGGCGCGACCAAGGCGGGCGCGAGGGTTCGCAACCCTGCTGTACAATCCGGCCATGCGCATCCTCCTGCAAACCCAGCCGCTAGCCGCCGAGGCGCCGCGCTACTACCAGCTCCAGTTGCAGCAGGACCTGCTCGGCGGCTGGACGCTGACACGCGAGTGGGGCCAGCAGGGCGGGCGCGCGAGCCTGAAACGCGAAGTGTTCCTCGAGCGCGACGACGCACTCGCCGCGTTCGAGCACGCGCGTGATGCGCAACTCAAGCGCGGCTTTCGCCTGATGTTCAGTCAGGGGATCGATTCGCCGTACTCATAGCCCCCTTCTCCCGCCGGGAGAAGCAATTCAGAAGAACCCACGATGCAAAACCACCGTTTCCTGCGCGCGCTCGCACGCCAACCCGTCGACGCCACACCGGTCTGGATCATGCGCCAGGCCGGCCGCTATCTGCCGGAGTACCGCGCCACGCGCGCGCGCGCCGGCAGCTTCGTCAACCTGTGCAAGACCCCCGAGCTGGCGTGCGAGGTCACGTTGCAGCCGATCGCGCGCTATCCGCTCGATGCGGCGATCCTGTTCTCCGACATTCTCACCATTCCCGACGCGATGGGCCTGGGCCTGTCGGTCGACGAAGGTGTCGGCCCGCGCCTGGCCAAACCGGTGCGCACGCTGGCCGAGATCGAAAAACTCGGCGTGCCCGATGCCGAAACCGAGCTGCGCTACGTGATCGACGCGGTGCGCCTGATCCGCCGCGAACTGAACGACAAGGTGCCGCTGATCGGTTTCGCCGGCAGCCCGTGGACACTGGCCTGCTACATGATCGAAGGCGCGGGCTCGGCAAGCTTCTCGCGACCGAAGGCGCTCGCGCTCGACGCGCCGGCGACGATGCACAAACTGCTCGACGTGATCGCGCGTTCGGTCGCCGCTTATCTCGCCGCGCAGGCCGCCGCGGGCGCGCAGGCGCTGATGGTGTTCGACACCTGGGGCGGGCTGCTCGCGCCGGCGATGTTCCGCGAATTCAGTCTGCGCTACCTCGCGCAGATTGCGCAAAGTCTAAAAAGCGACAATGCGACAAAGGATACTCCGCTGATCCTGTTCTCGAAAGGTGCCAACGGCCATCTCGAAGCGCTGGCCGACACCGGCTGCGATGCGCTCGGCCTCGACTGGACGATCGGCCTCGGTGAAGCACGCACGCGTGTCGGCAACCGCGTCGCGCTGCAGGGTAATCTCGATCCGGCCGTGCTGCACGCTAGTCCCGAAGCGATCCGCGCCGAGATCGGTCGCGCACTCGCGGATTTCGGTGCGCATCCGGGCCACGTGTTCAACCTTGGCCACGGCATCACGCCCGACATCGATCCCGCGCGCCTGGGCGTGCTGATCGACGCCGTGCACGAGCTCAGCGCCGGCAAGATCCGCTAGGTCGCAGGCATCGGGATCGCCTGCGGTGGTCCCGGCTGCGCGTACGGCGCGACGCCGGAGGCGATGTAGTTGCGATCCACGCCGCGCAGGATGTTGCGCACGACCGCGATCGCCGGCGATGACTCGAACACGGCGGAGTGAATGCTGTCGCGCGTGTCGATGTAGCGGCTGACGTCGAATTCGAACACGTTGTCCCAGACGTTGTCCGGATCGGCAAGGCCGCTGCGCCCGAGCCGGCGCGTGCCGAAGTGCTTCAGGCCCGCGGACATGCCGAGCATCGAATCGAGGCCGGTGTACAGCGCGGCGATGCGGTAGCACAGGTTCGCCATCAGGCTGCCGTCGCTGCCGACAGGCTGGTCGCGCTGGAACAGGTCGTTGTCGACATCGGCCGCGACCATGACGAACTGGTTGATCAGGCTGACCAGCTGCGGATCGTTGAGCTGCTTGGACGCCGCGACCAGCGCCTCCTGCATGACGTAGTTGCCCATGCTGTGCGCGAGCACCGACACTTTCATGCGGCAGAACTTGCCCGGATCGTCGCTGCGCGCAGCGATGCGCTGCCGCAGCGTCAGATAATCGCTGAGTTCGACCAGCAGGCCGGCGAGGTCGGGAGCGCTATCATGCGCGCTTTCTCGGTCGGGCAGGTAGCCGGCGACGTTGCCCTTGGACGGCCATGAGTAAAGCACGAGCTGGCCCAGGTCGGCGGTGCCTTCCATGAGGCCGTTCTTGATCAGCAGGTAGTCGTTGACCGTGTCCTCCCAGTCGTCGTTGTAGCCGTGGACGAACAGGCACAGCAGCTTCTGTTCCTCGTGCTCGGTCTCGGGCACGATCGGGCATTCGTTGCCGATGGCCCTCAACTGTGCGACGAAGGCCTGGCGCGTCACCTTGGTCCACGCCGGAAGCGTGTGCAGCCTGCCGGGATCGGCGTCGGCCGGCGCCGTGTAGAAAGCCGGTGCCGCGAGGCGCGAGCCGAGCCGGTCGCCTTCGCGGTTGCGGTTGCTGATCATCAGGTACGGGCGCATGACATTGCCTCCGGTCACCGTGACAGGGAGCCCGAGTATGCGCCTAGGCCGATACCGGATCGATGACGCGATCGACACCCGCGCGCAACAACTCGCCGGTGACCGGTTTGCGCAGGAAGGCGTCCATGCCCGCGGCCAGGCACAGCGCCTCCTCGTTGCCGGCCGAGCGCGCGCTGACCCCGATCAACGGCAAGCGACGCACACCGGTCTGCAGCTCGCGTGCGCGCAACGTGCGCGCGAGCGCGAGGCCATCGAGGCCGGGCAGGTCGAGATCGAGCAGGGCCAGATCGAACGGCGTCGATTCGATCTCGGCCAGCGCGGCGAGACCGTGCTCGACATGCCGCACGTGGTGACCTTGCGCTTCGAGCAGTCCGGCGATCACGGCGGCGACGGTCGCATCGTCCTCGACCAGCAGGACTTGCAGGCCGCGCGTCGTCGCCGGCGCTGGCACCATATCTCCCACGCGTACGCTTTCATCCGTTTCCGCCTGCTCGCGCAACGGCAGGACAACGCGAAACGTGCTGCCGACACCTTCTTCGCTGGCGAGCACGATCTCGCCGCCCATGCGCGCGACGAGCTCGCGGCAGATCGCGAGGCCGAGGCCGCTGCCGCCGTGGCGTTGCTGTGTGCCCTGCGCCTGCTCGAAGCGCTGGAACAGGCGCGCGCGCGTCGACTCGGCGATGCCGGGGCCGGTGTCGCGCACGCACAGTTCGGCGGCGGCGTTCGCCGCGCGCGTGAGCGCGAGCGCGACACTGCCGCGCTCGGTGAACTTGACCGAGTTGTTGGCAAGGTTGAGGAACACCTGCTTGATCCGTACCGCGTCACCGCGCACGTACCGCGGCGCATCCGGTGCGATCGCGCAATCGAAGACCAGGCCCTTGTTCGCCGCGAGCGGACGCACCAGCGCGGCGACTTCCGCGACCAGCGCGTGCAGGTCGAGCGGCGCATCCTCGAGCTCGAGCCGGCCTGCTTCGATGCGCGCGAGATCAAGCGAGTCGTTGACCATGCGCAACATCATCCGCCCCGATGCCTGGATCGCCTCCGCGTAGCCGCGCTGCTTCGCCGCGAGCGGCGTGAGCAACAGCAGCTCGGTCATGCCGAGCACCCCGGTCATAGGCGTGCGGATCTCGTGGCCCATCGTGGCGAGGAAGTCGCTCTTCGCCGCGCTTGCCGCCTCGGCGAAACGGCGCTGTTGCTCGGCGAGCGCAAACGCATGGCGGCGCTCCAGGCGCGCGCGGTAGCCGAGAAACACCCACCAGGCGAGAAGCAGCGCGGCAAGCACGTAGCCGGCATACGCCCAGCGTGTCGCCCACGGCGGTGCGGGCTGGTCGAACGTGAGCGGCGCCAGATCGTTCCACACGCCGCTCGCGTTCGCTGCCTTCAGCCTGAGCATGTGCTTTCCGGGCGGAAGCTGCGAGTACTCGCGCTCGCCGCGATTGCCCGTGTCGACCCAATCGGCATCGATGCCGCTCATCTTCCAGCGGAAACGGTTGCCGGCGGGATTCGCATGCGACAGCGCCGCGGCCCGGATGCGCAGGTCGCGGTCGCCCCAAACAAGCGCGACCGCGCCCGCGCCCGCTGCAAGCTCTATGTCGCGGCCCGCGCGGCGCACGGTCAGGCTTTCCAGTGCCAGCGGCGGCGGCGCGGGATTCCCGACCACGCGCTCGGGCACGAAGCCGACGATGCCCGCGAGCGTACCGCCGAACAAGCTGCCGTCGCGGCGCTTGAGCAACGGCATGCGCGAGAACTCCGCGTTGGCCAGGCCGTCGTGGGCGTCGAACTGGCGCACGTCGCGCGTACGCGGATCGTAACGCCACAGACCGCGCGGACTACTGACCCAGACCATGCCCGAGGCATCGACCTGCATGCCGCCGACGGCCAGCGCGGGCCAACCCGCCTTCGCATCGACGTGCTCGATTGCCTCGAGCCTGTCAACACCCTCACGGTAGTGTTCGAGCGCACCGGGCAGGTGCAGCCAGAGCGTGCCGTCGGGCGCCCAGGCGAACGCCATCACGCGCGCGTTCGGCGCACCCGGCACGGGCGCGAAATGCTGTACGGTGGTGTCGAAGCGGTCAAGACCGGCGCCATTGGCGACGAGCACCGCGCCGTCGCGATCGAAACCGATCTGGTTGACCTCGGCGTTGCGCAGGCCCGAATTGGCCTCGTCGAAACGTTCGATCGCATGCGTTTCCGGATCGATGCGATGCATCGCACTACCATTGCTGCTCGCCCAGATCGCGCCCGAACCGGACTGCACCAGTTGCTGCACCAGGCCGGATGCGAGCGCGTCGCTGCGCTTGCGGTCGACCGGCAGGTCGCTGAACGTGTTGTTGCGCAGGTCGTAGACGCGCAGGCCATGTCTGTGGCCGACCCAGAGCTGGCCGCTGCGGTCGGCAAGAACCGACCACAAGGATTTGTCCGGCGGCGGCAGATGCCCGGCCATCCGCTCGACGATGCCGCTGGCCGGGTCGAGGCGATCGATGCCGCCACTGAAATCGACGGCCCAGACCGCACCGGCGGCATCCTCGGCCATGCCTTGCACGCGATTGAAGGAAATACTCGCCGAATTGCCCGGGTCGTTGCGATACAGGCTGAAGTTGCGCCAGTTCGGCGGCAGGCGCGCGACGCCGCCTTCGAGTGTGGTAAACCAGAGACCGCCTTCGTGGTCGCGCATCGCATCGCCGACAATGCCTCCCGGAAAGCTCCCGGGCACGGCGAAGTTTTCCATATAGCCGTATAGACGCCCATTCATATCCATGCGATTGAGGCCATTGCGCGTACCGATCCACAGATCCCCGGCGTCGTCGCGCGTCAGGGCGTACACGTAGGTGTCGTTCAATCCGCTCGCAGCCAGGACGCGCGCGGTGAAGTCCGCACCGATGCGCAGCAGCCCGTGGCGCGTACTCGCGAGCATGCTGCCGTCGCCGTCCTCGACCAGGCCGGTCACGTTGAAGCTGCCATCGCCCGACACCGCGGCGAGATCGACATGGCGGATGGAGCCATCCGTGGCGCGCACGTCGATGCCGGCGTCGGTGCCGATCCACAGGCGCCCGCTGCGATCGAAGTGCAAGGCGAGCACGTTGTCCGAAGCCAGGCCCAGGGTACTGCCGGCCAGCTTGCGCAGATGCGTGATCGCGCCGCTCGCGGGATCGAGCCGGTCGACGCCGCCGCCGTAGCCGCCGATCCAGATCGCACCGGCGCCATCGCCCGCGATCGCCCAGACATCGTTGCTCGACAGGCTCGCCGCATCTTTGGGGTCGTGGCGGTAGTGGGTGAAGCGCCCGCCGCCGTCCGCGCGCGGATCGAGCATCGACAGACCATCATCGCCGCCGCACCAGATGCGGCCGTCGCGGTCGGCGTAGACGGTGGGCACGTCGCTGCTGGCGAGCGAATCCGCATCGCCCGCATCGTGCCGCCAGACGCGGAACGCCGCGCCATCGTAGCGAGCGAGGCCGTCGCGCGTGCCGATCCAGATGAAGCCGCGGCTGTCCTCGATGATCTTGTAGACATGGCTGGACGGCAGTCCGTCGGCCACGGTCAGCACCTGGAAATACGGGGTGGCCAGCAGCGTCGGCGCCGGCGTGCCCGGCTTCGCCGCCGCGTCCGCGGGGGGCGGTGTCGCGGCTAGCAGCGTCGCGAAAACCAGATTGGCCAACATGCCCTTCTCCCTGCCGTTGCCGTCGCGATCATGCCAGAAACGCGACCCGCTCCAGTAGAATCGCTGCGTTCTCCGGTGGAACCCGCATGGCCAATTCCAGCCGCTCGTTGCGCCTGATCCTCTTCGCCGCGCTCGCGCTCGTGCTCGCCGCGGCTTTGTGGGCGACGATCGCCGCGTTGCGCGGCGGCATCGCACTGTGGCGCGAATTGCGTGAACTGCCCGCCTTGCTGCAATACGCCACGGCAGGCCTGCTCGCCGCGGTCGTGCTCGGCTTCGCCTGGCTCGCCTGGCGCCTGCTGCGGCCGAGGCCGCGCAAGCCGTCGATCGCGAAGGCGCCCGAGCGCGCCGAGGTGCAGGCGCGCCTGGATGTGCTCGCGCAGCAACGCGCCGACACCGCGGAACTGCAAGCCGAACTTGCCGAACTCGACCGGCGCGCACGCAGCGAACAACTCTACATCGCCGTGTTCGGCGAAATCAGTGCGGGCAAGTCCAGCCTGATCCGAGCGCTCGCCGACGGTGCCGCACCCGCCGCCGACGTGCTCGGCGGCACCACGCGCGCGGTCGCGCACTATTCCGCGCATATCGGCGCGGCACAACTCACCCTGGCCGACGTGCCGGGCACACACGAAGTCGCCGGAATTGCGCGCGAAGCGATCGCACGCGACGAGGCGCTGCGCGCGCACGTCGTGCTCTACGTCGGCGCCGGCGACCTGACCCGCGACCAGGATGCGGAACTGCGCTGGCTGCGCGGCTTCGGCAAACCGCTCGTGCTCGTGCTCAACAAGGCGGACCAGTTGCACGCCGCCGAGCGCCTCACGCTCACCGCGGCGTTGCGGCAGAAGTATCGCGACGTCACCGATGCGCAGCTCGTGGTCAGCGCGGGCGGCACGGAAACGGTCGAGCGCCGTCGCACCGACGGCCGCAGCGAAACCATCGAGCGCGAACGCAGAGCGGACGTGAGTGCGTTGACCGAGGCACTCCGCCGCTACGCAGCCGGCGGCGCGGTGGCATTGGAGCCCGCGCGCACGGCGGCCGTGCTCAGCCGCGTCGATGCGCGCGCCGGCGAGCTCGAGGCCGGCATGCGCGAACGCGAAGCCGAAGCCGTCGTAGCCAAGTACACGAAGCGCGCCGTGGTCGGCGCGCTCGCCGCGGTGATGCCGGGCAGCGACCTCGTGATCCAGGCCGTGCTCGCCACGGGGCTCATCCGTGAGCTGTCGAAACTCTACGCTGTTCCCGTGCGCGACATCGACGTCGAAGCGTTCATCGCCCAGGTCAAGCTGACCGTGCGCACCAGCGCCTCGCTCGTGCTCGCAATCGCGGGCAATGCGGCCAAGGCATTCCCCGGCCTCGGCACGCTCGGCGGCGGCGTGCTGCACGCGATCGCCTACGGTTTGATCTTCGACAGCCTCGGCCGCGCGATCGCGACGACGCTGCGCGAGCGCCATGCGCTCGATCGCGACGCCGCGGCCAGCGCGTTGTCGCGACTGCTCGCCGATGCCAGCGCTGAGCGGCTCCGGCGCATCGCGCAGTATGCACTCGGCGGCGAGAACGAAAAACCGTAGCGCCCCGGTCCCGTGTCCGACGAGCGTCGAACACTTCGTTCCATGGTTGATGCTTGTCCGTCCCACTCCGGTATCGCATAGTCCGACCATGCCCATCGCCCGCGCCATCGCCGCCATCGCCCTCGCCGCACCCGCAGTGGGTTCGGCTACGCCGCATGACTACCGCCTCGACACCGTGCACACGCAGGTGACGGCCAGCGCCAGCCATCTCGGCTTCTCGCGGCCGGGCGGACGCCTGCATGTGAGCGGCGGCTGGTTCCGCTTCGATCCCGACGACTGGAGCACGGCGCGGGTCGACGTGACCATCGATGCGACATCGATTGATTTCGGCAATGCGGCGTGGAACGACAAACTGCGCTCGCGCGAATTCCTCGACGTGGCGCATCATCCGACTGCGCGCTTCGTTGCGGACAAAGTCGAGAAGACCGGCGACAAAACCGGCGTCGCGCACGGCAAGCTGACCCTGCTCGGCCTCACCCGCCCGCTCGACCTCGCGATCACGCTGCATCGCATCGGCGTGCATGCCTATACGCTCAAGTGGACGGCTGGCTTCGCGGCGACCGCGACGTTGAAGCGCTCGGATTTCCGCATGACAAAATACCTGCCAGATGTCGGCGACGAAGTCAGCATCGGCATCGAGGCCGAGGGCATTCGCGACGCCGATGCGCGGAAATCTGCCGCTGACTCGAGCACCGCATCAACCGAAAAGACCGGGGAACCCTGACATGCCGTGGAAGAGCGACGCGCATCACTGGGGCAGCCTGGCGAAAACCCTGCACTGGCTGGTCGTGCTGCTGATCCTCGCGCAGGGCGTGCTCGGCCTGTACATGGTCGGGCTGCCGAAGAAGCCAGGCATCATCCCCTACTACAACCTGCACAAGTCGATCGGCATGACCGTGCTCGCACTCGCCGTGCTGCGCCTGGCCTGGCGCGCGTTCGATCCGCGCCCCGCGGAACCCGCCTCGACCCCGCACTGGCAGGCGCTGGGCGCGCGCGCGGGACACGCGCTGCTCTACGCGCTGCTGTTCGCCGTGCCGCTGTCGGGCTGGTGGTTCGACTCGGTCGCCGCGCTGCGGCCCATGTATTTCTTCGGCCTGTTCGAGATTCCGCATATCGCCGCGCCGAATACCGACCTGAAAGAACTCGCTCACGAGGCGCACGAATGGCTGTTCTGGTTGCTTGTCGCAGTCGCGCTCGGCCACGCCGCGATGGCCCTCATTCACGAATTCGTCAGCCGCGACGGCACGTTGTCGCGCATGCTGCCCGGACGTCGCCATGCCCTCGCGATCGCGCCTGGCGTCGCCACGTCCGCCGCCACCGCATCCACACTCACGGAGAACGACCATGCTGAAACCACGCCTGCTGCTGCCATCCCTGCTGTTGACCCTGCCGCTCGCGACCCAGGCGCGTGACTGGGCCGCCGATCCCGCGCAGTCGACGCTGGGCTTCAAGGACACCTACTCGGGCGAGGGCTTCACCGGCAAGTTCAAGAAGTTCGACGCAACGATCAGCTATGACGAGGCCGATCTGTCCAAAGCGAAGTTCGACGTCACCATCGACGTCGCCAGCGTCGACACCGCGAGCAGCGAGCGCGACGATTCGCTCAAGGGCGAGGATTTCTTCGACCCGGGAAAATTCCCGCAGGCACACTTCGTCACCGAATCGTTTGCCAGGGCCGCCGACGGCGGCGTCGAGGCCAAGGGCCAACTGACGATCCGCGACAAGACGCAAGCCGTGACGCTCAAGGTGAAATTCGTCGCCACCGGCGACAAGGCCACGCTCGACGTCGACACCGTGCTCAAGCGCGCCGCCTTCGGCCTCGGCACCGGCAGCGACTGGAACGATATCGGCGCGGACGTGCCAGTGCATGGGCATCTGGTGTTGACCGGCAAGTAAGCAACGCTGTTGGCGTTGCGCGTCGCTCCCGCGCGCTCTCGGCGGGAATGTCCGGCAGAATCCGACGACGCGCTACCATGTTTCTCCATTTCCCGATGACGACGTCGCAATGTCTGCAAGTGACTGGTGGGCCCGACTACGCTCAAGACTGAGCAGCGCTCCACGCGGTCAGGACGGCACGGGCAATGATTTTCATACTGCTCAAACCAGCGAAGCGCTGCGCACGCTGCTCAACGACAAGAGCGTGCCCGCGAGCGTGCGCAACGAGCTGAACGACGACTTCGCCCAGGTCCAGGCGCTGCTCGACAAGCTCGACGCGGGCGACCTGCACATCGCCGTGTTCGGCCGCGTCAGCGTCGGCAAGTCGGCGCTGGGCAACGCACTGCTCGGCCGCGAGGTGTTCGCGACCGGTGTGCTGCACGGCACGACGAAAACGCGCAACGCCACGCGTTGGCAGGAAGTCGGCGGACAGGGCCTGCACCTGATCGACACGCCCGGCATCAACGAATTGTCGGGCGAGGAGCGCGAGCGCCTCGCCTTCGACGTGGCCGCGATCAGCGACCTCGTCCTCTTCGTCGTCGATGGCGACATGACCCAGAGCGAACTCGATGCGCTGCATACGCTGGGCAAGACGCAGCGCCCGCTGCTGCTCGCGCTGAACAAGGCCGACCGCTACACCGCCGACGAGCGCACGCGCCTGCTCGCGCGCCTGCGCGAACACGCATCCGGACTCGTGCGCGCCGACGACGTGATCGCCTGCGCCGCGCTGCCGGCCGAGCGCGTCGTCGTCCAGGTCGGCGTCGACGGCGGCGAAAGCGAGACGCGCACGGCGCAGCCGCCCGACGTCGCCGCGCTCGAGGCGCGCGTGCGCGCGATCGCCGAACGCGAGGGCAAGACGCTGGCCGCGCTCAACGCCGGCCTGTTCGCGGGCGACCTTTCCGACCGCGTCGCGCTGCGCGTGGCCGCGGCGCGCAAGGATCTCGCCCAGCGCGTGATCCGCAACTACTGTCTGGCCAAGGGCGTCGCCGTCGCGCTCAATCCGGTGCCGGTCGCCGACCTGCTCGCCGCGGCCTCGCTCGACGTCGCACTCGTGCTGCATCTGGGAAAAGTATACGGGCTGCCGTTGACGCGCAGCGAGGCCGGCACGCTGATCGCGACGATCTGCGCTCAGCTCGCCGCGCTGATGGGCGCGATCTGGGGCGTGCACCTCGTCTCCAGCGCGCTGAAGGGCGTGAGTGCCGGGCTGACGACGGTGGTCACCGCCGGCGCGCAAGGCGCGCTGGCCTGGTACGCGACCGAACTGGTCGGTCGTGCGGCGGAGAAATACCTGGTCCAGGGCAAATCCTGGGGCGAGGGCGGCGCCAAGCGCGCAGTCGCCGACATCGTCGCCAGCCTGGACCGCGACTCGATCCTGCGCGAAGCACGCGCGGCGATCCTCGCGCGGCTGCGCGGGCGGGCGCGCGAACTTCGCTGAACCGGCGTGGCATACTGCCAGCCTTGTTCCGGTTGCGAAGAAACATCGATGCGAACAACAGGGTGGATGTGCGCGATCCTGGTCGCGCTGAGCGGCTGCGCCAGCCGGACGGACAACGAAGCGCCGCTTGCCGGCGTCGCGATTGCGCTGACGAATGCGGGTTTCGAAGCCGCCCCCGGCGCCGACGGCAGCATCGAGGGCTGGACCACGAGCCAGCACGCGGGACCGGTTTCCTACAAGACCGGGATCGACCGCGACGTGCACGCCAAAGGTGCGGCGAGCTTCCGCATCGAACGCATTCGCGAGCAGGTCTACGGCTCGGTGTCACAGACTGTGCCAGTCGCCAGCCATGCCGGCCACACGCTCGAACTCAGCGCGAAGATGAGGACCCGCGACGTCGGTCCGGGCGGCTGGCAGCTGACGCTGGTATTTACCGGCGGCGTGCCGAATCCGGCGCGCGAGGCGGCACCGCTGACCGGCACGCAGGATTTCCGCACGGTCGCGATCCGCACCCGGGTACCGCCCGGCGCGCAGGACGTCGAGTTCTCCGCCGTCCTCAATGACTACGGCACGGCCTGGCTCGACGATGTGAATCTGCGCGTCGTCGATTGAGTTCCGCCGCGGGTCAGCCCGCGAGGAAACGCACGATCGCCGCCGCGTCGAACGGCCAACCCAGCTCGGCGCCTGAATCCTCGTCGCGCAGCACCGGCACGCGCTCGCCATAGCGCGCCTGGAGTTGCGCGTCTTCGTCGACGAACACGCTGGCGAACTCGGGCGTGCGCGCCTGCGCGAGCGCCTCGAGCGCAAGGTCGCAGAGGTGGCAGTCGTCGCGTTGGAAAAGGATCAGGCGCATGCCATCGGGAATGCTCGGCAGGAAGCGTAGAATAGCCGCAAACCCCCGGAGCAACCCATGGCCGTCAGCGTCTTCGACCTGTTCAAGATCGGCATCGGTCCTTCGTCCTCGCACACGGTAGGACCGATGCGCGCGGCCGCGCGCTTCTGCACGCGCTGGCTCGAGGAGAAAGGTGACTTGCCGCGCGTCGCGCGCATCCGCGCCGAGGTATTCGGCTCGCTCGCGCTTACCGGACGCGGCCACGGCACCGACAAGGCGGTGCTCTGCGGCATCGAAGGCGAATGGCCGGACAAGATCGATCCCGACTCGATTCCCGAGCGTTTGAAGCGCATCCGCGAGACAAAAAGAATCCGCGTGCTCGGCACGCACGAAATCCCGTTCGACGAGAAGACCGATCTCGCCATGAACAAGCGCCAGAAGCTGCCCTACCACACCAACGGCATGCGCTTCACGGCATACGACGCGCAAGGCGAAGTGATTGCGACGCGCGACTACTACTCGGTCGGCGGTGGTTTCGTCGTCAACACCGACGAGGCGGCGGATGACAAGATCGTGCCCGATGCGACGCCGCTGCCTTATCCGTTTTCCAGCGGCGACGAGCTGCTGAGACTCTGCGCCGAATCCGGCAAGACGATCGCACAGGTGATGCTGGCCAATGAAATGGTATGGCGCAGCGAAGCGGAAGTGCGCGAAGGGCTTCTGGCCATCTGGAGGGCAATGTCGGACTGTGTCGCGCGGGGTATGCGCGAGAAAGGCACGCTGCCGGGCGGACTCAAGGTGCTGCGCCGCGCGCCGATGCTCGCCGCCGAATTGCGCAACCGCCCCGAGGCCGCGCTGCGCGATCCGTTGACGATCCTCGACTGGGTCAACCTCTACGCACTCGCGGTCAACGAGGAAAACGCCGCGGGCGGCCGCGTCGTCACTGCGCCGACCAACGGCGCGGCCGGCATCATCCCCGCCGTGCTGCACTACTACGAACGCTTCGTGCCCGGCGCGAACGACGCCGGCCTCGTCGATTTCCTGCTCACCGCCGGCGCGATCGGCATTCTGTACAAGGAGAATGCCAGCATCAGCGGCGCCGAAGTCGGCTGCCAGGGCGAAGTCGGCGTGGCCTGTTCGATGGCTGCGGGCGGACTCACGGCGGCAACGGGCGGCAGCATCTATCAAGTCGAAAACGCCGCCGAGATCGGCATGGAGCACAACCTCGGACTCACCTGCGATCCGATCGGCGGCCTCGTCCAGATTCCCTGCATCGAACGCAACGCGATGGGTTCGGTCAAGGCGATCAACGCCCAGCGCATGGCCATGCGTGGCGACGGCAAGCACCGCGTGAGTTTGGATAAAGTCATCAAGACCATGCGCGACACGGGGCGCGACATGCAGGACAAGTACAAGGAGACGAGTCGCGGCGGGCTTGCGGTGAATGTGATCGAGTGCTGATGGGCGACGCGCGATTCAACGCGCCAGACCCTCCACATCGACAAGCCGCTCGCGCGCGGTGCGTGTGAGCGGATGGTCGCCGCCGAGTTTGGCGCGCTGCGCCGCGTAGGTCTCGCGCACGAGCGCCAGGCCTTCGTCGATGCGACCGACATGGGCGAGCACGAGACCGCGCAGGTTGCGTGTATTGACCAGCAGCGGATGATCCTTGGCCAGGATCGCCTCGCGGGTTTTCAGGCATTGGTCGACAACGGGCAGCGCGTCAGCGTAGCGTTTGGCGAGAATCAATGCACCGGCATAGACGGACGCCGCGTAGGCGGCCTGCGCGTTGTTGCGCGCGGCCAGCGGCTGCGCGGCACGGTACGCCTGCTCGCCGTGCGCCAGCGCCGCGGCGACGTCGCCGCGGCGCGTGTCGTCGAACGCCCAGTTGGCGAGCAGGTTGACAACCTGGTCGTCGTTCTCGCCGACGAGGCGCCGACCCATCGCCAGCCCTTCGGCATAGGTGCGGTCGGCCTCGTCGTGGCGTCCCGCCGCCTCCAGTTCGGTGGCCAGATTGCCCAGTTGCACGACGATGTAGATCGAACCGTCCGGATACAGCCGTTTGAGCAGCGCCAGCGACTGCTCGTGGAACGCGATCGCCTTCGCCCACTGCGCGTGGTTGCCGGCATCGAGCGCCAGCCCGTTCAGCGCCTCGGCGCGCGGTTCGAGCTCACCCTCGCCCAGATCGGCCAGCGCATTCGTGTAGTGGCGCAACGCCGAATCGGGTTGTGCCAGCGCGTTGGCGAGTGCGCCGAGCGAATTCTCGACACGGCCGAGCAGGCCACGCTCGCCCGTCGCGAGCGCCAGCTCGTGCGCGGCGTCGAGCGACTTGCGCGCCTCCTCGAATCGGCTTGCGTGGATCAGTGCATCGCCGAGATTCAGCTGGGCGAGAAGGCGCGCGTGCGCGTCGCCGCTGCGCTGTGCGCTGGCCAGTTGCGCCTGTGCCTCGCGCACCGCGTTGTCGATGTCGCCGGACTTGAAGTACGCATTCGCCAGCGCGCCCTGGATCTGCCCCAGCAGCAGCGGATCGCCGGCGAGCTCGCGTTCGGCGCGCGCGCCGGCACGGTCGAGCACGGTGCCGATCGGCGTGTTGCGACCGAGGTCGTCGGGATCGGCCGCGTCGAACATCGCCAGCAGGAAACGGTTCATCTCCTCCGCGCGCGCCTGCGCCTGCCGCGCCACGCCCGCCTGCCACAGCGCGAGGCCGAGGCCGACAAGCAGCGCCAGGCTCGTCGCCACGGCGACCGCAACGCCCAGACGGTGCCGCCGCACGTAGCGCGCCACACGCTCGCGCGTGGAGGGTTCGCGCGCGACGACAGCCTCGTGCGCGAGCCAGCGTTTGAGATCGGCGGCGAACTCGGCGCAGCTCGCGTAGCGCCGCGCCGGGGTTTTCTCCAGCGCCTTGAGCAGGACCGCATCGAGATCGCGTGGATTGCCGCCGTCGGCATCGGCGATGCGTGTGCTCGGGCGTGGTGGCTCGCTCTCGCAAACCGCAAGCTCGATGCCGGACGGTGAGGTATCCGCGATCCGGTAGGGACGCATCTCGCAGACGATCTCATAGAGCAGAACGCCCAGCGAATAGACGTCCGATGCCGGGCCGACCGGCTCGCCGCGCACCTGCTCGGGACTCGCATACTCGGGCGTCAGCGGCGCCATGCCGGTGCGCGTGTGGCCGCTGCGTGCCGCATCGTCGAGCAACTTGGCGATGCCGAAATCGAGCAGCTTGGCCGCGCCGTCGCGGTCGACGAGCACGTTGCCGGGCTTGATGTCGCGGTGCACGACGAGTTGCGCGTGCGCGGCCTGCACCGCGTCGAGCACGGGCAGCAGCAGCTCGATGCGTGCGCGCAGCCCGAGCGCGCGCGCGTGGCGCGTGATCGGCTCGCCGTCGACGTACTCCATGACGAAGAACGGCGCGCCGTTGACATCCCGGCCCACGTCGAGCAGGCGCGCGATATGCGCATGGTCGAGATTGCCGAGGATGCGCTGCTCGCGCGCGAAACGCGCACGCAAATCGCCCGCATCGAAGGTCAGCAGCTTGATCGCCACCGGCTTGTCGAACGCACCATCGGCACGCTGCGCCCGGTAGACGCTGCCCATGCCGCCCATGCCGACCAGCGCGACGAGACGATATGCGCCGAGCTGCTCGCCGCTGCGGTCGGCCGATCCGGCGTCGCAAACGCTCAGCGGGACGGCGAGGAAATCCCGCGCCTGCGCGTCGGCGTCGACAAGCTCGTCGACTTCGCGGCGCAACGCGGCATCGTCACCGCATTCGGCCGCGAGCAGCGCGGCGCGCGCCGCCGGATCCAGGGCGACGGCGCGGTCGAACAGATCCAATGCGCGTCGCCAATCGGTCACGATGCCGGCTCGGTGGCGCTGAGCGCGCGATACAGCCAAGCCTGTGCGCCGCGGTAGTCGCGCGCCAACGTGGCACGCGAAACACCGAGCGTATCGGCGATCTGCTCGAAGCCGATGCCGGCGAATACGCGCAGCTCGATCGCGCGCGCCTTGCGCGCGTCGACTTCGGCGAGTTGATTCAGCGCCTGATCGAGCGCCAGCAAATCCAGTGGCGTGCGCATGTCCACGGCCAGTTCGGGGGTCAGGCTCACGCGCTCGCCGCCATCGCGCTTGAGCGCCTCGCGGCGACGCGCACGGTCGATGAGCACCTGGCGCATCGCGCGCGCGGCGATGGTGAAAAAATGCCGGCAGTCGGCGGCGCGCAGCGACGCACCGCCGGAAAGTTTCAGATAGGCCTCGTGGACGAGATCGGTCGGCGCGAGCGTGACCTGGCCGAACTCGCCGGCAAGCTGGCGCTGGGCGAGCTGGCGCAACTGCGCATAGACGATCGGAAACAGCTTCTCCGCCGCCTGCGCATCGCCCTCGCCCATCGCGGACAGCAGCGTCGTGATTGGTTGTTCGTGATCGTCAGCCATCGTCGCGCCGCCCCCACTCGGCCGATCCGGAGTATACGGCGCTCGCGGCCCGGCAGAGTCGATGAGACTTTTCGGCCCACTTTTGCGCATTACCCCGGCATGTCGCCCACCACAGGCCATCGCCCATGAAAACGCGCATTTCCCTTGCCCGGTTCGTCGTTGCTCTCGCCGCGCTGCCCGGTTTGTCACTCACGCCGGCCGCCGCCAGCGCCAACGTGCTGGTCAACGGCGATTTCGAGAACGAGCCCAACTGGGGTGCGAGCAACGGAACCGCCTGCGGCAGCGGCCACGATACGAAATGCTCGGCCTTGAGCGGCTCGCAGCTCCCGGGCTGGACGATAGCACCCGGGCATCTCGTCACCATCCACTCGCAAGGCGGCTACCCGACGATCTCGGGCCTCTACAGCGTCAATACGGATGGCGAGGGATACAACGGGGTCAACGCGGATTTCTATCAGGATTTTGCGAGCACCGTCGGCCAAAACTATAGCCTGTCGTTCGACTGGGCGGGCTGGTACGCCAACCCGACGCCGCATCTGGACGTGACGGTGGTCGATACCGCGACCCAAGCCGTGCTCTACCACGGCAATTTCGCAACGAGCGTGGGCACGCATCACGTGAGCGCGACATTCGCCGGAACAGGGAATCCGTTGCGACTGCACATCCAGGAAAACCCCGCGTCCGGCACCAACGACAACGCGTTCATCGTCGACAATTTCGACGTGGAAAAGATAGGTGCAACGGCGGGCTACACCGTGCTCACGACGGTCGGCGCAAACGGGCAAATCAGCCCGAGCGGCCCCATCCAGGCCACGCCCGGTTCGACCTTGAGCTTCACGCTCAGCCCGGATGCAGGTTTCAATCCGCTGGAAATCGGAACCTGCGGCGGAACGCTGGCCGGCACGACCTACACGACCGCGCCGATCGTCGCCGATTGCACGGTGGGCGCGAATTTCTCCGCGACGAGCGTCGATTCGACACAGGTCGGCGGTATTTCGGCGAGGATCAGCGGCGGTGGCGGCCAATGCACATTCGTGTCCACGGACTTTGCTGGACTGGCGACCATCGCCAAGGCTCCGCCGACGAGCACGCTGGGCGGATCGGCCAATTTGTCGGCGTTCATACAACAGGATTTCTCGTTTGGCGCAAAGGGTTGCACGCCGGGCGCAACGATCACGGTGACGCTGACCTTTCCGGGCAGCCACTTCGACAGCACCGACCATCTGTACAAATTCGGACCGCCGCCCGGCCTGCCGGAGTCCGAAAGCCAATGGTCATCGTATCCCGCCGTCTTCAGCGGCGATACGGTGACCTACACGATCACCGACGGCGGCGCGGGCGACGAAGACGGCGTCGTGAATGGCGCGATCAAGGATCCGGTGACGATTCTCGTCGCGGCGCCAACCGCAGCGACGCAGACCGCGCCGATGCTAGACGGCCGCGCGCTGCTCCTGCTCGGTCTGCTGAGCGCAGTACTTGGCCTGATCGCGCTCGCGCGCGGCCGGCCGGCGTAAAGGAAGCCTCGCGCAGCGGCCCGACGGCAAGCGCAATCGAATGCAGATGGGCCGCGGGCCGACGTCCTGCCCGGCACCGGATTTCGCTTCGCGGCTCGGCCTCAGCCGTGCGCGCGCCCCGTCACCGCAAGCGCCCTGATCAATCCCCGCGCAGGCTCGCGCTGCGCGGCGGCGGCAAACATCGCGTCTCGCTCGACAAGGTGTCAAGACCATGCGCGACGGAACCGGACATGCGGGACGAGTACAAGGAGACGTCGCGCGGCCGGCTGGCAGTGAACATGATCGAATGCTGAAGCGCGCAAGGCGGATTCTCGCCACGCTGTTTGCCACGCCAGCGCAATACAGACGCCGGCGCAGGCAAATCGCATCGTCGGCTACGTCGGCGCGCGCAAGGCAGCGGACAGTTGGGACGCCGGCAAGATCGATGCGCTGATCTTCGCGTTCGCCCCCGGTGAAGGATGGCGCGGTCGTCCTCGCCGATGCGGCGAAACCGTGCCTGCAAGGCATTCCCGCGCTGAAGAAGGATCATCCGCGACTGCAAGTGACGATGTCGATCGGCGGCTGGGGCGCGGGCGGATTCTCGGAAAACGGCGGCGGCAAAAACGGCTACGAGCGTCATTGGGACGCCGTTGCGCAAGCGCCATTCCTGTGAAACCCGAGGACACAACACTTCATCCGCTACGAAGACGCACAGTCGCTGAAAGCGAAAACCGCCTTCGTCCGGTCGAATCGATTGGGTGGCATCATGTATCGGGAACAGGATGAAGACCCGAAGGGCGAGTTGCTCGATGTGCTGTGGTACGGGCTGCATGAGGCGCCCGCGAAGCGCTAGTTCAGTTTGCGGCGGAGCCGGAAGTTCAATGCACTACCCAGCAAACGGTTTGCGCGCGATGGCGGGATTCATGCTCGCCGGCCTGGCCGCGCTCGCGCACGCCAAGCACATGTATCAGTACACCGACGCGCAGGGCATCATTCATTTCACTGACGTCAAGCCGCCGGACAACACGCCCGGAGTGAAGTCGACGCTGGTGCGCACCGACGCACAGCCGTTGCTGCGCGCGCGCGAGGAAGGCAGCGATGAGGATCGAACGATCGTCCTCGTCAACGATGCGGGCGGGCCGATCACGGTCGAGATCGACGTCACCGACGCGAACAACGTGCGTACCGTACCCGAAGTTCTGCCCGCGCGCGTGGTGCTGCCCGGGCGCAGCGAGACGCGCGCACTGCACATCGTCGCGACCAATCCGGCTGCGGGCTTCCGCTATGGCTACAAGTACACCTACATGCCGGGCGATTACCGCGCTGTGCCCGACGAGAATGCGCGCTACGCGTTGCCGTTTCCTGCCGATCTCAAGCTGCGCATCAACCAGGGCTTCGGCGGCGCGTTCAGCCACAACGAACCGCAGAACCGATACGCGATCGACATCGGCATGCCCGAGGGCACGCCCGTGCTCGCCGCGCGCGACGGCATCGTGATGACGGTCGACAACGACTACTACGGCAACGGTCTCGACATGGACAAGTACGGCGACCGCGCGAACAACGTGCGCATCGTGCACAGCGACGGCACGATGGCGGTGTACGCGCACCTGCAACTCGAAAGCGCGCGCGTGCAGGTAGGCGATCGTGTGCACACGGGCCAAGTACTGGCGCTGTCGGGAGATACCGGCTACACCAACGGCCCGCACCTGCATTTCGTCGTGCAGCGCAATGCGAACATGACGATGCTGTCGGTGCCGATCCAGCTCGTCGGCCCCGACGGCAGGGCCTTCACGCCGACGGAAGGCGTGGGCGTGGGCGCGCCCTGAGGTCGCGCGAAAATCACTCTTCCGCAAACGCCGCCAGCTCGGGCACGAAAGGCAGGTAGTTGTGCCAGCGCCCGACGGAACTCGCGTACACGGGTTGGCGGGCCTGCCACAGGCTCGCGGTGCTGATGCTCGACGAAGCGACCGGCGCTTTGGAGATGTCCGCTGCACCGGAGATGCCGATCCACTCGGCAAGTTCGGCGATGTGCGCCTGCGGATCGCGCACGAGCGACTCGTAGCGCAGAGTGCGTATCGAGGCGGGATATCGTCCGCGCCAGTGATCCATCAGTCGCCGGCAATCCTTCATCACGCGGTCGATGTGATCGAAGCGATAGGAAAATCCCTGCACGTCTTCCAGGAACGCCTGCATCCACAGCGACAGCGCGTTGTCGCGTGGATTGCGTTCACAGTAGATGATCTTGGCCTGCGGCCAGAGCGCGAGCGTGAAGTCGACGTAACGGAAATTATGCGGCTGCTTGTCGATGAACCACCGCGCATCGGTATCGTCGCGGCGCAACTGCGCGAGGTAGGTCGCGGCAACACGATCCAGATCGCCAACCGACGGCATCCTCTGCGTCATCGATCTCTCGAACAGCCAGGCGATCCACGGCAGCTCGCCGCGATTGCATACATGCGGATATCGCGCCAGCAGTTCGGCAGCGAGCGTGGTGCCGGAACGGGGCAGACCGACGATGAAGATCGGCGCGGGCTCGCCGGGCGACATGGATCGGGCAGGCGGCGCCGCGGCGGCCAGACGCGCCTGGACCATTTGTTCCCAGTGCCCGAGCGTCCACTTCGTCATGCGGCCGGCCAGGGCATTCGCGTCGCGGAAATATCGCGCAGCCGCCGCGTAGTCGCCGACATCGTCGCAAGCCTTGCCGGAAGTGAACAGCAGCGCGGAACGGGCGCGATCGCTGAGCCCCGCGCGCGCGCGCCCTGCGGCGTACAAGGCGAAATCCGGATGCTCTGCAGAGCGGTACTTCAGCGTCTGCGACAGGCCGAGCGGCATGTTCCATTCCCACGCCTGTTCGCTGCGATTGAGCGCAAACAGATGATGTTCGCGTGCCGCTTCGAAATTTCCGAGCTGGAGTTGCAGCATGCCGGCGTAGGCGTGCAGGCGTGCGTCGTCGGGATTCGCCGCGATTGCCGCGGACGCCACCGCGGCAGCATCGGCCTTGCAATCGCAAGCGTCGAGAAATTCGATCGCCCAGATCGCCAGCTTCGCGTCCGCCGAGTGATGCCGCATGCACGAGTGCAGGCAGTCCGCCGCGGCGCGGACGCGTCCCTGCTCCTTGAACATCTCCGCCAGGGCGAGTGCGGTGGAGACATCATCCGGTTTCTCGTCGAGCAAGCGGCGCAGGATTTCCTCCGCCTTCGCATCACGACCTGCCCGACGATACACACCGCCGAGAGCCCGGCGCAGTTCGACCGAGCGCGGATGTGCGCCGATCGCCGCCTCGAGCATCGGCTGCGCCGCCGGCAGGCCGTACTCCATCATCACGGCGCGGGCGGCTTCGAGCCAATCCTGCTCGTCGGCAGCGGCGAGGAAATCGCACATTTTTTTCGCCGCGACCTGCGCGGAAAATCGACTGCGCCAATGCCGGTACTGATCAACGGCGGTCGCGGCCTTGGTCACGCTGGTTTGCATCGGAAGTTCTCGAGGGCGCATCGGGCGCAAGGCCGGATCAATCGAAATTTTGGCGAATCGTTCGCCGCGCGCTTTATGATACCGCCCCTTTGCCCCGGAAAATTCGCGTTTTTCATGGACCACACCTTCGAAACCCGCCGCCGGCGCACGTTCGCGATCATCTCGCATCCCGACGCGGGCAAGACCACGCTGACCGAGAAGCTGCTGCTGTTCGGCGGCGCGATCCAGATGGCCGGCAGCGTCAAGTCGCGCAAGGCGGCCAAGCACGCGACCTCGGACTGGATGGCGCTGGAGAAGGAGCGCGGCATCTCGGTGACTTCGTCGGTGATGCAATTTCCGTACGAAGGCCGCGTCGTCAACCTGCTCGACACGCCGGGCCACGCGGATTTTTCCGAGGACACCTACCGCGTGCTGACCGCGGTCGATTCGGCGCTCATGGTGATCGACTGCGCCAAGGGCGTCGAGGAACGCACGATCAAGCTGATGGACGTGTGCCGCCTGCGCGACACGCCGATCATGACCTTCATCAACAAGCTCGACCGCGAGGGCCGCGCGCCGATCGAGCTGCTTGACGAGGTCGAGTCGGTGTTGAAGATCCGGTGCGCGCCGATCACCTGGCCGATCGGCATGGGCTCGCGCCTCAAGGGCGTGTATCACCTGCTGACCGGCGAGGTGCACGTATTCGAGCCGGGGCGCAATTTCACCCGCCAGGATTCGACCATCTTCGCCTCGCTCGACGACCCCGCGCTCGCCGCGAAGATCGGCGAAGACATGCTGCGCGAGCTGCGCGACGAACTCGAACTCGTGCAGGGCGCATCGCACCCGTTCGATCCGGATCAGTATCTCGCCGGCAAGCAGACCCCGGTGTTCTTCGGCTCGGCGGTGAACAACTTCGGCGTGCAGCTGCTGCTCGACTTCTTCGTCGAGCACGCGCCCGCGCCGGCTTCGCATGCGGCGACGACGCGCTCGGTCGATGCGACCGAGAGCCCGCTCAGCGGTTTCGTGTTCAAGATCCAGGCAAACATGGATCCGATGCACCGCGACCGCGTCGCCTTCATGCGCATCTGCTCGGGCACGTTCAGCGCGGGCATGAAGGCGTTCCACGTGCGCACCGCATCGACAATGAAACTCGCCAACGCACTGACCTTCATGGCCAGCGATCGCGACATCGTGGAAAAAGCGTTTCCCGGCGACGTGATCGGCATTCACAACCACGGTACGATCTCGATCGGCGACACCTTCACCGAAGGCGAAGCGCTCGCCTTCACCGGCATCCCGAACTTCGCGCCCGAGCTGTTCCGCCGCGCGCGCCTGCGCGATCCGCTCAAGATGAAGCAGTTGCAGAAGGGCCTCGCGCAATTGTCCGAGGAAGGCGCGACGCAGTTCTTCCGCCCGCTGATGTCGAACGACCTGATCCTCGGCGCGGTCGGCGTGCTCCAGTTCGACGTCGTCGCGTATCGCCTGAAAGACGAATACGGCGTCGAGGCCACGTTCGAGAACGTCAACGTCGTCACCGCGCGCTGGATCAAGTGCAGCGACGCGAAGAAGCTCGAGGAGTTCCGCGAGAAAGCCGCGCCGAACCTCGCCCTCGACGCGGCCGGTGAGCTCGTCTACATCGCGCCATCGCGCGTGAATCTGCAACTGACTGAAGAACGCTGGCCCGACATCAGCTTTGCCGCCACGCGCGAGCACGCGAGTGCGGTGGCGGTGTAGCTTCTCCCTTTTTCCGCCGGGATAAGGGAAGCAGGCTTCAACCCGAAATATAGCGCTGCAACTGCTCGAGCTGCTCGGCCTGGTCATCGATCACCGCCTTGACCAGGTCGCCGATCGAGAGCATGCCGATGACCTTGCCGTTCTCGACCACGGGCAGATGGCGGATGTGCTTGTCGGTGACCAGACGCATGCAGCGATGCACGGTTTCGTGCGGGCTGACGGTGATCAGATCCGCGGTCATGATGTCGCGCACCGGCGTGTCGCTCGACGAACGGCCCTTGAGGATGACCTTGCGCGCATAGTCGCGCTCGGAAACGATGCCGAGCAAATCGTCGCCGCGCACCACGAGCAGGGCGCCGACGAACTTGTCGGCCATCATCTGGATGGCCGCGAGCACGGGTTGGTCCGGACCGATCGAATAGATCTCGCGTCTGCCTTCGATCAATTGCTTGACGATGCGCATCGCAACCTCCCGCTCGAAGTTTCGGAGTTATTCACGTCACTCCGGCGGTTTTCAACAGCCGAATGGCTGGTCAAGCCGGAAGGACGAACGGATGTCAGTTTACGCCGACCTTCCCGGCTTGGCTTGCCGAATTTTGCAAGGAAATGCCGGTTTCGTCCCGCGCCGCCGGAATCAGCTCGTCGATCAGATACAGCGGCCGCTGCTTCGTCTCGATGTAGATGCGCCCGAGGTATTCGCCGATCATGCCCAGAGCCATCAACTGCACGCCGCCGAGAAAGAGGATCACGAGCATCAAGGTCGGATAACCTTGCACGCGGTCGCCGAGCAGCAGCGCCTTGCCGAACACCCACAGCGCGTAGACGAAAGACAGACCCGCCGTACCCAGGCCAACATAGGTGGCCAGTTTCAACGGCGCGGTCGAGAAGGATGTGATGCCCTCGAGCGCGAAGTTCCACAGGCGCCAGTAGTTGAACTTGCTCTCGCCGGCGAAACGCGCATCGCGTTCGTAGACCACGGATTTCTGCCTGTAACCGACCCAGGTGAACAGGCCCTTCATGAAGCGCTGGCGTTCGCGCAGGCGCCTCAACGCATCCAGCGCGCGCCGGCTCATCAGGCGGAAATCGCCGGTGTCGCGCGGCACCGGCGTTGCGCTGAGCTTTTCCATGACGCGGTAGAACGCGGCCGAGGTGAATTTTTTCAACGGCGTCTCGCCTGCGCGCGTGGAGCGCGTGCCGTAAACGACGTCGCAGCCTTCGCGCCAATACTCGATGAACGACGGAATCAACTCGGGCGGGTCCTGCAGGTCGGCATCGATGACGACAACAGCGTCGGCATCGGCGGCGTCGAGTCCCGCGGTCAACGCGAGTTCCTTGCCGAAGTTGCGCGCCAGCTTGAGCGTCGCCACGCGCGCATCGCTGTCGCGCAGGCTGCACATCACCACGTAGGTGTCGTCGCGGCTGCCGTCGTCGACGTAGAGCACCTCGCACTGCATGTCGAATTTGCCGGCGACCTGATCGAAGACGGTCGCAAGCCGCGCGTGGAATTCGCGCAGGCTCTCGCCTTCGTTGTAGGCCGGGACGACAACGCAGAGTCTGGACATGGAGCACGCGGGCCGAAGCGGGAATGGCTGAATGCTAGCCCAAGCCTGCGGCAACCGATACCTCGGCCGCGTCGGCTTCCCGGCATCGTTTCAGCGCGCGAGATAGCCGGGGCCGCCGAGCTGGCGCACCTGGCGCTCGATCCACGCCACGCGCCCAAGCATGTAGGGCGATGGCGCGTCGACGCGCAGCTTGAGCGGATTGGGCAGGCTTGCCGCGAGCAGCGCCGATTCGCGCGCGCCCAGCTCCCGCGCGGATTTGCCGAAGAATTGCCGTGCCGCCGCGTCGGCGCCGTAGATACCGTCGCCGAACTGGGCGATGTTGGCGTAGACCTCCAGGATGCGCGACTTCGGCCAGGTCAGCTCGATCAGCACGGTGAAATATGCCTCCAGCCCCTTGCGCACCAAGCTGCGTCCGTTCCACAGGAACAGGTTCTTCGCGACCTGTTGCGAGATGGTGCTCGCGCCGCGCAGGCGCGCGCCATCGTCGGCATCGTCCATCGCCTCGCCGATCGCCTGCAGGTCGAAGCCGTGGTGGAACGGGAATTTCTGGTCCTCGGCCGCGACCAGCGCGATCGGCAATTCGACGGAAATGTCGGCCAGCGGCAGGTAGCGATGCTTCAAGGCAAAGCGGCCGTCGCCCTCGCGCCAGGCCGCGAACCGCCGTTCGACCATGAAGGCCGAAGTCGGCGGCGGCAGGAAGCGCAGGATCAGCACCGGCAGCCAGGTGAGGGCGATGAAGGCGAGCAATGCAAGGACGACGCGCCGCGGCCAACGCCGTGGTCGCGGGCGCGACGAGGATTTTGCGGGGGTGCGCATGGATCGGGAAGTTTGGCACAGCAGGCGGCTGCGTCGTCCGCGAAAGAATCTGTGGCGCGACTCACACAAAGACGGGAAAATGATTGTTAGTTTTTCATAAACCGTGGTACCATCGGCAGGCCGCTGGATAAAGTTTTCCCGTCCTGCGACACGGAACTCGGAACCTGGATGAACACTCTATAACCTGCGGAAACGTGACGGCCGGATTCATGCGCAAACTCCTCGCCCTGGTGCTGACTGCATCGATGCCGCTTGCCGGCGTCGCGCAGTCGCCTGCGCCGGCACTTGCGCTTGCCCCGCCGACCCGGGCCACACCGCAACTGCTCGAACAGATGCTCGGCTCGAGCAGTCTTCTCGGCAGCTCGGACGCGCGCAGTGTTCCGCTTTGGGGCACCCCCGATGGCCGCATCCTGGCTTTGGTTGCAGCGGGCGACAATCACAATCCCACCTTGCCCAAGTCGCCACAGATCGGCGCAGCAAACGAATGGCGGCTGATCGACGTCACCAGCCTCGTCTCCGGCGGCCTGTTGATGCGTATCGGCAACAATGCGAGCGCGCAAGTCAGCCTGGGACGCTCCGCCCCGCAAATGCCGGCCGGCGCGAACCCCGACATGCTGGCGCATGGCGGTGAATTCCGTCTCGGCACGAACTGGCTGGCTTCCGATGCTTTCGAACTCGGCCTCAGCTACGACCTGACCTGGCTGCGCCACGACAACGTCGCCGGCTTTTCCCCCAACTACGGCGTCGCCGGACTGGGCAATCCGTCGCTGCCTCTCGGCCTGTCCAGCTATTCGCTGCTTGATGCACAGAACTCGCAGGTCAACGCACTCGGCCGCTTCCGCCTCGATGACGACCAGTCGGTCAACATCGGCGCCAGTCTCGGCCGCATCCAGCTCTCCGTCCCCGGCACGACAACGCCGCTGACCAGCCTCAACCAGGCCGCGGTCAGCTTCGGCGTGCAGTACGGCTCGTTCGGCGGCAACCTCACCGGCCACGTGCTCAGTCCCGCCGATCCGCTCGGCGCCAACGCCGTCAGTTCGCGCCTGACCGGCCTCGACCTCGGCATCTCCTGGCGCACGCCATGGAGCGGCATGTTCCGCGTGGGTACGCAGAACCTGTGGTCCTCGGGCAACTTGCCCTACCTCAACAACGGCCCCGTCTCGCGCGAAATCGAATCGAGTCAGGCACGCGTGCCGTACGTGCAATACCACCAGGATCTCTGATCCCGGCAGCCGTCCCGGCGCCGCCCAAAGTCGCTGCGAAGCCCCGCATTTCCTGCGCCGCCACGTTGCTGCGTGCGCGGCAGCGCACCTCATCGGCCGTGCAGCGCGCCCCTTGCTTGTCGCCCCCGCGATGGACTTCACGATTTCTGCACATTTGCAAGCAGATGAAATGAAAAGAAAAAACCTGTTCCATTGTTAAAGATTTGTTGCTAATATTGCAGATTCATGCACCTTCCACCGAAGCTTGAGCCCGGACTTTTTGCCGGTGGCCGGTCATTTCGATGAATTTCCACTTTACCCGTTGGGGAGCAGTTAGATGAATTTGAATACCAACAAGCTGGTTTCGGCGGTCCGTTTCGGCCTCGCCATCGGCGCCGCGGCCACGGCCGGCACGACCCTCGCGCAGAACGCGGACAGCGCGGACAGCAAGGCCCGCAATCTCGAAACCATCGTCGTCACCGGTTCGAACATCCGCCGTGTCGACATGGAAACGGCCAACCCGGTCATCACGATCGACCACGCCGCGATTTCCAAATCGGGCAAGACCACCCTCGGCGACATCGTCCAGGATCTGCCCGCGATCGCCGGCAACGCCAACAACACCAACGTCAACAACGGCGGCGGCAGCGGCCAGGCGAACGTTTCGCTGCGCGGCCTGGGCTCGGTGCGCTCGCTCGTCCTCATCGATGGTCGCCGCCTGCAGATCGGCGGCACCACGGCCGACGTCAACGCGATTCCGGCCAACCTGATCGAGCGCATCGAAGTGCTGACCGACGGCGCCTCGGCGATCTACGGCTCCGACGCGATCGGCGGCG
>JAFEFS010000007.1 GCA_018240465.1 Pseudomonadota bacterium
CGCGTCGTGACCTGCGTGGCCTGCTGCTCGTTCCAGGCGCCTGCCGCCGTGGAGAAGGGCAGGCGGCTGGCGGTGACGTAGCGGCCGACACTGTCGTAGCTCGTGCGGGCGCAGCGCAGCATCGCGCGCTTGCGGACGAAGTGCGCCTGTATCCGCGTGCGACGAACGCCGGGCGTTAGTGGCGCGGGGTGGATGAACATCTTCGGCATGGCTTGGTCAGCATAGCCGTTCCGCGATAATGTATACAAGTGGATAAATGAATTGAGTTATCGGCTTGACCATGTTGCAAAACAAGACTTGACCCCGTGCTGCGGGATAAGTGAACCTGACCCCGTTCCCGGGTGTGCCTATGCCAAGCTTTGCAGGGATCAGTTACAAATGCGCTTGGATGAATGTGTTCAAGTCTTCCGCATACGGCAAGTCGGGTTCGTTCATCATCACTTCGTAGTACTTGTCGCCGATGCGACCGCGTAACCAGCAGCCTCTTGGAGTATCTCGAAACTTCAATCTCGAACAGAGCACGAACCAGTCCAGTCGGCCCGACTGGACCAATCTTGCTTTGGCGTAGATAAACCCACCGGGCTTGACATACGAATCCCCCTGGGGAGGCGGGGGAGTGTCTGGCGGATACCCAGGGTCCCAATCAAAAACCACCCAATCGTCCTGCGTGCGAAGCGGACTGGATTGAAGAGCTGCGTCCTTCTGCACTTCATAAGCGCGCGTGATTCGCCCTCGCGTCCTTTCGATCTGAATCACGATCTGTTTACCACGAAAGAGATCTTTCGTCTCAAGCAGCTCGCCTTCGCCACGCTCTACACCTTTCGGAACTATAGGCAACACCGATTCGGGCTCCAACCTATTCACGTTGTTCCCCGAGTTCGAGTTACAGGCCAACAGTGGGGCTGCCGCGGCAAGCAACAGTACTTTCCGCCGGGATTTTCGAGGCGCGCTCATTCGGCACACGCATCGCAATAATGGAAGACACGATTGGTGGCAATAGCTTGCGCACGAAGCCACCAATCTGGCCCATCGCCCAATGGCGTTCCGCCGTAGGTACTGGCCGGAAGTCCAAACCCAGCAAAAACTACTTGATGATACTTCGCGCCATCCAACAGAGTTGGCGCGATACCGTCTGCGCCAACGAATTGCGCATGCGCCTGAGCAATCCCCAATCCAATTTCTCCTACCTCACTGCTATACATTTCCCTCAACCTTGGCACGTCAGTCATCGGAACATCCGATATCCATACGCCATCACGTGCCGCCAATGCGGCAAGAAGGTTATTCAACACCAAGTCGCCTTTGAGCAAATCCGCGTCCGTCAAATTCGGATTGCCGCGACTCCATATCGATGCTCCCTCACGCCCCCACGGATCGCCACGCGCCATACGCGAGTCCCAGAATCCAGCCAAATCCTTGTTGTCGAGCATTTCCTGCTCTTTCTGCGTGATCGGCACCGGCTTGTGAATCTCGTCATTGAATGCCTGTGCCATCGCGGAGGTCACCGCGCCATTTGCGAACTTGCCACCCGTCAAAACTGATGTGGTGCCACCCACAATAGCCGCTGCAACAACACGTTCGGCGCTAACGCCGAGATTCTTGGCATCGACGCCGGCGATTTTTCCGCTGGCCGCTTCCGCTATTCCGGCGCTCAGGAATCCATTGCCAAACTTTCTGCCCGACAATACGGCACTGACTCCACCGAGCATTCCGTGCGCGAGAACTTTACCTGTCTCGCCGATGGCGGTGATGTTTCCTTCGGAGTTATACAGACCAGGCGCGTTCTTTGGAGTGAACGCGCTACCTATTCCATAGAAGGCCGCAGCCGTAAACGCACCTATCAGCCCTCCCTGCAATGTCCCTGTAGTTACCACTCCAGCCGTAAATCCACCTGCCGCCGCGATGGCCATTCCTGTCCAAAAATTTCCTGCAGCAAGAGCTTCGGCTGCCAAGCCCCCTGTCCACACAGTAATCGCAACCGCCGCTGCCACTTTCACCCAATCCCAGAAAGAATATCCCGTCGGATCGGTCAATGTCAGCGGATTGTTGGCGACGTAGGCGTATCGGTTGAGTCCCTGGCTTCCGGGGTTCTGCACCGGGTCCGCCTGTAGCATCCTCCCCAACTGCGGATCATAAATCCGCCCATTGAAGTGGATGAAGCTCTGACTATCCACATGCTCCTGCCCCGTGAA
>JAFEFS010000080.1 GCA_018240465.1 Pseudomonadota bacterium
AAATCCTCGCCCGCGAAATCCTCGACTCGCGTGGTAATCCCACGCTCGAAGCGGAAGTCACGCTCGCCGACGGCTCGTTCGGCCGTGCCGCAGTCCCGAGTGGTGCTTCTACCGGTTCGCGCGAGGCGGTCGAACTGCGCGACGGCGACAAGGCGCGCTATCTCGGCAAGGGGGTGAAGAACGCCGTCGCCAACGTCAACACGACGATCGCCGCGGCGCTCAAGGGCTTCGATGCGAACGACCAGAAAGGCCTCGATGCGAAGCTGATCGCGCTCGACGGCACGAATAACAAGGGCAAGCTTGGCGCGAATGCGCTGCTCGGCGTGTCGCTCGCAAACGCGCATGCGGCCGCGGCGTCGAAAAAGCAGCCGCTGTGGCAGTACATCAACACCTCGCTTGCGGCCGGTGCGCCGCTGCATCTGCCGGTGCCGATGATGAACATCGTCAACGGCGGCGCGCACGCGGACAACAACGTCGACATGCAGGAATTCATGGTGCTGCCGGTCGGCCTGCCGAATTTCTCCGAGGCGCTGCGCGCGGGCACGGAAATTTTCCACGCGCTCAAAAGCGTGCTCAAGGGCAAGGGTCTCAATACGGCGGTCGGCGACGAAGGCGGCTTCGCGCCGGACCTGAAATCGAACGAACAGGCGATCGAGACGATCCTCGAGGCCATCGGCAAGACCGGCTACGCGGCCGGCAAGGATGTCTATCTCGGCCTCGACGTGGCCAGCTCGGAGTTTTACAAGGACGGTGCCTATCACCTCGAAGGCGAGGGCAGGAAATTCACCGCGGGCGAACTGGTCGAGTTCTACGCCGGCTGGTGCGCGAAGTACCCGATCATCACGATCGAGGACGGCATGGCTGAAGGCGACTGGGACGGTTGGAAGGCGCTGACCGACAGGCTCGGCAAGAAGGTGCAGCTGGTCGGCGACGACCTGTTCGTGACCAATCCGGCGATCTTCCGCGAAGGCATCGACAAGGGCATCGCCAACGCGATCCTGATCAAGGTCAACCAGATCGGCACGCTGAGCGAAACGCTCGAGGCGATCGCGATGGCGCACAAGGCGAACTACGCTTCGATCGTTTCGCATCGCTCGGGCGAGACGGAAGACGTCACCATCGCCGACATCGCGGTGGCGACCACGGCAACGCAGATCAAGACCGGGTCGCTGTGCCGCTCCGATCGCGTCGCCAAGTACAACCAGTTGCTGCGCATCGAGGGTGCGCTCGGCGCGACGGCGAAATACGCCGGGCGCCAGGCGTTTCCGAACCTGCCCGGCCTCGTCTGACGGACGCACCGCGTGCTGCGTTGGGTTGCATTGATCCTGCTCGCATTGCTGCTGGCCCTCGGCGTGAAGCTGTGGGCCGGCGAATGGGGTTTCCGCGAGATCGCCCGCCTGCAGGCGCAGATCGCCGAGCAGAAGACCGAGAATGCGAAGCTCAAGCAGCGCAACGACCAGTTGCAGGCCGATGTCGACGATCTGCGCCGCGGCAAGGATGCGGTCGAAGAACGTGCGCGTTCGGAACTCGGCCTGATCAAGCCCGACGAAATCTTCTATCAGGTAGTCGATCCCGCGCCCGGCGAAGCCAAGGCCGGGAAAGACAAGAAGGACGATGCCCAGCACTGACGCCGCGCTCTGGTGCGTGGTGCCTGCGGCGGGCCGCGGCACGCGCTTCGGCGGCGGAATGCCGAAACAATACCTGCCGCTCGTGGGCAGGCCGTTGCTGCTGCGCACGCTGGAACGGCTTGCCGCGCATCCGTGCATCGCGGGGTTGATGATTGCATTGACGGCAGGCGATCCGCACTGGCCCGGCCTTGCCTCGCTGCACGGCAAACCGGTGCTCACCTGCACCGGTGGCGGCGAGCGTGCCGATTCCGTGCTCGCCGGCCTGCATGCTCTGGATGGAAAAGTGGAAAATGATAATTTTGTACTCGTTCACGATGCTGCGCGTCCATGCGTGCGCGGCGACGACATAGCGCGCCTGATCGATCTCGGCGTCGCTGCGGGCGGCGCCTTGCTCGCCACACCGCTGCGCGATACGCTCAAGCGTGCGGATGCGGCCGGTTTTTCCCTGGCGACCGAGCCGCGCGAGGCGCGCTGGCGTGCGCTGACGCCGCAGCTGTTCCGTCGCGGCGAACTCGTCGCCGCACTTGAGTCGGCGCGCGCGGCCGGCGTCGCCGTCACCGACGAGGCGATGGCGATGGAGTGCGCCGGATTCAAGCCGCTGCTCGTCGAAGGTGCGGAAAGCAACATCAAGGTGACCACGCCGGCAGACATGATGCTGGCGGAATTCCTGCTCGGGAGGGAGGGTTGATGCGCATCGGTCAAGGCCTCGACGTCCACGCATTCGGTCCGGGCGATCATGTCGTCCTCGGCGGCGTGCGCATCGCGCACACGCAAGGCGTCGTTGCGCACTCGGACGGCGACGTGGTGATCCACGCGCTGTGCGATGCGATTCTCGGTGCGCTCGCGCTCGGCGACATCGGCACGCATTTCCCGCCGTCGGAGGAGCGCTGGCGCGGCGCCGACAGCCGCGCGTTCCTGCGCCGCTGTGCCGAGCTGATGCGCGAACATGGCCATGCGCTGGGCAACGCCGACATCATCATCGTTTGCGAACGGCCTAAGGTGGCGCCGCATGCGCAGGCGATGCGCGAGCACCTCGCGGCCGATCTCGGCGCCGGCGCGGGCCAGATCGGCATCAAGGCCACGACCAGCGAAAAGCTCGGCTTCACCGGGCGCGGCGAGGGCATTGCCGCGTTGGCGGTCGTCCTGCTCGTGCCGCGCTGAAGGGCGAATCGTGAGCGAACTTCCCTACGCCTACGGCGGACCGCCGCTTACCGCCACGCTACGCGCGACGCCGGAAGATTTCCGCGTCGACGAAAACCTCGGCTTCGGCGCCGACGGTGCCGGTGAACACGTCTTCCTGCGCGTGGAGAAGCGCGGTGCGAATACCGATTTCGTCGCGCGTGAGCTGGCGAAATATGCGGACATCGCGCCCGATGCCGTGAGCTACGCCGGATTGAAAGACAGGCACGCGGTCACGCGACAGACGTTCTCGCTGCACCTTCCGGGCAAGCGCGTCGAACCGGACTGGCAGGCGCTGCGGCACGCGGAATTTCGCGTGCTCGAAGCCGCGCGCCACAGCCGCAAGCTCAAGCGCGGCGCTCTCAAGGGCAACCGTTTTCGCATCGTGCTGCGCGCCGTCAGTGGCGATCGTGGCGCCGCTGAAACACGTATCGCCGCCATCGCCAAGGAGGGCGTGCCGAACTATTTCGGCGAACAGCGCTTCGGCCACGACGGCGCCAACGTCGAGCGTGCGTTGCGGATGTTCGAAGGCCGAAGGGTGCAGCGCCACGAGCGCAGCCTGTTGCTGTCCGCCGCACGATCGCATCTGTTCAACGCGGTGCTCGCCGCGCGCATCGAGGCCGGCAGCTGGCGCACGCCGCTGGCGGGCGAGGTGTGGATGCTCACGGGCACGCACAGCATTTTCGGCCCCGAGCCACTCGGCGAGGCGTTGCTTCGCCGCTTCGCCGACGGCGATATCGGCCCGACCGGCCCGCTCTGGGGCAAGGGCGAGTTGCGCAGTGCAGAGGAGGTTGCGCAAATCGAAGTCGGCGTCGTCGCCCGGCATGCGCAACTGGCCGCCGGGCTCGAAGCGAACGGTCTCAACCAGGAGCGCCGCGCGCTGGCCTTGCGACCGATGGATCTTTCGGTGAACTGGCTCACGGATCGCGACCTGGAATTGGCTTTTTCGCTGCCGGCCGGTGCCTATGCCACCACGCTGCTGCGCGAAATCTGCGCTTGGGGGTAAGCAAGCACTTTTGGCACATGCGAATCTTGCGCGTTCGCCTATAGTGAACTCAGCGGTCAGCGGTCGCTGGCCGTATTTGGCAGGTTCCTTCGGAGGTTGCCATGAAACGTTCGATCCTGTTTTTTGTTGCGGGTATGTCGCTGGTTTTGGACGGATGCGCGTCGATGGGCGGCGCCCAGCGCGCAAATGCTGGTTATGATTCCAACGTCGACATGGGCAAAGTGGTCGCCGTCAATCAGTGGGCGGAGACCAAGGGCGCGAAGGTGGTGTGGATCAACTATCCACAGAAGCCGAAGAATCTGGACTCGAGTCAGGTCAACTAGCCAGCAGCACGATCACCGCGCCCGTGCCGCCCTGATTCGCTTTCGCCGAGGCGAAAGCGAGCACGTCCGCACGGCGGCGCAGGAGGCCATCGACCAGGCGTTTGAGCACTGGCCCCTCGTTGCGCGAGCGCAATCCCTTGCCGTGGATGATCTTCACGCAGAGGTGGCGTTCGCGCCGACTCTCGGCGAGGAATTGCGCGATCGCTTCGCGCGCCACGGCCTGGGTCATCTGGTGCAGATCGATCTCGTCGGCGACGCTGAACTGGCCGCGCTTGAGCTTGCGCAGCAGCAGTGGCGAGTGGCCGTCCTTGAGATAGCTCAATTCCTCGCCGACTTCGATCAGCGCCGGGTCGATGTCCGAGGCGATCAATTCACCCGCCACGCGCGCCTCGTCGAGCCGCGACTGCGTCGGCTCGGGCGGTGGTCGCGGCCGGTCATTTTCGGCGACACGATGGCGAATCGGGCGCACGCTGCCGATCGACTGCACGAACAGGTCGTGGTCGTCGCTGTTGACCGTCGGCGCGGCCCGCCTGGTCATCGCGGACGGGTCAGTTGCAGATGCCCGCCATCCAGCAGGGCCTTGAGCGTTGCCAGAGCCTGCGCGTTGGCCGTCAGTCCGGTCAGTGCACCGCCGTCGATTTCGCGCCCGGCGACGAGCAGCCGGGCCAGCGCCGTCGGGCAGCGCAGTGCCTCGCCGGCCACGAACAGTTCGGCCCCGCGTCCGTCGCGACGCCAGGCAAAGCGGCTGAACGGATTGCGCAGGACGACGCACTTCGGCAATCGTCGCTGCAACTCGGCCGCGCCGATCCCGCGCCCCGGCATAGCGGCGATCTGTGCACTGCGATAGCGCGTGATGAAGCGGCCGAACCAGTGCGCCAACACGGATTTTTCCACATTGGCAAAATGCGGCAATGCCTTGCGCACGCGCACGAGTGCCGCGTCGTCGATTTCGCCGCCGTCGTGCGCGGGAGCGAGGTCGGGATCGACATAGCGGTCGTCCTCGGTCAGCGGCTCGGCGAGAAATTCGGCGAAATCGAACAGCAGCTCCGCACGCGACGGCGCGCGCATGCCGATCGAGTAGGTCGTGCATTCGCCGAGCGCGATGCCGTCGTGGGCGACGCCGGGCGGCAGGTACAGTGTATCGCCCGGATCGAGCAGCCATTCGTGCGTGGGCGAGAATTCGCGCAGCAGTTTCAGCTCGCTGTCGTCGCGGAACGCGGCGGGTGCGAATGCGCGCCGCTGTGCGTCGATGCTCCAGTGCCGGTAGCCCGCGCCTTGCACGAGGAACACGTCGTACTGGTCGACATGCTCGCCGACGCCGCCGCCGTCGGTGGCGTAACTCACCATCACATCGTCGATGCGCCAGCCGGGGATGAAGGCAAAGCGGGTCAGCAGCGCAGCCACGTCCATGTCCCATTTGTCCACGTCCTGCACGAGCAGGGTCCAGTGCGTTTTCGGCAAACGGGCGAAATCGCGCTCGCGGAACGGGCCGTTGCGCAGTGTCCATTGATCGCGCTTTTCGTTGCGCAGCACGATGCGCGAAAGCGCGGCTTCCTCGCAGGCGAGGCCGGCCAAGTCGTCCGGCGCCACGGCTTCGACGCCGCCCGGAAACATGCCGCGGACCAACAGCGGCCGTTTCTGCCAGTAATCGCGCAGGAACTCGCGCGGCGGCATGCCGAGCGGATGACGCGGGGTGGCGCGGACTTCGATGGCCGGCGTCGCGTCGGATCTTTTCGCGCGCGCCTTCATGCAGGCAAGTGTCCGGCAGTCGACGCACTTCGTGCGACTTTGGCCTGGCGACGATCGACCTCGGGCAGCTTGTGTCCGATCGCGATCAACGCCTTGATCGCCGGCATCAACTCGCGGCCGAGGCTGGTCAGCGTGTATTCGGCCGATGGCGGCGACGTGTTCAGCAGATGGCGCAAGACGAGGCCGCGCGTCTCCAGCTCGCGCAGACGCGCGGACAGCACGCGCGCGGAAATTGCCGGAATGTCATGGCGCAGTTCGCCGAAACGGCGCGGTCCGCCGGACAGATGCCAGATCACGTTCGTCGCCCAGGCGCCGCGCAGCAAATGCATGCTCTTGGTCAGCGGACAGGCAGGCGGAGGACAGACTTTGCTTTTGCGCAGTGGCAGGCCCATGTTCGGTTACTCGCGGATTCACAGGTTACTCGGCAGTTACCACATTTTAGCAGTTACCTTGAGTTATATGATATCTATCAGTAACCAGATATGGATACGATACCGCATCGGGATCGCGACGGCCGCGCGACCCGGTACGAATCGTTTTCAATCAAGAGGAATACCGCATGAAACTTTATTACTCCCCCGGCGTCTGCTCGCTGTCCCCGCACATCGTCGCGCACGAGATCGGCCTGCCGATCAATCTGGAAAAGGTCGACACCAGGACCAAGCAAACCGAAACCGGCCGTGACTTTCTCGCAATCAATCCGAAAGGTTACGTGCCGGCGCTCGAACTCGACAACGGCGAAGTGCTGACCGAAGGCCCGGCCATTGTGCAGTATCTCGGCGACCTCAAGCCCGGCAACGCGGTCGTGCCGGCGAACGGCACCTTCGCGCGCGCGCGCCTGCAGGAGATGCTCGGCTACATCAATTCCGAAATCCACAAGACCTATTCGCCGCTGTTCCACGCCGAGACGCCGGAAGAAACGCGCGCCGAGCGCAAGGCCTACATGCACAAGCGCTACGAACTGCTCGACGGCATCCTGGCCAAGCAGACATGGCTGCTTGGCGATGCGTTCACCGCGGCCGATGCGTATCTGTTTGTGGTGACGCGTTGGGCGAAGGGAGCCAAGGTCGACTTGTCCGACCTGCACGCGCTCGCGGCATTCCAGGAGCGCGTCGCCGCGCGTCCCGCCGTGCAGGCGGCGATGGCGCAGGAAGGACTGATCAAGCACAAGGCCGCGGCCTGATCTGATCGCGGCCGGATGGCGACTACGTCGCTCCGGCCGCTTTGCGATGGTGAAGGATCAGATATTTTTCGCCAGCGATTCGGCTGTGCCGATGTATGTCGCGGGCGTCAATGCCAGCAGGCGTTGCTTGTCTGCATCAGGCAGGGCAAGGTCGGCGATGAACGCGCGCATCGATTCGCGCGTGATGCCCTGGCCGCGCGTGAGCGCCTTGAGCTGTTCGTAGGGTTCGGGCAGGCCATGCCGGCGCATCACGGTCTGCACGGCTTCGGCGAGCACTTCCCAGCTCGCCTCGAGATCGGCAGCGATGCGTTCGCGATTGACGCTGAGTTTGTTCAAGCCGCGCGCGAGCGAATCGAGCGCGATCTGGGTGTGGCCGAACGCGGTACCGAGCGTGCGCAGCACGGTCGAGTCGGTGAGGTCGCGCTGCCAGCGCGAGATCGGCAGCTTCTCGGCGAAATGAACGAGCAGCGCGTTGGCGACGCCGAGATTGCCTTCGGCATTCTCGAAGTCGATCGGGTTGACCTTGTGCGGCATCGTCGATGAACCGACTTCGCCGGCCTTGAGCGCCTGCTTGAAATAGCCCAGCGAGATGTAGGACCAGATATCGCGGCACAGATCGATCAGGATCACGTTCGCGCGGCGCACCGCGTCGCACAGTTCGGCGATGAAATCGTGCGGCTCGATCTGCGTCGTGTAGGGGTTGAACACGAGGCCGAGCGATTCGACGAAGCGCCGCGCCAGCGCCGGCCAATCGACCTCGGGGTAGGCAATGACGTGCGCGTTGTAGTTGCCGACCGCGCCATTGATCTTGCCGAGGATTTCCACGTTCGCCAGCTGCTTGCGCTGGCGCTCGAGGCGCGCGATCACGTTGGCGAGTTCCTTGCCGAGCGTGGTCGGCGTGGCGGTCTGGCCGTGCGTGCGCGACAGCATCGGCAGCGCGGCATTCGCATGCGCCGATTCGCGCAGCGTGGCGATCACGCTGTCGAGCGCGGGCAGCAGCACGCCGTCGCGGGCGTCGCGCAGAATCAGCGCGTAGGCGAGGTTGTTGATGTCCTCGCTGGTGCAGGCGAAGTGGACGAACTCCTTGGCGCGAATCAGCTCGGCATCGTCGCCGAAGCGCTGCTTGATGAAATACTCGATCGCCTTGACGTCGTGGTTGGTCGTGCGCTCGATGTCCTTGACACGCTCGCCGTCGATCGCCGTGAAGGCATCCACGATCGCCTGCAATTTAGCGCGCGCATCCGCGGAGAATGGCGCGACTTCGGCGATCGCGCGCTCGTCGGCCAGCGCCTCGAGCCAGCGTACTTCAACGAGCACGCGGCGATGCATCAGGCCGTACTCGCTGAAGATCGGGCGCAGGGCCTCGACCTTGGCGGCATAGCGGCCATCGAGCGGCGACAGGGCGGTGAGGGTGGAGTGGGTCATGGGGCAGGCAGGGTTTGGGGGCGCAAATGATACCAACAGCCAACCCGTCATTTCGGCAAAAGGCCGAAATGACTCGTTTTGTCTTGATTTTGTCCGCAAGCAACGCAAACTCGCAGCATTCACCAGAGGCAAGGAGAAATGCCATGTCCGACTTCCGCATCGAACACGACAGCATGGGCGAACTCAAGGTGCCCGCCGCGGCGCTGTGGGGCGCACAGACGCAGCGCGCGGTCGACAATTTCCCGGTTTCCGGCCTGCGCATGCCGCGTGAGTTCATCCGTGCGCTGGGTCTGATCAAGGCGGCGGCAGCGCGGGTCAATTGCGACCTGGGGCATCTGCCGAAGGCGAAGGCGAAGGCGATACGCAAGGCGGCCGAGCGTGTAGCCACGGGCGAGTTCGACGCGCAGTTCCCGATCGACGTTTTCCAGACCGGCTCGGCGACTTCCTCGAACATGAACGCGAACGAGGTGATTGCACATCTGGCATCCACGCCCAAGCTGAAAATTCATCCGAACGACGACGTCAACAACGGCCAGTCGTCGAACGACGTGATCCCGACCGCGATCCATGTCAGCGCGGCCTTGTCCGTGCGCGAAAGACTGCTGCCGGCGCTCAAGCATCTGCGCAAGGCGATCGATCGTCGCGTGAAGGAGTTGAACGAGACCGTCAAGACCGGTCGCACGCACCTGATGGACGCGATGCCGGTGACCTTCGGCCAGGAACTCTCGGGTTGGTCGGCGCAGATCACCTCGAACATCGAACGCATCGAGGGCACGCTCGCGCGCGTGCGTGCGCTGGCGCAGGGCGGTACGGCGGTCGGCACCGGCATCAATGCCGATGCGAAACTCGGCCCGGGCATCTGCAGCGAACTGAGCCGTGCTACCGGCGTCCGCTTCATCCCGACGCGCAACTATTTCGAGGGATTGTCCTCGCAGGATGCCGCGGTCGAACTGTCCGGCCAGCTCAAGACGCTGGCCGTGTCGTTGATGAAGATCGCGAACGACCTGCGCTGGATGAACTCGGGGCCGCTCGCCGGCATCGGCGAAATCGAACTGCCGGCCTTGCAGCCGGGCTCGTCGATCATGCCGGGCAAGGTCAATCCCGTGATCCCCGAGGCGGTGGCCATGGTCGCGGCCCAGGTGATCGGAAACGACGCGACGATCGCCGTGGCCGGCGCGAGCGGCAATTTCCAGCTCAACGTGATGCTGCCGGTGATTTCGTACAATTTGCTGCAAAGTATAGAAATTCTCGGCAACGCATCGCGCCTGCTCGCCGATCGCGCGATCGCCGGGTTCAAGGTGCGCCGCGACCGCGTCGGCGACGCGCTCGCACGCAATCCGATCCTGGTCACTGCGCTCAACCCGGTGATCGGTTACGAGGCGGGCGCGGCGGCGGCGAAGCGCGCGTACAAGGAGGGCCGGCCTATCCTCGATGTCGCGCTGGAAACGACAGGGCTGGCAAAATCTGAATTGGAAAAGCTGCTCGATCCGGCCGCGTTGACGCGCGGCGGAGTACGCGAGGGCTCCGCCGGCGGGTGAGATGTGGCGTGGTTTGTTGAGACGTGTCACAGATTTGACTTTGACCCCTTGCGCTGAAGCGGGCGCGAACGTATCAAAACGCCTGCGTTTCGGCAGCCTTTTGCTGCCGCATTTTTCTACAGGGGAACAAAACGATGTCGTGGTCCAGGCGGTTTTCCGTTTTCGGTGTGGTGTGCGCGCTCGCGACGGGCGCTTCATATGCGCAGGATTTGGCGATTGACGGCAAGGATTTCGAGTCGGGGGCGGCCGACGCCAAGCTCGCCGAGATTGCCCGCCAGGCGGCCGCGAGCGGCAAGACAGTTGTCGTGACAACACCGCCGTACTGGCAGACGAAGGTGGCCAACAAGATTCGCTCCGTTGCGCCGGGCGTGCAGGTGAAAACCAGCGATGCGTTCTTCGAGAATGTGCTCGTGCGCATCGTCGACGGCGAAAAGCCGGCGAAGTCCGAACCCGTCGCAACTGCCCCGAAGCCGGTCGAGAAAGTCGCTGAGGCGGCCCCTGTACCCAAGCTGGCGCCGCGCGTAGAAACCGCGCCCGCGGTGCCGGTCGCGCCATCGACCGGAAAAGTGACGGAAGCAGCGGCAAAAGCGGAGCCGGCCCAGGTGGCGATTGCGAGACTTGCGCCCGCTGCTACCGCTGCGGCACCTCAGGCGAAGCCGCCGGCTGGGGCGGCGGCAATGCCGGCGCCATCCGCGCTCGGCAACGCTTCGGCGCCGGCGGTTGAAGTCGCATCGATTTCGCCGCCGCCAACCGTCGCGGCGACCAGGCCGGCCATGACTGCCGCGGACATCGCTGCGATCAAGCACGCCTTCGAGAACCAGTTCAATCTAGGCCAACCAGCCTCCGGCGACATCCGTCCTGGGTTGCTGCGCAAGGGCGATGAAATTTTCATCCGTGGTCCGGTGCGTGCGGTAGTGCGCAGGGAGCGTTCCCGCGTGCAGTTGTTCTGGGTCGATGGCGAGATCAACCTCGAACGTGCCGAACTGATGAAGACCGACGCCAATCGCTACCGCGTCGACGAGCCGCTGCGCGATGTCGCCAATCCCAGCCTGCGCGCGATGCACAGCGAACCGAAGATGTTCACCGCACACATCCCGGCGGCGAAGGTGCGTGCCGACATGGAGCGTCATTTCAACGATGCGAAGATCATCACCGCGCGCATGGCTCCCGTCGATCTGCGCTATGGGGACCTGTTCTACGTCTATCGCAATCATGCGGTCGTATTCCGTCGTACCGAGCTTGGCTTTGACCGTTATTGGCTGGAAGGAGAGATCGACCTCAACCAATCGGGCGTGATCAAGAGCGGCGACGCCTACCGCATCGTCAGCGAAAAGCTCTGAATCGCGGTATCCGGGCCGGGCTGCGCGGCGCTCGATGCACCGCAATTTTTCGTCAGACCGAGGTCTCGACGCGGCGGCGGCGGAACCAGATCGCCGCGACGACCAGACCGGCGCCGGCGGCGACGCCGATCCACAGGTCGATCGAGCCGATCGCGTCGAAGATGTGGCCCCAGCTCAACACCGAATTGACCAGGTCGAACTTGTCGAGTTCGATATTGGTGTCGCCGCCGCCGGTGATTGCGCGCAGTGTGCCGTTGCCGCCGACGCCCAGCCAGCCGCCCGGCACGATGCCGAACAGGATGCGGCCGACGATGTACTTCCAGTACCAGGCGCTCGGGATCGAGAACTGCTGCAGCAACTGGGTGAAGCCGAGGACCGCACCGAGTGCGACCGGAACCGCCACGGCCCAGAGGAACGGCTTGGAGCGCGCGAAAGCGGAGCAGAGCAGCAGCCAGCCGGCGGTCGGCAGCGCCCACAGTGCGTTGACCGGAATCAGGCAGACGAGCTTGATCCACATCGTTATCAATGGTGCCGGATTCCACAGCAGCGGCAGTGGATTGACGCCGTGGATGCCGGCATAGACGCTGATCAGGATCAGCGTGACGATGTGCATCGCGATCAACGCGGCGATGGCGAAGGCCGGCGCGATCAGCACTGCCGCGACGACCTTGGACAGCACCGTGTCGAGGTCGGATATCGGCAGCGACTTCCAGAACAGCACGCTGCGGTCGCGGCGATCGTCATAGAGTGCGCCGAGCAGATAGAAGAACACGACGAAAAACAGCGTTGCCATGATCGGGATCGACATGCCCATCAGGCCGGCGGCCAGCCCGGAGTTGAAGGTCGCGACCTGGTCGGGCGTCATGTTCGCCGAGATCCGGTCGAGGTTGAGATTGCCGATGTTGACGCCATGGCGCGCGGCCGTGGCCTCGGCGACGATCATGCTGAGCAGCAGGATCGCGATCACCACGCCGCCCGCAATCAACGGTGCCCAGAAAAACCCGCCGCGATGTTCCCAATATTCGCGCTTGAGCAGCCAGAGGAGGGTTTGCATCGGATTTGGTTTTGTCGAGGTGGCGGGCCTGATAGCGGATGGTGCGTTCATGCGTAGGTCCCCTTCATCGTCGCCACGAACAGGTCCGCGACGCTTGGTTTGTGCAATTCGCCGAGTTGTGCGAGCTGCGCCTGCGGCACACCATCGAACAGGAACACACTCTTGCCGAAGATGCCGCGTTCGTTGAGCGGTTTGAGCGCGCGTGCGGCTTCGACCTTTTCCGGCGCGACCATGACTTCGGCGTAGCGCTCGCCGATCTCGTCCATGCTCGCGTTGACGATCAGCTTGCCGTCCTTGATGAAGATCAGGTCAGTGAGGATGTGTTCGATCTCCTCGACCTGGTGCGTCGTCACGAGGATGGTTTTTTCCTCGTCGAAATAGTCGTTGAGCAGGCTCTGGTAGAACTCCTTGCGATAGAGGATGTCCAGGCCCAGTGTTGGTTCGTCGAGCACGAGCAGGCGCGCGTCGATCGCCATGACCAGGGCGAGGTGCAGCTGCACGATCATGCCCTTGGACAGCTCGCGCACGCGCATCGCCGGCTTCAGCTTCGTGCGCGCGAGGAAGGCCTGGCATTTGTCGCGCGAGAAACGCGGATGTATCCCGGCGACGAAATCGACCGCCTCGGACACGCGCAGCCAGCGTGGCAGCACGGCAACGTCGGCAATGAAGCAGACTTGCTGCATCAGTTCGGTGCGCTGCGTGCGTGGATCGAGGCCGAGTACGGAAAGCTCGCCCTCGAATTCGGTGAGGCCGAGGATCGCCTTGAGCGCGGTCGTCTTGCCGGCGCCGTTCGGACCGATCAGCCCGACGATGCGGCCGGCGGCGATGTCGAAATCGACGTGGTCGAGCGCGACCGCAGCGCCGTAGCGTTTGGTCAGGCCGCGTGCGCGGACGATGTGGGTCGTGGTGGCGCTGGCGTCATTCATGCGAGGTGCCGTTCGTGTTCTTCGCGGTATCGATGAGAGTGGAAAGGTCGAGGCCGAGGCGGGCGAGACGATCGCGCAACGCCGGCCATTCTTCACGCAGGAAGCGTTCGCGCTCGCTGCGCAGCAGGGCTTCGCGTGCGCCTTCGGCCACGTACATGCCGAGGCCGCGGCGCTTTTCGACGAGGTTGTCGTCGACCAGTTCCTGATACGCCTTCGACACGGTGATCGGGTTGAGTTGGAAGTCCGCCGCGACCTGGCGGACCGACGGCAATGCGTCGCCGTGCTTGAGTACGCCGTCGAGGATCATGGCCACGACTCGGTCGCGCAGCTGGCGATAAATCGGGGCATTGTCGTTCCAGGTAACGCTCATGGCGATGGCCGTGCTCTCACTTGCTGCTGTGGGTCAAAACCTTGCCGAACGAATAGTAGGGCATGTCCAGGCGCAGGCGGTGCGGCTCGGCGACCGCGCGCACGAGGAAGCCGTGTTCTTCCTCGTCGCCTACCTGGGTAATCGCGGTGGCGTGCATTGCGGCGGCCACTTCCTCGGCGCCCGGCTGCACGACGATCGGCGCCAGGATCTGGATGCGGTCGCTGGGATCGATGCGAGCGGCGATGATCTCCTCTTCGCTGGCACGGACATGAACGGTGGGCAGGACCGGCAGGGCCACGGTGAGCGTGGTTTGCGCTGGATCGGGCCGGACCGTCACGGTGTCGAGCATCACGATCGGAAGTGCCGAAGCAGCGTGCGGAGCGGGGGTCGGCAGGGGACTCGAATGCAGGGCGGCGGCGCCGAGAATGACCGCACCCGTCAGCGCGAGCAAGCCGAGTCGGATGACTGGGGTGGACGTGTTCATGATCATCTCCGTAGTGACTTTGTGAGTCGATGAAGTGGTGTTGTATGTAACTATAACACTAAATCACGAGATGTCAACTGGAAATTGAAAAAAACTTCGCGGGTGCGTCGTTTGGTGGCCCCGCGCCTCGAGGAACCCTGAGCTGAGTTAATTTTCAGCCGATATTTCGGCGCGGAGAGGACCCCGGTTCGCCATTCCCGCGTGTTCTCGGCGGAAATCCAGCGACTTGGTTTGGGCAGTTGGAACGGTAGCGCGCAGGAAGGCCCGCTTCGCTCACAGCCAGCCTTGGTTTCTCTGCGCGCTGGTCCCGACTTTACGGAAATGCCGAGCAAAAAAAGCGGCAGCCGATGAATCAGGCGAATCAGGCCGCTTCGGCCTGTTCCAATTCCTGTTGCGCAGCCAGCCAGGCCTCTTCCGTCGCGCCGATGTCGGCGGTGAGGGTGTTCGATTGCTGGCTCATTTCGAGCATCTGCGCGGTCGAGGCGCTGGCATAGAAGGCGGGGTCTGCCAGCTTGGTGTCGAGGGCGCGCTTGTCCGCTTCCAGTGCGGCCATGCGCTTTTCCAGGTCGACGAGTTTCTTGCGCAGCGACCGCTGCAAGGCGGCACGTTCGCGGCTGTCGGCGGCCGAATCCTGAGTGGGCGCGGCTTTTGTCCGCGCATCGGCGCGCTCGCGGCGTTGCTCCTTCTTGCTCTTGCCCGATGACGCCGGAGTATCCGCGCTGGCGGCGTCCTCCGTGTTCGCCCGCATCACGATGCGCGCGTAGTCGTCGAGATCGCCGTCGTAGTCGGCGACGCGGCCGCCGCCGACGTGGAGCAGGGTGGTGCAGCAGGTACGGATCAGCGCGCGGTCGTGGGAGACGAGGACGAGTGCGCCTTCGTAGTCGTTGAGCGCTTCGGTCAGCGCTTCGCGCATGTCGAGGTCGAGGTGGTTGGTCGGTTCGTCGAGCAGCAGCAGGTTCGGCTTCTGATACACGGTCAGGGCGAGGCACAGGCGTGCCTTCTCGCCGCCGGAGAACGGCGCAACCGGTTCCAGGGCGCGATCGCCTGCGAAGCCGAAGCCACCGAGGAAGTCGCGCGCTCCGCGCTCGCCGAGCGCGGGGTCGAGTTCGAGCAGATGCTCGACCGCGGTCGACTTCGCATGCAGTTGCTCGAGTTGATGCTGGGCGAAGTAGCCGATCGCAAGGTCGCGCGCGGCGATCAACTCGCCGGCCATCGGCGCGAGCTGCCCCGCGAGCAGCTTGATCAAAGTCGATTTGCCCGCGCCGTTCGCGCCGAGCAGGGCGACGCGATCGCCGGGTACGAGGTTGAATTTGATCCGGTCGAGCACGCGGCGTTCGCCGTAGCCTGCCGCAGCCTCGTCCAGGCGCAGCAGCGGGTCGGGCATCGCCGCGGGCTGGCGGAATTCGAAGCGGATGGTCGAGGCCGCGCGCACGGGCGCGATGTCGACCATGCGCTCCAGCGCCTTGATGCGACTTTGCGCCTGACGCGCCTTCGACGCCTTCGCGCGGAAACGGTCGACGAAACTTTGCAGATGCGCGCGTTCGCGCTGCTGCTTTTCCAGCATCGATTGCTGTTGCGCCAGGCGCTCGCTGCGCTTGCGCTCGTAGCCGGTGAGGTTGCCGCTGAACAGTTCCACGCGCTGCTCGGCGATGCTGAGCATGTGCGTTGCGACCGCGTCGAGGAATTCGCGGTCATGCGAGATCACGAGCAGGGTGCCGGTATACTTTTTCAGCCAGCCTTCGAGCCAGATCACCGCGTCGAGGTCGAGGTGGTTGGTCGGCTCGTCGAGCAGGAGCAGGTCGGAGCGGCACATCAGCGCCTGGGCGAGGTTCAGGCGCATGCGCCAGCCGCCGGAGAAATCGCGCACGTTGCGCGTCTCGGCGCCGGCGGCGAAGCCGAGGCCGTGCAGCAGCGCTCCCGCGCGCGCATGCGCGGCGTAGCCGTCGATCGCGAGCAGGCGTTCGTGAAGGTGGGCCAGACGCATGCCGTCGTGTTCGGCTTCGGCGACGGCGAGGTCGCGTTCGATCTGGCGGAACTCGGCGTCGCCGTCGAGCACGTAGTCGAGTGCGGTCACGTCCAGCGCTTCGACCTCCTGTTTGACCCAGGCCAGCGTCCAGTTCTTCGGTCGCTCGAAATGCCCGGCGTCGGGTTGCAGGTCGCCGGCAACCAGCGCCAGCAGGCTCGATTTGCCCGCGCCGTTGCGCCCGCTGATGCCCACACGCCAGCCGGCGTGCAGTTGCAGGGTCATGGATTGGAACAGGAGCAAGGGGCCGCGCCGCAGCGCGAGATCGTCGAAACGCAGCATGCGCGCATTTTACCTGAAGCCGGCAGGCGACTCGAACCTGAACGGGGCTGCGTCGTAGCGGAACCAGAGCCGGCTGCCCGAGTCGAACAGCCCGGTTCATTTGCCTTCGCGGGGTGTGGGCCGCACAATACACCGCTTTTTCACGCCCCCGTTTCGTGCGGGAGCCATGTCCGGATCCTTCGTGGATCGTTTACCGAAAGATTTCGAGTTGCCAGGAGCACACATGACCCAGTTTTTGCGCAAAACCCTGATCGCCACCGCCGTTGCCGGCGCGATGACCGTCGCCGGCGCCGCTTTTGCGCAGGCTCCGGCCGCGGGAGCCGCCGCCCCGGCCGCGAACAAGGCGATCAATGCGAAGTTCAAGACCGAGAAGGAAAAATACGGCTATCTGGTCGGCACCAAGGTCGGCGAGAATCTCGCCCAGATCAAGGACGAAGTCGACCAGGCCGCACTCGTGGCCGCGCTGCAGGACAGCCTCAAGGGCGTCAAGCCGAAGCTGACCCCGGACGAGCTCAACCAGGTCAACCAGGAATTCATGCAGAAGCATCAGGCCGCGGCGATGGCCAAGCGCGCCGAGGAAGCGAAGAAGAATCAAGCCGACGGTGACGCCTTCCTGGCCAAGAACAAGACCAAGGCCGGCGTGAAGACCACGGCCTCGGGCCTGCAGTACGAAGTGATCAAGGAAGGCACCGGTGCGAAGCCGAAGGCGACCGACACAGTCAAGGTGGAGTACCGGGGCACCAAGATCAATGGCGAGGAATTCGACGCATCCGACAAGCACGGCGGTTCCGCGACGTTCCCGCTCAACGGCGTGATCCCGGGGTGGACCGAGGGCGTACAGCTCATGTCGGTCGGCTCGAAGTACAAGTTCTTCGTGCCGTCCAAGCTCGCCTATGGCGAGAATGGCCCCGGCCCGATCGGTCCGAACGCGACGCTGATCTTCGACGTCACCCTGGTCGGCATCGAGCCGCCCGCAGCGGCCGGTGAAGCGAAGACGCCGCAGCCGGTGGACAAGCCCGCCGCTGCGAAGCAGTAAATTCGCGCTGCAAATCAGTCGAAAAGGCGCGGAGCGATCCGCGCCTTTTTCATGCCTGCGCGTGATCGCGCGCAACCCACCTACCCGCTACAATCCATCAGATGAAGATCAGCATTTTCGGCACCGGTTACGTCGGCCTCGTTACCGGCGCGTGCATGGCCGACGTCGGCAACGACGTCGTCTGCGTGGACATCGATGCGGCCAAGGTCGCACGTCTCGATGCCGGCGAGATCCCGATATTCGAGCCTGGTCTCGAGGATCTCGTCGCCGCGAATCGCGCGAAGAAGCGCCTGCGCTTCACTACCGATGCGGCGGCGGCGATCGGGCACGGTTCGGTCGTCTTCATCGCCGTCGGCACGCCGCCGGACGAAGACGGCAGTGCCGACCTTTCGCACGTGCTTGCGGTGGCGCGCACGATCGGCCGGCACCTGGATCGGCCAACCGTGGTCGTGAACAAATCCACCGTGCCGGTCGGCACCGCGGACCGCGTGCGCGACGCGATTGCGGCCGAACTGGAAGCGCGCGGTGCCGACGTCGCCTTCGATGTCGTCTCCAATCCCGAATTTCTCAAGGAAGGCGATGCGGTCAAGGACTGCATGCGCCCGGACCGCATCGTCATCGGCTCGAACAGCGCGCGCGCGATCGAGCAGATGAAAATCCTGTACGCGCCGTTCAACCGCAACCACGAGCGCATCGTGCTCATGGACGTGCGCTCGGCCGAGTTGACCAAGTACGCGGCCAACGCAATGCTCGCAACCAAGATCAGCTTCATGAACGAGATGGCGAACATCGCCGAGCGCGTCGGCGCCGACATCGAACTCGTGCGCCACGGCATCGGCTCGGATCCGCGCATCGGCTACTCGTTCATCTATCCCGGCGCGGGTTATGGCGGCTCGTGTTTCCCCAAGGACGTACGCGCGCTCGAGCGCACCGCACGCAGCCACGGCTACGAAGCACGCCTGCTCGGCACGGTCGAGGCAGTGAACGATGCGCAGAAGGAAAAACTCTACGAATTGATCGAGCGTCATTTCGGCGGTGCGCCCAATGGCAAGACCGTCGCCGTCTGGGGGCTCGCGTTCAAGCCGAACACCGACGACATGCGCGAGGCCTCGAGCCGGCGCCTGCTTGAGCAGCTTTGGGCCGCTGGCGCGACCGTGCGTGCTTACGACCCCGAGGCGCGCGAGGAAGCGGGGCGTCTCTACGGCGAGCGTGCCGATCTGGTGCTGTGCGAGGATGCCGACGCCGCGCTGAACGGCGCCGATGTGCTCGTGATCGTGACCGAGTGGAAGGCGTTCTGGAGCCCGGATTTCGCCCGCATCAAGGCCTGTCTCAAGTCGCCGGCGATTTTCGACGGGCGCAACATCTACGAACCGGCGGCAGTCGAAGCGGCCGGCATCGCCTACTACGGCATCGGTCGCGGCAGGAGCATTGCGTCGCGCGGAGCGGGCGCATGAGCGGGGCGGCGGCGTCGATCGAACAGCGTCTCACCGATCTCGAAGTGCGCCTGACGTTTCTCGATGGCACCGTGCAGAGCCTCGATGCCACGATGGCCGAGCAGGATCGCCTGTTGCTCGATCTGCGCCGCGAGCTGGTGCGGCTGCGCGACACGTTGAGCGGCATGCAGACGGCGGGGCAGGATGCGCGCGACGAACCGCCACCGCCACATTATTAGTGCGTTCACCCGCGAACGCCGAGATCGAGAAGCGGCCATTCTTGGCCGCATTTTTCAAATAAAATCCGAGCTTCGACGACGCATGCTCAAATCCGTTTTATGTCCGAATCCCTGCGCGACCAATTGCTGAAGTCGGGCCTTGCCGCGAAGTTCAAGGCCGAGGCGAAGCCTGCGAAGGAGCAGCACAAAAAACCTCAGCCGGTGAAGGCGGCGCGGCCGCAGGTGTCGCAGCGGAAGAAGCCTGCTTCTGCGCTGCAGGAGCCCAACCTCGCCCATGCGTACGCGTTGCGTGCGAAACAGGAAAAGGACGAGCGTGATCAGGCGCAGCGCGACGCCGAGCGCCAGGCGCGCGAGAATCGCGAGCGCAAGCAGAAATTGGCAGCCCTGCTCAACGGCAAGGCGCTCAATTCAGCCGATGCCGACACGCCGCGGCATTTCCCGCACGGCAACAAGATCCGTCGTGTGTATTGCACTGCCGAACAGTTCGCCAAGCTCAACCAGGGCGATCTTGCGATCGTGCAGTTGGCGGGCCGTTACCTGCTCGTCGAGCGCGGCATCGCGCTGCAGGCGCAAGAAATCAATCCTCAGGCGCTGGTGTTGCTGTGCGATCCGGATGCGCCGACCGAGGACGATGTGCCGGCGGATCTGGTCTGGTAGGAAGGCTGGCGCATCCGGCCGGTTGTGCAGGCTACCGATTCAGGCACTTGCGCAGCATGATCAGAAATCGATGAAATAACTAATTTAGTGTTTCATGTCGGTTCAAGAGATTTCAGAAATTACGCTGTAACACGCGAGCTGCCCGCTCAACGGTCGGTATCGACAGCGCAAATTACTAGCCGGCGCGACTTACATTGTTCGTCGTAGCGCAATCGCTCGCTAACGCCAAGTGCTCTTGCTTCAGACGGCCAGCTGATTCTTTGGAGGTCGCATCTTCGAGCCCCAATTTGTCACGCACTCAGAAGGGCAATCTGCAGCAAATTCTTGAAGGGAGGGTGTCCTAGATTTTGTGTAAACGGGCCAAAGGCAGGAAACTGCCATTCGACTCGGGCGCACCTTGTCCGTTCGCCGCGAGCAGCAGCCCCGAGAGAGCTGGCGTGTTCTTCGGTGCCGCCGATGTGGAGAGTCGGATGCCGCGCGCGGCCAGCAGGTTTTGTGAGCAACTGTCGTCGCCGCTGAATGCATGAGTGGCGAAGTGGATGGTCGTGCTCCGCGGCATCGCCGCTCGGACGGCCGCCTTGTTTGCCGCGCTGCCGACCCAGCCAGCCGGGGTCGCTCGCGCCTGTCTGCGCCCACAGCGCTCGTAACGCATCCAATTCGCGCCGGGCACCCGGAAGTGCGTGCAGCGCGTCTCCGCACGCCCCCGTCATCGCCGGATCGGGAGTCATGTCGCCGACCAGCAGCAGGCTGCCCGCCCGCGCGCGGGAAAACGCCGCGAAAACCGCGGGTGCGAGAGGTGCGCAAAGGCGAAAACGCCACCCGCCCGGCGCGTCAGGCGCCGCAGCGCAGGCTTGCGCCGCCCCCGGTCCCCCGGCCATCCCGCAGACTGCGCGAAAAGGGCGGTTGAATTTCCTGTACCCGCGTCATCCCGGCCACGCACCGTGCGCGAGACGCTTGCGTGCGGCTCTCGGATGCGCTTTAGGCAGTGCCAGATGGGAAGGAATTCGTGCGGCTACACCCTTCGCACGCGATTTCGATAGGCTTGCACGTTGTTGCCGTCGATGTGGCGCTCGCGCGTGCCCGTGACCGTGCCGACTTTTGCATCGTCGCCGCTGACGGGTTTGGCGTCGACCTTGGTTTCGTGTTCGAAGTCGTAGGACTTGTCGGTGTTGCGGTAATAACGGTAAAGCATCCAGTACAAGCCGGTCGCGCCGGCTGGTCCGAGCAGCAAGATGCCAAGTCCGCCGTCGCTCATGATGAATGTCCCGCGATCCAGAGTGCGATGCCTTCGAGGAAGGTACCGGCCGTGAGGGCGGCGAGGAGGAGCTTCCAATGCTGCACCGGCACGCTGCCCATGGTCTTGCCGGTGCGGCCGTTCACCGCGATGTAGTGCAGCAGGCCGCCATGGCTGCCCGGCTGGTGGTAGGAGTACAGCCACACCGGCAGGTACATCGACACCCAGCGCGTGCCGTGCACGTCGAGGTGTTCCTGTTCCCAGCGCACGCCGCGATCGTAGCGCTTGGCCGAGGCCTCGACTTCGGCGCGGGCAAGTGACAGCAGTTCGTCCTCCAGGCGCGGGCGCAGGGCCTCCACGTTCTGGTCGCGCTTCTCCGAATTGAAGCCGGCAAGGTACGACGCGTTCCACTTCACCGCGTTCTTGGTGTCGAACGGCAGGATTGCATTGATGATGTTGTTGGTGTTGACGCGCGTGTCGAGGTTGCCGCGTTCGCTGGATGATTCCAGCGGCAGGTCGTCCACCGTGAAATCCACGTGGCGGCTCACGCGATACACATCGGCGTCGTAGTAGGTGGTCTTGTTGTTGTCGCTGCCGCGCTCGTAACGCCGCGTCTCGATTTCACCTTGGCCGGCGACGTCGGCGCTCGCGTTGCTGTCGACGATCATGTAGGGCAGATACACGCCAACGACATTTTCCGGCGTGAATTGCTCCTTGAATTCCTTGAGCGCGAACAATTGCCGCTTGCCGACGAACTGGCGGATGCGCACAACCGCATCGTCCTTCTTGATGTGGAACGAAAGCACCGCGTCCGGCACTGCGCCATTGGGCACCTGCTCGTTCACGCCCAGCACATGCCGGCACCAATGGCAGCGCGCGGTCATCGCGTTTTGCGTGTTGACGGTGACCTCGGCGCCGCAGCCGGGGCACTTGAAGCTGACCAGGGCCGCCGCGTCGGCCTGGATGTCCCGCGCGCCGGACGCGATGACCGTTCCCTGCAATTTGTCGATGCCTTCACCGAGCCCGAATTCGTCTTCGACGCGGGCGCCGGACCATTCATTGCGGCAATACAGGCAAATCAGCAGATCGGTGCCCGGCTTTTGCCGGATGTCGGTCGAACCGCATTTCGGGCAGCGGTTGGCGCCGTCCTTGAGTTCCTTGGAAGCGGTGTCGATCGCGGTCGGATCCGGCGCTGTCAACTCGTCGCGGATCGGCGGCGGCAGGGTCGCCGGGTCGATCGGAAAGCTGCCCGGCGCTGGCGGCACGTCGCGCGGTGACCCCGGGCCGCTGGGCGGCGCCGGAGGGGGTGGGTTCGCGTTCGCCATGGTCGGACTACGCTTTGCCGATTACAGTCCCAGCGCCTTGGCCTTGAGCGCGTCGTAATCGGCCTGGGTGATGAGTCCGGCATCGAGCATCTGCTTGGCCTTGGTCAGTTTGGCGACCGGATCGTCGGCCGCTGGCGCCGCCGGCGCGGCGACCGGCTGTTGCAATCCGGCCATGCCGCCCATCATGCCTGACGCCATGCCGATACCCATCATGCCCGCGGCACCGCCATTTTCACCCGCGGCCTGCATGCCCGCCGCAACACTGGCCTGCAAGTTGGAATTGCCGCGCGCGCCCATCAGGGCATCGGCACGCTGCACGGTCTTGAGCAACTCCTTGGTGGTCGCGTCGTATTCGATCGAGATGATGGCGGTCTTGACGATGGCCAGGCCGCGATCGGATTTCCACTGGTAGGCTTTTTCGACCGCATCGGACAGGCTCTGCGCGAAGCCAATCGAATCCTGCTGCAGCTTGGTGATGCGATTGCCCTTGGCCGGGTCGTTGGAGTAAAGGCTGAAAGCCGGCGCGAGCGAGCCGACCACCTCGTTGAAAAGCTGGTCCGCCGCCGGGTTGTCCATGTCCGTGAAATCGAAAACCCGGCCCGGCTGCAAGTACGTGGCCGGCACGAAGTTCTTCACGAACAGGATCGGATCGACGATCTTCATCGTGTAAGTGCCACGTGTCACCGCACCCACCTGCGTGTTGAGGAACTTGTCGTCCCAGTAGATTTCGGATTGCGTGCCGAAGCGGTTGTCCGGCAATTCCTTGAGCGAGACGAAGAACGCGGCCTGTTGCGAACCGGGCTGGCCGCCGAACTTGAAGCGCTCCCAGGATTGCTTGATCAGCGAATCGACGAGGCCGCCACCGGAGAAGATCGACTTCGAGTTGATGTCGTCCGAGCGCCATTCATAGCCACCCGCCTGTGCGGCGAGGCCGGTGATCGCGCCATCCTGGAACAGCAGCAGGCCATAGCCTTCCGGCACGACGATCTTCGAGCCGTTGGTGATGATGTTCGACGAGCCCTTCGTGTTGGCGCCGCGCCCGGCATTGGTGCCGTGCGGGACCGCGGCGAACAGCGCAGCCGTTGGCGGCAAGCCGTCCGGAACCGTGTAGAAGTCTTTCCACTGATCGGCGAGAGCACCGCCGAGCGAACCGATCGCAGCCTGAACAAGACCCATGACGCCTCCAAGATTCGTGACTGGGCGTAACCGCCAAAAGATGTAACGGAAAAGTACACCAACACCGACAGGAAGACCACAGCGTACGATGGCCGCCAGGGATGGCAGGCCCGGATCGGGCTGCAAGAAGCGCGGCTTCTGCCCCAGTTGCGGCGCGCGGCGCATGGCGGGGCATCTGGTGGACGACGTGTTCGGTGCGCGCCCGGTGCGGCAATGGGTGCTGAGCGTCCCGTATCCGCTGCGCTTCCTGTTCGCCGGCAACCCGCACAGCATCGGCCCGGTGCTGGCCATCGTGCAGCGCGCGATCGGCGCGTCGCTGGCGGACGAGGCGGGGGTTGCGCGCCACACCGCCCAGTGCGGCACGGTGACGCTGATCCAGCGTTTCGGCAGTGCGCTCAACTTCAACCTGCACTTGCACATGCTGTTTCTCGATGGCGTGTGCCGCCACCTGGCGAAGCAGGGGTATCTGGAAAGCGAAGACGACGTGCCGTTCCTGACGGACGCGGCAGCCAGCGACGAAGGCATGGACGCGCTGCGCATGAGTTCGGTCACGTACCGCGTCGCCACCGGCGCGCAGACCGGGCGCAAGGTGACGACGCTGCAAACCCTGCCGGGCGACGTGGATGGCTTCACCTCCGAGTCGGGCAAGATCGGCGGCTTCTCGCTGCACGCAGGCGTATCGGCAAATGAACACGAAAGCGCCAAGCTCGAACGCCTGTGCCGCACCATCACGCGCCCGGCGGTGTCGGAAAAGCGCATCGCGCTGACCGCCAGCGGACAAGTGCGCTATGCCCTCAAGACGCCGTGGCGCGACGGCCCCCGCATGTGCTGCTCGATCCGGTGGAGTTCCTCGCGCGGCTGGCCGCGCTGGTGCCGCCGCCGCGCGCGCACCTGACGCGGTTGCACGGCGTGTTCGCGCCGAACGCGAACTTGCGCGGGCAGGTCACGGCGGTTGGGCGGGGCAGGGGCGCGGCGAAGAATGCCGCTGCGAACCAGGCCTGCCGAAGGTAGGCGCAAGTGGGTAGTCAGATGGGTAGCTACCGGGAAATCTTGATTGGAGATTTCGTAGAAATCTCTTTGTGAACAAATCGTTGGCGTCGAGCAACTAAAAATCGATGAAATAACCGCCATTCACCGGGATGTTCGCACCGGTGATGAAACCGGATTCGTCGGCCGCAAGGAAGGCGACGACACGGGCGATTTCCGATGGCTCGCCGAGGCGACCGACCGGGATGCTCGCGACGATCTGGCTGCGCACGTTCTCGGGGATCGCGCGCACCATGGCGGTGTTGCAGTAGCCGGGTGAAACGCTGTTGACGGTCACGTTCTTGCGCGCCACTTCGCGCGCCAGCGCCATGGTGAAGCCGTGCATGCCGGCCTTGGCTGCGGAATAGTTGGTCTGGCCGAACTGGCCGGTCTGGCCGTTGACCGAGGAGATGTTGACGATGCGGCCGAAGCCACGCTCGCTCATGCCATCGACGACGTTGCGGCACATGTTGAACACGCCATCGAGATTGATCTTGAGCACGTCGACCCATTGCTGCGGCGACATCTTGCGCAACGTGGTGTCGCGGGTGATGCCGGCGGCGTTGACGAGGATGTCGACGGGACCGTGCGTCGCCTCGACCTGTTTGATCAGCGCGGCGCATGCATCGAAATCGGCGACGTTGAACGGCTCGAAGAAAATCCTGTCGGCGTAGCCCTGGATCTCGCCCTGAAATTCGGCCAGGCGTTCGGGCCGGCTGCCAAGGTCAGCGGCGACCGCGATGCAACCCGCATTCGCCAGATGCTTGCAGATTTCAGTGCCGAGTCCGCCGATGCCGCCGGTCACCAGTGCAATGCGTTTCTTCATTCCTGCCTCATCAAAAAAAATCCCATCGCAAGGATGGGTTGGTGTTCGTGCTGCGCAACAAATGTTGCGCAGCGGGATCGATTCCTGCGCTGCGCGGGATCAGGGTTTGCCGTCCTTCTTTGCCGCGCCCGCCTGGTGCGCCTGTGCGGCAGCGGACTTGAGGAAGTTGTCCTGCACCGACTTCCACAGATCGAGATTGCGCTCGGTCATGTCGTTGAGCATCGACCATGGCGTCTGCCCGAGGATATTGTTGAGCTGGCTGCGGAACTTGCCCTGCTGGTCGAGAAAGATCTGCAGGCTCTTCTCCAGGTAGCTGCCCATGAAGCCCTGCATCGAATCGCCGTAGAAACGAATCACCTGCGAAAGCAGTTGCGTGGTGAACATCGGCTGGCCATGACCCTCGTGCTCGGCGATGATCTGCAGCAGTACGGTGCGGGTCAGGTCCTCGCCGGTCTTGGCGTCGCGGACTTCGAAATCGTCGCCGTCGAGTACGAGCTGGCGGACCTCCTCGAGCGTGATGTAACTCGAGATTTCCGTGTCGTAGAGACGGCGATTCGGGTACTTCTTGATGATGCGGGTTTGTGCCATGCCGCAAAAGTAGCAGATTGTGATGCGCCGCACCAGTGCATTGCTGTGCAGCAATCGCGATGCAAGGAGTGCAGAAGTCCCAAGCAGGCACGCCCTCGCGATCCACCTTCGAACCGCCGCCCGCTCGACATCCCTGTCTCACCTGGCAGGCACCCTGCGCGACGCGCTTCAATGCATCGCGCAGGCAGGGCAGGGCGCTTACCAGCCCATGTATTGCCCGCCGTTGATGGCGAGGTTGGCGCCGGTGATCCACCGGGCTTCGTCCTTGACGAAGAACTCGATCGCGTAGGCGATTTCCTCGGGCTCGCCGAGGCGGCCGACGGGAATCTGCGCAGCGATCTTGTTGCGCACATCCTCGGGCACGGCCATGACCATTTCCGTCGCGACATAGCCGGGCGAGACGGTGTTGACGGTGATGCCGAACTTCGCATTCTCCTGCGCGAGCGAGATCGTGAAGCCATGCATGCCGGCCTTGGCCGCGGCGTAGTTGGCCTGGCCGTACTGGCCTTTCTGACCGTTGATCGAGCTGATCTGGATGATGCGCCCCCACTTGCGGTTGCGCATGCCGTCGATGACTGGGCGGGTGACGTTGAACACCGAGTTGAGGTTGGTGTTGATCACCTCCTGCCACTGCATCGCGCTCATCTTGTGGAAGGTCGTGTCGCGCGTGATGCCGGCGTTGTTGACCAAAATATCGACCGGACCGAGTTTGGATTCGACCTCCTTGACCATCGCTTCGGCGGAGGCGGTGTCGGAAACGTCGCCCTTGACCAGCAGCACGTCGACGCCCTCGGATTTGAGTTTGTCGGCCCAGGCCTTGGCCTTGGCTTCGTCGCGATAGTTGGTGGCTACCTTGTGCCCCATCGCCGCAAGACGCTTGACGATGGCCGTACCGATGCCACCGGTGCCGCCTGTAACGAGTGCTACGCGTGACGTCATGACTGCTCCCTCCCGGTTGTGCGACGGCTGGGCATCAGCCGACGGAATCTTTTCCTGGATTGTACACGCTAAGCATTGCAGTCAAAGGCGGGAAAACCATCGAGCTTCTTGCGCAATGCGTCGATATCGAAATGCGGCACGGCGTGCGCCAGCAGCGCGTCCGGGCTGGTCGCCGCCACGCGTGCTGCGTTGGGCAGGCCGAGGAAAGCCAGCGCCGCGCGCAGGGCCGGCATCGGGTCGTGCCGGTCCACCGGCGGCGCGCCTTCGGACTTCGACAGTTTTGCACCGGTGCGGTCGAGGACGAGCGGCAGGTGCAGGTAGCGCGGCGTCGGCAGGCCGAGCAGTTGCTGCAGGCGGATCTGCCTTGGCGTCGAATCGAGCAAGTCGGCGCCGCGCACGATCTCGGTAATGCCCGCCTCGGCATCGTCGACGACGACGGCGAACTGGTACGCATAGCCGCCTTCCACGCGGCGCACGACGAAGTCGCCGACATCGCGCAACAGATTCTGCGCGAACCCGCCCTGGAGCAGATCGTCGAAACCGACGCTGCGGTCGTCCACGCGCAGGCGCCAGGCCGGCGCGCGCGCGGGGTCGGCCGTTGCGACGCAGGCGCCACGATGCACGCCATTGCTGGCAGCCAGGTCGCTGCGGCTGCAGCGGCAAGGGAACACGTGCTCGCCCAACTGCGCGAAAGACGCGGCGTAGGCCTGCGAGCGCCGGCTTTGCCAGACGACGGGCTCGTCCGAGGGCATGCCGAACGCGACCAGCGTGGCCAGGATGTCGTCGGCGGCACCGGGAACCTCGCGCTGCGGATCGAGGTCTTCCATGCGGATGAGCCACGCGCCGCGCTGCGACCTTGCCCTCAGCCAGCTGCCGACGGCGGCGACCAGCGAGCCGAAGTGCAGCGGACCGGTCGGCGAAGGAGCGAAACGGCCGCGATAGTTCATGCTGAATGGGTGGCGTGCCGGTGGCAGTGTTGGCTTGAAAATGTCGTCAGTCTACCCAAAAACTTTTCCTGTCCGCGCTTGCGGACCTTTCAATCCGTGCAGGGATCCTATGCTTCGCATCGTTCTGTTCTTGCTGACCAACCTAGCGATCATGCTCGTTTTGAGCGTCGTCGCCTCGATCTTCGGCCTCGACCGCTGGGCGTACACCCATACCGGCATCAACCTCGCCGGCATGCTCGTGTTTTGCGCCTTGTTCGGCGTCGGCGGTTCGCTGATCTCGCTGCTGTTGTCGAAGACGATGGCGAAGATGTCGGTCGGCGCGCAGGTGATCGCGCAGCCGCGCAACGCGAACGAACAGTGGTTGTTCGGTACGGTCGCGCAGCACGCGAAGAATGCGGGCATCGGCATGCCCGAGATCGCCGTCTACGACGCGCCGGAGATGAACGCCTTCGCCACCGGTGCGAGCAGGAACCACGCGCTCGTCGCCGTGTCCACCGGCCTCCTGCAAAGCATGAACCGCGACGAAGTCTCGGCCGTGCTCGGCCACGAGATCAGCCACGTCGCCAACGGCGACATGGTCACGCTCGCGCTGATCCAGGGTGTGGTCAACACCTTCGTCATGTTCCTCGCACGCGTGCTCGGCAGCGTGATCGACAATGCGATCTCGGGCAATCGCGACCGCGAGGGTGGTTCCGGCATCGGCTATTTCGTCATCACGCTGGTGCTGCAGATGGTGCTCGGCGTGCTTGCGACGATGATCGTCATGTGGTTCTCGCGCTGGCGCGAATTCCGCGCCGATGCGGGCGGCGCGCAACTCGGGGGCCGCGCGAACATGATCTCGGCGCTGCGCACGCTGTCCGCTGGTCACGAGGATGCCGGGTTGCCCAAGGCGCTCGTCGCGTTCGGCATCACCGGTGGCGGCGGCATGGCGCGCCTGTTCATGAGCCACCCGCCGATCGCCGAGCGCATCGCGGCACTGCAGAAGGCGTGACTACGCGGCGCTCAGGATTTTTTCCGGTTCGTTGAGATAGTTGCCCTGGACGAAGTTCACCCCGCAGGTGAACAGGATCGACATGCTGGCCGCGTTCTCGACATGCTCGGCGATGACGATCTTGCCGGCTTGGTGCGCCTGGTGGCAGAACTGGCGGATGAATTCCTGATGCTCCTTGTCCTTCGGCAGGTCCTGCATGTAGCTGCGATCGATCTTCAGATAGCTGGCGTCGATGTGCTTGAGCAACTGGAATGAGTTGACGCCGGCGCCGAACTGTTCGAGGGCGAAACCGCAATGCAACTGGCTCAGGCCGTTGACGAAAGTGCGAGCGACCTTGAGTTGGGTGACGACCTTGCTCTCCGGCACCTCGAACACGAGCGCGTCGCCGCGCACGCGCGCGCTTTTCAGCTGCTGTGCGATCCATGGCAACAAGGTCTCGTCGGCCATCGACGGAGCGGTGAGCTTGACGAAGAACGTGGTGTGCCGGCCGGCTTTCTCGCGTTCGGCCAGCGTCGTGATCGCGCTTGCGATGACGATGCGGTCGATTGCCGGCATCACGCCGGCATCTTCGGCCACCGGGAGGAAGACCGTCGGCATCACCTCGCCCTTGTCGTCGACGAGGCGGGCCAGGATCTCGTAGAACTCGCCCTCGACGCCATGCAGGTTGATGATCGGCTGGCTGTAGAGCGAGAAACGGTTGTGCGTGACCGCGTCTTCGACACGCTCGCGCAACTGCTGCGCCTCGGCGAGCATGGCCGCGTCACGCAAGCCCGGATCGTAGATCGTGACCTGGTTGCCACCGCGTTGCTGCAACTCGCGCAGGCCCGCTCCCGCCTGATTCAGCACTGCCTGCGCATTCGCGTTCTTCTCGCCGATGAGCACGCCGGAAATACTGACGAACAGGCTGACATTCTGCTTGCCGATGTCGAAATCATGCTCGGAAAACGCGTTGCACAGCCGTTGCGCCAGCTCGGCAGCCGCCTCGATCGGCAGGGCGGTGCTGAGCACGCCGAAAGTCTGGTCGCCGAAGCGGAAGGCGACGTGTTCGATCGACTCGAGGTTCCGGCGCAGCAGGTTGGCCATGTCGCCAAGCAGCAGATCGGTGTTGCCGAGACCGATTGCATCGAGGTGCTGGCGGAAATTGTCCGCTTCGAGCAGCAGCAGGACTTGATTCGGCGCGCCAGCCGCCGCAGCCGCGACCATGCGGTCGAGCTCGGTGAGACCGTGCTGGCGGTTGTAGAGGTCGGTGACGAGGTCCTTCGTGCGCAGTGCATCGATCTGGCGGGCCAGTTCGGGGTTGGCCTGCGGCTGGCGCAGCACGATCTGCTGGCAGGGCTCGCCGGCGACGCTTGCCGGTGCGAATTCCATTATCGTGTCGAACGTGGCGCCATCGGCGCGCCGCACTTTGATCGGCAGGTTCGGCGGTGGCTTCTCGCCGCGCGACAGGTCCTTGAGCAGCACCTTGAAATCACTCGTTGCCTCGGGCGCGATGAGGTCGAGGATTGACGCGCCCTGCAGTTCCTCGAAATTCGCGTAGCCGAAAGCTTCGAGCCAAGCCTGGTTCGCGCGCACGTGCGCGCCCTCGTGCACATAGGCTATTGGGTCGCGCGCGGACTCAAGCAGCGAATCGCAGCGGCGTTCGGATTCCGCCAGGCTCGCCTCGAGGCGGCGCACATTGCGGCGCTGGTTGAGATTGTCGAATTCGCGCTGGATCACGGCAACGAGGAGATCGCCGAAATCTCGTGCCGCTGCCGCCACGACTCCGCCGCGAAACGCCTCGGTGATGCTCTCGCCACTGATGCTTTCCAGGATCGCCACCACGGCGATGTCCTTGCCACCGCGGTTGGCCGCGGCGACGACTTCGCCGAGATCGATCGCGGACCCGGACAGGATGAGATCGGGCGTCTGTGTTTGCAGTTGTACCTCGAGTTCATCCACATCGCGTGCTTGCGTCGCGCGCACCGCAATCCCCGCGTTGCGCAGGATGCTGGTCAGGCGCTCGGCGTCCTCGACTGAACTTTCGGCGAGCAGCAGCTTTATCAAGTCGGTGGGTTTGCTCATTGGGGCGACGAGGCTCGCGTCCGCAGTATTGGCGAAATTGGCGTTTTACTCGATCCGCTCCGCGCGCGCCAGCATCACAAGGGGAGCTTGTGCGCTTCGTGTGCGACCTCGCGCACAAGTCTGGGCACGAGATAGCCCGGCAGCCGCACACGCAAAATGTCGATCAGCGCACGCGCCGCATCGTCGTCGATGGCGAAATGCGCCGTGCCGGCGACGCGGTCGAGCTGGTGCAGGTAATAGGGCAGCACGCCGCACTCGAACAGCCGTCCGGACAGGTCGGTCAGCGCGTCGACGGAGTCGTTGATCGCGCGCAACAGCACGCTCTGGTTGAGCAGGGTCGCACCGGCTTCGCGCAGGCGCGCGCAGGCGGCGACGACGCCGGCGTCGATTTCGTTCGCGTGGTTGGCGTGCAGCACGATGGCGACCGGCCACGGCAGGCTGCGCAGCCAGGCGCCGAATTCAGTGTCGATGCGCTCGGGCAGCGCCACCGGCAGGCGTGTATGGATGCGCAGGCGGCGGATATGTGGGATCGCGGCCAGCGCATCGCCCAGTTCGGCCAGTTTTGCCGTCGACAGCGAGAGCGGATCGCCGCCGGACAGGATCACTTCCTCGATCGTCGCATCACCGGCGAGGTGTTCGACGGCTTCGCGCCAGCCGTTCGCCGCGGCGGTTTCCTCGGCGTAGGGGAAATGGCGGCGGAAACAGTAGCGGCAGTTCACTGCGCAGGAGCCGGTCGCGACCAGTAGCGCGCGGCCATGGTACTTGTGCAGCACGCCGCGGGCCGCGCGCGCGGCGAGGTCGCCGACCGCGTCGAGGCCGAACCCCGGCGCATCTTCCAGTTCCGCCGCCTGCGGCAGCACCTGCAGCAGCAGCGGGTCGGTGGCATCGCCGCGACGCATGCGCGCGACGAAGCCGCGCGGCACGCGCAGGGCAAAGCCGGTGTCGAGGCGGGGGAGCACGGTTGCTGCGAGGTGATCGAGGTCGAGCAGCGCCAGCAACTCCCCCGGATCGGTGACTGCTTCGCGCCACAACCGGCGCCAGTCGGCGGTTGCCGGCTCTGCGCGCGTGTGCGCAGCAGCGGCGTTCCCGGTTATCATATCGCCCTCCGCGAAATCCGATCCAACCCCGAATTCTAACAAGCTGCGGGCCCGCGTGGGTCGCGGCGCAAAGGAGCGAACCTATGGCCAGCTATGGCATGAACGACGTCAAGAATGGCATGAAGATCATCGTTGACGGCTATCCGTGCTCGATTGTCGACACCGAGTACGTGAAGCCGGGCAAGGGCCAGGCGTTCACGCGCGTGAAGTACCGCAACATCAAGACCGGCCGCGTCGTCGAATTGACGATGAAGTCGACCGATTCGCTGGAGCCGGCCGACGTGCTCGACCAGGACATGGAGTATCTCTACAGCGACGGCGAGTTCTGGCACTTCATGCACCCGGACACGCACGAGCAGATCGCCGCCGACAAGTCGGCGATGGTCGACGCCGAGAAGTGGCTCAAGGGCAACGAGACCTGCATCGTCACGCTGTGGAATGGCGCGCCGCTGACCGTGTCGCCGCCGAACTTCGTCGAACTGCAGATCACCGAAACCGATCCGGGCGTCAAGGGCGACACCGCGGGCTCCGGCGGCAAGCCGGCCAAGCTCGAAACGGGCGCGACCGTGCGCGTGCCGCTGTTCGTGCCGAACGGCGAGGTGATCCGCGTCGATACGCGCACGGGCGAGTACGTCGGTCGCGTCAAGGGTTGATCTGTCGTCACCAGAAAAAGCATCTTGACGCGGATAAAAGCGGATAAAGAGCTGATCAACACGGAGAGATCAATTGATATCTTTTGGCTTGATCCGTTCTGATCGGCTCTCATCCGTGTAAATCCGTGTTAAATGCTTATTCTTTTTGAGAATCCGGCATGAAACCCGTCGACCAAATCCTCGAAGCGCGCTGGGTCATCCCCGTCGAGCCGCACGGCGTCGTGCTCGACCATCACGCCGTCGCGCTTGCGGGCGACATGATCACCGAGGTGCTGCCGATCGAAGCCGCGCGCGGAAAATATCCGAACGCCGCGCGCATCGAATTGAATGAACACGCGCTGATCCCCGGCCTCGTCAACGCGCACGCGCACAATCCGATGGTGCTGATGCGCGGCCTCGCCGACGACCTGCCGCTGATGACCTGGCTCAACGAGCACATCTGGCCGGCGGAAGGGCGGGTGATGGGTCCGGAGTTCGTGCGCGACGGCATCGAACTGGCGATCGCCGAGATGCTGCGCGGCGGTACCACCTGCTGCAACGAGAATTACCTTTTCCCCGACGCGCAGGCGGCGACGTACCTCAAGCACGGATTCCGCGCGGTCGTCGGCCTGCCGTTCATCGAATTTCCGACCGCGTGGGCGAAGAGCCGCGACGAATACTTCGACAAGAATCTCGCCGTGCACGACGAACTGCGCGGCGAGTCACTCGTGACGACCACGCTGGCACCGCATGCGCCATATACGGTCGCGAACGAAACCTTCGAACGCATCCGCCTGATGAGCGATCAGCTCGACATCCCGGTGCATCTGCATCTGCACGAAACCGCGCAGGAAGTCGAAGATTCGCGCCGCGACCACGGCATGCGCCCGATCGCGCGCATGCACACGCTCGGCCTGGTCAACGATCACCTGATCGCGATTCACATGACCCAGCTGACCGATGCCGAAATCGTACAGATGGCCGAAGCCGGTGCGTCGGTCGCGCATTGTCCCGAATCGAACCTCAAGCTCGCCAGCGGCTTCTGCCCGGCGGAGAAATTGCGCCGCGCCGGCGTCAACCTCGCGATCGGCACCGACGGCGCGGCGAGCAACAACGACCTCGACATGTTCGGCGAGATGCGCACCGCGGCAATACTCGCCAAGGCGGTGGCCAACGATGCGAGTGCATTCGATGCGGCCTTCGCGCTGCAAGCGGCGACGCTCAATGGTGCGCGCGCGCTGGGTCTGGGCGAGCGTATCGGTTCGATCGTGCCCGGCAAGCAGGCCGACCTCGCCGCCGTGCGCCTCGACGCGATCGAGACGCAGCCGATCTATCACGTCGCCTCGCAACTCGTCTACGCGACCGGACGCCAGCAGGTCAGCGACGTGTGGATCGCCGGTCGTCGCAAGCTCGACAACCGCGCGCTGATCGGCATGGATATCGCTGCGCTGCGCGCCAAGGCGCGCGAGTGGCACGAGCGCATCGCGTTTGCGCAATAGCATGAACTTGTATCTGGTCACCCTGATGCGTCGCGCCGGCTTCGATCCCGCCGTGGTGCCTCGGCATCACCAGTTTCTCGAGGATCTGCGCGCGCAAGGACGCAACCAGATGTCTGGCGGGTTTGGCGACAAAAGCGGCGGCGCCTACCTGCTGCGTGCCGTCGACACGGCCGAGGCGCAGGCGATCGTGGCGCGTGATCCGGCGTATACGAGCGGCGGCTGGGAAGTCAGCGTGAGAGAATGGCAGGCGCGTTGATTCTTTCCGGAACCGACAAGTCATGAATTCAACCAACGTCAATCCCGCCGAAACCGGCAAGTTCGACAAGCTCGCCGCGAGCTGGTGGGACCCGCAAGGCGAGTCGCGCCCGCTGCACGACCTCAATCCGGTGCGCCTCAACTACGTCGCCAAGCGTGTCGCGCTCAATGGCGCGCGCGTGCTCGACGTCGGTTGCGGCGGCGGTCTGCTCAGCGAGGCGCTGGCAGCGGCCGGCGCGCAGGTGACCGGCATCGACCTTGCGCCGCGCGTGCTCGATGTGGCGCGCCTGCATCTGCACGAATCGAATCTGCAGGTCGACTACCGCGAAGTCAGCGTCGAGTCGCTCGCGCAGGGGTTGCCCGCAGCGTTCGATGCGATCACCTGCATGGAAATGCTCGAACACGTACCCGACCCGGGCAGCGTGATTGCGGCCTGCGCAATGCTGCTCAAGCCGGGCGGGCGCCTGTTCCTGTCCACGCTCAACCGCACGCCGCTCGCGTTCGGCGTGGCGATCGTCGGCGCCGAGTACGCGTTGAACCTGCTGCCGCGCGGCACGCATCACTACGCCCAGTTCATCCGCCCGGCGGAAATGGCCGCGGCGCTGCGCGATGCCGGGCTCGAGCTCGAAGATGTCAGCGGTCTGGCCTACAACCCGCTGTCGCGGCGTGCGTGGATCGTGAACAACACGCAGGTCAACTATCTTGCCTGCGCGATGAAGCCCGCGTGAGCTTGAACGGCAAATCCATCTGCGCGGTTTTCTTCGACCTCGACGGCACGCTGATCGATTCCGCGCCCGACCTGATCGACGCGATGCACCGGCTGCGCGCCGAACTCGGCGAGCCGACGATCGCGATGGACAAGGTCGGCATGGTCGTGTCCAAGGGCGGTCGCGCGATGCTGCGCGCGGGGTTTCCCGGCATTGCCGAAGCGCGCATCGAAACCTTGCTGCCGCGCTATCTCGACCTGTACGCGCAACAGATCGCGCGGCACACGCGCACCTTCGACGGCATCGACGCGGTGCTCGCGAATTTCGATGCGCGGCCGTTGCCCTGGGGCATCGTCACCAACAAACCGGAGCACCTCGCGCGCCGCGTGGTGGCGGAGCTTGGCCTCGCGGCGCGCAGCGCGGCCCTCGTCGGCGGCGACACGCTGGCCAAACGCAAGCCCGATCCCGAGCCGTTGCTGCATGCGGCACTGTTGGCCAACGTCGATGCAGCGCACAGCGTCTACGTCGGCGATGACGCGCGCGACATCGAGGCCGGCCGCGCCGCCGGCATGCGCACCGTTGCTGCGGGCTGGGGCTATCTCGACGGCGAGGACCCGCGCGAATGGGGCGCGGACATCGTCGTCGCTCGGCCGCAGGATCTGATTCCCGCGCTCGGTCTGGATTGATCGGCGATGTCGGACGCGCAATCCGGCGCCTTCGCCAGCTTCGAGGAGAAATGGCTGGCGGCGAATCCCGAGCAAGCCATCGTTGCGCTGTTCCTCCCCCCCGATGCGCGCCTGCGCTCGGCCGCGTTCGGCAGCCTGGTCCACGAGCTGGAGCAGGCCGCGTTCGGCCTGCGCGAGGACCATGTCGCCGAAGTGAAGATCCAGTGGTGGCGGCAGGAATTGCTCGCGGCCGCGTCGGGATCGTCGCGGCATCCGCTCAGCGCCGTGTTGTTCGCCGATCCGCAGACCGCGAAGGTCGCGGCAGCGGACTGGACGGCGTTGTGCGACGGCGCGCTTGCCGTGCGCCAGGCCGGGGTTGCTTCCGACCTGGAATCGCTGCTGTCCGACCATGCGGCGTTGTACCTGCCCGTTGCAGGCATCGAAGTTGCGCTGTTCGGTACGCCTGTCGCGGATGCGGCGACAACGGCGAAGCTGTGGACGATTTCGCATCTGCTGCTCGCGCTGCGCCATCTGGCCGATGCGCCCGAACGCCTGCCGGTTCCGCTCGACCTGCTGGCGCGCCACGAAATGACACGCGCGGCGCTGGCGGAATCCACGCCGAAGCGCGCCGGTCTCGTGCGCGATTTTCTTGGCCGGCTGGAGGATTCGGCGCAGGCTGCGCTGAACGACGCCGCGCGCGCGTCGTATGTGCGCCGCGTGCGCGCGCGACTCGAGCTTGCGCTGATGCGACGTGCGCAACGCGCCGACGATCCGCTGCACGGGCTCGTGCGGCAACCCGGCGAGGCGCACTGGAAGGCGCTGTGGTGGTCGTGGCGCGAGGCGCGAAGGTAGCGCACCGGTTCGACTTACCCGAACACTCCACCGGAACGGCTGCCTTGCCGACGCCGGCTTTGCGCATCGGGAGACTTATTGCCCGGTGATGGTGCCGGCCTTGGGCAGCAGGGCAGGGTCGACAGCTACGTCGAACCAGTTCGCCGCCCAGTGCACGTGCGGGCCGGTGGCGCGCCCGGTGGCGCCGGCGAGGCCGACGATATCGCCTTGTTTCACCTTCTGCCCGGGCTTCACGTCGATGCGACTCATGTGGATCGTGGTCGTGGTCACGCCGTGGCCGTGGTCGAGCACGACGATGCCGCCGTTCAGGACCATGCCCATTTCGGCGAGGGTGACGATGCCCGGCGCGGTCGCGTGGATCGGCGTGCCGTTCGGCACGGCGAAGTCGAGGCCGAAGTGCGGCGCCATCGGTTTGCCGTTGTCGATGCGCTGGCGGCCCCACAGGCCGCTGACGCGCGCGTTTTCGACCGGGTCGAGGAAGCCCTGCTCGAAATCCTCGCGTGCATCGTTGCGGTGGCGCGTCTCCGCGACACGGGCGCGTTCGCGCTCGATGCGTTTGAGCAGCTCCGGATTGGGCGTCACCGTGTGCTGGGGCAGGCCGTTGACGCGTTCGGTTTCGTACTCGCGCCTGGTGACCTTGAGCACGATGTCGCTGGCCTTGCCATTCGAGTAGCGGATGTGCAGTTTCTCCGCTGCCGGCGCATCGCGACCGAGGCCGAAGACGAACACGCCATCGTCGCCGACGAGCACGCGACGTCCGGCGAATTCGATCTTGGCTCCCTTCGGCGCGTGGCCGACGACAAGCTGGCCTTGCTGCAACTGTTCCGGCAATTGCAATTCACGGTCGGCGGCATGCGATTGCGAAACGAGGAACAACATCGTCATTCCGGCGGAAGCCGGAATCCATCGCCTTGTCTTCCCGCGCCAACAAGCAAAGACACTGGATTCCGGCTTCCGCCGGAATGACAAAATACTCATCGTTCGAACTCCAGGCGCTTGCCCAGCTGCGCGTCATCGAGCTTGCCATCGTGCCAGGCGAGATGACCGTTGACCCAGGTTGCGGCTACGGTCGAACGGAACGTGGTGCCTTCGAACGGCGACCAGCCGCATTTCGACAGGGTTTCTTCGCGCGTCACGGTGTGCGGCATTTGCGCATCGATCATAACGAGGTCGGCCCAATACCCTTCGCGGATGTAGCCGCGCCCGTGCACGTTGTACAGCCGCGCCGGCGCATGTGCGGTCTTTTCCACGATCAACTCGAGCGGAATCTGGCCATCGAACCAGCGCTCGAGCGCGCATTGCAGCACCGATTGCACGAGCGGCAGCCCGGACGGCGCCTTCTCGTAGCTCTGCTGCTTTTCGTCCCAGGTGTGCGGCGCGTGGTCGGTGGCGAGGATGTCGATGCGGCCGTCGTTGATCGCCTTGATGATTGCCGCACGATCGGACGGCAGCTTGACCGCCGGGTTGCACTTGATCAGGTTGCCCTTGGTCGCGTAGTCCGCGTTGCTGAACTGGAGGAAATGCACGCAGGTCTCGGCGGTGATGCGCTTGCCGTCGGCCGGGCCGGGCGCAAACAATTCGAGTTCTTCGGCGGTGGTGACGTGCAGCACATGCAGGCGTGAATCGTGGCGGCGCGCGAGTTCCATCGCCAGCCGCGTCGACTTGATGCACGCCTCGCGCGAACGGATGAACGGATGTTCGCCGATCGGGATCGCGTCGCCGTATTTTGCTCGCGCGGCGGCGAGATTGGCGTCGATCATCGGCGTGTCCTCGCAATGCGTCGCGATCAGGGTCGGCGCGTCGCGGAAGATCGCATCGAGCGTCGCCGGGTTGTCGACCAGCATGTTGCCGGTCGAGGCGCCCATGAAAATCTTGATGCCGCAGGCCGTTTTCGGGTCGAGGCGCTGGATTTCGGCGAGGTTGTCGTTGGTGGCGCCGAGATAGAACGCGTGGTTGGCCAGCGATTTCTTCGACGCACGGGCGTATTTGTCTTCGAGTGCTTCGCGATTCGTCGTCGTCGGCTTCGAGTTGGGCATCTCCATGAAGCTGGTGACGCCGCCGGCGACCGCGGCGCGCGACTCGGTGAAGAAATCGCCTTTGTGCTCGAGGCCCGGTTCGCGGAAATGCACCTGGTCGTCGATCATGCCGGGCAGGAGCAGGCGCCCGCGCGCATCGAACACGCGCTCGTTCGCCTGCGCGGCGAGCCGACTGTCGATCGCTTCGATGCGTCCACCGCGAACGCGCACGTCGCCGGCAAAGCGGCGGCCATCGTTGACGATATCGGCGTTGACGATCAGGACATCATTCATGGCGCAAAGATCCCGTTCAGCGGCTGCGACGAAGTGTAAAGGTTTGCGGCACCTCGTCGATACCGCCGTCGCTGAACGGCTGGCAGCGCAGGATGCGCCAGATTGCGAGCACACCGCCGCGCGCCGCGCCGAAGCGCGCGACCGCAACGCGTGCGTATTCGGAGCAATTGGGGTGAAACCGGCAGCGCGAACCCAGCAGCGGACTGAGCAAGCGCTGGTACAGGGCGATCAGGGTCAGCAACAGTCGGGCCATCAGGGTTCTTCGATCGCCGCCCGGATCAAGGCACGGCGCAGCATGGGTAATGGTTGCCGTGCGCGGGCGATTGGGCTATAACACGCGACCGCCGAGCGACAACGGGAAAGGATTATGGCGACATCGAAGCGTAAACCAGCAAGTCCCGCCAAGAAAAAATCGGGAACGGCCAAGGCCGGCGCTGCGAAAAAGCCGGCGCCGAAGAAAGTTTCGGCCAAAAAGCCGGCGAAGGCGGTGAAGAAACCGGCTGCCAGGAAGGCCGCACCCGCGAAAAAGGCTGCCGCCAAGGCCGTGCGTTCCAAAGCTGTCGTCAAGCCGCAACGTCCGGCCAGGAAACTCGTCGCAGCGAAGAAACCGGCACCGAAGAAGGCCGTCGCGAAACCCGCACGTACGCTCAAGCCGGAGCCGTCGCATTCATCCAGGCCGGCGGCCGTGAAAAAGCCGGCACCCCAGAAACAAGCAACGTCCACGAAAGGCAAAATGTCCGCAGTAGCACCCATCCCAGATACCGTCACGCGCGAAGACGGACGTTACGCGCTCCCCAACACCGTCAACATTGATCTGCCCGCGAACTATCGCCCCTCGGCCAAAGAGGAGTACATGGGCCCGCGCCATCTCGCCTATTTCCGTGCGAAGCTGCAGAAATGGCGCGAGGATCTCGTCGAGGAATCCAAGCAGACCATCGACAACCTGCGCGACGAAGTACGCGATGTCGGCGACGAGGCCGAGCGTGCCACGCGCGAGACCGAGAATTCGCTCGAACTGCGCACGCGCGACCGCTACCGCAAGCTGATCGGCAAGATCGACAAGGCGCTCAAGCGCATCGAGGAAGGCCGCTACGGCTACTGCGAGGAGACCGACGAGGAGATCGGCATCGAGCGTCTCGAAGCGCGTCCGATCGCGACCTTGTCGCTTGATGCGCAGGAACGTTGGGAGCATCGCCAGAAGCAGATGGGCGATTGAGGATTTCCTCGACCATCCGTTTCTTGGACATTCGCATCGCCGTCGGCTGCACGACGGCGAGAGGGTTGAGCGCTCCTCATCGGTGAGCGAATGGCGATGGATGCGTTCAACTACCTCTCCGTTCTGACCTCGATCATCCTCGGTCTCGCCATCACCCAGATACTCAAGGGTGTTCGCGGGATGGTGCTGTCGCGCGCGCGTGTCATTCCGTATTGGCCGACATTTGCTTTCGCGGTATTTCTTTTCCTGGTCGATGTGCAGGTATGGTGGGCGTTTTTCGAACTGCGCGAGGTGCGGACCTGGACCTTTCCGCTGTTTGCGCTCGTGGTCACGCAGACCACCTCCCTGTATCTGCTCGCTGCGCTCGTGTTGCCGGACTTTTTCGGCGAGGAGGCGATCGATCTGCGCAAGCACTACTTCGCTCATCAGCGGATATTCTTCTCGCTGTTCGTCGTCACCCTGCTCATCAGCCTGGCGAAGCCGATTTTTCTCGAAGGCCATCTGCCCGACGACCGGGTCGACGTGGCCTTTCACCTGGGCTGGATATCGATCGCGGTCGCCGCCGCGATCACGAAGCGCGACTGGTTCCACAAGGCGATGAGTGTGACCAGTTTGCTGACATTCCTGGTCTACATCGCGCTGTTGTTCGCACGTTTGCGTTGATGCGCGTTCGGCGCGTCGCCGGGCAGGCTCAGGCCGCCGCCAGCGCCGATTGGGCGTAGTGCTTGATCGTCTGCAGCATCGCGGCGAGGCCATTGCTGCGCGTCGGCGAGAGATGTCTGGCGAGGCCGATCGCTTCGATGTAGCGCGGCTCGGTGTCGAGGATTTCCTGTGCCGGGCGGCCCGAGTAGACGCGCAGCAACAGCGCGACCAGGCCGGAAACGATGGCCGAGTCGCTGATTGCCTCGAACTCCATGCGCTGCCCGTCGCCCTTGGCGACAAGCCAGACCTGCGACTGGCAGCCTTGCACCTTGTGTTCCTCGGTTTTCAGCGTGTCGGGGAACGACGGCAGCTTGCGGCCGAGGTCGATCAGATACTGGTAGCGCTCGGTCCAGTCGCCGAAGAAGGCGAACTCCTCGACGATCGCGTCCTGCGCGGCCTGCGCGCTGGCCTCGGCGGGGAGGCGGATGTGCGGTTGGG
>JAFEFS010000081.1 GCA_018240465.1 Pseudomonadota bacterium
GTCAAAACACCATGTTGAGCGCGAGTGCCGGCGTCGCCGTCGCCGGCGCCGCGCTCGTGCGCGGGATCACGCGCACGCCGAGCAACAGGCCGATATTCGCGTTCCAGTTGTATTCGACTGCGGGCGCGAGCGCGAACGACACGTGCGGCCCGGTGTCGATGCGCACGTCGTCCGCCGCCGCGTCGGGTGCGGAGCGGCCGCGGATGCGCGTGCTCGCGGCATGGCGGTAGACGAAGTCCATCGCCAGTACCCAGTTCCGGGTCAGGCTGTATTCGAAGGCGAGATCGACGCTGCCGACGTCGCCCGGGCTCGCTCTGCCGCGGAAGCCCTGCGCGGTGCCGTAGACGCTGGCGTCCTCGACGTTCGCATCGCGCGAAAACGCCCAGGAGAAATTCAGGCGCGTGCGCAGGATGCGCCCGTTCGGCATCCAGTAATACGTCTGCATGTACCAGCCCAGCGTCGTCGTCTGCGCGCCGCTGCCGAAGCCGTCGCCGGCGTGGCGGCCGAGATGATCGAACTTGCCGGTCGGAAACGACTGCTGCACGTTGACCGCCATCGCCGGCAGGCCGCTGTCCGCATCGAAGCGGGTCACGCTCCACTGCGCCTGCACGCTGATGTCGCCGATGCCGACGTGCGAGGAACTCGCGTCGCCATCGATGCGGTTGTAGCCGAAAGTCGGAATCATGCCGACGGTGAAGCGATCGGTGACGCCGTAGTTGAGGTAGCTCAGCGAGCCGAAGCCGTCGGCATGCGGTGCGATCACGTCGTAGAGATAGGGTTCGACCAGCCAATGCCCCTGCGGCAGCGTGCCGGCCGACGGCGCCAGCATCGGGCCGGTCCACCAGGCTTCGTCGAGCGACTGGCGCGAGGTCGCCGGCTCTGCAGCGGCCGCCGCAGCGCAAGCCAGCAGCACGACGAATGCAGAGGCACGAACGACTGTCGATACGAACGCCACGATCAAGCTCTCCTCGCCAAAGTGCGGCTATGCTGGCTGCTGCTCCAATCGCCGGACAGGGGCACTCCGCGGCAAATCGACGGGACCAATTCCACCCAGGCCACAAGCCGTGCATCGTCGCGGCCACAGCCGCTACACTGCCGCGCATGACCGAGCCGCAATCCTCCCGCCACCGCGAACTGCGCGATTTCGCCAGCGCGCATTTTCCGCAACGCGAGTTCGCCATTGCAGCCGCCTCTGCCGACGCGAGCTTCCGCAGCTACTGGCGCGTCGATGCCGGCGGACAAACACGCATCGTCATGGACGCGCCGCCGGACAAGGAGAACATCGCGCCGTGGTTGGCCATCGGTGCGCGCCTGCATGATGCAGGGCTGCACACGCCGCAGGTCTTCGCGGTCGATCACGCGCGCGGCTTCATCCTCATGGAGGACCTCGGCAATCGCACCTACCTGCCCGAGTTGAACGACTCCAGCGCCGACGCGCTCTACGGCGACGCATTCGATGCGCTGCTGACGATGCAGACGCGCGTGTCGCCGGCGGATCTGCCGCAATTCGACCAAGCCTTGCTGCGAACCGGCATGGAGAATTTGCCCGAGTGGTTTTTCGATCGCCATCTCGGCTTCGTGCCCGCCAGCGAGGATCGCACCGTGATCGAGGCGGCGTTCGCCCTGCTCGTCGCCAATGCACGCGCGCAGCCGCAGGTGTTCGTGCACCGCGACTTCCACAGCCGCAACCTGATGATCGTGGCGCGCGACAATCCGGGAGTCATCGACTTCCAGGGCGCGCTGCACGGCCCGATCGCCTACGATCTGGCTTCGCTGCTGCGCGACTGCTACATCGCCTGGCCGGGCGAACGCGTCGATGCATGGGTGCGCGGCTACCACCAGCGTCTGCGCGCAGCCGGCGTCGTCGATGCCGATGTGGTCACCTTCCGGCGCTGGTTCGACCTCGTCGGGCTGCAGCGGCACACGCGCCTGCTCGGCCAGTTCTGCCGGCTCAACTATCGCGACGGCAAGCCCGGCTATCTCAACGACCTGCCGCTGACCCTGCGCTACGTGCTCGACGTTGCGCGCGGCTATCGCGAACTCGCCGCCTTCGCCGCGCTGATCGAGCGCGCGGTCGGCGATCGCGACATCACTCGCGCGCGCGTGCAGGAGCAGCCCGCATGATCGAGCGTGCGCTGATCTTCGCCGCCGGCCGCGGCGAGCGCATGCGCCCGTTGACCGACGCGACGCCGAAGCCGCTGCTCGAAGTCGGCGGCAAGCCGCTGATCGAATACCACCTCGAAAAGCTCGCGCGTGCGGGCGTGCGCGAGGTCGTGATCAACACCTCGCATCTGGCCGAGCAGTTTCCGGCTGCGCTCGGCGACGGCGCGCGCTGGAACCTGCGCATTCGCTATTCGTACGAAGGCGCGGAGCCGCTCGAAACCGGCGGCGGCATGCGCCATGCGCTGCCTCTGCTCGGCACCGACCCGTTCATCGCCGTGAACGGGGATATTTTTACCGTATTTGATTTTTCCACTTTGCCGCAAAACCCCGCCGGACTGGCGCACCTGGTTCTCGTCGACAACCCGCCGCAGCATGCGCGCGGAGACTTCGTGTTGCGTGGCGGCCGGGTGCACGATGAGGAGTCGCCCAGACTCACCTTCGCCGGCATCGGTGTGTACCGTCCCGAGCTGGTTGCCGCACATGCGCCGGGCGGATTTCCGCTCGCGCCGCTGTTGCGCGAGGCGATGCGGCGGGATGGCATCTCGGGCGAGCACTACGGCGGCGTGTGGGCCGACATCGGTACGGCACAGCGCCTGGCGACCCTCGACGCCGGCCTGCTGGCGGCGCAGCCGGCCGCGCCACGCGATTGATGGCGCGGCGCGTTCCAGACGCCGCTCGCTGCGCCGCAGCGCCGGCGCGGCGCCGGGTTCGTTACCCCAGCAGCTTGCGCAGGAACGCCACGGTCACCCGGCGTTTCTCGGCCAGCGAGGCGCGGTCGAGGCGATCGAGCAAGGTCGTGAGGCTGGCAAGGTCGCGCTCGGTGTGGGTGAACAGCCAGGTCAGCGCGGCATCGTCCAGTTCGACCCCGCGTGCCGCAGCGCGTCCGCGCAGCACTTCGCGGCGGGCATCGTCGTCGAGCAGCCGCAGCGGCGCCTGCGCGCAGGCCGAAAGGCGCGAAGTCAGGTCGGGCAGACTCATGCCGAGCTGCGCGGGCACGCGCGACGCGGCGAACAGAAAAGTGTACTTCTCCACTTTTCCACGATTGTAGAAGTCGAACAGTGCGTGCTCGGCTTCGTGCCGGCCGGCCAGCGCGTCGAGATCGTCGAGCGCGAGCAGATCGCTGCCGCCAAGGCCGCGGATCGCGTCTGCCACGCCGTCGGTCACGCTGCGCAACGAAAGATACTGCGCGCGGCGACCGGCGGCGGTCGCCGCGGCACAGGCAGCGAGCAGCAGATGCGTCTTGCCGCTCGCGGCGGGACCGCTGACGAACACCCAAGGCGCATCGGTCTCGGTCGCCGCGCGCCGCGCGAGATCGGGCGCGGCGCCATTGTCGCCAGCGAAGAACGTCTCGAAGCGCTGCTGTGCCGGCCAGCGCATCGCCAGCGGGAGCTGGTCGGGCTTCATGCGCGCGGGGCCGCGGGCGCGGGCGGCGACGTCTCCGTCTTCGGCTTCGCGTCGGCCGCCGGCGCGGGCGGCAAGGGTACGCCCGCGGCGTCGGCATGCGTTGCCACCGCAGCGGCCGGCGCCTCATGCGCGTAGAGCAGGCTCGCGCGATAACGTTCGTTCGCGTAGCGCAGCAGCACCATCAGCACCGATGCGACCGGAAGCGCGAGGAGCACACCGAGGAACCCGAACAGCTCGCCGCCGGCGAGGACGGCGAAGATCACCGCGACCGGATGCAGGCCGATCTTCTCGCCGACCAGGCGCGGCACGAGCACATAGCCTTCGAGCAACTGGCCGATCACGAACACCGCGACGACGAGGGCGACATGGGTGACGTCGCCGTACTGCACGATCGCGGCGATCACGCCCATGAGAATGCCGGTGATGCTGCCGAGGTACGGCACGAAGCTGATCAGCCCGGCGATCAGGCCGATCAGCGGGCCGGTGCTCAGGCCGACGGCCCACAGGCCGACCGCATAGATGACGCCGAGCGCGATCATCACCGACAGCTGGCCGCGCACGAACGCGGAGAGCGTCTCGTCGGACTCGCGCGCGAGGCGCGACACGGTCGGCTCGATCGAGCGCGGCAACAAGTCGTGGATCTTCGCGATCATCACGTCCCAGTCGCGCAACAGGTAGAAGAATGCGACCGGGACGACTACCAGGCGCGTGATCCATGAGATCACCGCGAAGCCCGACTTGGAAATGCCGGCAACGATCGTCGTCGCGATGCCGCCGGCCTCCTTCCAGTGCGCCTGCAGCACGGCGACGATCTGCTGCAGGTCAGGCAGCTCGAAGTCGAGCTCGAAGCGTTCGTGCAGCCACGGCACGGCAACGTTTTGCATCCAGGCAAACCATTGCGGCAAGGCCGTGATGAACGTCGCCATCTGGCGCGACAGGTACGGAATCAGCAACAAAAGGATCAGCGTGACGACGAGGCTCAGGGCGAGGAAGACAACGCTGACCGCGGCGCTGCGCGACAGCTTCCAGCGCTCGAGCAGGTCGGCGAGCGGATCGAACAGGTAGGCGAACATCGCCGCGATCGCGAACGGCGTCAGCACCGGCGCAAGGAAGTACAGCGCCGCGACGAGCAGCACGGACAGGGCCAGCATTTGCCAGCGCAGGTTGTTGGTCGAGTTCATGCGTTCTCCCTGCGCCGGGCTTCGAGCGCCTTGTGCGACCATACGACGACGTAGTGCACGCCGCTCGCGACGGTCGCCAGTGCGGTGAGCCAGATCAGCGTGTCATCGACGGCATCGGGCAGCGGCAACAGCCCGCTCAACTTGAGCAGCAGGGCCAGCGCGCAGACGATCTGGATGAACGTCGTGAGCTTGGACAGCAGCGACGGCTGCGGCACGACGCGGCCAATCAGGAGATGGTAGGCGGTCGCGCCCGCGGCGATGACGAAGTCGCGGCCGACGACGAGCCACATCAGCCAGTCCGGGATCGCGTCGGCGAGATCGAGCGAGACGAAGCAGGCGACGAGCAGCAGCTTGTCGGCGAGCGGATCGAGCACGCCGCCGAGCCAGCTCTGCCAGCCGCAGCGCTTGGCAAGCAGGCCGTCGAGCGCGTCGCTCGCGCCAGCGACGGCGACGACGATCAGCGCCGCTTCGAAGCGATGGCTCGCGATCAGCCAGACCAGCGGCACGACCAGCACGATGCGCGCGAGCGTGATCGCGTTCGGCAGGTGGCGCCAACGGGAGTCTGTGTTCGGCGTGGGTGGCATGCGCGGGGTGGTCGGCACTTCACGGCTCGAAATCGAGCACCGCATCGACGCCCTCGAGCGGCGGCTTCGTGTTCGTCGGATGCGCGAGCCGCGCGGCATCGAGCGCCTCGATCAGGTCCCGCAGCGAGCCGCGCGCGTCGACACGTGCCTGCAGGACGTTGCCGCGCGCCTGTTCGACACGGAACCCGCGCACTTCGGGATTGGCGCCGAGCGCCCCGACCAGGCGTGCGTAGTCCTCGGCCGAACGCAGGCCGCTGAACCAGAGGCGATAGCTGCCGGACGGCGCGGGCGGCACGGCATCGGCTGCAACCGGCGCCGCATCCGCACCGGTACCGGCCGCGGGCGGCACGCCCGCCGACGCCGTGGCCGCGGTCGCGCCCTCCGCGGACGTTGCCGCGGCTGCGGGAGCCGCGACCTGGTCGCGTACCAGCGCGTCGATCTGCGTCGCGTCGAATTGGGCGACGAGCAGAAACTTCGCCGGCGCCTTGTTCGGCTCGGCGTTCGCTGCGGTGTTGGGCTGGTAGCTGTAACTGCGCGCGTAGCGTTCCGCGCGGGTCAACGCACGCGCGACCTCGGGACGCTTGAGCACACCCGCATCGCCCTTCGCCGCCTGGGTCACGGCCTGGCCCAGCGCAATGCGCAGCGCGGTGGCGCGATCCTGGTCCGACTGTGAGGCGACCGGCGCGGTTCCGGTGTAAACGCCGGCCGCAACAGCGAAAACCGGCGCGAGGCTGGCGAGAACCAGCAGCAATGACCTGAAAATTCGATGATTCCCTGGATTCACGAAATCCTTCCTGCCGGACATGCCGGAGAGGTTCCCGGCCATGCCGCAAGATAACAAATTTGCCTTGCGGCCGTGAAATCGCGGTGTACGGTATCATGCGCGCCCGTTCCGGCCGACTTCCTCGTCCATGTCCGCAGAAAAAGAATCGCTCACCTATCGCGCCGCAGGCGTGGATATCGACGCGGGCGAGGAAGTCGTCGAGCGCATCAAGCCGCTGGTCAAACGCACGTTCCGCAAGGAAGTCATGGCCGGCCTCGGCGGCTTCGGTGCGCTGTTCGAACTCGCCGGCCGCTACCGCGACCCGGTGCTCGTTTCCGGCACCGACGGCGTAGGCACCAAGCTCAAGCTCGCGCAGACCCTCGGCCGTCACGACACGATCGGCATCGACCTCGTCGGCATGTGCGTCAACGACGTGCTCGTGCAGGGCGCGGAGCCGTTGTTCTTCCTCGACTACTTCGCCACCGGCAAGCTGCACGTCGACACCACGGTCGCGGTCGTCGGCGGCATCGCCAAAGGCTGCGAACTCGCCGGCTGCGCGCTGATCGGCGGCGAGACCGCCGAGATGCCCGACATGTATCCGCCGGGCGAATACGACCTCGCCGGCTTCTGCGTCGGCGCGGTGGAGAAGGCCGCGCTGATCGACGGCTCGAAGGTGCGGACGGGCGATGCAATCATCGGCATCGCCTCGAGCGGGCCGCATTCGAACGGCTATTCGCTGATCCGCAAGATCGCCGCGCGCGCCGGCAATCCTTTCGATCTCGATCTCGGTGGAACCAAGCTCGCCGACGCACTGATGGCGCCGACGACGATCTACGTCAAGCCGATCCTGGAATTGTTGAAGGCGCAGCCCGTGCACGGCATGGCCCACATCACCGGCGGCGGCCTGACCGAGAACATCATTCGCGTGGTACCCGACGCGCTCGGCATCGCGCTCGACAGTTCGACGTGGAAACTGCCCGCCGTGTTCGACTGGCTGCAGCGCGAAGGCAACGTGCCGCAGGCCGAAATGTGGCGCACGTTCAATTGCGGCATCGGCTACACTCTGATCGTCGCACACGACCAGGTGGCGGCGACGCTGCAACGCCTCGCCGCGCTGAACCTCGCAGCGTCGGCGATCGGCGAAATCGTGCCAGCGCGCGGCGACGAGCGCGTGCATATCGCGTGACCGTGCGCCGCCGCGTCGTCGTCTTCGCCTCGGGCCGCGGCAGCAATTTCGCCGCGTTGGTCCAGGCGCAGCGTCGCGGCGAACTGCCGGTCGATATCGCCGGCCTGCTCTGCGACAAGGCCGCCGCGCCGGCGCTTGCGCTTGCACGCGCGGCGGGAATCGAAGCGGTGGCATTGAGCCCACGCGACTACGCCAGCCGTGAGGACTTCGATCGCGCGATGTTCGCACGCGCCGCGCGGCTCGCCCCGGATCTGATCGTGCTCGCCGGCTACATGCGCATCATCGCTCCGGCCGTGGTCGAGGCATGGCGCGGACGCATGATCAATATCCATCCCTCGCTGCTGCCGAAATATCCCGGCCTGCACACTCACCAGCGCGCGATCGACGCGGGTGATGCCGAACACGGATCCAGCGTGCACTTCGTCACCGCCGAGCTCGACGGCGGCCCGGTGATCGCGCAGGCGGGCTTGCCGATTCTGCCCGGCGACACCGCCGAGACGCTGGCCGCAAGACTGCTGCCGCTCGAACACCGCCTGCTCGTCGCGACAACGCGACTGGTCGCCGACGGCGAGGCTGCCCTGGCCGGCGATCAGGTCGTCCGCGGCGGGCAGGCGCTCGCCGCTCCCCTGCATCTGGACGCGAACGGCAACCTCGCCTGATCCGGTCCGATATCGGTTCCGTTCAGTCGGCACGCGGCAGACTGCCAGCGCGTTTCCACCGACCCGAACCTCCATGCGCACGCTCGCCCTCGCACTCCTCGTCGCCCTGCCCACCGCCGCCGTCCACGCCGTCGAGCTGAAACCGGCCAGCGCGATCTATGCGGTCACCCGCAACGGTTCGGCGATCGGCGACTCGAACTTCAACCTGAAGCGGAATCCCGACGGCACCTGGACGCTGACCAGCGAGACGAAAGGTACGTCGGGCAAGGCGCGCCTGCTCGGCATCGACGTGCGTGAAGAGTCCACGTTCCGCTGGAATGGCGGCAAGCCGCAGACCCTGGTCTACGACTACCGGCAAAGTTCGATGATCAAAAGCCGCACGCGCCACATCGACTTCGATGCGACCGCGCAGCAGGCGCATTCGCAGGAGAACAAGGATCGCTTCACCTACGCGACGCCGCCCGGCACCACCGACCGCGGCACGCTGCAACTGCTGCTCGCCGCCGCCGTTGCCGATGGCGCGCACGAAGTCAGCGCGCCGGTGGCGATCCGCGACCGCGTCGAACAGCAGCACTACGCCGTCACCAGGGACGAAACCATCCAGGTTCCCGCCGGCAGCTTCAACGCCACCCGCGTCGAACGCACCGACAACCCGGGCAAGGCGGTCAACTGGTACGCACCGAACGCGGGCGTGCTGCCGATCAAGGTGCAACAGGTATCGGGCGATGGTTCGACGGTGGTACTGGAGCTGAAGCAGAAATAGGGCGCGGGGAATCTCCGACCCCGTCGTTGCGCTTTCCACCCTGACTTTCCGCGCGCCCGGCGCGCGACTTGTTGCGCTACGACGGCAGTCGCCGGATATGCGCCCCGAGCGAGCCGAGCTTCTCCTCGATGTTCTCGTAGCCACGGTCGATGTGATAGACACGGTCGACCGTGGTATCGCCCTTCGCGGCAAGCCCGGCCAGAACCAGACATGCGGAAGCACGCAGGTCGGTTGCCATTATCGGCGCGCCGGTCATCGTGGCGACACCATGGATCGTCGCGATATTGCCATCAACGCGAATATCGGCGCCGAGGCGCTGCAGCTCCTGCACATGCATGAAGCGGTTCTCGAACACGGTTTCGGTGATCACGCCGACGCCTTCGGCGACCGCGTTGAGCGCGGTGAACTGCGCCTGCATGTCGGTGGGGAACGCGGGGTACGGCGCAGTGACGATGTCGACCGCCTTCGGCTTGCGCCCGCGCATGTCGAGCTGGATCCAGTCTTCACCGGTGGTGATCTCGGCGCCGGTTTCCTCGAGCTTCTGCAGCACGACGTCGAGCGTGTCCGGACGCGCGCGCTTGGCCAGCACGCGGCCGCCGGAAATCGCACCGGCAACGAGGAAGGTGCCGGTCTCGATGCGGTCGGGCAGCACGTCGTAGTCGGTGCCGTCGAGGCGGTCGACGCCTTCGATGACAATCGTCTCGGTACCGGCGCCGGAAATCTTCGCGCCCATCGTGTTGAGGCAGTTGGCGAGATCGACGACCTCGGGTTCCTGCGCCGCGTTCTCGAGCACGGTCGTGCCCTTGGCCAGCGCGGCGGCCATCATGATGTTCTCGGTACCGGTCACGGTGACGATGTCGAAGCGCACGCGCGCACCCTTCAGGCGTTTCGCACGCGCCTTGATGTAGCCGTTCTCGACGGTGACGTCGGCGCCGAGCGCCTGCAACCCCTTGATGTGCAGATCGACCGGCCGCGAGCCGATCGCGCAGCCACCCGGCAGCGACACGTCGGCCTCGCCGAAACGCGCGACGAGTGGACCGAGCACGAGGATCGAGGCGCGCATCGTCTTGACCAGATCGTACGGCGCGAAATAGCGGTTCGCCGTGCGCGGATCGATGTTGATGCGCATGCGCTCGTCGATTTCGAGGCTCACGCCCATCTGGCCGAGCAGTTCCATCGTCGTGGTCACGTCGTGCAGGTGCGGCACGTTGGTGATCGACACCGGGCCGTCGGCGAGCAGGGCCGAGGCGAGGATCGGCAGCACGGCATTCTTGGCGCCGGAAATCTGCACTTCGCCGTTGAGCGGCGCACCGCCCGAGATCACGATTTTTGCCATGGTTGGGAGTTACCGTTGTTGTCTGGCCGACTCTTCTGGAGTCAGCGTTTTCAGCGCGAGCGCGTGGATCGCGCCGCCCATGAGATCACCCAGGGTCGCGTAGACGAGGCGGTGGCGCGCCAGCGGCAGCTTGCCGGCGAAGGCATCGGCGACCACGACGGCCTCGAAATGCACGCCATCGGCGCCCTGCACCTCGGCCGTCGCGCCCGGCAGGCCGCGCTCGATGAGATTCTTGATCGTTTCGGTGTCCATGGTAGGCGGCAATTGTGGCGCGGAGCGGGCACGCGGACGGTTTGTCCTCCGCGCGGCGGTTGTTGCGTTGTTTTCGTCTTGAATCGCCCCGACCCGTGCAAGCCGCGGCGGAACCGGCCACGGCCCGCCGCTGTCCCAGCGCAGGGATCTTCTGGCTGGCACAGGGGGTGACGGCTACAATAGGAAAACGGGTACCTCGAAAAACCGTGGCGAGCGAAGAGAATTTGCGCGTCGCCGGAGCGCAGGAACCGGAGCATACATACGAGTATGTGAGGATTCCGAGCACCGCCGGCGCGCAAATTATCGAGCGCAACAGGTTTTTCGAAGTACCCGAACGGCAATGGTAACGAATTACCTCGATTACAGAAACCCGGACCCTGCCTATCCACCGCTGTCCCTGCTCAACCCCTGCTGATGAATGCGAAGATCCAGCCATTGAACCCGGCGCCGACGCGGCTCGACCCCGCCGCCTTGAGGCGCAGCGCGACCACGGTGATCGAGACCGAGGCGCGCGCGATCGACCTGCTCAAATCGCGTATCGATGGCGCATTCCTGCATGCATGTGAACTGATGCTCGACTGCAACGGCCGCGTCGTCGTCTCGGGCATGGGCAAGTCCGGACATGTCGCGCGCAAGATCGCCGCGACCCTGGCCTCGACCGGCACCCCTGCCTTCTTCGTCCACCCGGGCGAGGCCAGCCACGGCGACCTCGGCATGATCACGCAGAAGGACGTGGTGCTCGCGCTGTCTAACTCCGGCGAGACCGACGAGCTGCTCGCGATCCTGCCGCTGGTCAAGCGCCAGGGCGTGGCGTTGATCCTGATGACCGGCAACCCCGATTCCACGCTTGCCGCGATGGCCGACGTGCACCTCGACGTCAGCGTGCCCGAGGAAGCCTGCCCGCTCGGTCTCGCGCCGACCGCGAGCACGACCGCGGCGCTGGTCATGGGCGATGCGCTCGCCATCGCCCTGCTCGAAGCGCGCGGCTTCACCGAGGAGGACTTCGCCCGCTCGCACCCGGCTGGCGCGCTTGGCCGGCGCCTGTTCGTGCACATCGGCGACATCATGCACACCGGCGAGCGCATCCCGACCATTACCGTCGACGCGACGATCTACGAAGCCATGGCCGAGATGACGCGCAAGGGCCTCGGCATGACCGCGATCGTCGACACGGATGGCGCGCTCGCCGGCGTGTTCACCGACGGCGATCTGCGCCGCGCGATCGACAACGACCATATCGACCTGCGCAAGACCCCCGTCACCGAGCTGATGAGCACCGCGCCGAAGACGATCCGCGCCGACAAGCTTGCGGTCGAGGCCGCGCAGCTCATGGAGGCCCACAAAATTCACGCCCTGCTCGTCGTCGACGCGGACGAGCGCCTCGTCGGCGCCCTCAACATCCACGATCTGTTCCGTGCGCGCGTGGTCTGAGCACGCAGAGCCGCGGTGAATCGTGCCGGACGCGGCGCAGGCACCCGACGCCCGCCCGGCAGCGCCGCGCAGGGGGTGGCAACGCCCATCGTCAGTCTGCGTTAACTGCCAATCCCTGTAGAATCGCGGCTCGCCTGCCCTCAATCCGCCATGCTGCCGACCGACCTGCCCGCCGACATCCTCCAGCGCGCCGCGCGCATCAAGCTCGCCGTGTTCGACGTTGACGGTGTGCTCACCGACGGGCGGCTGTGGTATGCCGCAGACGGCAGCGAGCTGAAGGCGTTCCATGCGCACGACGGCGCGGGGATGAAACGCCTCGCCGCTGCCGGTATCGAGATCGCGGTGATCACCGCGCGCTCGAGCCACGTGGTCTCGGTGCGCATGGCCGAACTCGGCATCGTGCATGTTTACCAGGGCCGCGCCGACAAGCTCGCCTGCTTCGAGCACCTGCTCAAGGCACTGCAGCTCGAGCCCGCGGATGCCTGCTACACCGGCGACGACGTGGTCGACCTGGCGCCGATGCAGCGCGCCGGGCTGTCGATCGCGCCGGCGAACGCACACCCGTACGTGCGCGAGCACGCGGCCTGGCGCACGCGGCAGGCCGGCGGCAACGGCGCGGCGCGCGAGGTCTGCGACCTGTTGCTCGCCGCGCAAGGCAAGCTCGGACTGCCATGATCGAACGCCGCACCTGGCTCGTCATCATCGTCCTCGCCGTGATCGCGTTCGCCGCGTGGATGGAGGTGTGGCTGATGCGCGCGCGCGACACGAGCGAGGATTTCACCGGCCCGCCGCGCTCGGACTACACGATGAACGACTTCACCCTCGACGCGCTCGACAGCGAGGGCGCGCACTCGTTCACCGTGACCGGACCGCGCATGTCGCGGCGCGGCGACGACGGCTCGGTCTACGTCACCCGGCCGAACTATGAAATCGTCGACAACAGCAGCAACACCTGGAAAGGCACGTCCGACTCGGCCTGGGTCGACAAGGACGGCAACGTGATGAAGCTCGAAGGCAAGGTGCTGATGCACCGCGAGCCCACCGACAAAGCCGAGCGCGTGGACCTCGACACCAACGACCTGACGATCACGACCGACCCCAAGCTCAAGGATGCACAGGGCCATCCCGTGGCCAACGCGCCACACCGGAACAAGCGCATGGAAACCGCAGCGCCGACGCGGATCGTCGAGACCGACAATACCGCCTACGGCGTCGGCATGAAGGCCGATCTCGACCTGAAGACCGTCGAGCTGTTGTCCGACGTACACATCGTTAGCATGCCGGGGAAAGGAAAATGACGACGCGCAACTTCATCACCGCCTGCGGCACGGCCGCGTTGTTGCTCGCAAACCATGCATCCGCATTGAAGAGCGACAAGGACCAGCCCGCCAACGCCGACGCGAACTACTCGAAGTCGGTGCAGAGCAGGACCGGCGCGGCGAACGACCCGGACGTGTTCGATCTCGACGGCAATGTCGTCATCACGCGCGGCTCGATCAGGATGACCGCGGCGCATGCAACCATCCAGCAGATTCCCTCCGGCGCGAAGGACCCCAACGCCGGCAAGATGTCGCGCGTGATCCTGACCGGCAAGCAGGCCCATCTGCAGCAGGTCCACGACGGCGACTGCGGACTGATGACCGCGAACGCCGACCGGATCGACTACAACCCGTTGACCAACCTCGCCGAATTGACCGGCGGCGTGGTCGTAGTGCAGCAGGGCCGCGGCGAATTCCACGGCGAGCACATGATCTACAACACCGACACCGGCGACATGGAATCGGGCAACAAGGCCGAACCCTCGGGCCGCGTGCACCTCGTCATGGAGGCAAAAACGCAGACGCAATCGGCGAGCGCGAACAACTGCGGCTTCCCGGCCGGCGCGGCAAAACCCGTCGTGGCGAAGCCGCTGGACAGGCCTGCCGAGGCCAAGCCGCAGCCGAAACAGGCGAAGCCGGCGGTGAAGCCGGCGGCCAAGCCGGCACTCGACAAGAGCGGGGACGGGGCGCACTGATGCTCAACGCGGTCGGCCTGCAGAAAAGCTACAAGGGTCGCGCCGTCGTGCGCGATTTCGAGTTCAGCCTCGAACAGGGCGAGATCGTCGGCCTGCTCGGCCCGAACGGCGCCGGCAAGACGACGACGTTCTACATGGTCGTCGGCCTGGTCGGCGCCGACGCCGGCCGCATCACCCTCGACGAGCACGACATCACCGCGATGCCGATGCACGCGCGCGCGCGCCTCGGCGTCGGTTACCTGCCGCAGGAACCTTCGGTGTTCCGCCGCCTCAGCGTCGAGGAGAACGTGCTCGCCATCCTCGAACTGCGCGACGACCTCGACGCCGCCGGCCGCCGCCGCGAACTCGAATCGCTGCTCGACGAACTGCAGATCGCACACATCGCCAAATCCAAGGGCCAGTCGCTGTCGGGTGGCGAGCGTCGACGCGTGGAGATCACGCGCGCGCTCGCGGCGAATCCGCGCTACATGCTGCTCGATGAGCCATTCGCCGGCATCGATCCGATCTCGGTCGACGAAATCCAGCGTATCGTGCGCCAGCTGAAGGCACGCGGCATAGGCATCCTGATCACCGACCACAACGTGCGCGAGACCCTGGGCATCTGCGACCGCGCCTACATCATGAGCGAAGGCGGCGTGCTCGCCAAAGGCTCGCCCGAAGACGTGCTCGCCAACAAGCAGGTGCGCGAGGTGTACCTGGGAAGCAAGTTCCGCATGTAGGTTCACCCAGCACCGCAACACTGGAGTCACCATGTCCGACCCTTTCCTCGACGCCGCGATAGAAGAAGCAGAGCTTGGCCTCGCCGAGGGCGGTATTCCGATCGGAAGTGTGCTTGTGCACGAAGGCCGCATCATCGGTCGCGGCCACAACCGGCGCGTGCAGAAGGGCAGCCCGACCCTGCACGGCGAGATGGACGCGCTCGAAAACGCTGGTCGTCACCCGGCAATGGTATATCGCAACGCCACGATCTACACGACGCTGTCGCCGTGCTCGATGTGCTCGGGCGCGATCGCGCTCTACGGCATCCCGCGCGTGGTGATCGGCGAGAACCAGACCTTTCTCGGCGAAGAAGACTGGTTGCGCGGCAGGGGCGTGCGGCTCGAAGTCGTCAACGATGCTCGCTGCATCGAGCTCATGCGCAAGTTCATCGCCGCGCGGCCGCAGTTGTGGAACGAGGACATCGGCGAATAGCGCCGGGTCACGGCCCGGCCACTCCGGCGTGGTCGCTGCGGCGGATGTTCAGGCCCGGTGTACCGAATGCAGACTGCGGGTCGCTTGCGCGCTCGCGGGACGGATCGTCGCTCCGAGCCAGCGGATGCCCAGTCGCCCCTGCCGCCAGGGAAACTGCGCGACCGAAAACGTCGCCACGCGCCGGCCGTCGACGGACAGTTCAGCCCCTTCGGCATCAGCGCGCAGGCGAACCTCGCCCGACAAGGGCACGTCCCCCGAATCGAGCGCCGGCTTGATCGACCACTCGCCATCGGCATGGACCCAGAGCTGGAGCACGGCGCGATGCTGGTCGACCACATTGATCAACAGCGCATGCATGTCGGTATCGCTGCCATTGCCGCGGTAGACCACGACGGCGACATGCGACTCGCCGTGACTTTTCGCCAACTCGTAGCGAAAACCCAGCTGCGTCTCCGGCTTGTCTTCGGCACCGAGCCGGGAGATCAGGCAGAGATTCCGCTGACCGGCGGTGCGTGCGCCGTTTGCGCCGGCGACGGGGGTACCGTATCGGGTTTCGAACCCAGGCCACAGCACGCGGCTGTCGCGCGCCCTGCCGCTGGCCTTCATTTTTTCCACCGCGACAACTGAGCGCAGATCGCATGCGCGCAGCTCGGACAAACCGGCGAAGGGGTGGCCGTGGTGGGCGAGATCCTCGACGTTGAGCAGACGCACTTCATGGACCTGCCCATAGGGGCCGAGCGGGAAATAGTCCACTGCCTGCCAGGTTCGCCGGTCGAGCATCCACAAACCGCATTGGCAATTTCCACGCTGCCCGCGAAGCGCCCTTTCACTTTCGCCGACGAGAACGAAGTCGCGCGAAACGGCGAGGCCCCGCGTATACACGGGGCCGCCCGATTCCCACAGCAAGCGATTGGTTTCAAGTTCGATCACCGCGCCAGCTTCGGAATGACAACTGATCGCCTCTCCCTCATCGCCTATCCAGATGTTGTGCAGCCCGGTGCGGCCCTCGATCGCCCTGACTTCGACCAGCTCCAGGCCCGGATACGCGAACACTCCGAGTTTCGAGCCGTTCGTGAACCGATGCGCCATCACGTAAAGACGGCCGTTCTTCTCGAACACCGAATTGAGATGGTCGCCTTCTGCCCCGTCCGCATTGAATCGGTCCCAGCGCGCGTCGGACAGCCTGACTTCCTGCACCTGTCCTGGCCGGTCGAAATCGAACACGGCGACGGCGTTGCGTCCGGTATTCGTGCAAACGATGCGACCATCGGATGCGCACAGGATCTGATGCGGCGCGGAGAGGAAACCCGGTGTCGTACGCTGTCCGCAGGAAACGACGCCGACTTCGGACGCGGCGTAGGATCCGATGTCGGCGAACGTGACGTGTTCGGCTCTGTCGTGGGAAAGCACGAGGTCTTTGCCTTGGGGATGCCAGGAAATGCCGTAGTACCCGGGGCGATGCGATTCCAGAGGCACCACGCGCCGCGATGTCAGGTCGATCAGCAGCAGGAAGTGGATCGTCGAGACAATCGCCAGAATCGGACCCGGATCGCGCGTACCTTCTTCGGAGGCGGGCTGCCGCACGGGCGATCGGCCGGATATTTCGTTTACAGCACCATTCATCGGGGTCTCGCCAGATCGGGAAGCCGGACATCCCAAGAAAAGAACCGGGAGTCACAACGCATTCCTCTCCCATCTGTTGACAAGAAATCGCGACGAAAAGATTCAAAGCCCTGCCCGCTCCACGCTGAACCGCATCGGCCCGAGTTGCAGAGTCCGTCGATCGCGCGAGGACGAACGGGACAACGAGTCGACAATGCGCGGAGTACGGCGGCATGCGCTGCCTGCCGAGAGTCAATCGCATGCAGCCATCGGGAATCCCAAGCACGGCGCCGGAAGAGATTCATCCCGGCGCCGAGAGGAAGAACGCTGCAATTCACAACGAACCGATGGTCTGCGTCGGCGCACCCGAAGTGTCCGTGACGTTGCCGGCAATGTGGTTGTTGCCGAACGAGATCAATGAACCGCCGACTGCGGCGATGCCCCCGCCGTTGCCCGTGATCTGCATGTTCGAAATGTATACCGTCGCGCTGGTGCCCGAATAGACGCCCCAGTTCGCATTCGATGCGACCGTACCGCCGTCGATACTCAGCTTCGCCAGCCTCGCATCGAGCGAGCCGGCATTGAATCCGTTGCCGCCGCTGCCGGTGACGACACAGTTGAGCACGGAAGCATTGACTCCACCAGTGATCCTGAGCCCGCGCAGATTGCCTTGCATGAGCACATCCGACAGCGTGGCCGTGGCGGCCACGGAGCTTCCCGGTGCCACGTAGATCGCGCCTCCGGCGTTGCTCAGCAACTTGGTGTTGTTGACGTAGAGGGCGCCGGTGGAGCCGGTTCCGGGAGCAAAATTGATGCCTTGCTGGGTAAACCCGTAGATCTTGCTGTTTTCGACGTGCAGGGTCCCGCCGCCGATATGGGTGATGCCGTTGAGGCCGGTTCCCAATCCATTGATGTCCAGATTGCGCAAGGTGACGACGTCGCTGGCGCCGGCGTTCACGACGATGCCGTTGGTTCCGGAAACGAGCACGCCGGCAATGCTGCCGCCGCTGCCGTCGATCGTGATCGATTTGGTGATCGTCACCGCGCCGAACCCGCCAGGATCGAGCACGTTGATTTCACCGCTGGGAGCAGTCTTGGAAATCGCTCCGGCGAAAGTCTTGCACGGCGCGGTCCGGCTGCATGGGTTGACATCGTCGCCGACGCCGGAAACCCAGGTTCGCGTAGCCTGGGCGTTGACCTGAGTGGCGGCGAACAGGCAGAAAACGAAAAGCGAAAGCTTGTGGAACAAGTAGCGTATGTTCATGACAAATCCCCTGGATATGTTGAGAGTCGGAATTGCAGGTCCCGCGAACGGCCCGAATCGAAGCCGGCGGCCCATGCCAAGCGCTGCACATGCTGCGCGTTATATGTAACATTTTTCCTGCGGCGAATAGCGTATTCTGCGCACACTATCCGGCAAGGCATCGACTACCGGCCGGGCTATCTTCCGGTCGAGCCGTCTGCGTTCGTTCCGCCGGTGTTTGCCTCGCGCACATCCTGCGTCCGCCAGCCACCGCCCAGAGCCTTGATCAAGCCGACGCTGTCGTTGAGACGCGTGCCCAGCAAAGTGATCGCGGCGCGTTCGTTGCTCAGCGCGGTGTTCTGCGCGGTGACGACGTTGAGATAGCTGACCAAGCCGGCACGGTACTGGTTGGTCGCGATCTTCAGCGATTGCCCGGCCAGCGCGACCGCCTCGTCCTGCGTCTGCGCCTCCTGATCGAGAATACGCAGCGCGGCAATCTGGTCCTCGACGTTCTGGAACGCGGCCAGCGATACTTGGCGGTAGTTCGCAACCGCGGCATCCCAGGCCGCGCGCGCCTGCGCATTCTGCGCGCTGCGCGCGCCACCGTCGAACAGGGTCTCGGCGAGCTTCGGGCCGATCGACCAGTAGCGGCTGGGCGCCTCGAGCAGTTGCGACCACACCGAGCTGGAATAGCCGCCGCTCGCGGACAAGGTCAGCTGCGGAAACCACGCGGCCACGGCGACACCGACCTGCGCATTGGCCTGCGCGGCCTGGCGCTCGGCGACGGCGACATCGGGGCGGCGTTCGAGCAGTTGCGACGGCAGGCCGGTGGGAATCGGCGGCGGCTTGAGCGCAAAGGTCGTCACCGGCGCAAGCGAAAACTGCGCCGGCGTCTTGCCGACGAGCAGGGCCAGCGCATGCTCGTACTGCGCGCGGGCGATGCCGAGATCCATCGCCTGCACCTGCGCACTCTTGAGCTGGGTCTGCGCCTGGATCACGTCCGCGCGCGCGGCGACGCCGGCCTTGTACTGGTTCATGGTCAACTGTTCCGCCTTGCGGTAGGCATCGACGGTGTCGTCGAGCAGGCGCTTCTGTACATCGACGATGCGCAGCTGGAAATAGGTCTGCGCCAGCGTCGCCTGCAAGGACAGGCGCGTGTTCGCCAGTGTCGCCGCGCTCGCCTGTGCGCTGGCGGTCTCGCTCTCGATCTGGCGCCGCACGCCGCCCCACAGGTCGGGCTCCCACGTCGCCGCGATCGGCAACTGATACGCCTTGCTGATCGCCGCGCCGGAGCCGCCGCCGATCACCGTGCCGCCGGAGACGATGCCGCCGCTCGCGTTGCTGTAACGCGCGGAACGCGTCGCGCTGAGGTTCGCCGACACGCTCGGCCAAAGGCTGGCGCGCGCGCCCGCGACCAGTGCGGACGCCTGCCGGTATTGCGCCTCGATCTGCTGCAGGTTCTGGTTCGACGCGAGCACCTGTTGCTGCAAATCGTCGAGTACCGGGTCGTCGAAGAGCTTCCACCACATGCCGCGATCGAGTGCATCGGCTGGCTGCACGGGCTTCCACCCGGCCAGCTCCTTGTACGTATCGTTCGCGTAGGCCGCCGCGCCTGCCACCTCCGGGCGCCGGTAGTCGGGTCCGGCGGCGCACGCGGAAAGCATCAACAGCACCGTACCCACGCACAGTCGAAGGCGAGCGTCGAAGCTCTCCCCGGCACTGCGGAAGCGAACGCATACGGCACCGGCCCGGCGGCCGTGCAAAGCATTCCACTTGTACTTTTTTTCGCACTTTTTCAGCATGACGTTCTTCAGTTTTCCCACCATTTTCACGGGATGGCCGGCGGAGCCGCTCCGGGCGGCACCGGGTAGCTACGTGCCCACGCCCGCTTCGCCCACAGACGGAAGCGGTCGAGATACAGATACACGACCGGCGTCGTATACAACGTCAGCAACTGGCTCACGAGCAGGCCGCCGAAGATCGAAATACCGAGCGGGCGGCGCATCTCGCTGCCCTCGCCGAAACCGAGCGCAAGCGGCAGCGCGCCGAGCATCGCGGCCAGCGTGGTCATCATGATCGGACGAAAGCGCAGCAGGCAGGCGCGGATAATCGCCTCGCGTGCGACCAGCCCTTCCCCACGTTCGGCCTCGAGCGCGAAGTCGATCATCATGATCGCGTTTTTCTTGACGATGCCAATCAACAGGATCACGCCGATCAGCGCGATCACGCTGAACTCGGTGCCGCAGGCGAGCAGCGCGAGCAGCGCGCCGACGCCGGCGGACGGCAACGTCGAGAGGATCGTCAGCGGATGCACGTAGCTCTCATAGAGCACGCCGAGCACGATGTACACGGCAAGCAGCGCGGCCAGGATCAGGAACGGCTGGTTGTCGAGCGATTTCTGGAACGCATTCGCCGTGCCGGCGAATGCGCCGTGGATCGACACCGGCGCACCCACACGCGCCATCTCGCGATTGATCGCGACGGTCGCATCCGACAGGCTGTAGCCGTCGGCAAGGTTGAACGAAACCGTGGCCGAGACGAACTGGCCCTGATGGTTGACCTCGAGGGGCGCAGAACCCGGACCGTAGGTGGCGAACGACATCAGCGGCACCATTTTGCCGCGCGTGCTGGCGACGTAGATGTCGCGCAGCGTGTCGGGGTTCTGCACGAACTGCTCGGCGACTTCCATCACCACGTGGTACTGGTTCAACGCGTTGTAGATCGTCGACACCTGACGCTGGCCGAACGCGTTGTTGAGCGCGCTGTCGACCGCACTCATCGTCACCCCGAGGCGGGACATCGTCGTGCGGTCGAACTGCAACAGCGTTTCCAGACCGCGGTCCTGCTGGTCGCTGTCGACGTCGGTGAGTTCGGGCGCGAGCTTCAACGCGTCGGCGATCTTCGGGCCCCACTTGCGCAGATCCTGCAGGCTGTCGCTTTGCAGGGTGTACTGGTAGGTCGAATTCGACTGGCGGCCGCCGATGCGGATGTCCTGCGCGGGCGCGAGAAACAGGCTCACGCCGGGAATCGTCGCAAGCTTCGGGCGCAGTCGTCCGATCACCTGCATCGCCGACAGCTTGCGCTCGGCGAGCGGCTTGAGCGAGATGAACATGAAGCCGCCGTTGCTGTCGCTGCCGCCGGTGAACCCGGCCAGCGACTGCACCGCGGGATCGGCCTTGACCATCTCGGTCAGCTCCTTCATTTTCGCCGAGGTCGCCTGGAACGATGAGCTCTGGTCGGCACGGAAACCGCCGACGAGCATGCCGATGTCCTGCTGCGGGAAAAACCCCTTGGGGATGACCATGTACAGGTAGACATTGAGCAGCACGGTCAGCAGCAAGGCCCACATCATCAGCAGCGGGCGCGACAGCGCCCAGCCCAGGCTCGACTCGTAGTGCGCGTGCAGCCATGCGAACGCGCGCTCCGAGCACGTGCCCCAGCGGCGGAAGAAATCGAGGAATTTCGTGCGCGCATCGCCGGCCGGCCGTTCGCGGGCATCGGCGCGATGCGGCGTGCGACTGCGCAAGAGATACGCGCACATCATCGGCGTCGTCGTCAGCGAAACCACGAGCGAAATCAGGATCGCCACCGACAAGGTCACCGAGAACTCGCGGAAATAGCGTCCGACGATGCCACCCATCAACAGGATGGGCACGAACACTGCAATCAGCGACAGGCTCATCGACAGCACGGTGAAGCCGACCTCGCGCGCGCCGGTCAGCACCGCCTGCATGCGCGACATGCCATCCTCGATGTGGCGCGAGATGTTCTCGAGCACGACCACTGCGTCGTCGACGACGAAGCCGGTGGCTATGGTCAGCGCCATCAGTGAAAGATTGTCGAGGCTGAAGCCGGCGAGGTACATCGCCGCGAACGTGCCGATCAGCGAGACCGGAACCGCAATCGCCGGCACCAGCGTCGCGCGCCACGACCGCAGGAACACGAACACGACGAAGACGACCAGGACGATCGCTATGACCAGCGTGCGCTCGACGTCGTGCAGCGAGGCGCGGATCGTGGTCGTGCGTTCGTTGATCGTCGTGATTTCGATGCCAGCCGGGATCGATGCGCCCAGTTGCGGCAACAGCGCCTTCACCCGTTCGACGGTATCGAGGATGTTCGCGTTCGGCTGCTTGAGCACCCAGATCAACACCGCCCGCTCGCCGTTGGCGAGGCCGAGGTTGCGCACGTTCTCGACCGATTCGCTCACCTCGGCGACATCGGACAGACGCACCGCGGCGCCGTCCTTCCAGGCGATGATCAAGCCGCGATATTCCTGCGCCGTGCGCGCCTGGTCGTTGGTGTAGACCTGCCAATGCCGGTCGCCGAGCTCGACCGAACCCTTGGGCCGGTTCGCGTTCGCGTTCGCGAGCGCGTTGCGCACGGTGTCCATCGACACGCCGAGCTTGTTCAACGCGTTGAGATTGAGATCCACGCGCACCGCGGGCAGCGAGCCGCCGCCGACGTTGGCCTGCCCCACACCACCGACCTGCGAAATCTTTTGTGCGACGATGGTCGACGCCGCATCGTAGATCTTGCCGATCGGCAAGGTATCCGAGGTCATCGCCAGCACCATGATCGGCTGGTCGGCGGGATTGACCTTGCGATAGGTCGGATTGCTCGGCATGCCGCTCGGCAACTGTGCGCGCGCCGCGCTGATCGCCGCCTGCACCTCGCGCGCGGCGCCGTCGATGTCGCGCGACAGGTCGAACTGCAACACCACGCGCGTCGAACCAGTCGAACTCGACGAGGTCATCTCGGTCACGCCGGCAATGCGCCCGAGCTGGCGCTCCAGCGGTGTCGCCACCGAAGTCGCCATCGTCTCCGGACTCGCCCCGGGCAGGCTCGCGCTGACCGAAATCGTCGGGATATCGACCTGCGGCAGCGGCGACACCGGCAACAGCGCGAATGCGACGATGCCGGCGAGGGCCACGCCGAACGTCAGCAAGGTCGTGGCGACGGGGCGGCGGATGAAGGGTTCGGAGATGGACGTGAATTTCATCGCTCTTGCCCCCCTTCTTCCGCCGGGAGAAGGTGTCCGAAGGGCGGATGGGGGAAGTACGCCGCGCTTTGCATCACGACTGCGCACGCGCGTGTCGCCATTGAAACAGAAGCTTCCGCTCGCCCTGCGGACGAGCGTCTCACTTTCTCTTGCACAAGCAGGAGAAAGTAACCCGCGCGTCGGACGCGCGCGGAAAACTGACGGGACGCGGTCGCAAAAGAATCAAAAGCCGGATTCCAGCGTTCGCTGAAATGACGAGCAAGAGCCGACGCGCGCGAGGTCATGCGTGTGCCCCATCACCACGCGCATCGCGCGAGCCATCCGCCACATCGTCCGGCGGCGCCAGCCGCTTGGCCAAGCGTTGCTGCACGCGATCGAACGCGAGATAGATCACCGGTGTCGTGAACAACGTCAACACTTGCGAAACGATCAACCCACCGACGATCGTCACGCCCAAAGGATGGCGCAACTCCGAGCCCACGCCCGTGCCGAGCATCAGCGGCAGCGCGCCGAACAGCGCCGCGAGCGTGGTCATCAGGATCGGGCGGAAGCGCAGCAGGCACGCCTGGTAGATCGCCTCGCGTGGTGTCATGCCCTGTTCGCGTTCGGCGTCGAGCGCGAAGTCGACCATCATGATCGCGTTTTTCTTGACGATGCCGATCAGCAGGATGATGCCGATGATGCCGACGATGCCCAAATCGCTGCGCGCGATCATCAGCGCCAGCAGCGCGCCGATACCGGCCGAAGGCAGCGTCGACAGGATGGTGATCGGGTGGATGAAGCTCTCGTAGAGCACGCCGAGCACGATGTACATGGTGACGATCGCCGCCAGGATCAGCAGCACCGTGTTCGTCAGCGACGACTGGAACGCAGCCGCCGCGCCCTGGAACTTGGTCTCGATGTCGAGCGGCATGCCCAGCTCCTGCTCGACCGCCTTGATCTTCGCTACCGCCGCGCCCAGCGAAGCACCGGCGGCGAGGTTGAACGACACCGTTGCCGCAGGAAACTGGGCGAGGTGGTTGATCACCAGCGGCGCGGCGCGTTCGCTCAGTCGCGTCACCGTCGTGATCGGCACTTGGCCGTTGGTGCTTACGCTCGCCGTCGCCGTGCTGATCGTGCTGCCCGACTGGGTTGCGGTGTTCGTCGTCGAGGTAGCGGCGCCCGAGGTCGACAACGACCCGGCCGAGGTCTGCGAGATGTTGTTCGCGCCAGCAAGGCCCGGAATGTACATCTTGTTCAGCGCCTGCGGCCCGTTCTGGAACTCGGGCTTTACTTCGAGTACGACACGATACTGGTTCGACTCGGTGAAAATCGTCGAGACCAGACGCTGGCCGAACGCATCGTAGAGAATATTGTCGATCGCGGCCGGCGTGATGCCGAGGCGGCCAGCGGTATCGCGGTCGATGTCGAGGTAGGCCTGCAGCCCCTGCGACTGCAGGTCGCTGGCCACATCAACGAGTTCGGGCTGCGCGCGCAGCTTCTCGACCAATCTGGGTACCCAGGTGTTGAGCGCGTTGATGTCGGGTGAGCCCAGCGTGAACTGGTACTGGGTGCGACTGACGCGATCCTCGATCGTCAGGTCCTGCACCGGCTGCAGGTAGAGCGTGATGCCGGGCAGCGTGGCCGCCTCGTCCTGCAGGCGGCGGATCACGGCTTCGGCACCGTCGCGCTGGCCGTGCGGCTTGAGGTTGATGAGCAGGCGGCCGCTGTTGAGCGTCGTGTTCGTGCCGTCGACGCCGATGAACGACGACAGCGAGGCGACCGCAGGGTCCTTCAGGATCAGCGCCGCGAGCTGTTGCTGCCTTTCCGCCATCGCTGCGAACGAAACCGACTGCGGCGCTTCGGAGATGCCCTGGATCACGCCGGTGTCCTGCACCGGAAAGAAGCCCTTCGGCACCACGATGTAGAGGATCACGGTAAGCACGAGCGTGGCGACCGCGACGATCAGCGTCGCGCGCTGGCGATCGAGCACCCAGTTGAGCCAGCGTCCGTAGACCGCGATCGTGCGGTCGATCAGCTCATGCGACTTGCGCGCGAAGCGCGACTCCTCCGCGGGCGTGCGGTGCCTCAGGATCTTCGCGCACAGCATCGGCACCAGGGTCAACGAAACGACCGCGGAGATCAGAATCGTCACCGCGAGCGTGATCGCGAATTCACGGAACAGGCGCCCGACCACGTCGCCCATGAACAGCAGCGGGATCAGTACCGCGATCAGCGAAATCGTCAACGACACGATGGTGAAACCGATCTGGCCCGAACCTTTCATCGCCGCCTCGAACGGCGTGTCGCCTTCCTCGAGATAGCGCGCGATGTTCTCGATCATGACGATGGCGTCATCGACGACGAAGCCGGTCGCGATGGTCAGCGCCATCATCGTCAGGTTGTTGAGGCTGAAGCCGGCGAGGTACATGATCGCGAACGTGCCGACCAGCGACAGCGGCACCGAGAAACTCGGAATGATCGTCGCCGGCAGATTGCGCAGAAACAGGAAGATCACGAGCACGACGAGCACGACCGAAAGCAGCAACTCGAACTGCACGTCCTCGACCGAGGCGCGCACGGTCACGGTGCGGTCGGTGAGCACGGCGACGTCCACCGCGGCCGGCATCGATTGGGTCAGCGTCGGCAGCATCGCCTTGACCCGGTCGACGACCTCGATCACGTTGGCGCCGGGCTGGCGCTGGATGTTCATGATGATCGCCGGCGTCGTGTCCTTCCATGCGGCGAGCTTGTTGTTCTCGGCACCCTCGACGACATCGGCAACGTCGCGCAGGTAGACCGGCGCGCCGTTCTTGTAGGCGATGATGATGTTGCGGTACTCGGCCGCCGACTTGATCTGGTCGTTGCCGTCGATCGTGTACGAGCGCGCCGGCCCGTCGAACGAGCCCTTCGGCCCGTTGACGTTGGCGCCGGTGATCGCGGTGCGCAGGTCCTCCAGACTCATGCCATACGAGGCCAGCGTGGCAGGGTTGGCCCGGATGCGCACCGCCGGGCGCTGGCCGCCGGACAAGGTGACCAGGCCAACGCCGGAGATCTGCGAGATTTTCTGCGCGAGGCGCGTGTCGGCGAGATCCTGCACCTGTGGCAGCGGCAGGGACTTCGACATCAACGCGATCGTCAGCACTGCCGTGTCGGCCGGATTGACCTTGCTGTACACCGGCGGCTGTGGCAGGTCGCTGGGCAGGAAATTGCCCGCCGCGTTGATCGCCGCCTGCACCTGCTGCTCGGCGATGTCGAGCGAAAGGTCGAGGCTGAACTGCAAGGTCACCACCGAGGCGCCCGCCGAACTCGTCGACGACATCTGGTTGAGTCCCGGCATCTGGCCGAGCTGGCGCTCCAGCGGCGCGGTGACCATCGACGTCATCACCTCGGCGCTCGCGCCGGGATACAGGGTCGTGATCTGGATCGTCGGATAGTCGACCTCCGGCAGGGCGGACAGCGGCAGGTATCGGTAGGCGAATACGCCGACAAGCAGGATCGCCGCCATCAACAACGTGGTGGCGACGGGCCGCAGGATGAAGATACGCGAGGGATTCATGCCGCACCCCTGCGGCGATTGCCATCATGCCCCTGCCGCGGCGAACACGACAGCGCCATCACCAGCCGCGGCATGAGCGACAGCCCTGCATGGCTCATTGCTTCTTCTCTTGCGCCGGCTTCGCGTTCGCCGGCTGCGTCTGCGTCGTGCCGTTGGCGCTCGTGCTGCGGCCATGCGCGGCCGGCGCGGCGGCGTGCGCGGGCGCGCCGGCATCGGTGGCAGCATCGGTTGCCGGTAGCTCGACCACGCTGCCTTCGCGCAGCTTGTCGATGCCGTCGGTGACGACGATCTCGCCGGGTTTGACGCCGTCGCTGATCGCGACGCGCTCGCCTTCGGTCGGCCCGGTCGTGACCAGCCGCTGCGACACCGTCTGGTCGGCAGGGTTGACGACATAGACGAACAGGCCATTGGCCGCGTGCTGCAGAGCCGCGGTCGGGATCACGGTCGCGCCGTGCAAAGTGTCGAGCAGCACGCGCACGTTGACGAACTGGTTGGCGAACAGGCTTTCGTCGTCGTTGGCGAATTCGGCCTTGGCCTTGAGCGTGCCCGTGTTCGCATCGATCGTGTTGTCGAGGCTGACGAGCACGCCATCGGCAAGCTTGTTCTTGATGCCGCGATCCCAGGCGTCGACCGGCAGCTTGTTGCCCGCGCGCATCCGCTTGAGCACGGCCGGCAGGCTGTCCTCGGGAATCGTGAACAGCACGTTGACCGGCTTCAACTTCGTGATCGTCACGATCGCCGTGCCGGTGGCGACGTTGTTGCCCGGATCGACCGCGCGCAGGCCGACGCGGCCGCTGATCGGCGCGGTGATCTTGGTGTAGACCAGATTGACCTTGGCCGCCGCGACGGCACCCTGGTCGGCACTCAAAGTGCCTTCGTACTGATGCACGAGCGCTTTCTGCGAATCGAGTTGCTGGCGCGCAATCGAATCCTGTTCGAACAAGGTCTGGTAGCGAACAAGGTCGGTCTTCGCGTTCGCCAGCGTCGCCTGGTCGCGTGCGAGCGCGCCCTGCGCCTGCTCGAGCGCGGCCTGGTAGGGGCGCGGATCGATCTCCGCAAGCAAGTCGCCCTGCTCGATCATCTGCCCCTCCTCGAACTTGACGCTGAGCAGTTGTCCTGCGACCTGCGCGCCGACGGTGACGTTGCGCAGTGGTGTGACCGTACCCAGCCCGTTCAACGTGATCTTGATGTCGCCGACCACCGCGGTCGCCGTGCCGACCGGCATCGGCGGCGCCTGGAACATGCCCGCCATGCCGGCGCGCGCGCCCGCCGCGGAACTGCGCGAGCCGCCACCGGGCGGGCGCCCGCGCATCTGCATGAACTGGGCCATCTGCGCATACTGCGTGCGCTTCGCAAGCCAGTAGCCGGCCAGGGCGATGGCCACGACGATGCCGAGGACGATGACATAGGGCAACCACTTGCGTCGCGGACGGTTGTGCATGGAGGTAGGGTTCATTCCGGTTTTGATCGAATCGGGCAACGGCAGTCGGACCACCGAACGGCCGCCAAGTTACCGCGTGACAGGCGAATGCGCTATTACGGTCTGCAATGGCCTGCCATTTGTAAGCGGATGTAAGTGCGGAACGGCATCAGAACACGCAAATACGCAGCAAGTTTGAAGCCGGCGGAATTTTTCGTAACGCTCGTCCCGCCAGCGCCGTTCGGCAGCGGCGGCGAACTGCGGCAGAATAGGGCTTTTGCGCCACGATTCCGCCATGCCCGTTCCTGTGTCCAGCCGCCTGCACGCCCGCTACAGCCCGCGCGCCCTCGCGGCGACCCTCGCCTGGCTGCGTGTGTGCGCCGTGGTCGGCCAGCTCGCCACGGTGCTCGGCGTCGCGCATCTGCTTGAGCTGCCGATCGCCGAAGGCGCGCTGCTCGCAGGCATCACCGCGCTCGCCGCGTTCGACGCCGCCGTCTGGTGGCGTCTGCGCCAGCGGTGGCCGGTCGGCGAAACCGAGGTCGTCGCTCACCTCGCCGTCGACACGGGTGTACTTTGCTATCTTTTATACCTGACCGGCGGCGCGACCAATCCGTTCGTCTCGCTCTACATCGTGCCGATCGCACTTGCCGCGATGGCGTTGTCGCCGCGCCATCTCGCCGCGAGCGTGGGGATCGCCTGCCTCGCCTATTTCATCGTGCTGATCCGGCACGAGCCGCTACCCGACATTGCCAGCCACGCCGCGCACGGTGGGCAAGTTTTCGCGGCGCGCGACTTCAACCTGCACGTGCTCGGCATGGCCGTGAACTTCGCAATCAGCGCGGTCCTGCTCGGCTTCTTCATCTGGCGCCTCGCCCGCGACCTGCGCCGGCGCGAGACGCTGGCCCAGCGCGAGCGTGAACGGGCGCTGCGCGATGAAGGCATCCTCGCGATCGCGACCCAGGCCGCCGGCGCCGCGCATGAGCTGAACACGCCGTTGTCGACGATCCGCACGCTGGTCGGCGAACTGCGCCGCGAGCACCCGGCCGACACGCCGCTGGGCGAAGACCTGGCCCTGCTCGCCGGCCAGGCCGATCGCTGCCGCGACATCCTGCGCGAACTCGTGCAGGTCGGCAGCGCACAGCTGACCGAACAGGCGCAGGTGCAAACCCTGCCCGCGTTCATCGCCGATTGCGCCGAACGCTTTCGCCTGCTGCGCCCGGCGGTCAATCTCGACATCACGCTTGCCGATGAGGCGCACCTCGCACCGCTGCGCATCGTGTCGGCATTGCGCCACGCGATCCTCAACCTGCTCAACAATGCCGCCGACGCCTCGGAACTGAGTGCGAGTGCAAAAGTGGAATTCGCGGCAAATTGCACCGCCACGGACGTCGTCATCGAAGTGCGCGACCATGGCCCCGGCCTGCCGCAGGCGGTGCGCGAGGCCGCCGGCATGCGCTTCGTTTCAGCCAAACGCGACGGCCTCGGCCTTGGCCTTGCGCTGACCAATGCGACGATCGAACGCTTCCACGGCAGCCTGCGCGCCGATGCCGCGATGGGCGGCGGCACGCTGACACGGCTGACCCTGCCGCTGTCGGCGCTGCGCGCCCAAGCGCAGTAAAATCGCGCAATTTCCCGCCTGCGATGCCGCCATGACGTCCGCTCCGTCCGAACCCAAACGCGTACTGCTGATCGACGACGACGAAGTCTTCACGCGCGTACTCGCGCGCGCGCTGGCGGCACGCGGTTTCGCTGTCGCCATCGCGCACGACGCCGCGCAGGCGCGTGCCCGGGTGCGCGCCGAACCGCCGCAGTTCGCCGTGCTCGACCTCAAGCTCGGCGCCGACAACGGTCTCGCCCTGATTCCCGAGCTCAAGGCGCTGCGTCCCGATCTGCGCATCCTGCTGCTCACCGGCTATGCCTCGATCGCGACCGCGGTCGAGGCAATCAAGCGCGGCGCGGACGACTACCTGGCCAAGCCGGTCGACGCCGACGCGATCGTCCACGCCCTGCTCGAAACCCAGCATGCCGGCGCCGCAAGCGACGAAGTCGCGTTGCCGCATGCGCCACCACCGTTGAAACGGCTGGAGTGGGAGCACATCCAGCGCGTGCTCACCGAATGCGAGGGCAACATCTCCGAGACCGCGCGCCGTCTCGGCCTGCATCGGCGCACGCTGCAGCGCAAGCTGGCCAAACGCCCGGTACGCGAAGCCGATTGACGTGATGCCGCGGCGCGGCGCTCACGCGCGCGCGCGTTGCGCCTTCGTCTGGCGCACGAGCAGCTCGCGCATTGCCTGCGCGTCGAGCGTATTCGAGTAAAAACGCCCCTGGACGAGACGACAGCCGAGCACCTCGAGCACACGCACCGTGCCCTGGTCCTCGACCGCCTCAGCGACGAGGTCGATGTCCAGCGTATTCCCGAGCGCGAGGATGCTGGCGACGATGCGGCGCGCCTTTTCGTTCTGGGTGAGGTCGGAGACGAAGACACGGTCGAGCTTGATGCGGTCGACCGGCAGCTGGCGCAGGTAGGCGATCGACGAATAGCCGGTACCGAAATCGTCGAGCGCGATGCGCACACCCGCCGCGCGCAGCGCGTCGAGCTGGGAGAGCACGTTGCCGTCGGCGCGGATCAGCACGCCTTCGGTGATTTCCACGCACAGGTTGCGCCCGGGAATGCGATGGCGCGCGAGCTCGCGCAGCACCTGTCCGGCCCAGTCCGGGTCGTGGATGTCGGTGGCGGAAAAATTGACCGAGATCGTGAACGCGGGCAGGCGCGCGAGCGGCCAGTCCGCTGCCGCGCGCAATGATGCGACGAGCATCTCGTGGTCGAGCTGACCGATGAGGTTGTGCCGTTCGGCCCAGTCGATGACGTCGCTCGGGGCCACGCTCTCGGGCGCCCCCCGCCAGCGCAGCAGGGCTTCGACGCCGCGGATCTCGCCGCTGCGGATGTCGACGATCGGCTCGAAGTGTGGTTCGAAGGCACGCGCGTTCCATCCGGCCTCGATCGCCGCGTCGGCGCTGTTCGCGGCGAAGGCGCGCCGGGAGGCTTCGCGGCGGTGATCCTCGACATAGCCGGTGTAGTAGCGCTCGAGCTGGAAGATCTGCCGGTCGCTGCCCGCGACCGTCGCCAGAAACAGGCCGACCAGCACGCACAGCACCTGCGGCAGGGTCTGTCCGAACCACCACAGCGGCGCACTCAGGTACGGCACACCGGCCTTCGACGTGGTCACGCCGAGATCCAAGCTGTCGGCACCGGCATCGAGCTCGAACCGTTGCGCGAGCCGCGGGTCGGCGCCGCTCAGGGTGCCCGGCCGTGGCTCGATCTGCGCGAGCGTTCCACCGTCGGCGCCGCTCAACACCAAGCCATGGCCGCGGGCAAGCAGTTGCCGCCCCGACTGCGACTCGCCGAGCAGCACTTTGACATCGAGCGCGGCGACGACGACGCCGCGCGGGTTCGCCGTAGCAAGATACAGCCATATGCCCGGCGCCGGCCCGCCGGCCTGCATCGCGAGCGGGCGCGAAGACGCGGTCAACCCGTCACGCTGGGCGGCAAACAGGGCATTGCGCCGGCCTGGTTCGGACGCCAGGTCGAAACCGAGCAGAACCCGGCGCGCGGCCGGCGCGGCGCGCAGCAGCGGCCAATATTCCTCGCGCCGCCGCGCCGTGACGAGCCTGCCGTCGGTATCGAACTCGCTCAGCGACACGGTGCGGCCCTGCTGCGCGGCGAGGGCGACTTCGGCCGCGGCACGCTCGCCATCGGCAACGCGCCCGGCCCAGTCGAGGCCGAGCAGCAACGGAGTGTGGTCGAGCAATTCGTCGGCGAACTCGGCGAAGCGATCCGGCGCGACCTCGCCGCTCACGCGGTAATAGGCGCGCAACGCGCCGAGCTTCTGCCCGGCCAGATCGAGGCCGGCCTGGACCTCTGCCCGGAACGCGGCACCGAGTTCGCCGAAACGTTGCTGCTCGCGCGTCACCTGCTGCGCCCCGGCATAAGCGGCCAGCACCCAGGCCGGAAGCGCGACCAGCGCCAGCGCAATCCATGGATTGCGCAACCGGTTCTGGGCGAGTTTCGGCAGGCCCGCGCGCAGTTCGCGGATCGCTATCACCGGCACCGTCATACATATCGCCAGCGTGGTCGACACCCACATCACGCTGGCGAAGGCGACGTTCTCGGGCCGCAGCGGCAGCGTGATCCAGCCGAGCGCGAGCGCGAGCATCACGGTCTTCAGCAGGCACGCCACCGGGCCGGCGAGCAGCAGCATCGACAACCATCCGGAAGCAGACAACGCGCCGTCGCGCAACGCCGGCATGTACCGGTGCAGGACCTGCGCCGAAAGCCAGGCCTGGATTGCGCTGGCGAAGGCGATGACGATCAGCGGAACATCGGCAAAGTCGTGCGCACCTTGCGCGCCGAGCAGGCTGAACCGCTGCCAGTCGATGCTGATGTTGTAGGCCAGCGAACCGAACAGGACGCCGGCGAGCGCGGGCCATTTCCAGTAGTAGACGCATAGCAGGGCGACGCCGCCGACCGGCCAGAGCAGACTGTACGGGTTGGCCGCCGTGACAAGCGCGCTGATGGCGTGCGCCGCGACGATCATCGCCAACGCGGTCGCCGAAGCCTTCGCCGCAACCGACCACTTGCCGGTAAACAGAGTCACCCGACCGCCCCCGATCGATGAACCGCCACCGCAGCCTCGCTGCGCCCCATCCTGCCCGCGGATACGTCGTCCTCGACGTCCGTCCCGACCATGTCGCTCGTAGCGTCAATACTGGCGGCATCCTCTGGCGCCCGCACCGTTCGCGGCCTGTCCGCATTGTGTTCCACCCGGCGGGTTTCGCCAAGCGGTCGGAAAAAAAATTTTTGTCCGCCGGCAGCGCGGTTTATTCGCCGGCGTAGATCGCCACGTGGGTCTTGCCGTCGCGATCGACCCAGCCGCGGAACATGCCGTCCGTGTTGAACGGCATCGCGATGTTGCCGTCCTTGTCGAGCGCGATCACGCCGCCATCGCCGCCGAGCTTGGGGATCACGCCGAGCACGACTTCGTCGGCCGCCTTCTTCAGCGCATCGCCGCGGAATTCGACGCGCGCACAGATGTCGCGCGCCGCCGTGGCGCGGATGTAGAACTCACCCCAGCCGGTCGCCGACACGGCGCAGCGCGCGTCGGCGTAAGTGCCGGCGCCGATGATCGGCGAATCGCCGACGCGGCCGAAGCGCTTGTTGGTCATGCCGCCGGTCGAGGTGCCCGCGGCGAGATTGCCTTTGGAATCGAGCGCCACCGCGCCGACCGTGCCGTGGTGCGGCGTCTTGCCCGGCTCGACGGTCTTTGCTTTTTCTTCTGCGATCGCTTCCTGCAGCGCCTTCCAGCGCGCTTCGGTGTAGAAGTATTTCGGATCGACCAACTGCATGCCTATCGATTGGGCGAACTTCTCCGCGCCGTCGTCGATCAGCATGACATGCTCGGATTTTTCCATGACCGCGCGCGCCAGCTCGATCGGGTTCTTGATCCGGTGCACGTTGGCCACCGCACCGGCGCGCAACGTCGCGCCGTCCATGATCGAGGCGTCGAGTTCGTTCTTGCCGTCGTGGTTGAACACGGCGCCCTTGCCGGCGTTGAAATTCGGATCGTCCTCGAGCACGACGATCGCATGCGTCACCGCGTCCAGGCTGCTGCCGCCGGACTTGAGCGTGCTGTATCCCGCCTGCAGCGCCCTTTCCAGCGCCGCGCGCACGGCCTTTTCCTTTTCCGGAGTCATCTCCTTGCGCACGACGCCGGCACCGCCGTGGATGACGAGAACGGGAGTGGCGGCATGGGTCATCGAAACAACTCCGAGGCTGAGCAACAGGGCGGGTAAAAGGCGGCGGGACGGATGCGACATGCTGTACTCCAACGTGGGCTTGAAGTATACGGGGACGAATTGGAACGGGAATCCTGAAATGTACAACTATCTGTTGCCGATTGTCCTGCTGCTCGCCTCGAACGTGTTCATGACGTTCGCCTGGTACGGGCACCTGAAATTCACCGACCGGCCGCTGTGGATCGTCATCCTCGTCAGCTGGGCCATCGCCTTTTTCGAATACTGCCTGCAGGTGCCGGGCAACCGCATCGGCTATCGCGTCTACAACCCGGCGCAACTGAAGACGATCCAGGAGATCATCACCCTCGCCGTCTTCGTCGCCTTCTCCACGTTCTACCTCGGCGCCGAGATCAAGTGGAACCACCTCGTCGGCTTCGCCCTGATCGTGGCCGCGGCGTTCTTCATTTTTCTCGACTAGATGCCACCACTCTTTCAGACGAATGAACCTGACCCGCTGTCCGGACCCGCTTTCCCGAGCCGATCACTATTCCGTCCCGAAATGGCCGATTGAACGTATGGCTTCGCGGCGGCAGACTCGCTCCCAGCCCGAGCACACGATGCTCACCCCAAGGCCATGGCGTATGCTCCGCGCACAATCAATTCGGCGGCCATGACAAGATATTGTGTGCAAAGCGCGCGTTACGAGCCATCTCATGACTACACGAACCGCTTCCTGCTCTTGCGGCCAACCACGCATCGAAGCCTGGGGTGAGTAGTAGCCCGGAAGAAGCGCAGCGAAATCCAGGGCCGTGCCGCGCACGCCGGCTCAGCCCGCCGCACGCCGCGCGAAGAAGCGTCTGAGTGGAGCGATGCGCCCGACCAGGGCAAGGCCCGCGCCACGCATCGCGGCAACCACGGCGACATCGCTGCCGAAGCCGCTCTGGATCGCGTCGAAGGCGTGCGCGGAGATCGCGTTGTCGCTGCGCCGGCGGCGCTCGTAGCGGCGCAATGTCGCCTCCGATGCGATATCGGCTTTGCGTATCCGCGCATCGTCCAGCACGCCCGCGAGTTCGACCGCATCGCGGAAACCGAGATTGACGCCCTGCCCCGCGAGCGGGTGCACGACGTGCGCGGCGTCGCCGACCAAGGCGAAGCGCGGCGCGACATAGCGCTCGGCGAGACACATCCTGAGCGCAAAGGCAGCGCGCGCCGTCGTCGCAGCGATCGCGCCGAGGCGGAAGTCGAACGCCGCGCCGAGTTCGGCGCGAAAGGTTGCGTCGTCGAGCGCGAGCAGGCGCGCGGCTTCCTCGTCCGCCACCGACCAGACGATCGAGCTGCGCCCGTCGGTCAGCGGCAGGAACGCAAGCGTCGCGCCGGGCAGGAAACGCTGCCATGCGGTCGCTTCGTGTGGGCGCTCGTGCGCGACGTGGGCGACGATGCCGCGCTGGGCGTAGTCGCGGTCGCGCGTTTCGATGCCGAGCAGGTTGCGCAGAACCGAATCGGCGCCGTCGGCCGCGACGACGAGGTGCGCGCGCAGATGCGTGCCGTCATCGAGCGCGAGCGAGCGCGTGTCACCGTGCGCGTCGAGCTCGCTCGCCACCACGCGCGCCGGACAACGCAGCATGATGCCGTCGTGGCGCTCGATCGCCTGCCACAGCAGCGACTGGATCAATTTGTTCTCGACGATGTAGCCGAGCGCGGAGGCGCCTTCGTCGGCCGCATCGAAGGCGAGCGCGCCGGGCGCGAGCGCGTCCCAGACGCGCATGCGCCGATAGGCGCTCGCACGCGCCGAGGCGATGGCCGTCCACACGTCCAGACGCTGCAGCAGCGCGATCGACGAAGCGGCGAGCGCGACCACGCGCAGATCGACTTCGTCCTCGGCACGCCATGGCGCGGGCGCGCGCGATTCGACCAAGGCAACCTCGAAACCGCGCTGCGCGAGGTCGAGCGCGAGCGCCGCGCCGACCATGCCGGCGCCGACGATAGCGACGTCAGCAATCTGGCGTCTGCTCATACGCCGCCCCGCAGCGCCAAAGCCGGCGCATGCCCGCGAAAGCCCATGCCGCGCGCGACCACGGCCTGTTTCAACGGCGCGATACGATCGATCGCGATCAGGCCGAGCGAACGCAACGCCTTCAGCGGCAGCGCCTCGCTGGCGGTCCAGCGCGCAAGGGAATCGCTGGCCGCCGCGGTGCCTTCGCGATCCTCGCGGCGCAGTTCGACGTAGCGCCGCAGCAGCGCGGCGTCGCCGGCATCGCCGCCGGCGCGCGCCTGCGCGACCAGAAGTTCGGCCAGGGTCAGTGCATCGCGCAGGCCGAGGTTGAATCCCTGCGCGCCGATCGGGTGGATCGTCTGCGCCGCATTGCCGACCAGCACCGCACGCGGCCCGATCACGCGCTGCGCAAACATGCATGCGAGCGGATGCGAAACGCGCTTGCCGAGGCGTGAGAATTTGCCGAGCCGGTAGCCGAAGCGTTCATGCAGCTCGGCGAGGAAGCCGGCGTCGTCGAGCACGGCCACGCGCGCCGCATCCGCAGTCGGTACCGTCATGACGACTCCTGCGCGCCGGTCCGCGAGCGGCAGCACCGCCACCGGGCCGGTCGCGGTGAAGCGCTCCCAGGCGCGGCCGTCCATTGCGCGCTCCGGCTGCACGGTCGCGACGAAAGCGGTCTGCGTATAGTCGAAGCGGTCCGCGCCGATGCCGAGCGCATCACGCACGAACGAGCCGGTGCCGTCGGCGCCGACGAGCAGGCGCGTGCGCAGGCGTTGTTCGCCTTCGCCGGCCGCTAGCGTGGCGAGGATGCCGTCGTCGTCGGATTCGATCGCGCTCAACCTCGCCGGCGCGTGGCGCACGAGATTCACGCAGCGCTCCAGCCGCATCAGCAAGCCGTTGCCGAGTTCGCACGCGGGGCAGGTCGCGCCGAAGGCATCGAGGCCGTGTTCGGCCGCGGCCAGGCGTATCGCGCCGAACTCACCGCGGCGGCTGACGTGCACGCTCCGGATCGGCGTCGCCTTCGCCTCGACCAACGGCCACACGCCGAGCGCGCTCAGCGCGTTGACGCTCGCGCGCGCGAGCGCGAGGCAGCGCTCGTCGGGATTCGCCAGCGGATTGATCTGCGACGCCACGGCCTCGACCTGGGCGACGCGCAGGCCGCTGCCGTCGAGCGCGATCGCGAGGCTGGAACCGACCAGGCCACCGCCGACGATCAATACGTCGCAGTCGTTGGTTTCGGCGCTCATTGGCGGGATTCGTCATTCATGGCGCCAATGATATGATACGAACCGCATTTCGGCCCGGTTTTCCGCGCCGACGTTTGGACACGGAGACCACCATGCAGCCCGACACCCCCTCTTCCACCGTTTCGCCGCGCAGCCTGGTGCTGATCGCGATGATCGCCTGCGCGATCGGCGCGCGCCTGATCAATTGGTACGTGCCCGGCGTGCTGCCGCAGAATTTCACGCCGGTCGAAGCGACCGCGCTGTTCGGCGGCGCCTATTTTGCCGACCGCCGGCTTGCTTTCATCGTGCCGCTGGCCGCGATGCTGCTCGCCGATTTGCTGATTTCGTTGTCGCTGTCGCTGCAATTGGTCAGTGACTGGCTGCACACGCTGCCGGCGGTCTATCTGTGCATCGCGTTGACCGTGTTCGGCGGTTTCGGTCTGCACAACAAGGTCAGTCCACTGCGCGTCGGCGCATACGGCTTTGCCAGCGCGGTGCTGTTTTTCATCGTCACCAATTTCGCGGCCTGGCTTGCGGCGCATCCCGAGTTGCTTTTCAACGACCAGTTCGCGGCGGTGCGAGCAAGCTATCCGAGTGCGGAAGACGCGTGCGTCAAGGGACTCGCCGCCTGCTACATAGCAGGCATCCCGTTTTTCAAGGGCACGCTGTACGGCACGCTGTTCTGGAGCGCCGCACTGTTCGGCGGCTTCGAGCTGATGCGCCGCCGCTGGCCGAGCCTGCAGCCGGCGCACGCGTGATGCGGGTGCGGTGTGGGTAACCGCCTCTCCAAAATCTATACGCGCACCGGCGACGACGGCACCACCGGCCTCGGCGACGGCACACGCGTGGCCAAGGACAGCGCACGCGTCGCCAGCTACGGCACGGTTGACGAGTTGAACAGCGTGGTCGGCGTCGTGCTTGCGCAGGACATTCCCGATGCGGTACGCGAGACGCTGATCCAGGTGCAGCACGACCTGTTCGATCTCGGCGGCGAGCTGTGCATCCCCGGCATGGCGATGATTCACGCGGCCGACATCGACCGGCTCGAAACCACGCTCGACGGCTTCAACACCGACCTGCCACCGCTGAAGGATTTCATCCTGCCCGGCGGCGGCGCGGCCGCGGCGTACTGCCATGTCGCGCGCACGGTGTGCCGGCGTGCGGAACGCGAGGTCGTCGCGCTCGCGCGCAGCGAAGCGGTGCGCGCGGAGGCGATCCGCTATCTCAATCGCCTCTCCGACCTGCTGTTCGTGATCGCGCGCGTGCTCGCGCGTGCCTCGGGCCACGGCGAGGTTTTGTGGCAGCATGAGCGCAGGAAGCGAACCTGACGCCTCTCATGCATCCGCTGCTCTACACCCATCCTGCATGCCTGCGCCACTCGGCCGGGCCCGGTCATCCCGAATCGCCGGCGCGCCTGCAGGCCGTGCTCGAAGCGCTCGACCACGACCGCTTCGCGATGCTCGACCGCATCGAGGCGCCACGCGCGACCCGCGCACAGCTCGAGCTCGTGCACGATGCCGGCCTCGTCGCGCTCGTGCACGCCACGGCGCCGGACGAAGGCTATGCGCAACTCGATGCCGACACCGCGATGTCGCCCGATTCGCTCGAAGCCGCACTGCGCGCCGCCGGCGCCGTCTGCGCCGCGGTCGATGCCCTGCTCGACGGCAGCGCGACACGCGCGTTCTGCGCGGTGCGCCCCCCGGGCCATCATGCCACGCACGAGACGCCGATGGGGTTCTGCCTGTTCAACAACGTCGCGGTCGGCGCCGCGCACGCGCTCAGCAAGGGGCTCGAACGCATCGCCATCGTCGACTTCGACGTGCACCACGGTAACGGCACCCAGGACATTTTCTGGGACAATGCGGGCGTGCTCTATGCCTCCACGCATCAGGCGCCGCTGTACCCCGGCACCGGCGCGGAAAACGAGCGCGGTGTCGGCAACATCGTCAATGCGCCATTGCCGGCCGCATCGAACTCATTCATGTTCCGCGAGGCCTGTCGCGACATCGTCCTGCCCGCAGTCGAGCGCTTCCGTCCGCAACTGGTGATGATTTCAGCGGGCTTCGACGCGCACTATCTCGATCCACTCGCCAACCTCAACCTCGGTGCGCCCGACTTCGACTGGATCACGCGCGAGCTGGTCGACATCGCGCGCAAGCATGCGCGCGGACGCGTCATCTCCAGCCTCGAAGGCGGCTACAGCCTCACCGCGTTGCGCCAGTCGACGGCGGCGCACGTCGCCGCGCTGATCGAGTGATGCTGCATTCCATTTTTTGAGCCATCGTTAACGCGGATCAGAGCGGACCAAGAAAGACAAGAGCGGAAACAACTGTTCGGTCAATCCGCTTTTATCCGCTATATATCCGCTCGTATCTGCGTTAAGACTTTCCGGCGGAGGGCAGCGCGATGCGTCGACGACCGCCCGATTGCTTCAATCCGCCACGTCCGGCTCGAAGAAACTCCAGCGGATCTCGGGAAAACGCTGCTTCATCGCGGCCTCGACCGCGTTGATCGCCTCGATCACGCCGCGGTCGGACCGGTTGCCGCGCATCTCCACCTTCACCGCGACCATGATCTCGCTGCCAAGCTGCAGCGTGATGAGGTTGAATACGCGCGCGATTTCGGGGCGGCCGTCGAGGAACGCGCGGATCGCCGCGTTCACTTCGGCGTCAGCGCTCTGCCCGACCAGCAGCGCCTTGACTTCGATCGCGACGAACACGGCGACGACGACGAGCAGCACGCCGATCGCGAGCGTGCCGATCGCATCGAAGATCGGGTTGCCGGTAAGCACCGTGAGCAGCACCGCGAGCAGGGCGAAGACAAGGCCGAGCAGCGCGGCGAGGTCCTCGCCGAAGATCACGATCAACTCGCTCTGCCGGCTTTCGCGGAACCAGTGCCAAAGCGAGTGTGAGCCGCGCACCTTGTTCACTTCGATCATGCAGCCACGCATCGAAAAACTTTCGGCGACGATGCCGAAGGCGAGTACGCCGACCGCCAGCCACGGCCACTTCACCGGCTCGGGCTCGTGCAGCTTGTGCAGGCCTTCGTAGATCGAGAATGCACCGCCGACGCTGAACAGCAACAGGGCGACGAGGAATGACCAGAAATAGATTTCCTTGCCGTGACCGAGCGGATAGTCCGGCGACGGTGGCGCCTTGGCCTGCTTGAGGCCGAGCAGCAGCAGCAACTGGTTGCCGCAGTCGGCGAGCGAGTGCACGGCTTCCGCGGTCATCGCACCGGAGCCGGTGATGACGGCGGCGGCGGCCTTGGACAGAAAAATCGCGAAGTTCGCGCCGAGCGCGTAAAAGATCGTTTTCAGCGAATCGGCCTTGCCCGACATTGTTATACTTTTTCCTTTGTGGATTTCTTCGCGATTCCGGCACCCGCTCCCGCGGCCGCAGGCTGGTCCAGCGCCGCCTGTTGACGCTTGCTCAGACCTGCGCGCACGAGCGCATAGGAACGCTGCACGAATTCGCCGATCTTCGCGCGCGCGAACCGCTCGGGCTCGGCGATCGATACCCAGAACGCGCGCGCCATGTACGCGGCCGGCACGATGCCGGGCTGGTCGGTCAGCTCGAGGAAGCGCTCGGCATCGACCTTGAACGAGATGCGCCCGCGGTGCGGACCATGCAGGCAGTACACGGCGAACATCTTGCCGCAGACGGTGAAAACCAGGTCGTCGTCCCATTTCACCGCGCTGGCGACGCCGGGCCAGCCCCGGCTCAGCGCTTTCAGTTCCGTTTCGTTCATGATGCGATCACCGAAAAACGCACAACGCCGAGGGTTTGCAGCCGCCGCATGAACGACGGGTCATATTGCTGAACGATTGCGGCGGCATTTAGGTGGGCTGCTCCAAATCGAACGCCCAAGATGCGATGCCATGAACACTGTAGCAAATCCGCGCAGGCTCGCCGAGCGCTGGGCGCTGCCGCGCCAGGCGCGCGGCATGCGTCCGCCGCCGCGCCGCAGCGAACGGCGCACACCGCGGCGCGACGCCGACGGTGGCGAGCGGCTGACCGCCCGCGACGGCACGCCATTGGTGCTGCGCCAGATTCGCGCCGATGATGTCGAGGCGCTCCAGCGCTTCTTCCATCGCCTGACTCCCGAGGAAGTGCGCCTGCGTTTCCTGCACCCGCTCAACGAGCTGCCCGACGCGTTCGCGCACCAGCTCTGCGAGCTCGATCCCGCGCTCGCTTTCGCCTGGGTGCTGGCGGCGCCGGACGATCCGGTACGCCCCGACCTGCCGATCGAAATCCATGCGGTCGCGCGTGCGCACTTCGATCCCGTGCTGGCCCACGCCGAGTACGCAATCGTCGTCGAAGGCCGCTTCGCGCGCCAAGGCTTCGGCAGCCTGCTCATGCAGCGCACGATCGCCTCGGCGCGCCGCCTCGGCGCAGTTGAACTGTGGAGCGATGTGCTGCTGGAAAACAGCGCGATGCTCGACCTGTGCACGCGACTCGGTTTCCACCGCGGCATGTCGCTCAACAACCCGGGCGTCGTGCGCGTCAGCCTCGCGCTGTAGCGCACGACCGCCCGGTGCGGTCACCAGATGCGCACGCGATCGGCCTCGGCGCGATACATCGCCTGACCCGGCTTCACCCCGAACGCTTCGTGGAATTCGCCGATGTTGGAGAGCGGACCGTTGACGCGCCACTTCGCCGGCGCATGCACGTCGCTGAGCAGGGACTGGCGCAGCGCTTCCTCGCGTTCCTCGAAGATCCACGACAAGGCATAACCGAGGAAGAAGCGCTGCACCGGCGTGTAGCCCGCGATCTTCTCGCCGCGCTTGTACTGCTCGGTCTTCTTGAACGCATCGAGGCCGATGAGGATGCCGCCGTAGTCGGCGATATTTTCGCCGAGGCTGGCTTTGCCGTTGATGTGCAGGCCCGGCAGCGGCTCGTAGCCGTCGAACTGCCTGACCATGACCTGCGCGCGCTCGGTGAACTTGCGCGCGTCGTCGGCGGTCCACCAGTCGCTGAGGTTGCCCTTGGCATCGAACTGGCGGCCCTCGTCATCGAAGCCGTGGGTGATCTCGTGGCCGATCGTCGAGGCGGCGGCGTAGCCGTAGATGACCGCGTCGTCGATGTCGCCGTCCTTGAAGCCGGGAATCGCGAACTGCGCGGCCGGCAGCACGATTTCGTTGTTCGGGGGATAGTAGTAGGCGTTGTAGGTCTGCGGCGTCATCTCCCACTCGCTGCGGTCGACCGGCTTGCCGAACTTCGACAACATGTCATTCCACGCCCAGCGCCGCGCGTTCATGACGTTTTCCGCGTACGACGCGCGGCCGACGCTCAGCGCGGAATAATCCTTCCACTTGTCCGGGTAGCCGACCTTTTTCGTCACCGCGGCGAGCTTCTCGCGCGCCTTGGCCTTGGTCGCCGCGCTCATCCAGTCGAGCTTGTCGATGCGTTCGCCATAGGCGCTGCGGATCGCCTCGACCGCGGCGTTGTAGCGCTGCTTGGTCTGGTCCGGAAAATATTCGGCGACGAAGATGCGGCCGAGAATCATGCCCATCGCGCGGTTCTCTGCGTCGAGCGTGCGCTTCCAGCGCGGACGCTGTTCCTTCTGCCCGCGTAGCACCTTGCCGTAGAAGTTGAAGCTCTCCTCGTCGAAGGCCCGATTCAACGCGCCCGCATAGGAATCGACGAGGCGCACGCGCAGGTAGTCGCGCAGCACCGGCGCTGGCGTGCCCTTGAGCTGCGCCTGCAGCCCGGCGAAGAATTCCGGTTGACCGACGATGACGTACGCTGCGTCGAGTTTCCAGCCGTGCAGGCGATCGGCCCAGGCGATCGCCGGAGTAACCTTTTGCGTGAACTCGGCCGGCACCATCTTGTTGTAGTTCTTTTCCGGGTCGCGCAGATCCTCGAGCTTGCGCGAAACCTTCGCCAGCGCGGTCTCGAACGCCATCACCTTCTGCGCCTGCGCGGTGGCCGACTTCGCCTCCGCGCCGAGCAGCTTGAGCACGTTGGCCAGATGCACCACATAGGCCGCGCGCGCCTTGGCCACGCCGGCTTCGGTGTTGAAGTAGTAGTCGCGCTCGGGCAGGCCGAGGCCGCCTTGCGCGGCATGCACGGCCATCACCTCGCTCGCCTTTTCGTCCTGGAACACGCCGAAATCGAAGAACGCGCCGACGCCGAGCGGTTGCAGCGCGAAGGCGACGTCGAGCGCGGAGGCGGAGTCGTTCACTGCGTCGATCCGCGCGAGCTGCGCCTTCAGCGGCGCGAGCCCGTTGCGCTCGGCGAGGGCTTCGTCCATCGCCGTCGCCCAGAAGTCGCCGATCTTCTGCGCATCGCTGCCGGGTGCGGCGTTCTTCTGCGCAGCCGAGTCTTCACTGATCTTGCGCAGTCGGGTGTAAAGCTCGTCCTGCACCGCGCGGCCGATGCCCCAGTTCGCCTCCGCGGCCGGGATCGGATGCGCCTTGAGCCAGGCGCCGTTGGCGTAGGAAAAAAAATCGTCGCCCGGATTGACCGCGGCGTCGACGTTGGCCGCGACCACGTCGGGCTTGACCGCCGCCGCCGTGTCCGCGACCGCGATGGAAGAACCCATGCCGAGCACGCCCACGCCGACCGCACAAGCGAGCGACAACCGGCTCAAGGAAATGGCCAGCTTTTTCATCAGCAATTCCCCGCAGCAGAAAGAGCGCCGATGCTAGCGCGCCGGGGCGATCGAACGCCCCTGCCTCAAGTCACGACTGCATGGCGCTCCTCGCCCAGACACGCGCCAAATTCATTCCGCCGCCGCGGTCGCGGGCTTGCCCTGCGCGCGATAGACCACACCGCCTTTCATCACGAAATCGACCTTGCGCAGCAACGCCGGATCGGCGAGTGGATCGCCGCCGACGGCGACGAGGTCGGCATAACGTCCCGGCTGCAGCGAGCCGATGCGGTCGCTCGCGCCGATCAGCTCGGCCGCGTTGCGCGTCGCGGCGAGGATCGCGTTCTGCACACTCATGCCGTTGGCGGTCAGCAGCGCGAACTCCTCGGTATGGTCACCTTCGCCGATGTCAGTGCCGTAGGCGATCTTCACGCCCGACTTCAGCGCCAGCGGCAGGTTCTTCTTCGGCAGCAGATCGTTGGCCAGCTCCTTCTGCGCGGTGCCCGGAGGCAGCAGTTCGGGGTGCTCCTGCGCGACCTGGTAGAACACGTCATACACCGTCAGTGTCGGCACGAGATACGTGCCCTTCTCCTTCATCAGCGCGAACGTCTGCGCCGTGGCGAACGAGCCATGCTCGACCGAGTCGACGCCGGCGCGCACCGCGTTTTCGATCGCGCCGGCCGGGTAGATGTGCGCCGCCACCTTCATGCCCAGCGCGTGCGCGGCCTCGACCGCGGCGCGGATTTCCTCGTTGGTCATGGTCTGCGCGCGCGGATCGTCGCCGGTCGAGGCGATGCCGCCCGAGGGCATCAGCTTGATCAGGTCGGCGCCGCGGCGCTTGTGCTCGCGCACGCGCAGGCGCGCCTGCTCGGGCGAGTCGACGATGCCGTTTTCCCAACCGACGTGCGCGAGTTTCGGATCGAGGCCGTTGCGCGGATCGCCGTGGCCGCCGGTCGGGCCGAGCGGCTCGAGCGCCACCCACAGACGCGGCCCCGGCGTCTTGCCTGCGTTGATCGCATCGCGCAAGGCGACGCTTTCGTCGCCGCCGCCCGCATCGCGCGCGCTGGTGAAGCCCTGCTGCAGCATCTGCCGCGCAAACAGGGCTGCGTCGAAGGCGCGGTCGAGGTCGGAATGGGTCAGCCAGTCCTCGACCGCGTTGGTGCGGCTCGGCAGCTTCGCCGCCACGTGCACGTGGCAGTCGATGAAGCCCGGCAGCACGGTCGCTTTGGACAGATCGACCACTTCCGCGCCGGCCAGCGTCTTGAAGCCGGGTTCGACCGCAGTGATGCGGTCGTCATGGATGAGGATCGACACATCGTGTCGCGGCGCGCCGCCGCTGCCGTCGATCAGCGTGCCGGCGTGGACGACAATGTCCTTTGCCGTGGCGAACGAAACCGTCACGAGAAGCAACGCGGCGGTGAGCGACATGCGCTGGATCATGGTTGGCCTAGCCTCGGGAAGTTCGTATGCAAAACGATGACCGCCACTCTAGCGCGCGGTTCCGGCGGATGCGAGGCGATAGTGACCATCCTTGACTGAAATCCGCGGCGGCACGCGATCGCGCTCGAACAGCGCGTGCGCCGGCGCGAGCTCCTGCCAGAACGCATGCCACGGCGAGCCTGCACTTGCCGCGAGCGTGGCGTCGGTGGGACGAAATGGAAAGACGTGCACGTCGAACGCACTCTGTCCCGCGCGCAGCGCTGCCGCAGCCAGCGTGTAGATTTCCTCGATGCCGGCATCGCCCATCGCGTAGCAGCCGATGGACACGCAGCCGCCGTGCACCATCAGCGCGCTGCCGCTGCGGCCATGCGCGCGATCGTAGTCATTCGGGTAGCCGAGGTTGAAGGCGAGATGGTAGCGGCTCAGCGGATTGAGCTGGCGCGCCGCGACCGGATAAAAGCCTTCCGGCGCCTGGTTGTCGCCCTCGTGCAGCTTCGGGCCGAGATCGCCGGAGAACTTGCAGATCGGGTATTTGCGGAAAAGCACGAATGTCCCATCGTCGCCGCGCAGCCATAGTTCGAGTTCCGCCTCGCGCTTGAAGATGCGGATGAACACCGGCGCGCCGTAGCGCAGATGCCGTGCCGCTAGTCCGTGCTCGAGCGCGGGCCGCACGCGCGCAGCCGCCGCGCGTGCGCGCGCGGAGTCGGGAATGGAATCGGCAGCAGCGGTGCCGGGCACGGCGGTCATCGTCAGTGCAACGCGAGCAGGATGCGGAAGTGAGGAAACGCGCGGCGCGCATACCCTGCCTCGGCATTGCCGTGGACTGCATCCACGCCGGTCGAGGCCCGCGCGACGCGACGCTCGCCTCCCTGCCGACTGCGGCCTTGCATCCCGGCCGGCTTCGTCCGAGCATGCGCTATCGCGACGGTGACCATGCCGTCGCCGACCAAGGAATCCTGATGAAGCATCACAGCAAAGGCGCGTTCGAGGTGAAGCTGCAGCCGCTGGACGCGTACAACCGCACCGAAGGCTCGGGCCTCGGCCGTATGTCCATCGACAAACAGTTTCACGGCGAACTGGATGCGACCAGCCAGGGCGAAATGCTGCACGCCGGAAACTCCAAGGGTTCGGGCGGCTACGTCGCGATCGAGCGCGTGACCGGCACGCTCGACGGCAGGCGCGGCGCGTTCTCGCTGCAGCACAACGCGACGATGACCAACGGCGTACCGTACCTCGACATCATCGTCGTGCCGGGTTCGGGCAGCGGCGAACTCGTCGGGCTCGATGGCACGATGAAGATCATCATCGAGGCCGGCGGCAAGCATTTCTACGAATTCGACTACGAACTGGCGCAGTAGCTTCCCTTCCCCGGTGGGAGAAGGGAAGAAAAGATCTCACACTCTGCGCGCCAACTCTGCAGCAACATCCTTCGCCGCAACCAGCGTCTTCGCGACGTCGTCGTGCGTATGTGCAGTGGAGACGAACAGGTTCTCGTAGGCGCCCGGATGGAACAGCACGCCGCGCTTGAGCATGCCTCGCCACCAGACATCGAAAATCTTCTGGTCGGCGTGCCGCTCGGCGTCGCGGTAATTGTGAATCGGCGCGTTCGCGAACCAGACCTGCATGAGCGGGCCGATGCCGACGACGTACGCCGGCAAGCCCGCATCCTTGAGCACCTTTTCCAGGCCGAAGCGCAACGCGTCGGAGACCGCGTCGAGCCTCGGATAGAGCCCCGGCGTATTGAGCTCGTCGAGCGCGGCATTCGCCGCGGCGATCGCGATGCCGTTGGCGCTGTAGGTGCCGGCCATCGACACCGTGCCGTTGGCGACCAGCGCCATGATATCGGCGCGGCCGCCCATCGCCGCGACCGGGAAGCCGCCGCCGACGCCCTTGGCGAACACGGACAGGTCGGGCTTGATGCCGAGACGGCCCTGCGCGCCGGCGAGGCCGAGGCGGAAGCCGGTGATGACTTCGTCGAAGATCAGCACGATGCCGTGCTTGCGGGTCAGCTCGCGCATCGCCTCGAGATAGCCCGGCTGCGGCAGGATGCAGCCGGTATTGCACATCACCGGTTCGGTCAGCACCGCGGCGATGTTGTCGCCTTCGCGCTTGATCGTCTCGGCGAGCAGGTCGGCATCGTTCCACGGCAGGATGATCAGATTTTCCTCGACGCCCATGGGCATGCCCGGGCCCTGCGCCACCGGAACCGGATGGTCGTCGGGGCCGGCTTTGTCGAGCGCCGGGTGTTTGCTCCAGTACACGCCATCGGAGAAGCCGTGGTACATGCCCTCGAAGCGGATGATCTTGTTGCGCTTGGTGAAGGCGCGCGCGAGGCGCGTCGCGTAGAGCACGGCCTCGGTGCCCGTATTGCACAGGCGCACCCTATCCACGCTCGGCACGGCGTCGACGATCTTCCGCGCCAGACGCGCTTCGTCCGCCGTCGGCAGCGCGAACACGGTGCCGCGCTGCTGGATGAAATCGACCACGGCCTGGGTAATGCGCGGCGGACGATGGCCGAAGATCATCGGCCCGAGGCCGAGCAGATAGTCGATGTAGACGTTGCCGTCGACGTCGGTGAGGCGCGAGCCTTCGCCCCGGTCGACGAACAGCGGATACGGATTCCAGCCCGACCAGGTCGCACGCGCGGTGCTGTTGACTCCGCCGGGAATGAGCTTGCACGCGGTCTCGAACAGCTTGCCGCTGCCGCTGGTTTCGAGACCGGCGATGAGTTGGGTGTTGGACATGGAGTTACCTCAGAAAGAAATGCTTTTCGTCCGTCATTCCCGCCTTCGCGGGAATGACGAGCGGAGAATTGATACGGAAGTCTAAGCCGAAACCGCATTCGGCAACGGAGCCGCCGCAGCGCGCGGCGTACCGACCAATTTCCCCGAAACCAGGGCAGGCAGCAGCGCAAGCGCCTCGGCGAAGTCCTTGATCGGTGCGTGCGGAATCTTCTTCGCTCGGCAATGATCGACGAGCTTGCCCTTGGCGAAGACAAAATCGGCGGCTTCGGCGACGCAGTAGTCCGAGGCGCCATCCCCCACCATGAGCACGCGCCGGCGAGGACCCTGTGCACGCGCTGCCGCAGTGCATTTGCAGGTGCCGCTCTTCGCGCGGCACATCGGGCTCGCGTTCGGAAACCCGAGGCGCCATTCGCGCTCGCCGACTTCCTCGAGCCGATTCGCGGTGACCGGCAGGTAGTCGAAGTCGTAGTGGCGCAGGATGAAATGGATCGCGTAGTCGAGGCCGTCGCTGAGGATCTCGACCGGCATGCCATGCTCTTTCGCGCTGGCGACGAACGCGGCGAACCCCGGATCGATTGCGCGCTCGGTCAAATGTCGGTCGAGCTCGTCGCGGCTCATGTCGAGCAGGGCGACCTGCCCGGCCATGCACTCGCGCGAACCGATGCGACCGGCTTTCCAGTCGTCCTCCAGTTTCTCCCAACCAGGCTGGCCGAAACGTTCGAGCAAAGTATCGGTGGTGTCTTCGACGGAAATGGTACCGTCGAAGTCGCAAAGCAGGGTCCAGTCGGACACGGGGTACCTCGGAATACGGGAATCGGGGCGCGTGCTTGTTTTGCTTGTGGGGTGTGCGCCGGAGCGGCATTTTAGTGCTGCGGACACGGGTACGAAAGCGGTACGGTCCGAAAAGCCCCATTTTCTACAGCCGGGATTAAGGTTTTCTGCGCTGGCGGCTCAGGCTGCGCCACGCACGGTGGCGAGGAAGGCGCCGCCGTACCGCTCCAGCTTGGCTGCGCCGACGCCACCGATCAAGCCGAGTTCTTCGGCATTCCGCGGCCGCGCGCGCAGCATTTCGAGCAGGGTCGCGTCGTGGAAAATCACGTACGCGGGTACGCCCTGCTCGCGCGCCAGATGGGCGCGCGTGGCACGCAGCGCGTCCCACAGCGCCGTCTCGTGCGGCGCGATGTCGAGGCTCTGGCGCGCGCGCGCGCCGCGGACGGCCTTGCGCGTCGCGCGGCGCTCCTCCCGGCTCGCGGGTTTGCGCAACGATACCCGCACCTCGCCACGCAGCACGCCGCGCGCGGCGGGAGTCAAACGCAACACGCCATAACCCTCCGCGTCGGTCGCGAGCAGGCCGTTGGCGACGAGCTGGCGGAACATGCTGCGCCACTGCTTCTCGTCCAGGCCTGCGCCGACACCGAATACACTGAGCCGGTCGTGATCGAGGCTGCGCACGCGTTCGTCGTCGATGCCGCGCAGCACGTTGGTCAGATGGCCGACACCGTAGCGCTGGCCGGTGCGGTAGACGCAGGACAATGCCTTCTGCGCCAGCTCGGTGCCGTCGAACGACACGGGCGGGTTGACGCAATTGTCGCAATTTCCACAATTGTCCTTTTCCACTATTTCGCCGAAATAGCCGAGCAGGTGACGGCGGCGGCAGGTCGCGATCTCGGCGTAGCCGAGCAGCGCATCGAGTTTCGCGCGCTCGACGCGCTTGCGCTCCTCGCCGGACTCGGATTGGGCGATGAACTGTGCCAGCGTCACCACATCGCCAAGGCCATAGCACATCCACGCCTCGGCCGGCAGTCCGTCGCGGCCGGCGCGGCCGGTTTCCTGGTAGTAGCCTTCGAGGCTCTTGGGCAGATCCATGTGCGCGACGAAGCGCACGTCGGGCTTGTCGATGCCCATGCCGAACGCGATCGTCGCGCACATGACGATGCCATCCTCGCGCAGGAAGCGCTGCTGGTTGTGCACGCGCTGGGCTGCGTCCATGCCGGCGTGATACGGCAGCGCGGCCACGCCCTGCTCGACCAGCCCCGCGGCCGTCTCCTCGACCTTGCGCCGCGACAGACAGTAGACGATGCCCGACTCGCCCTGGTGACCGGCAAGAAAGTCCTTGAGCTGGCGTCTGGAATTTTCCTTTTCCACGACGCGATACTGGATGTTCTTTCGATCGAAGCTCGAAACGAACTGGCGCGCGCCTTCGAGGTTCAGGCGTTCGACGATTTCGCGCCGCGTCGGCGCGTCTGCCGTCGCGGTCAGCGCGATGCGCGGAATGCCGGGGAAGCGCTCGTGCAGGATCGTGAGCTGGCGGTACTCGGGACGAAAATCGTGCCCCCATTGCGACACACAATGCGCTTCGTCGATCGCGAACAGCGCGACATTCGCCTTCGCGATCAGGTCCAGGCAACGTTCGCTGAGCAAACGCTCGGGCGCGACGTAGAGCAGCTTCAGCTTGCCCGCGGCGAAATCGCGCTCGACCTCGAACTGCGCGCGCGCGTCGAGGCTCGAATTGAGAAACGCCGCGGCCACGCCGAACTGGCGCAGCGCCTCGACCTGGTCCTGCATCAGCGCAATCAGCGGCGAGACGACCACGGCCGTACCCGAGCGCATCAGCGCCGGAATCTGGTAGCACAGCGACTTGCCGCCACCGGTCGGCATCAGCACGAGCGCATCGCCACCGCCGCCGACCTGCTCGATGATCGCCCGCTGTTCGCCGCGAAACCCGGAGTAGCCGAAAACCTGGTGGAGAATGTCGATGGCGTCCCGCGTCATGCGTGAATTTTACCAGCCTCGACGTTTGAAACGGTCCGACGCGCAGCGATGCTTCCGCCGCAACACGGTTTTGGCTAAGGTAGCGATCCACCACATCGCATCGAGTCCGCTCCATGGCCCGCCTGCTCCGACTTTTCGCCCTCGTCGCCGTTGCCGTATCGCTTGCCGGCTGTTTCGGCGGCGCCACCAAACACCCGATCAACCCGCCGAACGCCTCGATCCAGTTGCTCGAAGTGTTGCCGGACGGGCACTGGAAGCTGTCGATCCGTCTCGAGAACTTTTCCGACCAGACCGTGCACTACTCCACACTGAAAGGCGAGCTGCGCGTCAGCGGAATGGATGCCGCACAACTCGACCTGAAGCCGGAAATGGACATTCCCGGCCTCAACGCCGACATCGTCGAAACGACACTGTCGCCGGGCGCCGACCTGCAGAAAGCGTTTGCGCTCGACGTGAAAGCGCCGGGCGGCGCGGCGTACGAGCTCAAGGGCACGATCGGCGTGCCCGCCGCCGACAAGGATTTCAAATTCGAGCACAAGAGCCGGCTGTCGCCGGTTCCGGGCATTCCGAACCAGTACCGGTAAAACCGCCAAGCGCTGAAGTTCAAACGCGACGCGCACCGGCCTTGAGCCCTCAGCTCCCGGCCCCAATCGAGGAAACAAGATGACCCGTTACGCCGCCCCGCTCGCCGACATGCGTTTCGTGCTGTTCGATTTGCTCGACGTCGAAAAACAATACGCACGCCTGCCCGGCGGCGACGCGGCGACGCGCGACACGCTCGATGCGATCTTCGAGGAGGCGGCGAAGTTCTGCGAGCAGGTGCTCGCGCCGATCAATTCGAGCGCGGACGAAGAGGGCTGCACACTCGACAAGGCCACAGGCAACGTGACCACGCCGAAAGGCTTCAAGGAGGCGTACAGGCAATACGTCGACGGCGGCTGGAGCAGCCTCAATGCGCCGCAAGCCTACGGCGGCCAGCACCTGCCCGAGTCGATCGGCGCGCCGATCAAGGAGATGCTCGATTCGGCCAATCTGTCGTGGGGCAACTTTCCGCTGCTCTCGCACGGCGCGTCCGAAGCGCTGCGGCTGCACGGCGAGGAATGGCAGCGCGTCGCCTTCCTCAAGCCCATCGTCGAGGGCCGCTGGACCGGCACGATGTGCCTGACCGAACCGCATTGCGGCTCCGACCTCGGCCTGCTGCGCACGCGCGCCGAAGCGAACGCCGATGGCAGCTACCGCATCAGCGGCACGAAGATCTTCATCACCGCCGGCGAGCACGACCTGACCGAGAACATCGTCCACCTCGTGCTCGCGCGCCTGCCCGACGCGCCCGCGGGCGTGAAAGGCATCTCGCTGTTCATCGTGCCGAAGTTCAAGGTCGACCGCGATGGCAGGATGGGCGCGCGCAACGCTGTCGTCTGCGGCGCGATCGAGCACAAGATGGGGATCAAGGCCTCGGTCACCTGCGTGATGAACTTCGATGCCGCCGAGGGTTATCTCATCGGCGCACCGAACAAGGGCCTCAACGCGATGTTCACGATGATGAACACCGCGCGTCTCGCGGTCGGCATCCAGGGCCTCGGCCTGATCGAGCGCGCCTACCAGATCTCGCTCGCCTACGCGCGCGAGCGCCTGCAGGGCCGCTCGCTGAGCGGGCCGAAATTCCCCGACAAGCCGGCCGACCCGCTGATCGTGCATGCCGATATCCGCCGCATGCTGCTCACGCAGAAGGCCTTCGCCGAGGGCACGCGCGCGCTGAGCTATTACGCGGCAAGCCTGGTCGACCTGGTCGAACGTTCGCCCGACGAAGCCGAGCGCAAGCGCGCCGACGAGCTGCTTTCGTTCCTGATCCCGATCGTCAAGGCGCTGCTCACCGAAGCCGCGAACGAATGCGCCTATCACGCCGTGCAGATCCATGGCGGCCATGGCTACATCCGCGAAACCGGCATCGAACAGTTCGCGCGCGACGCGCGCATCACGACGATCTACGAGGGCACCACCGGCATCCAGGCGCTGGACCTGCTCGGACGCAAGATCCTCGCCACGCAGGGCGTCGGCCTGCGTCATTTCCTCGAGGAAATCGGCGGGTTCTGCAAGGCGCAGGCGGACAATGCCGCGCTCGCCGAATTCACCGGCCCTCTGACCAAGGTGGCGCAGGAATGGGGCGATCTGACCCTCGCGCTGGGCAAGCGCGCGATGGCGAACCCGGACGAGGTCGGCGCGGCCGCGGTCGACTATCTGTTCTATTCCGGCTACATCGCCCTCGCCTATTTCTGGACGCGCAGCGTCGCCGCAGCCGAAGCCTCGAAACAGCCCCCGGATTTCAAGGCGGCCAAGCGCTACACCGCCCGCTTCTACTTCGCGCGCATCCTGCCGCGCACGCTGGCGCACAAGGCCGCGGTCGATGCGGGTACGGACAGCCTGCTCGCAATGCCCGAGGCGATGTTCGGATAGCATTCACCCCAGCAGCCGTTTTCGTTTTGCCATGAACGACCCCGCGCCGGAAATCGAAGTCCACATCCGCCTCGCCCACGCCGACGACGACGAGTTCATCCTCGCGCTCGCCGGCCGCTTCGCCGAGTTCGAGTTGCCGCCGTGGCGCAAGCGCGCGGAAACGCTGGCCGGCATCGAGCGCGACATCGAACACCACTTGCGCACGCTGCCGCCGGCATCGCACCTGTTCGTCGCCGAGGACGACGATGCGATGCAGCTCGGCTTCCTGCATCTGCAGACGCGCAAGGACTTCTTCACCGGCGCGCTCAACTGCCACATCGCCGACCTCGTCGTTGCCGCCGAGCACGAGGGCCGCGGCACCGCCTCGGCAATGCTGCGCTTCGCCGAGGCCTGGGCGAAGGAACATCGCTGCCGCTTCCTCACGCTCGGCGTGTTTCCGAACAACGAGCGCGCGCGTCGACTGTACGAACATCATGGCTTCGGCGTCGAAATTTTGAGCATGGTCAAGCCGGTTCGCTGATGCTGCATTACACTTCGGCAATCTCAACCCCCATTCGCGCCGAACCCTCCGCAAGCGCGGCATGAGCACACCCAACCCCGCCATCATCCAGTCCATGCAACGTGCCTCCGCGTTGCTGCAGGCAGGCAATTTCGTCGCCGCGCGCAGCCTGCTCGAACAGGTCGTGCAAGCGGCGCCCGGCTTCGTCGAAGGGTACCGCCTGCTCGCGGGCGCGCAGCTCGCGCTCGGCGACAGCAACGTCGCGGAACGCAGCCTGCGCCACGCCGTCGCGATCGATCCGGATTGGGCGCCCGCGCAAGCCGCCCTCGGCGAACTGCTGATCGGCTCGGGCCGCGGCGATGAAGGCGAACGCGCATTGCGCCGGGCCGTGGCACACGCTCACCGCTATCCGCGCGCACTCTATCTGCTCGCGTGCCTGCTCAATGAATCGAACCGGCATGCCGAAGTCGCCGATCTCACCGCAACGTTGGCTGACGACGCGCGCGCCGATCCCGACCTGCTGCAACAACGCGCGATCGCGCTGGCCAAACTGGCACGGCTCGACGAGGCAATCGCGATCCAGCAGCGCCTGGTCGCGATGGCCCCGGACAACGCGACCGTGGAGTTGCTTCTCGCCGGCACGCTCGATACGGCCGGCCGGCATCGCGAAGCCGAGCGGCATGCGCGCAGCGCGATCGGCAAGGGCGCGAGCAGCGCCGAGGCACACTACCTGCACGCACGCACCCTGATCGCCACCGATCGCGCCGACGAAGCCGAGACGCTGCTGCGCAACGTCGTCGCCGCGCAACCGCTGTTCGCCGACGCGCAGACCAATCTCGCCCAGCTGATCTGGATGCGCACGGGCGATGCCGAGGCCGCCGGCGAGCACATCGACCGCGCACTGCGGCGACATCCCGACGATAGCGCGCTTGCCATCGCCCGTACCAACCTGCTCGCCGGCTCCGGCGACGCGGGCGCGGCGCTCGCCGCGATCGAAGCACGCGCGGCGTCGGCGAGCGCGGACCTGCTCGTGCTCGCCTGTGCCAGTCAGGCCGCACTGCAATCCGGCGACGGCGCACGCGCGCTGAGCTACGCGCTGCGCGCCGTGCGGCTTGCGCCTGCGGAACCGCTATCGAACCACAGCCTGATCGAAGCCCTGCTCGCCACCGGCGATGCCGACGCCGCCCGCCACCGTGCCGAAGCACTGCTGCGCACTCACCCGGACGACCAGTTCCTGATCGCCGCACAGACCACCGCTTGGCGTCTGCTCGGCGATCCACGCTACGTCGCATATTGCGACTACGCCGGCATGGCGCGCGCCTGGCCCCTCGACACGCCGCGCGGCTGGCGCGACTTGCCGGCCTACCTGGCCGATCTTGCGACGAGCCTGAAACGCCTGCACACGATGCGCGCGCATCCTCTGCACCAGACCTTGCGCCACGGCTCGCAAACCGCGCAGAACCTGCTCGACGTCGACGATGCGCCGATCCGTGCGTTCTTCGGCGCGATCGACGCGCCGATCCGCCGGCACATCGAGGCGATCGGTCGCGGCGATGATCCCTTGCGCCGGCGCAACAACGGGGCCTACCGGATCGCTGGCATCTGGTCGGTGCGCCTCAACGCGCAAGGCTTCCACACCAACCACGTGCATCCGCAGGGCTGGCTTTCTTCCGCGTGCTACATCGAACTGCCACGCGCCGTCGCCGGCGACAACCCCGGCCGCGAAGGCTTCCTCAAGTTCGGCGAACCGGGATATCCGACGCAGCCCGGACTCGAACCCGAATATTTCATCCGCCCCGAACCCGGCCTGCTCGCCCTGTTCCCGTCGTATTTCTGGCACGGCACGGTGCCGTTCGGCGGCGACGACACTCGGTTGACGATCGCCTTCGACCTCGTCCCGGCGTGAGCGGTGGCGGCGTGGAGCGGGCGGCGCCAGCGCACATTCGCAAACCCTGCCTGAATTCGGCTATGCTGCGAAGCCGGATACGATCGTTTGGCAGCGAATCGCCCAAGCCCGCCTGTTGGCGCCATTGGTGACACCGGATGCCGAGTCATAGATCACAAATCGCCGCGACGAAGTCCCCGAACCTCGAACTCGACCGCATGGCCCTGTTCGAACCGCGCAAGGTCAGTGACATCCACGCCACGCGCGTGCTCTCGCTCGATTCCAACGGCCGCATCCTCGACTGGATTTCGTGGCAGGACGCGGTCTGCCTCTACGTACGCGACGCCGTGTCGTGGACCTTGGGCAATCCCTGCCTGACCATCCACGGCGGCACCAGCCGCGAAACCGGCGAGCAGTCGACGCTGGACCTGCACCCGATCGTCGCCAGCCGCGGCCACGCGCGCCTGCACGCGGTCGATCCCGCGCCGGCGTTGACCAATGCCGCGCTGTTCGCGCGCGACCGCATGCTCTGCCTGTACTGCGGCGAGCACTTTTCGCGCGGCGAATTGACCCGCGATCACGTCGTGCCGCTGTCCAAAGGTGGCCGCGACTCCTGGGAAAACGTCGTCAGCGCCTGCCTCGCCTGCAACATCCGCAAGGGCAGCCACACCCCGCAGCAAGCCAGCATGCCGCTACTGGCCGTGCCCTACCGACCAAGCTGGGTCGAACACTTGATCCTGTCGAACCGCAACATCCTTGCCGACCAGATGGAGTTCCTCATGAACCATCTGCCGAAAAATCGGCGGCGGATGCAGGCTTGAACAGCGGCCGACGGTCGAAACCTCCAACCCCGTGGCGGGTGCGTAGTCGCCCAGCCAGTACGGATAGAAAATAAAGTCGATAATCGTCGTCGGCAAAAAGTTGCCTGACGGTTGTTGCCGCACCGGATCAGACGTAGCGAAACCCAAGACAGTATTAGCCGTGGCAAACTAGGGCGCTGCGCGCGCGTCGCGCACGATCGCCCGGACGAGGCCGGACAATTGCGCGCGAGTGCGGCGACGATCTTGTTTTTGTGCCGTTGCCGGGCACTCAGCCGGCGATAGCGGGAGCACCAACGGCAGCACCAACCCCGCTACCCAGACGCAGGCGTGTTTTCCCGCTTGCCTTGTGCACTGGACTTCAGTCAGGCGCCGTCCAACCCAGTGCAGCAGCCCTGCTTGACGCCCCGCAGTCCCGTAGCTACCGTCAATCTCACCCTCCGGCCCTTCGCTGGTAGGCGACAAACGGAGTACACAACATGGCAAAGCTCTTCGCGATCTACCAGCAACCCAAGGATCCGGCCGCGTTTGACAGCTACTACTTCAGCAAGCACGTCCCGCTCGCAAAGACCATCCCCGGGCTTAAGAGCTATGAGGTGACCCGAGGGGACGTCATGGGAATGGCAGGGAAGCACGGCGTCTACCTCGTCGCCGTCCTCGAGTTCGAGTCCATGGAAGCCATAGGGGCAGCTATGGCATCGTCGCAGGGTCAGGCGACCGCCGCCGACCTCGCCAACTTCGCGAGCGCAGGAGTTGACGTGATGATGGGTGAAACCAGGCTGGTCTAGCACTACCGAGGTGCTGCCTAGCCCCTTGGTCGAGCCGACCCGCTACGGCAGCCGGCGCCTGACGGCTCCAGGCGCCAATGGCTTCATGCCTTCCGCCGCCAGGCACCGTCCGCCTCTGCGGGCTGCTCACCTTGAACGTCTAGGCACCGGAAAATGCTGAGTCGTACATCCCTTAGATTTCTTGCACTACTCTTGGTCTTATCTATTCCATTTTGGATACTAGGTGCTGTATTCAGTGCCAAGTTGCCTGGATCGATACCGCTAAGTGCTCTTCAGTTCTTTGCCGTCTCCACGGCGGCCGTCCTCTCGTGTCAGGTCAACTGAATGCAGCACACTCAGTTTGGCACTTCGATGCCGATATACCGGCGGGAGGAGTCCATTCGATCAGTCAAGTGGACCGCGGCGACGGGCCGCGCTATCTTCGTACGCATCGTGGCCGCGGCCACTTACCTCAAGCGTTGGACATCACGATCAGAATTCGCGATGGCGGACCCATACCTTGATGACGCAGCATGAAGCGAGGAGAGCCCGGATGACAGTCGATCCCGCAGCAGTACGTGCGATGGTGTCCGCTTATACGGCAGCCTGGAACTCTGGCTCACCGGAGGCCGTTGCTTCCTTTTATGCCCCGGACGGGCGTATTGTCATTAATCGCGGTGAGCCTTGGGTAGATCGCAAAGGTATCGGTGAAATGGCCGCTGGCTTCTTTGCCGACGTTCCGGATCTCACACTGATATGCGAAGACGTGCGTTGCGCGGGCAATCATGTCGCATACTTCTGGACCTTCACTGGGACACATGCTGCCACGAAGAATCCACTCCGCGTTTCCGGTTGGGAGGAGTGGGATCTCAATCCGGACTTAAAGGTAGTTGAATCGCGTGGTTGGTACGACGCAGCCGAATACGAGCGGCAGACCGCGGCCCGTTAGTGATGCCCAACCCGGCGTTCAACCGGACGCGCACCCGAAGTCGTTCGCTCTCCGAGCGTTCTCGGGCGCGCCGGTTGACTTTGCGTTGGCGGACGCGCCACACCCTCACCGCTGACGCAGACGTTGATGCTCCCGGAGCAAACGGTCTGCTCTCCTGCCGCTACGGCGTGTGCGGCGGCGTAGCATCGTTGCGGCGTTGACCACCCGAACAGAACACCGCTGTAACGGTGCTTGCATCTAGCGGGCCGGATCATTGAAGGCGAAGCATGAAAGATAATCGGACTCCCAATTACGGTCTGGATGCCCCGGTGGCGGTGCGCAACATGCTCGTTGTCGCGGCGTTTGGGATCATCTCGCTGATCACGCGGCTGCTTGGCGTGTGGTCCCGGCAGGATGCTATTGCGGTGATCGCCCGGCCGTTGATGTTGGCCGGTCTGGGCTTCGGCGCGATGGCCTTGTGGATGATTTACGACAGCAAGATCGGGAAGATACGCGAGCGGGAAAGATATCTGGACAAGATCAACTGGAAAGGGCACGAGCGCGTATTGGATGTGGGGTGCGGGCTGGGACTATTTCTCATCGGCGCGGCCAAACGGCTCTCGACCGGACGCGCCGTCGGCATCGACAAATGGCAGCAGGAAGATCTCAGCGGCAACAACGCTGAGGGCACGATACGCAACGCGTTGATCGAAGACGTCGCAGATAAAGTCGAAGTGAACACCGGCGATGCGCGACACCTTCCCTTCGCTGATGCCAGCTTTGACGTGGTGCTCTCGAGCATGGCGCTGCACAACATTTACAACGCAGACGAGCGGCAGACCGCCGTGCGCGAGATCGCACGCGTGTTAGCACCTGGTGGGCGCGTGCTCATCATCGACGTACGGTACACGTCGACATACGCCGCCACGTTGCGTGACGCAGGGTTAACGGATGTGCGCTGCGTGCAAGGCGTGTTCCCGTATCTGCTGACGCTGATCACGTTCGGCTCGTTGGGATGGGGCTACGTGATCGGTACAAGAGTGATCGACAAAACATCATCGAGCGCCGCCTAACAATTCCTGTATGGACTCCCATTGCAAGTGACCGAGTAAAACACTGTTTGGCAAGCGATGCGGTTGCAGTCGTGTATACGGCCTTGGGGTGAGCGGCTTGCGCTCGGGCCAGGAGGGAATCCGACAGGACGAAGCCACACGTTCAATCGGCCACTGACGGCCAGAAGTGTTATCGGCTTACTCGCCCCGGGGCCCGACTTGCTTGCCATCGACGTTCGTCTTACCTGCAACGCGGTGGAAGGAACTCAGTGAGTTGGCCACCTACTGGCGTGGTCGGAATCGAAGCTCATGCGGTGGTGTTCGGCGGCCCACAGGCGCCGCGCGATTCCGCCTCAGTGCATTTCATCGGTTGGCTCGGGAATCGCCAGGTACACCGTACTCCAGAGTTGCGCGGCGTTGGATTCGTCGGCGTCGTTCTTGCGCTGGCCGAAGGGGCTCATGACGTAGCGGCCATCGACGTAGGTCCACGACCACAGTTCGGACGTACTCATTTTTTTTGTGGCGCGAATCACCCGCCAGAGTTCCATCTGTGCCTTTTTCAATGCGGCCCGCGTCGGTTCCGGCAGATCGCTGCGTTCGAGCTGACGCGCCAGACCTGCCGTCATCAGGGCCTGCTGCCATGACCAGACCACGGCGCCGTGATAGGCGTTGCGGCCGAGGATTTTCTGCAGGTCGGCACCGGCATAGACCGCATCGGCGACCACCATGCCCACGCCGGTCATCAGGCCGGCGGGAAACGGGCGGAAAATCGCCGCGAGGGCCGCATCCAGTTGCGCGGCATCGGGACGGCCGAACAGCAGCGCGAAGCCGTCGTCCGAATTCAGCACGGGAATCGGCTTGCCTTGTGCATCGAGGGAGAGCGCGTTGAACGTGATTTCGCCGCTTGCTGGCAGGCTGGCCAGCGCCGCTGCCGGGTCGATGCCCTGGGCCCTGGCATAGCCCGCCACGTCGGCGCGCGCGACCGCGACGGGCAGTTTGACCAGGAACAAGGGCGGCGCACGGCGCGACCAGACGGCGGCGAGCTTGTCTGCGGATGCCGCTTCGTTGCCGGTGGAGTCCGGCGGCGTCAGCCCCGCCTTGCGCAGGCGCGCGATGGCTTCGAGCGCAGCCGGCATCAGGATCGCGTTGACGTCGTAGGGGATGCGCCCGCCGGCAAGACCGATCTCGCTGTCGCGCCACTCGCCTACTTTTTCGCCGGGTTTGAGCGCCACCAGATTCGTCGCCGACGGATCGCGCGCGAACGGCCGCGCGTGCGCGAGCACGAGGGCGAAATTGCGGGCCAGCGCGGCGCCGGCGGTTTTACCGGAGTCGAGCTTGCGCGCGAGAAACGCCTTGGCGCGCGCCCTGCCGTCGGAGCTGTCCAGCAGATAGGCCGCGGCGACCGGCGCGAGCATGACGTCGCTGTCGATCATCTTGTAGTCGTAGATCGGCGCATCGCCGGCGCCCGTGCCTTCCTTGCGATGGCGAAGCACCGCGAACTCGCCGATATCCTCCTCGTGCGCAACCTGGCCGTCCGGTGAAAGACGGTTCAACACCGCGGCTAGCCCATCCTCCACCGCCAGCGGTTGCAGCGCCGGCAGCAGCAGGCGCAGCGACATCAGCGTATCGCGGCCGAAATAGGTATCGAAGCGCCACGAGCCGGCGAGGAATTTTTCTTCGTAGCTGAGAAAGCGCAGCGCGTTGCGCCCGCGCTCGTCGCTGCCGGCGTTGGAACTGAACAGCGCATCGGCCGCGAACGGCGTCAGCGGCTTCTCGCCGGTCAGCGCGCGCAGGCGCAGGCGCAGCGGTTTGCCGTCCGTCGGCCGGGTCAGCGTCCACGGCTTGCCGTTGCCGCCGGCCAGGCTGCCGTCTTCCACCGACAACGCGATCTCGTAACCGGGCGCGCCGTCGAGCCGCGTGCGCGACCAGGTCAGCGTATTGCCTTCGCGCCGCGCATGCGCTGCCGTTCCCGGCGGGTACGGGTGATCGAGCTGGTAATCGCGCAGCACACGCACGCTGCCGAGTACGGCATCACGGATGCGCAGCGGCGACGACGTGGCCAGCGTCGCCTCGGCCTCGATGCCGTGCAGCGCGCGCCCCTGCGCATCCTTCGCCTCCAGCGGTTGCACGCTCTGGAGATGCCATTGCACGGGCGTGGCCACCGGCTCGAACCAGATGCCGACGCCGCTGTTGCCGGCCGGGAACGCCGCGAGCACACGCGGCTTCAAGCCCGAGCTCAACAACAGGTGCGCGGCGACAGGCCCGTCCTGATAGAACGCGTTCTCGACATCGCCCTCGCTGATGCGGAATTGCAGTGGCTCGGCCACCGCCGGGCGCGGCGACGGTGCCATCGCTGCCAGCAGGCCCGCCAGCGCGACGGAGAAAAAACGACGAACGAACATGGCATCTCCGAAATGGACCCGACCACCGCGAACCGCGAAGCCCGTGCAATTTAGCAAATGCCGCGTCGCGAGGAACGCGTGCATTTCCGGCCGGGGTCGCATCCGCGAATTTACTGTAGCCGCGGCGAGGGTTATCCTGCACCGCTTATCCCGCATTGCAGCATGCCATGACCGGTGCATCTGTTCCTCCCCCTCGCCCGAGCGCGGCCGACCCGTTGCCGGTATCGCCCGGTCTCGGCGACGTGATGACTGCCGCGCGCATGCCGCGCAAGTCGGTGCAGTTGGACAAGCGCGTGCTGCTGATTTCGACGATCGCGATCCTGCTCGCCGCAACCTGTGCATTGATCGCGCAATGGCTGACGGCGCTGATCGGCATCGTCACCAATTTTGCCTTCTACGGCCGCTGGTCGACCGAGCTGACCTCGCCGGCGGGCAACCATCTCGGGGCCTGGGTGATCCTCGTTCCGGTCGTCGGCGGCCTGATCGTCGGCGCGATGGCGCGCTGGGGTTCGGCGGCGATCCGTGGCCACGGCATTCCCGAGGCGATGGAACAGGTGCTGCTCAACCAGAGCCGCATCCCGCCGCGCATCACGTTTCTCAAGCCGGTTTCGTCGGCGGTCGCGATCGGCACCGGCGGGCCGTTCGGTGCGGAAGGTCCGATCATCGCGACCGGCGGCGCGCTCGGCTCGCTGATCGGGCAACTCATGCACGTCACCGCGATCGAACGCAAAACCCTGCTCGCCGCGGGCGCGGCCGCCGGCATGGCGGCTGTGTTCGGCTCGCCGATTTCGGCGGTGATCCTCGCCGTCGAGCTGCTGCTGTTCGAGCTGCGTCCGCGCTCGCTGATTCCGGTCGCGCTCGCGGCGACGACGGCGACCGGCATCCGCTACGCAATGGTCGGCTCGCACGCGGTGTTTGCGATGCCGCAGGTCGCGATTCCTGGCGCCGGCGCGTTGCTGTTCTATGTCCTGCTCGGCGCGGCACTCGGCTTCATCAGCGTCGGCGTCACGCGCGCCGTTTACGCGGTCGAAGACGCGTTCGACCGCTTGCCGATCCACTGGATGTGGTGGCCGGCGCTCGGCGGGCTCGCGGTCGGCGTGGTCGGCTTTTTTGCCCCGCTGACGCTCGGCGTCGGTTACACCAACATCGAGCAGATCGTCTCGGGCGGCTTCGCGCTCAATGCGCTGATGTTCCTGTGCGCGATGAAATTCCTGTCGTGGGTGATCGCCCTCGGCAGCGGCACCTCGGGCGGCACGCTGGCGCCGCTGTTCACGATCGGCGGCGCGCTCGGCGCGGCGGCCGGCATGCTCGCCGCGCCGCTGCTGCCGCGCCTCGGCATCGATCCGCGCATCGCCGGCCTCGTCGGCATGGCGGCGATGTTCGCCGGCGCCTCGCGCGCGGTGCTCGCCTCGATCGTGTTCGCATTCGAAACCACGCTGCAACCGGCCGGCCTGCTGCCGCTGCTCGGCGGCTGTTCGATGGCCTATCTGGTCTCGTGTCTGTGCATGCGCCAGACGATCATGACCGAGAAGATCGCGCGCCGCGGCGTGCGCGTGCCGAGCGAATACGCGGCCGACTATCTCGACCAGGTGCTGGTGCGCGATTCCTGCTCGCGCGACCTCACCGTGCTGAACGCCGCCGACGATCTCGGCAGCGTGCGCCGCTGGCTCGCCTCGGGCGACGCCAAGGCGCAATTCCTCGGCTATCCGGTGCTCGATCAAACCGGCAACCTGCGCGGCATCGTCACCCGCCGGCAATTGCTCGATGCGCAGAATGCCGATGCCAAAGGCGTGGGCGAGCTGCTTCCGACGGCACCGATCATCGTCTTCGAGGACAATTCGCTGCGCGAAGCCGCCGACCACATGGTCGAGGAAAAAGTCGGCAGCGTCGCCGTCGTCACGCGCGAGGCGCCGCAAAAAATCGTCGGTGTGCTGACCCGCGGCGACCTCGTCACCGCGCACACGCGCCGCCTGAGCGAAGCGCGCGATGCGAACCGGCAGATCCGCGTGCGCCAGGCAATCCGCGAGCGGTTGCGCAGGACTACGGACGGCGGTTGAAGCCTGTCGGCTAAGCGCCTCGCAATACCGCCAGCCGACTCTGCAGCGCCCTGTTCGCCGAGCGCGTTGCGCTGACTCAAGTCAAAACCGCGCGTAACGATCAACTGCGCAATACGCCTGCCGAGCAGACGCTCGCCGGTGCGCAGGAAAGGCGCAGTACGCACATGCGCGAGAACGACGGCTTTGCCACAGAAATGGAATGCAGCGCCCCGCACGCCGCGGATCGCCACGAAAAAACGCAACGTTGACCACGCCGTCAGCGACGATGAGTGCCAGCGGCGGCAGGGCCAGCTTCCAGGTATGCGGGCCGGCGAGAATCGAAAAATCCGCCAATTGAAGGCAAAGGCAGCCAGCACCAGGCAGATGCCGGCGAGGACCAGCAGCGAGAGCAGGAAGAACTTTGCCGCCTGCCACGGCCGGCGATATTCGTGAAAGGTATCGTGCAGGATGCGCAGAACGAGCACGCGCACGCCTTCGAACGGGATCAACACGACCAGACCGTCCAGCCACTCGTTCGAGTCGTCCCATCGTGGCTGCACGGCCCAGCGGGCGAGGCCGGCGACGACGAGCGTCGGCACGATCAGGTCCAGAACGAGCGCCCGCCAGTCCGTTGGTGCCGCGATCGCCGCCATGCGCGCCCCTCCCCGGCGGCCGCCAGCATAAATCCCGCGTTTCGCCATGGCGAGCGCCCCTGCCCCGGTCAACTTGCCGCTGATGACGCAATGAACGAAAATGCTTGATTGGACAAGATATTCCCATGATCGATTCTCAACACTACCCGCGCCTTTCGCGCATCGCCTCGCCGACCGATCTGCGCAAGTTCGACGAAGCCGAGCTGCCTGAAATCGCGCGCGAGCTGCGCGAATACCTGATCGAGCAGGTCGCCGGCGTCGGCGGCCATTTCGGCGCGGGCCTGGGCGTGGTCGAGCTGACCGTCGCGCTGCACTATTTGTACGAGACCCCCGCGGATCGCCTGGTCTGGGATGTCGGCCACCAGTGCTATCCGCACAAGATCCTGACCGGGCGCCGCGATCGCATCCACACGATCAAGCAGAAAGACGGCCTCGCGCCGTTCCCGCGCCGCGACGAGTCGCCGTACGACACCTTCGGCGTCGGCCATTCTTCGACTTCGATCTCGGCCGCGATCGGCATGGCCGTGGCCGCCCAGCGCAAAGGCGACGCGCGCAAGATCGTCGCCGTGATCGGCGACGGCGGCCTGACCGGCGGCATGGCCTACGAGGCGCTGCACCACGGCGGCGATCTCGACACCGATGTGCTCGTGATCCTCAACGACAACCAGATGTCGATCAGCGAGAACGTCGGCGCGCTGCCGAAGATGCTCGCGCGCCTGATGACCAGCCGCACGCTCAACGCGATGCGCGAGCGCGCGAAGAACAGCATGCGCCGGCAGGGGTTCCTGTGGCGTTTCTTCAAGCGCTGGGAAGAACACCTGAAAGGGATGTTCGTGCCCTCGACCCTGTTCGAGGAATTCGGCTTCCACTACTTCGGTCCGATCGACGGCCACGACCTGCCGCAGCTGCTGCATGCGCTGAAGACGCTGAAGGAACTCAAAGGCCCGCAGTTGCTGCACGTGATCACGACCAAGGGCAAGGGTTACGCGCCGGCCGAGGCGCAACAGATCGACTATCACGCGGTCGGCCCGTTCGACCCGGTCAAGGGCCTGGTCAAGAAGGCGCCCGGCAAGCTGACCTACACCGACGTGTTCGGCGACTGGTTATGCGAGCAGGCGCGTGCGGACGAGCGCCTGCTCGCGATCACGCCGGCGATGCGCGAAGGTTCGGGCCTGGTGCGCTACTCCAGGGAATTCCCGCAGCGCTATTTCGACGTCGGCATCGCCGAGCAGCACGCAGTGACGCTGGCTGCGGGCATGGCCTGCGAAGGCGCCAAACCGGTGGTCGCGATCTACTCGACCTTCCTGCAGCGTGCCTACGACCAGACGATCCACGACGTCGCGATCCAGAACCTCGACGTCACCTTCGCGATCGATCGCGCCGGCGTCGTCGGCCCGGACGGCGCGACGCACGCGGGCAGCTTCGATCTGTCCTACCTGCGCTGCATCCCCAACCTCGTCGTCGCCGCACCGAGCGACGAGAATGAATGCCGCCGCCTGTTGACCACCGCATTCCTGCACGACGGTCCGACCGCCGTGCGCTATCCGCGCGGCACCGGCCTTGGCGTAAAGCTCGACACCGAACTGAAGCCGCTGCCGCTTGGCAAGGCGGAGGTGCGCCTGCGTGGCGGGGATCTCGCCATCCTCGCCTTCGGCAGCCCGCTCGCTGCCGCGCTGAATGTCGGCACCGAACTCGGCGCGAGCGTGGTCGACATGCGCTGGGTCAAGCCGCTCGACGAAGCGTTGATTCTCGAGCTCGCACGCACGCATGGCGCGATCGTCACCGTCGAGGACAACGCGATCGCCGGCGGCGCCGGCAGCGCGGTGGCCGAGTTCCTCGCCGCGCGCAACGTGCAGGTGCCGCTGCTCCATCTCGGCCTGCCGGATGCGTATCTCGAACACGCCAGCCGCGAGCAATTGCTCGCCGAAGCCGGCATCGATGCGGCCGGCATCCGTGCCGCGATTCTCGAGCGCTGGCCGCGTCCGGCGCCGAAGCTCGTCGGCGAGATCCGCAGCGCGGTCTGATCCCCGCGCCGCGGCGGGCGCAGAAGATTTCTGGCCCGCGCAGCCCCGCCCATGGCCCGGATCGGTCGCGGCGCGGCGCGGCCGTTGCGCTATGCTGCGTCGACCTTCGCAAGCTTTTGCCGCGCATGGCTCACCGCGTCCAGTTCGACTTCGAGATCGACTTCACCAACGGCGGCGGCATCCAGGGCCAGGATTTCCGCCTCGACATCGCGGGCGACGACATCTCCGACCGCGAACTTGCGGACTACCTCGTCGCCGATCTGCGCCTGCTCATGGTCGGCGCGGTGCGCATCCTCGACAAGCGCATCATCTCCGAGGCGCACAAGCGCGAGCCGATCGATGCACCGCGGCTGTCGCGCTTCATCGACCTCAGCCACACGATCGAACATGGCCTGGTCACCTACAAAGGCTTGCCCGCGCCGATTGTCTGCGACTATCTGAGCCGCGAGGCGTCGCGCGCGATCTACGCATCGGGCACCGAGTTCCAGATCGGCAAAATCGAGATGGTGACGAACACCGGTACCTACCTCGACTGCCCGTTCCATCGCTACGCGGACGGCAAGGATCTTGCCGAAATCGCGATTGCGGCGATGACCGACCTCGACGCGATTGTCGTGCGCGCGCCGCACACGCCCGCGCAGGCGATCGACGCCGAGGTGTTCCGCGAGCGTGAGATCCGCGGTCGCGCCGTACTCGTGCATACCGGCTGGGACGTGCACTGGAACACGCCACGCTACTACGAGGGCGGGCCGTTCCTGACCGCGGCGGCGGCGCGGTACCTGCGCGACTGCGGCGTGTGCCTGGTCGGCATCGACGCGCACAACATCGACGACACGCGCGGCGGCGAGCGGCCGGTGCATTCCACCCTGCTCGGCGCCGGCATCCTCATCGTCGAGCACCTGTGCAATCTCGGCGCGCTGCCGGACGAGGGCTTCGCCTTCAGCGCAACGCCGCCGAAATTCAGGGGAGTCGGCACGTTCCCGGTCAGGGCAATGGCCAAGCTGAGGCGCGCCTAGACACGCAAAGACCACCGGGAACGCCAGCGGACGAGCGCATTTGCGTCGCGATCCGGTAAAATTCCGTAAAGCGCCCCTTAACGCCCCGGGCGCGACACTCCGGACATGATAAAAAACGTCGAATACCTCCTGCCCGGCGGCCGCTCGGGCGTGCTGCTCATCCATGGCCTGACCGGCACCCCGACCGAGATGCGGTTCGTCGCCAAGGGCCTGCAGCGCCACGGCTTCAGCGTCTACGGCATGCAGCTCGCCGGGCATTGCGGCGACGAAGCCGATCTGCTCGCGACCGGCCGCAGCGAATGGTTCCAGAGTGTGCGCGAAGCAGCCGACAAGTTCGCCGCGCAAGTCGATCACCTGTTTGTCGCCGGCCTGTCGATGGGTGCGCTGCTCGCATTGCGTCTCGCCGCCGAGCGCCCGCAACAGGTCGCGGGACTCGGCCTCTACGGCACGACGTTCCGCTACGACGGCTGGACGATACCGTGGTACGGCAAGCTCTCGTTCCTGCTGCCGATGGCGGTCAGCGTCGGCATCGGCCGGCACGCCAGGTTCCACGAGCAGTTTCCGTACGGCATCAAGGACGAGCGCATCCGCCAGCGCATCGCCGGCGCGATGCTCAGCGGGGCGAGCGACGAGGCCGGTCTGCCCGGCAACCCGTGGCCCTCGCTGGCCGAGTTCTATCGCCTGTCCTGGCGCGTGCGCAAGCTGCTGCCGCAGGTCAAGGCGCCCGCGCTGATCATGCACGCCAAGGAGGACGACGTCGCCAGCCTGGCCAACGTGCATCGCGCGGAGCGCGGCCTCGGCGGGCCGTACGAGACGGTGATCCTCGACAAGAGCTACCACATGATCACGGTCGACCAGGAACGCGACGTCGTCATCGAGCGCAGCGCCGCGTTCTTCAAACGCATCGCCGAAGGCAAGCCGGCGGCCTGATCGGTCGGCATTCAGTCCACGCGAAGCGCTTGCGTTATCATTGCCGCAACTACGGAGACCTTCTCATGAGCCAAGTCCAGGACGCCGTCTTCGGCATCATCGCCAAGGAAGCGAACATCGACGTAAGCAAGATCACGCTCGACTCGACCTTGAAGGACCTCGAAATCGCCTCGCTCGATGCGGTGCAGATCATTTTCGAGATCGAGGACCACTTCAAGATCACGATGCCCGACCGCGACCCGAATTTCGATACCGAATCGGTGCGCGGCCTGGTCGAGGCGGTCGACAAGCTCGTCGCCGAAAAACCGGCGGGTACCGCGCCGCCGGCGGCCGGCTGAAAAGTCGAAGAGCTGAGCAAAGCTTTACCACGAAGACACGAAGGCCACGAAGAAGAGCAACGAAGTATTCTCTGTTTTTCTTCGTGATCTTCGTGTCCTCGTGGCACCTCCTTTGACCTTTCCATTTTCCGTTCCATGAGCCACCCAAGACGTGTCGCCATCACCGGCATGGGCGCGATCACCGCGCTCGGCCATACCGCCGCCGCCACCTGGGCTGCGCTGAGCGAAGGACGTTCGGGCATAGGCCCGATCGAGACCATCCCGACCGAACTGCTCAACGTCAAGATCGCCGCGGAAGTGCGCGGCTTTGATCCGGCGGCACACATCGACAGCAAGAAGCTGCCGCTGCTCGACCGCGTCTCCCAGTTCGCCCTGGTCGCGGCGCGCGAGGCGGTGGCCCAGTCGGGCCTCGACTTCCGCGTCGGCGGTCGTGGCGAACGCAGCGCCTGCATCGTCGGCAGCGGCATCGGCGGCGAAGGCTCGCACAACGAGCAGTCGCGGCGCTTCTACGCCGACAAGAACCCGCGCCTGCACCCGCTCACGATCCTGCGCGTCATGGCCAACGCGCCGGCCTGCCACATCGGCATCGAGTACGGACTGACCGGACCCACGTTCGCCGTGGTCAGCGCCTGCGCCTCGGCCAACCACGCGATGAGCCAGGCCGCGGACATGATCCGCAGCGGCAAGGTCGAGTTCGCCGTAACCGGCGGCACCGAAGCCTGCGTCACCGTGCCGACGATGAAGGCGTGGGAGGCGATGCGTGTCACCGCCGACGACACCTGCCGGCCATTCTGCAAGCAGCGCCGCGGCATGGTGCTTGGCGAAGGCGCGGGCATCTTCGTGTTCGAGGAATACGAGCACGCACGCAAGCGCGGCGCCGTGATCCTTGCCGAATTCGCCGGCAGCGGCACGACCGCCGACGCGGCCGACATGGTGTTTCCGTCCGAGGTCACCGTCGCGCGCGCGATGCAGAACGCGCTCACCGATGCCGGCCTCAACCCCGAAGACGTCGGCTACATCAACGCGCACGGCACGGCGACGCCGGCGAACGATCCGACCGAGTCCAAGGCGATCCGGCGCGCGTTCGGTGCGCATGCCGACGTGCTGGCGGTATCGTCGACCAAGTCGATGCACGGCCATGCCCTCGGCGCGGCCGGCGCGCTCGAGATGATCGCTGCGATCGGCGCGCTGCGCCACGGAATCCTGCCGCCAACCATGAACTTCATCGACCCCGACCCGGCCTGCGACCTCGACTATGTGCCCAACGTAGCGCGCGAAAAAGCGGTCGCCGCGGTGCTGAGCAATTCGTTCGCGTTCGGTGGGCTCAACTCGGCAATCGCCTTGAAAAAGGCCGGCTGAGGCGCCGACTGCGCCGTCTGCAAGACGACGAAAAAGGTTGCCGAACCCCAGCCGTTCCGTTATTCTTGCGCCCCCTTGCCGGAACCGGCTTGCGGCGCAGCTACGAAGTGGGCAGTTAGCTCAGCGGTAGAGCATCACCTTGACATGGTGGGGGTCACAGGTTCGATCCCTGTACTGCCCACCACTTCGTACGCAGCCTCGCGGCCCGCAATCGGGCCGATTCTCCACGTCTGCTTGCAACGCAATCGATCGTCCGGACCGGCGGCGGCCCCACCATCCATCCCACTAGCTTCCTCCGTTCGCTTCACCCAAACCTGCTCTCGCCACCGCGCATCGGCGGCGCACGGCATCGGGCGCCTGGTTCGCCGCGTTCGCGGCGGGATTAGCTCAGCAGACCGAGCGCCTTCACGCGCTGCAACTCGTCGCGCACGCGCGCGGCTTCCTCGAACTGAAGATCCTGCGCGAGCTTGTACATCTGCGCTTCGAGCTTCTTGAGCTTGGCCGCGAGCTGGTCTGGCGACAGCGCGGCATAGTCGGCCGCTTCCTCCGCAATGGCGAACGCGCGCTGCTTGCCGCGCTTGCCGCCGGCACGTTCCGCTTCGGCATCGGCGCGCGCGCCTTCCATGATGTCGGCGATCTTCTTCACCACCGACTTCGGCGTGATGCCGTGTTCGAGGTTGTAGTCGATCTGCTTCTGCCGGCGCCGATCGGTTTCCTCGAGCGCGCGTTTCATCGAGTCGGTGATGCGGTCGGCGTAGAGGATGGCCTTGCCGCGCAGGTTGCGCGCGGCGCGGCCGATGGTCTGGATCAGCGAACGGGTCGAGCGCAGATAGCCTTCCTTGTCCGCGTCGAGGATCGCGACCAGCGACACCTCGGGCATATCGAGGCCTTCGCGCAGCAGGTTGATGCCGACGAGCACGTCGAACTTGCCCAGGCGCAGATCGCGCAGGATTTCCACGCGCTCGACCGTCTCGATGTCCGAGTGCAGGTAGCGCACGCGTACGCCGTGTTCCTCGAGGTAGTCGGTCAGGTTCTCGCTCATGCGCTTGGTCAGCGTGGTCACGAGCACGCGATCGCCGATCTTCACGCGTGCGTGGATCTCGCCAAGCAGATCGTCGACCTGGGTGCGCACCGGACGGATCTCGACCTCGGGATCGATCAGCCCGGTCGGCCGCACCACGAGTTCGACCACGTTGCCCTGCGAATGATTGACCTCGTAGTCGGCCGGCGTCGCCGAAACGTAGATCGTGCGCGGCTCGCGCGCGACGAACTCGTCGAACTTTAGCGGCCGGTTGTCGAGCGCCGAGGGCAGGCGAAATCCGTACTCGACCAGATTTTCCTTGCGCGAGCGGTCGCCCTTGTACATGGCGCCGAGCTGCGGCACGGTGACGTGCGATTCGTCGATGACGAGCAGCGAATCCGGCGGCAGGTAATCGAACAGCGTCGGCGGCGGCTCGCCGGGCTTGCGTCCGGTGAAGTGGCGCGAATAGTTCTCGATGCCGTTGCAGAAACCGATCTCGGCCATCATTTCGAGGTCGTACTGGGTGCGCTGCTGCAGGCGCTGCGCCTCGACCAGCTTGTTCGCCTTGTACAACTGGTCGAGGCGTTCCTTGAGTTCGGGCTTGATCGTCTCGATCGCGTCGAGCACGCGCTTGCGCGTGGTCACGTAGTGCGTGGCCGGATAGATCACGCAGCGCGGCTGCTTGCGCAGCACCGCGCCGGTGAGTGGATCGAACACCGAAATGTTCTCGACCTCGCCGTCGAACAGTTCGATGCGGATCGCGTCGAACTCGCTCTCGGCCGGGAACACGTCGACCACGTCGCCGCGCACGCGGAACGAGCCGCGATGCAGTTCGTAGTCGCCGCGCTCGTACTGCAATTCGGTCAGATGGCGGATCAGCTCGCGCTGGTCGACGCGCTCGCCGCGCGCGAGGATCAGGCGCATCGACAAGTAGTCCTCGGGGTCGCCGAGGCCGTAGATCGCCGACACGGTTGCCACGATCAGCGCATCGGGCCGCGACAGCAGCGCCTTGGTCGCCGACAGGCGCATCTGCTCGATGTGCTCGTTGATCGACGAATCCTTCTCGATGTACGTATCGCTGGCGACGACGTAGGCCTCGGGCTGGTAGTAGTCGTAGTAGCTGACGAAGTACTCGACCGCGTTGTTCGGGAAAAACTCCTTGAACTCGCCGTAGAGCTGCGCGGCCAGCGTCTTGTTCGGCGCAAGCACGATCGTCGGCTTCTGGATCTGCTGAACGACGTTGGCGATCGTGAACGTCTTGCCCGAGCCGGTGACGCCGAGCAGAGTCTGGTTCGCGAGGCCGTCGTTGAAGCCGGCGACGAGGCGGCGAATCGCCTCGGGCTGGTCACCCGACGGCTGGAACGGGGAAACGAGTTGGAAACGGTCGGCGGACATGCGGACAAGGTGCGGACGAAAGCGCGATCCGCAAGTGTAATCCAGCGCGGCGAAGCGAGTCGTTACAAACAATGCGCTGCTGACACGCGGCGGCAGCAGTATTGTAGGATGCGATGGGCTCCCGCCATCGTCACCATCCGGATCGCCGCCATGAAATCACGCACCTCACACGGCCAGCACACCCTCGGCCGCGAGTATTTCGTCTCGGACGAAATCTGGCGGGCCGAGCACGACAACATTTTCTACCGCTCCTGGATGCTCGCCGGCCACGTCTCGCAACTCGAACAGCCGGGCAGCTACTTCCTGTTCGAACTCGGCAGCGAAAGCGTGGTCGTACTGCGCGACCACGATGGCGGACTGCGCGCATTCCACAACCATTGCCGGCACCGCGGCAGCAAGCTCTGCCGCGAGGCGCAGGGTACGCTCGGCAAGACGATCCAATGCCCCTATCACGCCTGGACCTTCGGTCTCGACGGCGCGCTGCGCGGCGTGCCGACGATGACCGAAGTCGCCGGCTTCGATCCGGCCGACTATCCGCTGCACACTGCGGCACTGACGAACTGGGAAGGCTTCCTGTTCGTAAACCTGTCGTGCAATCCGCAGCCGTTCGCCGAAGCGCTGCCCGGCCTCGCCGACCGTTTCCGCCAGTGGCGCGGGCCCGAACTGCGCGCGGCCGCACGGCGCGAATACGAGGTCGACGCGAACTGGAAGCTGATCTTCCACAACTTCAGCGAGTGCTACCACTGCCCGCTGGCGCATCCGCACCTGAACAAGCTCACGCCATTCCGCAACTCCGAGAACGATCTCGACGAAGGGCCCGTGCTCGGCGGCCCGATGTGGATGAGCAACCGCGACGGCAGCATGACCATGGGCGGCGAACGCTGCGCGCCCGCACTGCCCGGCATCACCGAAGCGGAACGCGGCAAAGTATACTATTACAGCCTGTTCCCGAGCGGCTTCCTCTCGTTTCATCCCGACTACGTGATGATGCACCGCGCCCTGCCGCTGTCGAAGGACCGCACGCGCGTGGTCTGCGAATGGCTGTTCCATGCCGACGCGATCGCGGCGCCCGGATTCGATGCGAGTCCCGCGGTCGAATTCTGGGACCTGACCAACCGTCAGGATTGGGAATTGTGCGCCAACGCGCATCTCGGCGTGACTTCGCAGGCCTGGCAGCCGGGGCCGTATTCCGAACTCGAAAGCCAGCTCGCCGCGTTCGACCGCCAGTACCTGCGCACGCTGGGCGAAAACGCCTCCGGTGCGCGCCGCGCGGGCTGAGCACACGCCGCGACCGGGCCGGGCGGGAAACTACCGCCGCATCGCCGCGACCCGTAGAATCAGCGCGGCATGTCTTCGCTTGTCGATCCCTCCGCCGCAGCGCGCTCCGCGCAAAACCTGACCGCGCACGCGTTCGAACGTGCTACCGGCGCGACCCTGAGCGCGGGCAACGCGCTCGACCTTCTGATCGATGCGCGTGCGAATTTCGATCGCTGGCTGGCCGCGATTCGCGCGGCCCGGGCCAGCATCCTGCTGGAAAACTACATTGTCGCGGACGATGCGGTCGGCCGCGAATTCCTGGCCGCGCTGAGCGAGCGCGCCGCGGCTGGCGTGCGCGTCTGCGTGATCCGCGACTGGCTCGGCTGCGTCGGCAATTCCAAGCCATCGTTCTGGCGGCCGTTGACCGACGCCGGCGGTGAAGTGCGCGCCTACAATCCGCCGCGCTTCGACAGCCCGTTCGCCTGGCTCGGCCGCGATCATCGCAAACTGCTCGTCGTCGACGGCGGGATCGCCTTCGTCTCCGGCATCTGCGTCGCGCAGAAATGGCTCGGCGACCCGACGCGCGAGATTCCACCCTGGCGCGACACCGGCATCGCGATGCGCGGGCCGGCATGCGCTGAAATCGCGCGTGCATTCGCCGACAACTGGGCCCAGCTCGGAACGCCGCTCGCGCTCGACATGCGCACGCCCGGAGCTGCCGGCGACATCGGCCTGCGCGTGATCGCGACCACGCCGAACCGTGCCAGTGTCTATCGCACCGATCTGTTCGTCGCCGCGATGGCGCGCAAGACGTTGTGGCTGACCGATGCATATTTCGTCGGCTTCGCGCCCTATGTCCAGGCGCTGTGCGCGGCTGCGCGCGACGGTGTCGACGTGCGCCTGCTCGTGCCCGGAACGAGCAACCTCAAGCTCGTCGCGCGCTTCTCGCATGCCGGCTACCGTCCACTGCTCGAGGCCGGGGTAAAAGTATACGAGTGGAACGGCTCGATGCTGCATGCCAAGACCGCAGTGGCTGATGGACGCTGGGCGCGGGTCGGTTCGAGCAACCTCAATATTGCCAGCTGGCTGACCAATTGCGAGATCGACGTCGCGGTCGAGGACGAGGGTTTCGCGCAGAAAGTGGCGGCGCAGTACGAGGCCGATCTGCGCAACGCGACCGAAGTCGTGCTCGACGATCGCACCCGGCCCACGCGCTCGCCCGCGCGCCGCATGCGCGTGGGCGGCGGCAGCTCGAGCCGCGCCGCCGCGAGCACGCTGCGCCTGGTCAACACGGTCGGCGCGGCGATCGGCGGCCGCCGCCTGCTCGGCGGCGCCGATGCCGGCCTGTTGCCACCGGCCGCGCTGCTGCTGATCGTCGTCGCCACGCTGGCGGCGATCTGGCCGCGCCTCGTCGCGTGGCCGCTGGCGCTGCTTACATTCTGGATTGGCGCGAGCCTGCTGTTGCGCTGGCGCAAGCTGCGGCGCGAGCGCGGCAAGGTTGGCGCAGGCAAGTCGGCAGGGTAACCTTGCCGCACCGCCTGTTTCTGCCCGTCATTCCGGCATGCGCCTGAACAACGGCATCCGTGCATGTCCGAGCCTTCAAACAACGAACGTGAAATCTTTTCCCCGAGCCAGCTGGTGCGCCTCGCGCGCGACCTGCTCGAAGACACGTTTCCACTGATCTGGATCGAAGGCGAGATCTCGAATTTCTCGCGGCCGGCCTCCGGCCATCTGTACTTCAGCCTGAAGGATGCGCAGGCACAGATCCGCTGCGCGATGTTCCGCAACCGCTCGATGCTGCTGCGCTTCAAACCGGCGGACGGCACGCGCGTGCTCGCGCGCGCGCGCGTGAGCCTGTACGAGGCGCGCGGCGAATTCCAGCTCATCGTCGAGCATCTGGAGGAGGCCGGCGAAGGCGCACTGCTGCGCGCGTTCGAGCAGCTCAAGGCGAAGCTCGCCGCCGAAGGCTTGTTCGACGCGGCAAAGAAACGGCCGCTACCGTCGTTGCCGCGGCGCATCGGCGCGATCACCTCGGCCACGGGCGCAGCGATCCGCGACGTGCTCAGCGTGCTGGCGCGGCGTTTTCCGCTCGTCGAGGTCGAGGTGATCCCGGTGCCGGTGCAGGGCAAGGAGGCACCGCCGGCGATCATCGCCGCACTGAACGCGGCCTCGCAGGCGCGGCGCCACGACGTGCTGTTGCTCGCGCGCGGCGGCGGCTCGCTCGAAGACCTGTGGGCGTTCAACGACGAGGGCGTCGCGCGCGCGATCCGCGCGAGCGCGATTCCGGTCGTCAGCGCGATCGGGCACGAGGTCGATTTCACCATCGCCGATTTCGCCGCCGACCTGCGCGCACCGACGCCCTCGGCCGCGGCGGAAATCCTCGTGCCGGATGGCGCCGCGATCCTGCGCGATCTGCGGCGCGACGAGACGCGGCTGCAAACGCTTGTGCTGCGCCGCCTGCAGAACGCCGCGCAACGCCTCGACCATGCCTGGACACGCCTGCGCACGCAACACCCGCGCGCGCGCCTGCAGCGCGGCGGCGAACGCCTCGCGCACTTGCGCGCGCGCCTGCAGGCGCAGCATCCACTGATCCGCCTGGCTCGGCGCGACGAGCAACTCGCCGCGCTGAAGCAACGCTTGCATGCCGCGATCGACCGGCGTCTCGACCGACGCCGACACGAACTCGCCGAACTCGCGCGCACGCTCAACGCGGTCAGTCCGCTGGCGACCTTGCAGCGCGGTTACGCGATCCTGCTCGACCGCGACAGCGGCGAGGTATTGCGCACCGTCGAACGGGCGCGACACGCCACCCGCCTCGTCGCACGCCTCGCGGACGGCGAGCTTGCGTTGCGTCACGAACCTGGTAGGCGCGTACGAAATACGCCGCAATCCGGCCACGATTGATGCGTACCGCCTTGCGGCGAGAAACCACGGCTGTCTGCTTGCACTCTTCCCCATGCAACGAATCGATCCGGTGACCCAGATGCTGCGCAAATGCCCGCCTTTCCTTTCCGCTCTCCTCGCACTCGTCGTCTGCGCATCCGCGCACGCGGACGCGTGGCCGACACCAAGTGAGGGCGACTACACGATCAAGGACTTTCGCTTCGCCAGCGGCGAGACGCTGCCCGAGCTGCGCCTGCACTACCGCACGCTCGGCAGGATCCATCGCGATCGCAAGGGGCACGTCGACAACGCCGTGCTGATCATGCACGGCACCGGCGGCGCCGGCACGCAGTTCCTCAACGACCACTTCGCCGGGCAACTGTTCGGTCCCGGCCAGCCGCTGGATGCGGCGAAACACTTCATCGTGCTGCCCGACGGTATCGGCCACGGCAAGTCGAGCAAGCCCAGCGACGGGCTGCGCATGAAGTTCCCACACTACGACTACGACGACATGGTCAAGGCCGACCATCGGTTGCTGACCGAAAAGCTCAAGGTCGATCACCTGCGCCTGGTCATGGGCACTTCGATGGGCGGCATGCACAGTTGGGTCTGGGGCGAAACGTATCCGGACTTCATGGACGCGCTGATGCCGCTCGCTGCGCTGCCGGTCGAGATCGCCGGACGCAACCGCATGTTCCGGCGCATGTTCATGGACGCGATCCGCAACGATCCCGAATGGAACAACGGCGACTACACGAAGCAGCCTCGCGGCCTCGCCGACGCGCTGCACATCCTCGTCATCATGGGCTCGGTGCCGCTGCAATGGCAGAAGGACTACCCGACGCGCGACGCCGCGGACAAGTATCTTGAAGACCGTATCGCCACGCTGATGCAGCAGGACGACGCCAACGATTGCCTCTATCAGGTCGATGCATCGCGCAACTACGATCCGCAGCCGAAGCTCGGTGCGATCAAGGCGCCGCTGCTCGCGATCAACTCGGCCGACGACCAGATCAACCCACCCGAACTCGGCATTCTCGAACGCGAGATCCGGAACGTCACGCATGGCCGCGCCATCGTCATTCCGATCAGCGCGGCGACCCACGGCCACAGCTCGCACACCTGGGCGGCGCTGTGGAAAGATCACCTTGTCGAATTGCTGGCCTCCTCGCGGCCGGCGCGCTGAATTCCACGCGCGCGCGAAAGCTACTCGTCGGCGCCCGGATCGAGGTCGGGGAACAGGATTTCGGTGAATCCGAACTTGGAAAAGTCCGTGATGCGCGACGGATAGAGCCGGCCGATCAAGTGATCGCATTCGTGCTGCACGACGCGCGCATGGAAACCTTCGGCCTCGCGCTCGATTTTTTCCCCGCGCGGATCGACGCCGGTGTAGCGGATCAGCGAATAGCGCTCGACCGCGCCGCGCAACCCGGGCACGGACAGGCAGCCTTCCCAGCCCTCCTCCTTGTCCTGCGACAGCGGCGTGACCTCCGGGTTGAGCAGGACCGTGCGTGGTACCGCGGGTGCGTCGGGATAGCGTTCGCTGCGCTCGAAACCGAAGATGACGAGCTGCAGGTCGACGCCGATCTGCGGCGCGGCGAGGCCGACGCCGCCCGCGGCCTGCATGGTCTCGAACATGTCGGCGACCAGCGCATGCAGTTCCGGGGTGTCGAACGCCGTGACCGGCCTGGCGACGCGCAGCAGGCGCGGATCGCCCATCTTGAGGATTTCTCGGACCACGCGGCACCTCCTTCGTTCTCGACGTACCCGTTCGGCGCATCCTAACCCCGCCAACGTTTGCTCCGCGTTACATCGCGCATGGCCGCCGTCGTTTCCGCCGCCCATTCCGGCATCCGCGCAAGCGGTGCCGCTGCCGCGCGCGCGGAATTTGTCGTACCCTGCGCGACAATGGGGACCGAGAAGACCGACGAGGAATTGATGCTTGCCTATGCGCACGGCGATGCGCCCGCGTTCGACGCGCTCTACCAGCGTGCGCGCGGCATGCTCTATCGCTTCATCCTGCGCAGCGTGCCCGAACGCGCCGTCGCCGACGAACTGTTCCAGGACACCTGGAGCCGCGCGATCCAGGCGCGCGCACGCTATCGTATCGAGGCGAAGTTCAGCACCTGGCTGCTGCAGATCGCGCACAATCTGATTGTCGACCACCTGCGCCGCAAGCGGCCGCAGGCCGACGTCGACGAGACCGAATACGTGCTCGGCCTGCTCGATGCGCCCGAACACGAGCGGCCCGAGGAAGTGCTGAGCGATTTCGAACAACGCCGGCGTCTGCAACTGGCGCTCGAGGCACTGCCCGACGAGCAGCGCGTGGCCTTTCTGCTGCGCATGGAATCGAACCTCGGTCTCGATGAAATCGCGCAGGTGACCGGCGCGGGCCACGAGACGGTGAAGTCGCGCCTGCGCTACGCCTTCGGCAAAATACGCGAGAGGCTGGCCGAATGAGCGACATCCGCAAACCCAGGCAGACCGCATCGCCGGGACAGGACCTCGACGCCGGATTCGATGCGTTCCTGCGCGAGAATGATTCACGCATCAAGACGCTGTATCGCAAGCTACCGCATCCGGAGCCGGATACCGAACTCGATTCGCGCGTGCGTGCGCTGGCGCGCCGGGCCCTGCACGGGCAGACTGCGCAGCCCACGCCGCCCGCACGCGCGCGCCGCTGGCTGCCCGCCTTCGCGACGGCGGCGACGCTGATGCTCGTCGCCGGGCTGGCCTGGCGCCTGGTACCACCGCACGCACCATCGCGCGAAGCCCTGCCGATGGCGGATTCCGCGGCACCAACGGCCAGCGCCGCGGCAAGCGGCAATGCCGCGCCCGTTGCCCAACAACCCATCGCGGCTGCGCCAGCGCCGCAAACGTCGGCCAAGGCCGCGATGCAAGAACCGCGGGATCGTTACGCGATGGGCGGTGAGGCGAAGGCCGCACCGGACGCCGCTGCCGCGGCGAACGACACGGTCGCGGCGTCACCGCAGCCGGCGGCACCCGCATTCGCAGCGCGCGCCGACGCCGAACCTGCAGCGTTTCCGCATGCGACCGAAGCGGCTCGCGCGGCGAGCGCTTTGCCTTCCAAACCGGCGCCGTCACCCGCGACGGCCGCGGCGCCGCGCCTGGCCGCGACCAAAGGCCGCGCCGAAACCACGCCGGAGCACAGCCACGATTCGCTTGCGCAAGTGCGCGGACTCACCATCGACGCCGATCCTTCCGTCCCGACACGCTATCGCTGGAAGGCGCCGGGCGACGCGGCGACGCCAGCGCGCAGCGGCACGTATCCACCCGACCCGCCGCCGCTGCCCGGCTGGGTCGAAATCGTGCGCAGGATGCTGCGCGATGGCCATCGCGACGCGGCGAAGCAGGCACTCGCCGAACTGCGCGCGCGCCACCCGGACTACCTCGTCCCTGGCGATCTGCGCCCGCTCGAATGAGTGTCACGCGCTTCGTACCCATAGCACCGGCGACGCTGCGCCAGGAGGTGAGGAAAAGTATATTTTTGGCAAATGCCGCGAATGCCGCCTCGCCCGAAGCAGCGCTCGATTTCATCGCCGCGGTCTCCGACCGCGACGCAACGCACAACTGCTGGGCCTGGCGCATCGGCCAGCAATACCGCTTCAGCGACGACGGCGAACCGGGCGGCACCGCCGGCCGACCCATCCTACAGGCGGTTGACGGACAGCGCATGGACAACACCGTCGTCGTCGTCACGCGCTGGTACGGTGGCATCAAGCTCGGCGCGGGCGGCCTCGCGCGCGCCTACGGCGGAGCCGCCGCCGAATGCCTGCGCCTCGCCGCGAAGACGGAATGGGTGGTGATGTCGGCGGTCGAATTCTTCCTGCCCTTCCCGATCCTGCCACTGCTGCACGCGCGTCTGGCAGAATTCTCGGCGACGATCGAGCACGAACGATTCGACGCAAACGGCGCCGTTCTGCGCGTCGGCCTGCCGGCAGCGCGCGTCGAAGCCTTCGACGCCTGGGTCGTCGCTGCGACACGCGGTCGCAGCGCGGCGCGCCGGGTGGATTGAAATCGCGTTTCCCGGCACCATGCTGGCACTGCATTCCTGCCTGAGCCGAGCGCGTGTCCGCCACTTCCGAATCCGAAAACGCACCACGCAGCCGCTACTCGGCCTTGCCGCTGCTCTGGCCTTATCTGCGGCGCTACCGCGGCCTGGTGGCCGGCTGGCTTGCGTTCCTCACGCTGTCTTCGCTCGCCACGCTGACCCTGCCCGTCGCCGTACGCGCGATGATCGACCACGGCTTCGTCAACGCGAACCCGGCGGTGATCGACTCCGGTTTCCTCGGCTTGCTCGGCGTCGCCGGCGTGCTCGCGTTCGCGACGGCCGCGCGCTATTTCTGCATCACCCTGCTCGGCGAACGCACGGTCGCCGACCTGCGCCGGCAGCTCTATGCGCACCTGCTCACGCTCGACCAGCCTTTTTTCGAGCGCACGCGCGTCGGCGAGCTGACTTCGCGCCTTTCGGCCGACACCGAACTCGTGCAAACGGTCGTCACCTCATCGCTGTCGGTCGCGCTGCGCAGCGTGGTCACCGCACTCGGCGGCACGGCGATGCTGGTCGCGACCAGCCCGCGCCTGGCCGGCTACGCCGCGCTCGTGATTCCGCTCGTGATCGCGCCGATCGTGCTGATGGGGCGGCGCCAGCAGCGTCTGGCGCGCGCCAACCAGGATCGCATCGCCGACGCAGCGGCGATCGCCAACGAAACGCTCAACGCGACCTACGCGGTGCAGGCCTATGCGCGCGAGCCCTACGAGATAGCACGCTACGACGACGCGATCGTGCGCGCGATCGCCACCGCGAAGAAACGCATCGGCCAACGCGCGATCCTGACCGCGCTGGTGATCCTGCTGATCTTCGGCGCGATCACGCTCGTGCTGTGGAGCGGCGCACGCGGCGTGATGGAAGGCCGGCTCAACGTCGGCGTGCTGAGCCAGTTCGTGTTCTATGCGGTGATCGCGGCGGGCTCGATCGGTGGCCTTACCGAGGTGTGGAGCGAGATCGCGCGCGCCTCGGGCGCGATGGAGCGTATCGGCGAACTGCTTGCGACGCAGCCGTCGATCCGCACGCCCGCGCAACCGGTCGCACTGACCAGACCGCTGCGCGGCGAGATTCGCTTCGAGCACGTCGAATTCCGCTATCCGTCGCGCCCCGAAGCACCGACGCTGCACGACTTCAGCCTGACCGTGAAGCCGGGCGAGACGGTGGCACTGGTCGGCCCCTCCGGTGCCGGCAAGAGCACGGTATTCCATCTGCTGCTGCGCTTCTACGACGCACAGCACGGCGCGATTCTCGTCGATGGCATCGATCTGAAGCAACTCGCCCTGCCCGATCTGCGCGGCGCCATCGCGCTCGTGCCGCAGGACACGGTGATCTTCGGCGCGAGCGCACGCGACAACATCCGCTTCGGCAGCGTCGGTGCCAGCGACGAAGAAGTGGTCGCCGCGGCGAAGACCGCCGAAGCGCACGACTTCATCGCCGCCCAACCCGACGGATACGACACCTACCTCGGCGAGCGCGGCGTGCGGCTGTCGGGCGGGCAGCAGCAGCGCATCGCGATTGCGCGCGCGCTGCTCAAGGACGCGCCTATCCTGCTGCTCGACGAAGCGACGAGCAACCTCGACGCGCAGTCCGAAGCCGCGATCCAGCAAGGTTTCGAGCGCCTGATGCACGGCCGCACCACGTTGATCATCGCCCATCGTCTGGCCACGGTGCTCAAGGCCGACCGCATCGTCGTCATGGACGCCGGCCGCATCGTCGCCCAAGGTACGCATGCGGAACTGCTGCAGGCGGGCGGGCTGTACGGCGAACTGGCGCGCCTGCAGTTCGCCGCCTGAGCACGGCGGCTTCGTCTCTGCGCGACGGCTCGCGCGCTGCCTCTCATCGATGTGATGACGCTGGCATCGCGGCGCGCCCCGCTGCGGCGATGCGGTGCATCTCCGCGATCCGGTCGGGATGCTTCGCGTCGCTCGCCGCATCGTAGTCGATCGCCGCCTGCGCCGCTGCGGCGGCCTCGCCGGGCCGTCCCGCGGCGGCGAGCACGCGCGCCTTCAGCACCAGCATGTCGAAGCGCGAGACGCCCTTCGGCGCAATCGCGGCGTACCTCGGCTCGATCTCGAGAATTTCGCTCGACGCCGCTTCGATGCGCTTGAGCGCGAACAGCGCGGCTGCGCGCCAGTAGCGCGTGTACAGCTCGGACTGCAGCATGCCTCCTTTGACCTGCCGGTTGATCGCGAGCACCTGGTCTGCTGACGCGATGGCAGCTTCGTATTTTCCGCCCTGTACCTGCGCAACGACGAGGATGTCGAGGATGAATGCATAGGCCGGGCTCTGGTCGCCAGTGCGCTTCTTCTGCAACTCAAGCGCCTCGCGCAGATCGCGCTCGGCGTCGTCGAAGCGCGACAGACGACTCCAGGCGCGCGCACGGAACGCGAGCAGACGCGGGCAGACGTTGTCGTCGATTTTTGCCTTGCGGCAGGTGTCCACGCCCTGCCCGAACCAGTGCGCGGCTTCCTCGAACTTGCGCTCGCCGAGATAGAGCTTGCCCATGCCGGCAATGCCGTAGAGCGTGCGCGAGTCTTCGTTGCCGAATACCGCGCGACGCATGTCGAGTCCGCGGCGCGCGTAGGGTTCGGCTTCGGCGAAGCGCCCCTGCGCGATCAGGAAAGTCCCGTACATGCCGACGTTCCATGCGCTCGCCGCATTGGGCTTGTCGAAGAACCGGTCGGCATAGGCGATCGCGTCCTTGTATGCGGTTTCCGCGCGTGGCATGTCGCCGATGGCCTCCGCACCGATCGCGATCGACTGGTACAACTCGATGATGCTCTGGCTCGGCTTCGCACCGAGTTTCTGCCACAGCCCGAGCGCCGCGTCGGCCGCATCGATGCCGTCGCGAAAGCGATGGGCGTCGATCAAGCCGCCGGTCTCGCGGATTGCCGTGTCGAGCAACCTGGCGGGATGTTTCGCCGCGTCGACCGATGCGAGTTCGCGCGCGCGATGCAGCAGGGCGAGACCGTCGGCTTCCTTGCCGGCGTGGTTCAAGGCGAGACCGAGCGCGACAAGGCCATCGACGCCGATGCCGTCGTTGCGCGCGAGCAATTGGCCGCGCAGCGGATCGAGCACGGCCACGGCGTCGGCGTTGCGTTCCGTGTCGCCGAGAGCGACCGCACGCAGGATCTTCGCGTTCCACCACGGCGCATCGCCGGAGCCGTACAAACGCTCGACCTCGGGCGCGGCGACGTCGAGCAGGCTCAGGCTGCGCGCATTCGCGCCGACGCTGTGCGCGACTTTCGCCAGGGTCAGCAGCAGGTCGACGCGCAGGGCGTCGGAAAGATCGCCGCGATCGGTCAATTGCCGCGTCGCCTGATCGACGATGTCCTGCGTCGTCGGGCGTTTGTCGAGCGGCAGATCGGCGCCGGCCGATTCGAAGATGGAGACCAGAAAGTCGCGCACCGCGTTCGCGCGCGCTGCCTGCTGCCGCGCGAGATTCGCCTGCCACATCGCGACGGCCAGTGCGGCGAACACGGCGAGCGTGAGCAGGGCCGTCGCGGTCACGCCGCCGCGGTGCCGGCGGATGAATTTGCCCGCCCGGTACCAGCGCGTCGGCGCGTGCGCGGCGACCGGGCGGCCGCGGAGATAGCTTGCGACGTCGTCGGCGAGCGCATCGGCCGAGGCGTAGCGGCGTCCGGGTTCGGCGGCCAGCGCCTTCATCGCGATGTTGTCCAGATCGCCGCGCAGCACGCGCATGCGCGCGGCATCGACCGCCGCCGCACTCGGCTGCGCTACCCGATCGTCGACACGCACCTCGCGCAACGCCCGCCCGCTGATGAGCTCATGCAGAACGCAACCGAGACCCCAGATATCCGTCGCGGTGGTCACGCTGCCGCCGTTACGCTGCTCGGGTGCTGCGTAGGCGGGCGTGTACGCCTGCGTCGCGGTCGCATCGCCACTGTCCGCATCGAGCAGTTTGCCGATGCCGAAGTCGAGCAGCACGGGTGTACCGTCTTCGCGCACGAGAACGTTCGCCGGCTTGATGTCGCGATGCACGATCAGATGCTGATGCGCATGCTGCACGGCGCGGCAGATCTGCACGAACAGTTGCAGGCGCGCGGGAATGTCCAATGCGGCGGTTTCGCACCAGGACAGCAGCGGCGCGCCGTTGACGTATTCCATCGCCAGATACGGCGTGCGATCGGGCGTTTCGCCCGCGTCGAGCAGACGCGCGATGTTCGGATGATTGAGTTCGGCCAGCAGCGCGCGCTCGCGCGCAAGGCGTTCGCGCGAGGCGGCGGTCGGAATGCCGCGGATCAGCTTGAGCGCGACCTTCTGCGGGGTGTCGCCGAGCAGGCGTTCGGCCAGCAGCACGGTGCCCATCCCGCCCGCGCCGAGTTCGCCGAGGATGCGATAGGCGCCGATCTGCGTCTGCATCGGTGCAGGCATGCCGGTCACCGCATCGAGCGCGACATCGAGAAAGCCCGTGTCCTGCGCATGCCGCGCGAGCAGCCGCTCGACTTCGGCGACGATCTGCGCGTCGGGCTCCTGCGTGGTCAGGAAATCGCGCCGCTCGTGCGCCTGCCGTTCCAGCGCGGCATGGAACAGCGTTTCGATGCGCGAGAATCGTGAACTGTCCAAGCAAGCCTCGAAGCGTTGTCGAACCCTAGAAACGCAGAACCGGGCTCGCGCCCATCACGAAGTTTTCATTGCAGCCGCTCGCGCAGCCAGGCGCGCGCGAAACGCAGGTCGCGCTCCACCGTGGGCACGGAAACGTCGAGCGTCTGCGCGATCTCCTCCTGCGGCAAGCCAAGCAGCAACGACATTTCGACGACGCGGCATTTGCGCGCATCGAGCGCTTCGAGTTCGGCCAGCGCGCGTTCGACGCCGAACCATGCTTCCGGCCCGGCCACGGCGATGCCGGCAGCGGCGGCGAGGCTGATCGTGGCGAGCCCGCTGCCGCGTTTCTCCGCGTGATCGCGGCGCAGCGCATCGATCAAGGCCTGGCGCAGGGCAAGCGCAACCGTGCGGAAGAAATGCACGCGATCGACCGCATCGAGCGGCCTCTGCAACAGGCGCAGGAACGCTTCATGGGCGAGTTCGGTGGTTTGCAGCGGCGCGCCGCCGCCGGCAAGCCGCCGCGACGCCATCGCGCGCAGGTCGGCATAGACCAGATCGGCGAGCGCGCGCGGCGCGGCTTCGTCTCCGGCGCGCCACGCGGCGAGGAGGTCGGTCACGCTGTCGGCGCGCATGCGAATGATGGCTCCCAGGACCCATTTGCGTAACGGTGAAGTAGCGGCAACCCACCGCTACGTTTCCCTCGCCGTTTCGCCCCTTACGTCCGGCCGGGGCAGTCTACATCAGCATTTGCAACGGGAGCATTCCACGATGGACGCAGTATCGATACGAGATGACCGAAGCTTGGCCCGAGCCGTGGTCGGGGTATTCGTGGCGACGATCATCGCCACTGCCATGCCGTCGGCATATGCGCAGCTCACCGACGCTACCCAGACCCGGCCGGGCGTTCCCGGCGGTGCGATCGGCAAGTCGCTGCAGCAGCAGATCGGCGCGGGTCGCGGCGACGAATTCACGCCGGGCAGTTCGCTTTACCTGATCGCGCGCGATCCCGCGCGGGCGATCCGTCGCGGGCGCCAGTTGTTCCAGCGCAAGTTCACGTTCGAACAGGGCCAGGGGCCGCGCGTGGATTCGCTTTCGCACGGCGACATCATGGCGCACCCCGCGCTCGGCGCCGGCCTGACCGACAGTTGCGCGGCCTGCCACGGCCGTCCGCGCGGTGCGGCCGGATTCGGCGGCGACGTGGCGACGCGGCCCGACAGCCGCAATGCACCGCATCTTTTCGGCATCGGTTTGCGCGAAATGATCGCCGATGAAATGACGAACGAACTGCGCACGATCCGCGACGTGTGCGGACTCGTCACCACTATCACCGGTATGTCGATCACGCTGCCGCTGACCAGCAAGGGCGTGTCGTTCGGCTGGATCAAGTCGCTGGCGGACGGCGGCTGGGATACCTCGCAGGTGCAGGGCGTCAATGCCGACTTGCGCGTGCGCCCGTTCTTCCACGACGGTCGCGAGTTCTCGCTGCGCGCGTTCGCGGTCGGTGCGTTCAACGACGAGATGGGCTTGCAGGCTGCAGATCCGTTGCTGTGCGCCGCGAACGATGCGGCCAATCCCGCCGCGGTCACCACGCCGGCCGGCCTCGTGCTCGATCCGAAGCTCGACACGATCAAGGCTGCGCCGACCTGCTCGAGCAGCGACGATGCGGACAAGGACGGCGTCGCCAACGAGATCGATCCGGCGCTGCTCGATTACATGGAGTTCTATCTTCTGAACTACTTCAGCCCCGCGATCGGCAAGCAGACCGAACGCGCAGTGCAAGGACGCGCGCTTCTCGACGGCATCGGCTGCACAGCCTGCCATGTCGCACGCTTCAGGATCGAACACGATCGCCGCGTCGCCGACGTCGACACAAAATACGACCCGGCGCGCGGCATCCTCAACCATCTCTATTCGAGTGTGACCACGATGTTCCGAGTCGTCGCCGATGGCGCTGCGTATCCGAAACTCTTGCCCAAACGCCAATCGTTCGTCGTCGACAACCTGTTCACCGACTTCAAGCGCCACGATCTCGGGCCGCTGTTCCACGAACGCAACTACGACGGCAGTCTGCACACCGAGTTCATGACCACACCGCTGTGGGGAGTCGGCACCAAGTCGCCCTACGGTCACGACGGCCGCAGCACGAATCTCGAGGAGGTGATCCTGCGCCACGGCGGCGAGGCGCAACCCGCGCGCGACGCCTTCGCTGCGCTCGACGACGACAGCCAACACATGCTGATCGAGTTCCTGCAGACGCTGGTACTGTTCCCGCCCGACGACACCGCGTCGAGCCTCGACCCGGGCATACCGGGCAGCATCGCGCCGCAGGACCCGGCCCAGCACGGCAGCATCGCCCTGTCGGCGCTGTTCCAGATTCCGGCAGAAGGTACCGAGTAGCGCCGGTGGTACGGGTATGCCGACGACGCGCTCGCCTGTGCTTGCCGCGACGCGACGTCGTCGTCCGCCGTCGAACCACGCCCGCCTCGCCCGGGGCGGAACCGGATCACCGCGACATGGGCATCTGCACGTCCCAGGACGACACCGGAAAATCCTCTGCGCCTTGTTCCGCCACGACGACGCGACGCGTATCGGGACCGAGATCCGCCGCCGGCACGACCGCTTCGACAAAGCGATACGGGCCCGCCGCGCGCAGCCGAAGGCCACGAGCCGCGAACAGGATGCGTTCGCCATTGGCGACGCTGAGCACGTAACGCGACGATGACGTTGCCGCACCGTCGCCGATCTGCGCCTGAACCCGCACGTCGCCGGCATGCGCGGGCAACGCAATCGGATCCGACACGCCGCGTTGTTGTCCGGCGAGCAGCGTCACTACCGGCAAGGAAGCCGTGTTCGCCGCTTGCTCCGCAGGCGCCGGCACGAGTGTCCACCAGCGAACGCCGACGACGGCGAGCAGCAGCGATGCCGCGATTGCGGCCGCGAACCCCGCGCGACGCAACCCGGGTGCACACGTCTTCGGCGCCGGGACCGGCATCGGCGCGATGCGTTGCGCGTCGATGAGAGCCCTGGCGAAGCGCACACGCCAGGCGTCGCGCGCGCGCACGAGGCGTGCATCGGCCGTCGGCAGGCGTCCGCACGCACAATCGTCGATCAGATCGCACTCGATGGCATCGATGCGGTTCGCCAGGTCGACATCGACGAACAACTGTCGTTCAAGCTCGGCGCTGTGCCGGACATCGAGTCGGCACAGCAGCCAGTCGCGGATTTCCGGATCGCCCATCTCAGTCATCGCGGCCAGTCATCGTGGTTTCGGGTTGTTGTCATGATCGAGAGTGTCGGTTCGCCCGGTTCCATCACGACGCCGATCCGGCGCCACGCCCTGCGTACGCCGGCGCACGCAGGCCTCGAGCGCTTCGCGCAGGCGCAATGCGCGGTTGCGCAGGGCATTCATCGACACGCCGAGCCGGGCGGCGAGATCGCGTCGCGTGGCGATGCGTCGCGCATCGTCGTCGCGATAGTAGGCGAGCATCAGCTCCGTTCCGCGCGCACCGAACTCGCGCAGGCAGGCACGCAACGCGGCGAGCAGGAGCGGGTCGGTTGATTCGACCTCATCGACTTCGTCCTCGACCGCGGCGATCGCTTCCTGGCGCACGGCCTCGTGCCGAGTACGCCGCTCGCGCGCCTCGAACAGCATCAGCTTGGCAATGCCGAATGCGTAGAGCGCCGCGTTGTCGATGACGGTGCCTTCGTCGAGACGACGCGCAAGCCGGTCGAGCGCACCGTCGGCCAACGATTCGGCATCGACCGGTTCACTCTGGCGGAAAAACAGGACGAGTCGACGGCGCAGCTGCTCGTAGTCGAAACCGGCAGCGTCGGCGCGCAGGCGCTCGATCAGTCCATGCAGGCGGCGGCGGGCGACTTCGCCGGTGTCGGCCGCGGCGTCGGCGCTCATCGCCAGTCTCCGTGCACGACGAAGCCAGCCCAGTAGTACGGCGACGCCCAGCGCGGATCGTGGCGCATTTCCGCCTGCGCGGTGCTCAGCGCGTTTTGCGGCGAGGCATGCTTGCGCAGCAGCTCGCGATAGAACTTCTCCATGAGTACGGCGCTGGCGCGATCGTCGACCGGCCACAGGCTGGCAACGACGCGCCGCGTGCCGGCATAGAAAAACGCGCGCGCCAGGCTGTACGCGCCTTCGGAGCCCTGCATCCTGCCGACACCCGAATCGCAGACGCTGAGCACGACGAGGTCGGCCGGCATGCGCAGGTTGTAGATGTCGTTCGCGCGCAGGAAACCATCCTGCGCATTGCCATCGGCGTCGTACAGCGAAAGCACGATGCCGGACATTTCCGGGTGGCGCAGGTTGAGCAGCGCGTGTGTGGCAAAGTGTACAAGTGAAAATCTATCCCATCGCGCCGCAACGGCCGCGCCGCGGTTCGCGGCAAAGTCGAGCGCCAGCCACAGGCTGCCCTGCGGCGCCAGCGCGGCTATGCCTTGCGCCTCGCGCCGCGTATTGGGCAAGCGCGTCAGCCTGGCGATGCCGGCTTCGGTCATCGCCCGCGACAGCATCGTGCCAGCCTCAGGCAGAGCGCCGCCCGCGTGACCATGCAGGCGCGCGTCATCGCTGCGGAAAACCGGATCGGCGAAGATCGCCAGCGCGTCTGTCGCTGCCGTGGGACGTGGCAGCGCGCGCAGTCCACGCAACGTCGCCAGCGAAGGCAGGTACACGAAAGTCGATCCGGGCGCCGTTCGCGCCGATGGACCTTGCGCGAACGGCAGCAGGGCGAATGGCAGCAGTTGCAGGTCGCCGTCGGCAACCACCACGATCTGCGCTCGCAGGCGGGCGCGCGTCGCCGCGGGCAGGATGCGTTCCTGCAGCGCGCGTGCCTGCGCCGCGACTGTGGCGTCCGCCGACGCATCCTCCTCGGCCAGGCGTTCCATCGGCACCGACGCCGGGTGCGACCCGCGCGCGAGCAACGCCGCGCGCAACGCCGCCACCGGCTGCTCGATCGCCGCACGCGCCGGCAGCACCTGTGCATCGACGCCAGCGCGGGTGATCGACCAGACATAGCTGCGCTCGTCGCCGAGCCAGTATTCGAGCACGCTGACATCGTCGTCGAGCAGTTGTCGGCGCACATCGTCGAGATCGAGGCGCAGCGGGCGCATCAGGTCCGCGTAGCGCGGACTCGATTCGCGCACGCGCGCACGCGCGGTGTCGAGACGGACATTCGCCGCGTCGAGCGCTTTCTGCAGCAGTTCACGGCGCTCATCGCCCGCGGCGGCGGACACGCGTTCGAGTTCATAGGCGGCGGCGTGCACGTCGTCCTCGGCATCGCGCTCACGCGCGAGCAACGCGGGATCGACCCCCTTGTGGATGTCGATGCCGCGTTCGGTCAATTGGTCCTGCAGCGACCGCGCGCGGGCGCGTTCCGCGACCAGCAGCGCAGCGGACGCATGGCCGGCATGCGGCTCACGCCGATGCAGCTGCATCAGGATGTCGATGTACAACTGGTAGTAGGCGCGCATCGACGAGAAATAGCTGGTGCGCAGATGCAGGTTGCTGAGTCGGGCGCGCTCGGATTCAACCAGATCCAGCGCCTGTTCGATGAGTCGCCCGGCACTACCGAGGTCTCCCGTCTGCTGCGCGGTTCTGGCCAGCGCCGCCAAGGCCGCCGGCTGCTTGCTCAGCGCGCGCGTCTGTCGCGCGAGGTTGAGCGCGCGCGCATAGTGTGCCTGCGCCGCCACGAATCGGCGCTGGCGGCTTTCGAGATCCCCCTGGGCGAGTTCGATCTCGATGATCTCGTCCTGTGCGCCTTGCGCGGCGGCCACCTCACGCGCCGCGGCGAAGCGGGTTTGCGCCTGGTTCCAGTCCGCGCGTTCTAGCGCGACAAGGCCGAGGCCGCGCAGGCTGTGTGCGCGTTCGCGCGCGAAACCGCCGGCGCTGCCGAGTTGCAAGGCTTGCCCGTACAGCTTCGCGGCGGCATCGACGCGGCCGGCGGCGAGCTCGGCGTCGCCCTGGTTCGCGAGCGCCTCGGCCACCGCCGGCGGCTCCTTGTTCGCCACGGCGGCGGCTTCGGACCTCTTGTAGGCGGACAACGCCTCGTCGGCTTCGCCCGATTCGCGGTAGAGGTTGCCGAGGTCGCTCCAGGCCATGTTCTCGACCATCGGATACGGCGTCCGCCGCAGGTCCTCGAATACTTGCGCGAACACCTCGAGCGCGCGGCTGTATTCGCCCCTTCCCATCAGCACCGCTGCGAGGCGCTCGCGGCAGAAGGCGACCCCGGGCTCATCGCCAGTCGCCAGTGCGAGTTTCAGCGCTTCCGCCGCGGCATCGAACGCCTTGCCCTTCTGCCCGGTTTCCGAGTAGTCGACAACGATATTGCCGAGCACGACGCCCTGGAAGCGCTCGTCGCCGGTCTTGCGGTACAGCGACAACGCACGCTGCTGCGCGGCGATCGCGCCGAGCCGGTCGCCCTGATACGCCAGGCTGGCGCCGAGCGTGCGTTCTGCTTCTGCCTGGTAGGCCGATACGGACGCATCGCCGTTGCGCTCGCAAGCGGCATCCAATGCTGCACGCGCGGCCGCCTGCGCCTGGGCGTAGTCGCCCAGCGCAAACAGCAGCCGCGCGTGGCCGGACAAGGTCCGCCGCACTTCGCAGGAATCCCCGACGGACTGCCACGCCGCCAACGCGTCGCGATAGGCTTGCGCCGCGTGCGCCGCCGCGGTCCGGTCGATGTTTCCCGCCTCGAAACTGCCCGCCGACCTGCGCAGGTCGTTGGCCGTCGCCAGCAGCATCTGCGCGGCCGCGCGACGACGGTCCGCGTCGGTCGCCGCATGCGCCGGACCCAGCGCGATTTCGAAAGCGCCACCCAGTTTCGCCGTCACCGACAAACGCATCGCGGCAGCGTCGGCGGGTAACAGCATCACGCGCTGCACGGCCTGCTTGCCCGCGTCCACCTGGAACGAGGGACGGGTGGACCCGCCGGCGAAGCGCAGTGCGATCGTGTGCAGGCCAGTCTGACGCAAGCTCACTTCCGCGGCCTGCCCGGAAGGCAACTGCACGACGTAGTCGCGATGCTGCCCGGCGTTCAATTGCGCGCTGTACGCTTGCCCGGGCCTCAGAACCTCGGCGGGGCCATCCGGCGTCGCGCGCGCGAACGCGGCGATGCATATGGCGGCGAACATCGCCGCCACCCGAATCCGAACCGATACTGCTGCCCAGCGCGCGCTCACGACGCCCCCATGCCGCCCAGGTGGATACCTTAGCAAAGCTCGGCATCGCTGCGTGATGGATTTCGCAATTCGCCCACTACTGGTCAAGGACCGCGCGCGAGGTGGTTCGCGTGTGCGGATGGGCGAAGCAACTTTGCGAAGGGGCGATTCCATGCGAACGACGGCCTGGTTGAATGTGGCGCGCGCGGCGGCACGACGTGCGATTCTGGTTGCGGCGATTGCGCTGCCAGTCTTCCTGAGCGCGACGACCTACGCGGGGCCGGCGCCCGCGCAGACCGACGCGACGATGCGCCTGAGCGGCCATGTGCTGCCGGCGCTCGCGCACGCCACGCGCCAACCGCAAAGCTGGACAAAATGGCTGACCGGTTCGGACGCAACCGACGCGCAGAGCATCACTCTGACCATCGTGCTCAACCGCGACGACGAAGCCGGCTTCCAGCAATACCTGCGCGATGTCTACGACCCGGCGTCGCCGATCTTCCGCAAATTCCTCACCCCGGCGCAGATCGCGGAACGATTCGGCCCGACACAGTCCGCCTACGACGACACGCTGGCTTGGCTGAAGTCGCAGGGCTTCGAGTTGGTCGAAGGTTCGACGAACCGGATGACGCTGGCCGTGCGCGGCACGCGCGCCAGCGCGGCGAAATCCTTCGCCGTGACGATCGACGACTACGCCGTCGGTGAGCACAGCTTCTACGCCAACAACACCGACCCTGCCCTGCCGCCCGGCATCGCGGTGCACGTGCAGGCGATCGCGGGGCTGTCGAACCTCGGTGTGCCGCACGCGCCGCAGCCGCAACGCATGATTCGCCTGGTTTTCGGTACCGCCGTGTGTTCGCTCTGGGCGGTGGCGGCCGGGGAAGCATTCAAAGCCGGCGCCGGCGCCGGCAGCACTTACAACTATTACGCCGAGTTCATCAAGTGCTTCAAGAATCTCGAGGGCAAAAGTCCCTACGACATGCTCAATGGCAGCGATCCGCCGCCGCCCGCCTGGCAGGATGCCAACGGTACGGGCCAGACCATAGGCCTGGTCGAGTTCGACTCCTACAATTCCAGCGATATCGCCGACTACATCGCGCTTATCGGCCTGCCGGACGCCAAGATCAACGACGTCAGCCCGATCCACGTCAACGGCGGCGCGGGCGCGCCGGCCGCCAGCCAGGACGAAGTGCTGCTCGACATCGACACCGTGCTCACGCTGGCCCCCGGCGCGGCGATCCGCGTCTACGACGCACCGTTCGCGGGCGGCGCAAGTTTCCAGGCGCTGTTCAACCGCATGATCACCGATCACGTAACGATCATCAGCAACAGTTGGGCCTATTGCGAGGACCAGACCACGCTCGCCGACGTGACCAGCATCGACAGCGTTCTGCAAACCGCGGCTGCGGCCGGCATCAGCGTCTTCAACGGCGCCGGCGACACGGGCAGCACCTGTCTGGACGGCGCGGCGAACACGATCGGCGTGCCGGCCGATTCGCCGCATGCGACCGCGGTCGGCGGCACCTCGCTCACGCAAGGGCCGGGACATACCTACGGCAGCGAAACCTGGTGGAACGGCAGTGCCGACACGCCGCCCAGCGGCCAGGGCGGATTCGGCGTCAGTCGATTCTTCGCGCGGCCGGCCTGGCAGAACGGCTTCACCGGTTCGGCAATGCGCTCGATTCCCGACGTCGCCTCGAACGCCGATCCCGCGCACGGCATCGTGATCTGCAACGCGAACGAAGGCGGCTGCCCCACCGGCGCGCTCAACGGCGGCACGAGCTTCTCCGCACCGACTTGGGCCGCATTCACGGCCCTGCTCAACCAGACCCAGGGCAGCAATCTCGGCGCGCTCAATCCGCAAATCTATCCTCTCGCCGCGAGCGGCGCGTTCCACGATGCGGCCTCGATGGGCAGTGACTTCGCCCATGTCGGCCTGGGTTCGCCCCGGCTCGGACTGCTGCACCAGAAACTCACCGCGCAAACCACCGGCGCGGTCGATGCGGCCGTGTCGACCGTCTTTGCCTATGGCTACGACAACCTCGCCACGTTTCCGGCCACAGCGGACGGACTCCTGCTGTTCGACGACGGCGCGACCAGCGGCTACGTCGTGGTCACGCTCGCCGATGCGATGGGGAATTTCGCGCCCGGCAAGACGGTCACGCTGACCGCCAATGCCGGCGCACATGCCACGATCACGCCAGCGAGCGCCGTCACCGACATATCGGGCAAGGCGGTCTTCAAAGTCACCGACCTGACCGCCGAGCCGCTCGTGCTGACCGCGCGCGACCAGACCGACGGCGTCGCGTTGACCCAGACCGCCAAATTCGATTTCTTCGTCAATCCGGCGGCGAGCAGTTCGATCGTCGCCCTTACCGCGACCGCCGCGGCCGACGGCGTCAGCACCGACTCGATCACCGTCACGCTGCAGGACGCGCTGGGACGTCCGACACCGGGCAAATTCGTCGCGCTCGCACAGACGGGCCACTCCGTCATCAGCGCGCCGAGCCCGA
>JAFEFS010000082.1 GCA_018240465.1 Pseudomonadota bacterium
CCGCCGACCATGACGTGGCGCACGAGGTTGGCGTTGCCGGCGAACAGGAACGTGTCGATCAGGCTGGCCTCGTCGCGGCCGGCCAGCAGCGCCGAATCGTCGTCGAGCACGATGAAGTCGGCGCGTGCATCCGCCGCGATCGCGCCGACGCCGACGCCCGCCGCCTGCGCACCGCCACGCAGCGCCGCGGCGAACAAGGTCTCGCCAACGCTGTGGTTCGCCACCGACACCGCGATATTGCGGTGCCGCGTGGCGAGGCGCTGGCCGTACTCGAGCCAGCGCAGTTCCTCGACCGGCGATACCGAGATGTGGCTGTCCGAGCCGATGCCGAGCGCACCGTTCTCGTCGATGTACGCCTTGAGCGGGAACAGGCCGTCGCCGAGGTTGGCCTCGGTGGTCGGGCACAGGCCGGCGACCGCGCCGGACTGCGCGAGGCGCTGTGTTTCCTGCGCGCTCATGTGCGTGGCGTGGACCAGGCACCAGCGCGCGTCGACCGGCAGGTTGTCGAGCAGCCACTCGACCGGCCGCGCATTGCGCAGCGCGAGGCAGTCCTGCACCTCGCCGATCTGCTCGGCGATATGGACGTGGACCGGCATGCCGCGCGTCAACTCTGCGGCAAGCACCTCGCGCATCGCCTTCTCCGGCACCGCGCGCAGCGAATGCAGGGCGACGCCGATGCGCAATGCGGCATTTTCCACATTTACCAATTGCTGCAACAACGACAGGTAGCCGTCGACGTCGAAGCCGAAGCGGCGCTGGCGCTCGGACAGCGGGCGGCCGTCGAAGCCGCCGGTCATGTACAGCGTCGGCAGCAGGGTCAGGCCGATGCCGGCCTCGCGCGCGGCCTCGATCAATGCCAGCGACATCGCCGCAGGATCGGCATACCGCTTGCCGTCCGGCTGGTGGTGCAGGTAGTGGAATTCGCAGACCTGGGTGTAGCCGGCCTCGAGCATCTCGACGTAGAGCTGCGCCGCGATCGCCTGCAAATCTTCCGGGCCGATGCGGCCGGCGAATGCGTACATCGTCTCGCGCCAGGTCCAGAACGAGTCCGACGAGTTGGTCTGCTTTTCCGCCAATCCCGCCATCGCGCGCTGGAACGCGTGCGAATGCAGATTCGGCATGCCCGGCAGCACGCAGCGGCCGAGCCGCTCGCCATGGCCGTCCGCGGCAGCGGCGATGCGGCCCGCGGCGACCGCGAGGCGTGCGCCACGCGTCCACCCCTGCGGACTCCACAACGATTCGGCGAAATAGTTTTTCATGCCTGCGATTTCCTCGTGTCGGAGAACAGTATGCCAGCCGCGTGCGCAAATGCGGCAAGCGGGCAGAGCCTGCTTTCATGATCGGCGAACGGGCGATCGCGCGCGCCGCTGTCGCAGCGACCACCCGCGCTCTGCGATAATCGCCGCATGTCCGCTCCCGACGACCACCCCGCGCGCACGCACCTGCGCAGCCGTCTCGACGACGAACTGTTCGCCCCCGCGCAGTGGAAGCGGCGGTTTGCGTTGTGGGGCGGCGGCGTCCTGGTCGGCCTCGCCGCGATCGCCTTCGCGCGCGCGAGCGACTACGCCTTTGTCGGCTTTCGCGCGATCCTCGCGATCTCGGCGTGGTTGCCGCTCGCGATCATGCCGGCGGCGTTCGCCTTGCTTGCCTGGCTGACTTCGGGGCCGCTCAAGGCCACGCGTGGCAGCGGCATTCCGCAGGTGATCGCCGCGCTCGACGTGCCCGAGGCGGCCTTCCGCGATCGCCTGCTCTCGCTGCCCGTCGTGCTGGCGAAAATGGCTCTCACCCTGTTCGGCCTCGCCATGGGCGCGTCGATCGGCCGCGAGGGCCCGACCGTGCACGTCGGCGCAGGCATCATGTATTCGATCGGCAAGCGGCTCGGCTTCGCCGATCCCAAGGCACTGTCGCGCTTCATCCTCGCCGGCGGCGGCGCCGGCATCGCGGCCGCGTTCAACACCCCGCTCGCCGGCGTCGTGTTCGCGATCGAGGAACTGGCCGGCACGTTCGAACACCGCTTCAGCGGCATCATTCTGACTGCGGTGATCTTCGCCGGCATCGTCTCGCTCGGCGTGCTCGGCAACTATGCCTATTTCGGCCGCGTCGCCGCCGAGATGCCGCTCGGGCAAAGCTGGTTCGCGGTCGCGCTCTGCGGACTTTGCGGCGGCCTCGGCGGCGCGCTGTTCGCGCGCACCATCCTGCTGCAGGAGCCCGATCCGGCCAGCCGCAATCCGCTCACCCGCGTTGCCGCGATGCGCGCGCGCTGGCCGGTCGGCTTCGCCGCCGGCTGCGGTCTGGCGCTGGCCGTGCTCGGCGTCGTCAGTGCGCATTTCGGCAGCGGCATTTACGGCACCGGCTACGCCGAGGCGCGCGATCTCGTCCAGTCCACGCACGGTGCCGCGTTCGTGTTCGGCTGGCTCAAACTCGCCGCCAACGTCCTCTCGTACTGGGCCGGCATCCCCGGCGGCATCTTCTCGCCGGCGCTGGCGGTCGGCGCGGGCATGGGCAATGCGGTGTCGAGCTTGCTGCCGCAGGCCGACAAGGCGGCGATCGTGCTGGTCGGCATGGGCGCGTTTCTCTCCGGCGTGACCCAGGCGCCGTTGACCTCGGCCGTGATCACGCTCGAACTGACTGCCAACCAGAGCATGGTGATACCGATCCTCGCCGTGTGTCTGCTCGCGCGAGCAATCGCCGCACTGATCGCGCCGGTGCCGGTGTATCGTGCGTTCGCGCAGCGCCTGATCGACGAACACGAGCGGCAGCAGGCCGCCGACGGCGTGCCCGTGCACGCGCCCGACCCGATGCCGGCCACCGCCCCGGCGACGAGCGCGCCAAAATGAGCCTGCTCTGGGATGGCTTGCTGCTCGACTGCCGCCTCGCGACGATGGCGGCGAACGGCACCGCATTCGGCCTGGTCGATGCCGCGGCGCTCGGCTGGAACGACGGCCGCATCGTTTTCGCCGCGCCGATGTCCGCGTTGCCCGGCAGGCCCGCTGCGCTCGCGCGCACGGTGGACTCGGCACACGGCGCGCTGGTCACGCCAGGCTTGATCGATTGCCATACCCATCTCGTCTTCGCCGGCGATCGCGCCGCGGAGTTCGACCTGCGCCTCAACGGTGCGAGTTACGCCGAGATCGCCAAGGCCGGCGGCGGCATCCTCTCGACCGTGGCGAAGACGCGCGCCGCACGCGAAGACGAACTGCTCGCGCAGTCGCTGCCTCGCGCGCGAATGCTGCTCGCCGACGGCGTGACCACGCTCGAAATCAAGTCCGGCTACGGCCTCGACTTCGCCAGCGAAGCGAAGATGCTGCGCGTCGCGCGGCGCATCGGCGAGACGCTCGGCATCGGCGTGCGCACGACGTTCCTCGGCGCACACGCGCTGCCGCCCGAGTTCGCCGGGCGCCAGGCCGACTACGTCGACGAGGCCTGCATCCACATGCTGCCCCAGATCGCGCAGACGGGTCTCGCCGACGCGGTCGATGCATTCTGCGAGAACATCGCGTTCACGCCGTCCGAAGTCCGGCGTGTATTCGAGACCGCGCGTGCGCACGGCCTGCCGGTCAAACTGCACGCCGATCAGTTGTCCGATTCGGGCGGTGCCGCACTCGCCGCGGAATTCGGCGCACTCTCGGCCGACCATCTCGAATACGCGAACGCGGCCGGCATCGCGGCGATGGCCGCGGCCGGCAGCGTCGCGGTGATGCTGCCCGGTGCATTTTATACTTTGCGTGAAAATACACTACCGCCGATCGAGGCGTTTCGCCGTCACGGCGTGGCGCTCGCCGTGGCCAGCGACCTCAACCCGGGCACCTCGCCGCTGCTCTCGCTGCGCCATGCGATGAACATGGCCTGCACCCTGTTCCGCATGACTCCCGAGGAAGCGTTGCGCGGCGCGACCGCGCACGCCGCGCGCGCACTGGGCCTGACCGACCGTGGTGTACTGGCGCCCGGGCAGCGCGCGGATTTCGTCGTCTGGGACGCCGGCCACCCGGCCGAGCTGTGCTACTGGATCGGTGGCGCGTTGGTACGCCGTGTCGTCGTCGGCGGCAGGCAAGCTGTCAGCGCATGAATCCGCGACGAAAAGTTCTGTGCGGGTGATTGCCGACGTCGCGCCGGGGTCGCCCGTCGGCCGGCAGCCGCGAACGACGAAAAAAAAACCCCGCTCGCAGCGGGGTTTTTCGTGAGCGGCGGTGCGCGATCAGGCGGCGGGCTTCTTCGCCGGTGCGGCCTTCTTGGCCGGCGCAGCCTTCTTCGCCGCCGGCTTCGCGGCGACGGTCTTCGTGCCCGCGGCCTTCTTCGCCACGTGCGGACGCGCCTTGCCGTAGCTGCGGATCGCGATCTTGCCTTTCTTGGTCTTGCGGTCGCCTCTGCCCATTTTTGTCTCACTCCTGAAGGAAAAATTGAAAAGTCTGCACACGAGCGTGCGGTATTTGATCGGCGAGGATCAATTTGCCGCGTAGCTTAACAGCGCGCGCGCCGCGTGGGAATTCGCCACGCGCGGGAGACTCCCGCTATGATTCCCGCATGGCCGCCGGCTCCCGCGATGCGACGATCAGCCTCGCCCTGCAAGGTGGCGGCGCGCACGGCGCATTCACCTGGGGCGTCCTCGACCGCCTGCTCGAGCACGGTTCACTCGATTTCGACGGCGTCAGCGCGACCTCGAGCGGTGCGATGAACGCCTGCGCGCTGGCCCAGGGCTGGCTCGACGGCAAGCGCGACGGCGCGCGCGCGATGCTGGCTCGACTATGGGAATCCGTGGGCGCGCAGACGAGCCTGATGCGCTGGGCGTTCGCTTCGCCCGCGGGCGCGGCGACCGAGCGCATCCTGCTCGGGCTGACGCGCTACTTCACCCCGCAGGAAATGAACCCGCTCGGCATCAATCCGGTTAGGACCATCGCGGCTTCGTTGTTCGACTTCGAGCGGATCGGCAAGGAGTCGCCGTTCAAGCTGTTCATCGCGGCGACGCGCGTGCGCGACGGGCGCCTGATGCTGTTCGACAACGCCAGCCTGAGCCTCGACGCGCTGATCGCGAGCACCTGCCTGCCGCAACTGTTCGCACCGGTCGAGATCGACGGCGAAACCTATTGGGATGGCGGCTATGCGGGCAACCCCGCGATCGAGCCTCTCGTCTACCGCTGTACCGCCGAGACCATCGCCTGCGTGCTGGTGCAGCCGATCGAGCGCGCGCAACCGCCGGCAACTGCGCGCGAGATCGGTGAACGCATCACCGAACTGTCGTTCTCGACCACGTTCATCCGCGAACTCGAAACGCTGCAGACGGCACAGGACATGCTGGCGAGGAATTTCCCGCTGACACCGCTGGGCCGGCGTCTGAAGAAGATCGACATCCAGATCCTCGAACCCGGCGAATCGCTGGATGGCTACAGCGCGAAAACGCGACTCACTGCGCGCATGGATTTCCTGCGCGACCTGCGCGACCTCGGCCGTGATCGCGCACAGACGTGGCTGGAAAAGAACGACATTTTGCGCGGATGAGAGTGGGGGTTCCGGCATCTGCCTTGTCCGCCCTGCTCCGCGCCACAACCGCGCTCAGTGTGCGTGCCCGTGGTGATGTTCGTGCGCGCCAGGCCCGCAGTCCTCGTGCGCGCAGTCGCGCCGCTCGATCTGCACGGTCGCGTGCGCGATCTGGAATTTCTCGCGCAGGATCGCCTGCACCTGGGCCAGCGCCGCATGCGCATCCGCATCCTCGCGCAGGCGCGCGTGCAGCGTCGCCAGACGGCGGCCGCCGGCCAGTTGCCAGACATGCACATGATGCACGTCGACGATGCCCTCGCCCTGCTTCGCCGCAACCGCGACCTGGGCCGTGTCGACGCCCTCGGGCGTGCCCTCTAGCAGGATGTGCGCCGAGCGCTTGAGCAATCTCCAGGCGCTGCCGGCAATCAGCAGCGAGACGAAGATCGAGAATGCCGGGTCGGCCCACAGCCAGCCTTGCCAGCGGATCAACAATGCCGCGGCGACCGCGCCGAGCGACCCGAGCAGGTCGCCGAGCACGTGCAGGCGCGCGCCAGCAGCGTTGAGATCGTCGTGGTCGTGGCCACCGAGCACTTGCAACACGAACAGGTTCACCACGAGGCCGATCACGGCGATGATCAGCATCGTGCCGGAAAGAATCGGCTCCGGCCGGGCAAAACGCCAGATCGCCTCGACCACGATCCACGCCACCAGCGCGAACTGGAACAGCGCATTGGTGTAGCCGACCAGCACCTCCAGCCGCGCATAGCCGAAGCTGCGTCGGTCATCGGCCGGCCGGCGTGCGAAATAGGCCCCGAGGAAGGCGAGCAGCAGCGCGAACGCGTCGACGAACATGTGGCCGGCGTCGGCGAGCAGGGCGAGCGAACCCGAAATCCAGCCGCCCGCGGCTTCGACGACGAGCGTGATCGAAGTCAGCACGAACGCCCACAGCAGGCGGCGCTCGCCCGCTCCGGCGTGGTCGTGGTCGTGGTGATGCTCGGGGGCGGTCATGCTTCGCTGTTGCGCGGATGGCGGCGGAGGTGCGCGGATGTTAGGCGGCCGGCAAGGCGTTACACAATCGCATTCACGCAGCGAGTCTCGTTATTGCGGACAACACGCGGGCGCGAACGACAACGCCGCTACGCCGCGCCGCCGGGCGGGCAGCAGCTGCCGAACAGATGGGTCAGGCGCAGGTTGACGATGTGTGCCAGCGCTACGCAGCAACCGCCGAGAGTGACCAGCATGGCATGGGTGACTATGGACGATTCCGCGTCGAATACCCAGGCACCGATCCAGAGCAGGGCCAGGCCCGCGGCGGCGAGGTACAACGCGCTGGTGACGCGATGCCGGCGCCAACCGCGGACCAGGGAGGCGAGCGCGAGCAGGCTCGCACAGGCGATGAAGATGCGCTCGAAACGGTGATCGCCGAGGAAGCCGAGGCCCAGCGCCGGCAGCACGGTCAGCACGAACGGCAGCACCGCGCAATGCAGCGCGCACAGGAACGATGCGGTCGCGCCGATGCGGTCGGCGACATGGGCGAGCGCATCGTGGGCGGCGGCGCTGCCCAGTTGCGGGGCGGAAGAGCTGGCCATGGCTAAGTTATAACATAACGTCGGGTTCTGGTGAATCCCGCGACACGACGGGGTGCTGTTTGCAGTTCCGACAGCCCTTGCATGACTTCCGTCACGATGCCGGGGCGAAATAATGTTATATTATATCATAACAAAGACAATCTCGCAGGACGCCCCACGCAATGACGAAGAAGTTGCTCGCACTCGCCATCATCCTCACCCTGCCGGCCGTACCGTTCGCCCGCGCCGCCGACACACCCGCTGCCGTGCCGGATGCCGCAGCCGACCCCGCCGACAAGGCGACCACGCTGCAGGCGGTTGAGGTCAACGCCAAGCTCGACCGTGCGCGTAACCAGTTGTCGCCCAGCGTCGGCGCGAGCCAATACGTGATCGACTCCGAGGCGATCGAACGCCTGCCGCTCGGCGATGCGACGCCGCTCAACCAGATCCTGCTGCAGGCGCCCGGCGTAGTGCAGGACTCGTACGGCCAGTTGCACATCCGCGGCGATCACGGCGACGTGCAGTACCGCATCAACGGCGTGATCGTTCCCGAGAGCATCGAAGGCTTCGGCCAGACGCTCGACCCGGACATCATCGAGCGCGTGCAGTTGCTGACCGGCGCGCTGCCGGCACAGTACGGCTACCGCACTGCGGGCGTGGTCGAAATCACGACCGAAAGCGGCGCGCACCGCCACCACGGCACCGGCGGTGACGGCGAGGACGACAAGAATTCCGGCGGCAAGATCAGCCTGCTCACCGGCTCGTTCGGCGCTTTGCAGACCGAGATCTCATTGCATGGCAGCGGCGACCGTTGGAGCTATTTCACCACGTTCGAGTACGCGCAGAACGACGTCGGCATCGAGAACCCGACGCCGGCGTACAACGCGATCCACGACCGCACCCATCAGGCAAAGGGCTTCGGCTATTTTTCCTATCTGCTCAGCGACGACATGCGCCTCTCGTTCATGGCCGGCGTCACCAACAACCGCTTCCAGATCCCCAACAACCCGGATCAGCAGCCGTCATTCGCCCTGGCCGGCGTGGACACCTTCGATTCGGCGCGGCTCGACGAGCGTCAGCGCGAGCACACGCGTTTCGGCGTCGTCTCGTTGCAGGGACATTTCGGCGCCACCGACTACCAGGTTTCGCTCGGCCAGCGCTACACCGGCGTCGACTATCATCCTGATCCGGTCGGCGACCTCGTCTTCAACGGCGTCGCCGGCACGATTCACCGCGCCAACCGCGCGAGCACGCTGCAAGCGGACTTTTCCGTGCCCTTCGCCGACAGCACACACACGCTGCGCTACGGCCTCCACGCGAGCAGCGAGCGCCCGGTCAGCGATTCGACCTCGCTCGTATTCCCCGCCGACGCCGACGGCAACCAGATCAACGACGTGCCGATCACGATCGTCGACAACTCGCAGCACATCAACGCGAAGACCTGTGGCCTGTACCTGCAGGACGAGTGGGGCATCGGCGACGGGCTCACGCTCAACTACGGCCTGCGCGCCGACAAGGTCGACGCCTACGTCAGCGAGGGCCAGATCAGCCCGCGCATCGGTTTCGTCTACCAGTTCAGCGACGCCACCGCGCTCCATGCAGGCTACGCGCGCTACTTCACGCCGCCGCCGACCGAGCTGATCTCGCCGACCGACATCGCCCTGTTCCAGGGCACGACCAACCAGCTTCCGACCGACGTCAACGCCGAGACGCGCTCGGAACGCTCGCACTATTTCGATGTCGGCCTCAACCACAAGTTCGACGCGCATTGGACGCTCGGCCTCGACGCCTACTACCGCAAGGTGCGCAACCTGCTCGACGAAGGCCAGTTCGGCGCCGCGTTGATCTTCTCGCCATTCAACTACGACCGCGGTCGCATCCGCGGCGTGGAATTCACTGCCAACTACACCAACGGCAACCTGAGCGGCTACTTCAACCTGTCCTCGAACCGCGCGATGGGCCGCAAGGTCGTCACCGGCCAGTACAACTTCGACCAGGACGAACTCGACTACATCGCCACGCACTGGGTGCACCTCGACCACGACCAGCGTCTGACCGGCTCCGGCGGCATCAGCTACGACTGGGACGGATTGAAGCTGAGCGCCGATTTCCTTTACGGCTCGGGCCTGCGCCGCGACTTCGCCAACAGCGCGCACCTGCCGAGATACTGGCAGATCAACCTGTCGGCGGCGCGTGATTTCGACCTGCCCGCCATCGGCAACACCAACGTGCGCCTTGCCGTCATCAATGCGACCGACAAGGTTTACCAGTTGCGCGACGGTTCCGGCATCGGCGTTGGCGCGCCGCAATATGGCCCGCGTGCGGGCGCCTATCTCGGTTTGAGCAAGTCGTTCTAGGGTGCTTACGATTCAAGTATTTACCGCCTCGCCATTCCCGCGAAGGCGGGGCTTTCAAAGCCGAATGACTGGTCATCCCGCCCTTGATCTTCGCGGTGACGGTGCAAGAACGGATTCCGGGCCCCATGCTTCGCAGGGCCCCGAATGACGGTGCAAGCACTACCGACGAAACTGCTCTAGGCGCGGGAGAATCAAAGCGTCGAAAACGCCCCGTTTACTGGGCTCCCGCGCAACGTTTGCACACACCGTGCACCTCAAGCGTTTGCGCACGCGCGCGGAAGCCGAGTGCCTTGGCCTGTTCGGTCAGCAGCTTGGCGACGCGCTCGTCGCAGATCTCGGTGGCCGATTCGCACTGGTCGCAGATCAGGAACGGCACGTGATGGACCACGCTGGGGTGATGGCAGCTCACGTAGGCGTTGATCGATTGCAGCTTGTGGATGAAGCCGTTTTCGATGAGGAAGTCGAGCGCGCGGTAGACGGTTGGCGGCGCGGCATTGCTGCGATCGTCCTTGAGCCGGTCGAGCAGATCGTACGCCTTGACCGGCTTCTCCGAACTGGCAATCAGATCGAGCACCTGCTGGCGGATCTCGGTCAGGCGCAGGCCGCGCATCTCGCACGCGGCCGTCACCTCGCGCACGAAGGCGTGGGCGTCGTGGCGATGGTGGTGCGAACTGGCGGGCTTGGCGGACATCGGCGGCATGGATCGTGGTGCGGGCATCATAGCATCCACGAAAAATGGGGCTGCCGTGCGCCACGACAAGATGCCCCGGGCAACGCCTGCGGGCTACCGACACGGTGGCGGAAAAGCGGTCACGCCGGACAACCAAACGTTTGCGGTCCGTTGTCCACGCCTCGGGAAATCAGAGCGCGGCGCCGCAATGGCGGCAATGCCTGTCGCCCGCATCGACCGGCTTGCCGCAGGTGCGGCACCGCGGTTTGCGCACGGCTTTCGGCAGCAGCAGCGAAATGCCCCAGCCGATCGGCCCGAGCGCGAGGCCGAGCAAGGTGTCGCGCACGACCGCCTGCTTGTACTTGCCGATCAACGCGCCGACCAGTGCGCTGACCACGGTGAAGCCGATCAGCCAGTACCACAGGGTCGGATCGGTGAGCGTGGCGAAACAGGCATCGAGCACCTGCATCTGCGCGTCGGGATCGTCCGACTGCAGCGCGTGCAGCAGCGTGGCGACGTCGCAGTTCAACGGCACGCCATCGCCGGACTCAGCCGCCCGCGCGCGCGATCGCGTCGTCGATGCGCTTGAGCGCGCGCTCGCGGCCGACGAGATAAACGGTGTGGTCGATCGACGGCGACACCTGGGTGCCGGTCATCGCCACGCGCAGCGGCTGCGCAACCTTGCCCATGCCCTCGCCGATCGCGACGGCAGCGTCCTGGATCGCCTTGTGCACGTTCTCGACGTTCCAGTCGGCAACGCCCGCGAGCTGCGCATGCACGGCCTGCAGCGCGGGCAGCGCGGTCGCGGCCTTCAGGTGCTTGGCCACTGCCGCGTCGTCCCACGACACGATCGGGCCGTACCAGATGCTCGCCTTCTCGGCCATCTCGCGCAGCGTCTGCGCGCGCTCGCGCAGCGCGACAATCACGTCGACCGGCGCGGGGCCATGCGCGGGATCGAGGCCCTGCTTGCGCAGGTGCCATTCGAATTCCGAGGCAAGTTCCAGCGGATCATCATTCTTGATGTACTGCTGATTGAGCCACTTGAGCTTGTCGACATCGAAGCGCGCCGCGGCCTTGTTCACGTCGCCGACGTCGAACAGGTCGATCATCTGCTGGCGCGAGAAGATCTCCTGGTCGCCGTGCGACCAACCCAGGCGCACGAGGTAATTGAGCAGCGCGTGCGGCAGGAAACCGTCGTCGCGATACTGCATCACGCCAACCGCGCCGTGGCGTTTCGACAGCTTCTGCCCGTCCGCACCGAGGATCATCGGCAGGTGCGCGAACGCGGGCGCCTTTGCGCCGAGCGCGTGATAGATGTTGATCTGGCGCGGCGTGTTGTTGACATGATCGTCGCCGCGGATCACGTCGGTGATGCCCATGTCGATGTCGTCGACGACGACGGCGAAGTTGTAGGTCGGGAATCCGTCCGAGCGGAAGATGACGAGATCATCGAGCTCGTCGTTGCTCCACTCGACGCGGCCCTTGACCTTGTCGTCGAACACGACACTGCCGCCCTGCGGGTTCCTGAAGCGGATGACGCGGTTCGGATCGTCGCGATAGGCCTCGTTGCGCTCGCGGTAGTAGCCGTTGTAGCGCGGCTTCTCGTTCTTCGCCATCGCGGCATTGCGCATCGCTTCGAGCTCGTCGCGGGTCTCGTAGGCGTAATAGGCCTTGCCGGCCTGGATCAGTTGCTCGGCGACATGCCGATAGCGCTCCATGCGCAGCGTCTGGTAGTACGGGCCTTCGTCGGCGCTGAGGTCGAGCCAGCGCATGCCGTCGAGGATCGCCTGCACGGCCGCATCGGTCGAACGCTCGCGGTCCGTGTCCTCGATGCGCAGGATGAATTCGCCGCCGCGATGCCGCGCCTCCAGCCAGCAGTACAGCGCGGTGCGCGCGCCGCCGATGTGCAGATAGCCGGTGGGACTGGGAGCGAAACGCGTGCGGACGGTCATTACGAAAACTTACGCGGAACAATGGTCGCAAAGAGTAACAGAAGGCGCGCTAAACTGCGCTTTTCGGCCACGGATCGTCACGATGAAACAATGGTTACTCGCAGCCGCTGCCGCGGCGTTCCTCGCCGGCTGCGCCGCTCCCGGACAAATGGCGAAGACACCCACGCAACCGGCTGCCGGCGCACGCGCGCAGCTCGCCATACTCGAAACCACCGACATCCACTCCAACGTGATGAGCTACGACTACTACAAGCTCGCCGAGGACAAAAGCATCGGCCTCGAGCGTGCGGCCACGCTGGTGCATGCGGCGCGAAAGGAATTTCCGAACACGCTGCTGTTCGACGCGGGCGACACGATCCAGGGCACCGTGCTCGCCGACTACGAGGCACAGGTCAAACCGATCGCCTGCGGGCAGGAACTGGCCGTGTACAAGGCAATGGATACGCTCGGCTACGACGCCGGCACGATCGGCAACCACGAATTCAACTACGGCCTGTCGTTCCTCAGCCAGGCCACCGGCACCGCGTTTGACGTGAGCGGCGTGCCGGTCGAACACTGCAAGGGGCCGAACTTTCCGCTCGTGCTGTCGAACGTGTTCAGCGCGAAGGACGGCAAGCCGCTGTATGCGCCGTGGAAACTGCTGACGCGCACGATCAGGACACAGGCCGCCGACGGCAAGACCATTCAGACGCCGATCAGGATCGGCGTACTCGGCTTCACGCCAACGTGGATTCTCGACTGGGACAAGCGCAACCTCGATGGCAAGGTCACGGTGATGGGTCCGGTCGAGGCCGCACAGAAATATCTGCCCGAAGTGAAGGCTGCCGGCGCCGACATCGTCGTCGCCATCTGCCACTGCGGACTCAATCCCGCGCCCTACACCGACCGGCTGGAGAACGTCGGCTGGCACCTCGCAGGCGTGGCCGGGATCGACGTGCTCCTGCTCGGCCATTCGCACGATATCTTCCCCAATCCGCAAAATCCGAAATCGCACTACGCGAACATGCCCGAAGTGGACAACGTGCGCGGCTTCGTGCGCGGCGTGCCCGCGGCGATGGGCAATTATTTCGGCAGGAGCCTTGGCGTCATCGAGCTGGCGTTGGCATGGAAGGACGGACGCTGGCAGGTCGATCGCGCGGCGAGCAAATCCGAAGTGCGTTCGGTCAAGAGCGCGGACGGCTTCGTCGCCGGCGACGAACACATCGAACAATTGGTCAAGGACGAACACGAAGGCGCAATCGCCTACGTGAAGACGCCGATCGGCCGCAGCGACTACGACCTCAGTACCTACTTCGTCGCTGCCGGCGACACTTCGGCACTGGCCTTGGTCAACGCGGCCGAACGCAACTACGCGCAGACGTACATCAAGCAGAACCTTCCGCAATACGCCGCGTTGCCCGTGCTCGGCGCCGCCTCGCCGTTCAAGGCCGGTTTCGGCGGCCCGAACGACTACACCGACGTGCCGGCGGGCACGCTCGCGATCAACAACGCAGCGGACCTTTATCTCTACCCGAACACCCTGACCGCGGTGAAGGTGAACGGCGCCGGCGTGAAGGCGTGGCTGGAAAAATCCGCAGGCTGGTTCCATCGCATCGACCCTTCGAGGCACGAGGCGCAGGAACTGGTCAACACCAAATTTCCGACCTACAACTTCGACGTGCTGCAGGGCGACCTCACCTGGACGATCGATGTGACGCGCGCCGCCGGCCAGCGCATCGCCGACCTGCGGTATCGCGGCAAGCCGGTGCATGACGATCAGGATTTCATCGTCGTCACCAACAACTACCGCGCCAGCGGCGGTGGCGGCTTTCCCGGCCTCGACGGCAGCAACATCGTCTTCTCCGCACCCGACACCAACCGCGACGCGCTGATCGGTTTCGTACGCGAGCAGCGCGAGATCACGCGCAGGAAATTCGGCGACCAGCGCAACTGGCATTTCGCCAAGGTGAAGACGGCGGGTCCCGTCGTGTTCACCTCGGCTGCCGGCAAACTCGGCATCGCGCGCGCCGCGGGGCTCGCCAACGTTGCGCTGTTCAAGGACAACGGCGACGGCTCGGCGGTGTATTCGATCGATCTGTCGCGCTGACCGGCGGCGCGAGCCAGGCGTAGCAAAGGGCGATGGACGGCTGCCGGCGCCGTTGCCATAGTTGGCGAATGGCGAGGCAGGAACGAGGGCCATGCAGCAGGTACCAAGCTATGTGAGCGGCACTTCGACGGTCCCGCTGATCGGCGAGACGATCGGCGCCTGCTTCGATCGCATCGCGCGCGAACACGCGGCGCGCGACGCGCTGATCTCGCGCCATCAGAACCTGCGCTGGACCTACGCCGAACTCGCCGATCGGGTCGACCGCGTCGCCGCCGGCCTGCTGCGGCTCGGCCTCGAACCCGGCGACCGCATCGGCATCTGGGCGCCGAACTGCGCGGAATGGGCGCTGACCCAGTTCGCCACGGCCAAGGCCGGGTTGATCCTGGTCAACATCAATCCGGCGTATCGACGCAGCGAGCTCGAGTACGCGCTCGACAAGGTCGGCTGCAAGGCACTCGTGCTCGCACCGAGCTTCAAGACCAGCAACTATCTGGGAATCCTCGGCGACATCGCGCCGGAACTCGCGCGCTGCGCACCGGGCAAACTCTCCGCGGCGAAACTGCCGGGGTTGCGTCACGTGATCCGCCTCGGCGCGGAGTCCTCCTCCGGAATGCACAACTTCGAATCACTGCTCGCCGATGCGAGCGCAGTGGAGAAGAAGCAGCTCGCGGCAATCGGCGCTCGCCTGCAGTTCGACGATCCGATCAACATCCAGTTCACCTCGGGCACGACCGGCCTGCCCAAGGGCGCAACGCTGACCCACCACAACATCCTCAACAACGGCTATTTCACCGCCGAGACGATCAAGCTCGCGCCGGGCGAGCGCCTGTGCATTCCGGTGCCGCTCTACCACTGCTTCGGCATGGTGATTGGCAATCTCGGCTGTGTCACCCACGGCGCGACAATGGTCTACCCGGACGATGCCTTCGATCCGGGTGCCGTGCTCGAGACCGTGCAGGCCGAGCGCTGCGTCGCGCTGTACGGCGTGCCGACAATGTTCATTGCCGAACTCGCCCATCCGGATTTCGCCAAGTACGACCTGTCGAGCCTGCGCACCGGCATCATGGCCGGATCGCCCTGTCCGATCCAAGTCATGCGCCAGGTGATCGAGCGCATGCACATGCAGGAAGTGACGATCGCCTACGGCATGACCGAGACCTCGCCGGTCAGTTTCCAGAGTTCGACCAACGATCCGGTCGAGCGGCGCGTGTCGACGGTGGGACGTATTCATCCGCATATCGAAGTGAAGATCGTCGACGCAAACGGCCGCGTCGTGCCGCGCGGCGAACCGGGCGAGCTGTGCACGCGCGGCTACTCGGTCATGCTCGGCTACTGGGGCGACGAGGCGAAGACCGCCGAAGTGCTCGACCGCGCCGGCTGGATGCACACCGGCGACCTCGCCACGATCGACACCGAAGGCTATTGCAACATCGTCGGCCGCTCCAAGGACATGATCATTCGTGGCGGCGAGAACGTTTACCCGCGCGAAGTCGAGGAATTCCTCTATCGCCATCCCAAAGTGCAGGACGTGCAGTGCGTCGGTGTGCCCGATGCGAAATTCGGCGAGGTACTCTGCGCCTGCGTGATCCTCAAGCCCGGCGCCCATGCCGACGAGGCCGAGCTCAAGGAATTCTGCAAGGGCGAAATCGCGCACTACAAAGTGCCGCAGTACGTGCGTTTCGTCGCCAGCTTCCCGATGACGGTAACGGGCAAGATCCAGAAGTTCGTCCTGCGCCAGGCGATGGCGGACGAATTGGGGCTCGAGGCGCAGAAGACAGCTTAGCTCAGCTTCACCTCTCCCCAAGCCCTCTCCCGTCGAGGGAGAGGGGCTTCAACGGCACGGCGCAGTCATTTGACATGCACGGTGATCTTCTTCGACACGATCGGCGGATCGAACGGTACGTGCGCGAGGTCGGCGAATTCGAGCTGCAGGGTGTGGTCGCCCGGCGTCAGCTTGATCGTGTCCTCGGTCTGGCCTTTGCCATAGTGCCTGTGTGTTGCATCGTTCGGGATCGGCAGATCGCGCGGTGGCAATTCGGCCACGTCGATCAACAGATGATGGTGTCCCGTGCCCGGTGTGGGATCGCCGGCCGGCCGTACCGCGATACCCTTGGCGCCGAACTCGACCTTGAATTCCTGTCGCACCGTTTCGCCGTCCTTCGGCGAGACGATGAACACCGATGCAGCGGCCGGCGCCTTCTTCTGCTCCACCCCGGCCGGCCCGGCCGCGTCCTGGGCGAACGCCGAACCCGCCGCCAGCGACACCAGCATTGCCAACAAGATCGACTTGCGCATCGCACTCTCCCTTTTCGACAAGGTCCAAAATCATACTCCGCGCGGCGTTAAACTGACGCGAGGCCGACGACCGGCGACATATGTGGTCACGGCTGGAAAAAACCGCCGACCGCCTCCACATCGGACCGCGATGCCATCGACCAAAGACACTCCGCGCGCCACGCTCGTCGGCGCCTTCCGCCGCCTGATGCCGACCGTTTGGCACTACCGCGGTCGCGTGTTCGCCGCGCTCGCCTTCCTCATCGCCGGCAAGCTCGCCAACATCGCCGTACCGGTCGTGCTCAAGCACCTGGTCGACGGGCTCGACGTGAAGCCGTTGCCGCTGGTCATTCCGTTGCTGCTGCTGATGGCGTACGGCGCGCTGCGCCTGTCGACCTCGTTCTTCCAGGAACTGCGCACGATCGTGTTTGCGCGCGTGCTCGCGCGCACCTCGCGCGAGATCACGCTGCGCGTGTTCGCGCACCTGCACGCGCTGAGCCTGCGCTTCCATCTCGACCGCCGCACCGGCGGCGTCGCACGCGACGTCGAGCGCGGCATGACTTCGGTCTCCGACCTGCTCGACTGGACGATCTACACGATCCTGCCCACGCTGTTCGAGATCGGCGTGATCTGCACGATCCTGATGCTCAACTACGACTGGAGCTTCACCGCGATCACGCTGGCGACACTGGTCGTCTACATCGCCTTCACCTTTTCGATGACCGAGTGGCGCCTGCGCTTCTACCGCGCCGCGAACGAGGCCGACACCGAGGCCAATGCGCGCAACGTCGACGCGCTGCTCAACTACGAGACGGTCAAGTATTTCGGCAACGAGCAGCACGAGCTGCGCCGCTTCGATGCGAGCCTGCGCAACCTCGAGGAAGCGACGGTGAAGAGCCAGAAGTCGCTGGCCGCGCTCAACATCGGTCAAACCGCGATCGTTGCGGTCGGCTTGACCCTGCTGCTGTGGCGCGCCTCGGCCGGCGTCGTCGCCGGCACGATGAACATCGGCGATCTGGTCATGGTCAACGCGTTCCTGATCCAGTTGTCGATGCCGCTCAACTACCTTGGCATGGTCTACCGCGAGGTCAAGCAGGCGTTGACCAACATCGAGCGCATGTTCGGCCTGCTCGCCGAACCGCAGGAGGTGCGCGACCCGGTGGACGCGAAGCCGCTTGTATTGCGTGGCGGCGAAGTGCACTTCGACAGGGTCGACTTCGGCTACGACGCGCAGCGCGGCATTCTGCACGACGTGGATTTCTCGATTCCGGCAGGCAAGACCGTCGCCGTCGTCGGCACCACGGGCGCGGGCAAGTCGACCCTGTCGCGCCTGCTCTACCGCTTCTACGATGTCGATGCCGGTGCGATCCGCATCGACGGCCAGGACATCCGCGGCGTAACCCAGGAATCGCTGCGCAACGCGATCGGCATCGTGCCGCAGGACACCGTATTGTTCAACGATTCGATCTACTACAACATCGCCTACGGCCGCCCCGAGGCGGGCCGCGAGGACGTGATCGCCGCCGCGCGCGCCGCGCACGTCCACGACTTCATCACGTCGCTGCCGCAAGGCTACGACACCGGCGTCGGCGAGAGGGGATTGAAACTTTCCGGCGGCGAAAAACAGCGCGTCGCCATCGCGCGCACCCTGCTCAAGAACCCGACCATCCTCGTCTTCGACGAAGCGACCAGCGCACTCGACACACGTACCGAGAAAATCATCCAGGCCGAACTTGCCGAGATCGCGCGCGAGCGCACCACGCTCGTGATCGCGCATCGCCTGTCCACCATCGTCGACGCCGACGACATCCTCGTCCTCGATCACGGTCGCATCGTCGAGCGCGGGACCCATGCCGATCTGCTCGCCCAGGGAGGGCGCTACGCGGCGTTGTGGGCGATGCAGCAACAGTCCCGCGAAGCCTCGCCCGCGGCCACGCAACGCGTCGAACTGGCCATGCCGTAGCGGAAAACAACCCGCCAGCACGCCGGCGGCCCGAACCGCCGGCGACCGCGCGGGGTGCACATCCCGCCATGCCATGCCATAATTCGCGGCCAACTTCGGCCGCCCGCTTGTCCGGCGCGGCCTCCAACAAGGGTCAAACGATGGATTTTTTCATTTCCAGCGCCTATGCGCAGGCCGCGGGCGCCGCGGGACAGCCCAGTCCGTGGCCGAGCCTGATCATGTTCGGTGCGGTCTTCGTGGCGATGTACTTCTTCATGCTGCGTCCGCAGATGAAGCGTGCCAAGGAGCAGCGCACGATGGTCGACGCCCTCGCCAGGGGCGACGAAGTCGTGACCAACGGCGGCATCGCCGGCCGCGTCACCGATGTCGGCGAGACCTTCCTCGGCGTCGAAATCGCGCCGAACGTGACGATCAAGGTGCAGAAGCAGGCCGTGTCGATGGTGCTGCCCAAGGGCACGTTGAAATCGTCCTGACCCGGCCGCATCCGTTACCCAACCCGAGAGTCGCGCCGGGCTTCGGGCTCGTGCGATGAACCAGAACAACAACCGTTGCGCCCCGAATCCGGCGCAAGAGCGATATCGATGAACGATTTTGCCAGATGGCGTTATGCCCTGATCGCGGTCGTGCTGATCCTCGGCGCGATCTATGCCCTGCCCAACATGTTCCTGCCGCAGCCCGCGGTGCAGATCTCGGCCAACCGCAACGGCACGGTCGACCAGGCGCTCAAGGACAAGGTCCAGGGCGCGCTGGAGAAGGACAAGCTCGCGTTCAAGAGTCTCGAACTGGGCAAGGACAACCTGCTCGCCGAGTTCAACGATTCGGACACGCAGAACAAGGCCCAGGCCGCGATCAGCAAGGCGCTCGGCGACCAGTACAACGTCGCGCTGAACATGGCTTCGACCGTGCCCGGCTGGCTGCGCGCGATCGGCGCAAACGCGATGCCGCTCGGCCTCGACCTGCAGGGCGGCGTGCACTTCCTGCTCGAAGTCGACCAGAAGGCGGCGCTCGACAAGATGCAGCAGCGCTACCGCGACGACATCGCCGGTGCCCTGCGCGACGCGAAGATCCGCTACGAAACCGTCAACTCGAGCGCGAACGGCATCGTCGCCACGTTCAGGAGCGAGGAAGACCGCCGCGCCGCCGGCAACGTGATCACCAAGCAGGTCAACCAGCCCGAGAAGCTCGGCGACCAGCCGCCGCTGGAGCTCAGCGACGGCACGGCGACGGCCGACAGCTTCCCGCTCATCGCGAAGGTGCGCGAATCGACCGCGATCGCCGCCTCGCGCAACACGATCTCGAGCAACCTGACCACGCTGCGCAACCGCGTCAACCAGCTCGGCGTGTCCGAGCCGATCATCCAGCAGCAGGGCGCGAACCGCATCGTGGTCGAGCTTGCCGGCGTGCACGACACGGCCGAGGCGAAGAAGATCCTCGGCGCGCAGGCCACGCTGGAATGGCGCGCGGTCGACGAAAACGCGACCGGCGCCGCCAATCTCGGCAATCCCGGTGCCTACGAAATCGCCAAGACCGGCAACGTGCCGCCCGAATCGCGCCTTTACTACATGCAGCGCCCCGGCCCGGACGGCAAGCCCCAGCCGATCATCCTGTCGAAGAAAGTCATCGCCAGCGGCAACGAACTGGTCAACGCGACCGCTATCCCCGACCCGCAGAGCGGTACTCCGGCGGTATCGATCCAGCTCAATGCGAAAGGCGGGGCGAAGATGCTGGAGTTCACCCAGCAGGCCGTCGGCAAGCGCATGGGCGTGGTCTACATCGAGCGCGTGCCGCAGACGCAGATCGTCGATGGCAAGGAAGTGCGCACGTTCAAGGAAACGCAGGAAGTCATCAACGCGGCGACGATCCAGGGCGTGTTCGGATCGCGCTTCCAGACCACCGGCCTCGGCCAGAAGGAAGCGAGCGACCTGGCCCTGCTCCTGCGCGCCGGCTCGCTCGCCGCGCCGGTCGACATCGTCGAGGAACGCGTGATCGGCGCCAGCCTCGGCCAGGACAACATCGACAAGGGTTTCAAGGCGGTGCTGCTCGGCCTGATCGCCGTGCTGATCGCGGCGGCGATCTACTACAAACTGTTCGGCCTGATCGCCGACGCCGCGCTCGTGCTCAACCTGATCCTGCTCGTCGCCGTACTGTCGTTGTTCCAGGCCACGCTGACCATGCCCGGCATCGCCGGCATCGTGCTCACGCTCGGCATGGCGATCGACGCCAACGTGCTCATCTGCGAACGCATCCGCGAGGAACAGCGCAACGGCGCGACCCCGCTCGCCGCGATCAAGGCCGGCTACGAGAAGGCCTGGGCGACGATTCTCGACGCCAACGTCACCCACCTGCTCGCCGCGGTCGCCCTGCTGTTCTTCGGCTCCGGTCCGATCAAGGGCTTCGGCGTCACCCTGCTGATCGGCATCCTGACCTCGATGTTCACCTCGGTCACGGTGACCCATGCGATCGTCAACATCGTCCACGGCAGGCGCAAACTGAAAGCGCTGTCGGTCTAGGGGTACGCACATGGAAATCTTCAACCACGACAGCAAGATCGACTTCCTGCGCCTGCGCACGATCAGCATCGGCGTCTCGATCGCCCTCCTGCTCATCTCGCTCGGCGCACTGGTCACGCGCGGCCTCAACTACGCGCTCGACTTCACCGGCGGCGTGCTGGTCGAAGCGACATACCAGGCGCCGCCCGAGGCCAACGCGATCCGCGACACGCTCGAAGCGGCGGGCTTCCACAATGCCCAGGTGGTGCCGTTCGTCGGCACCAACGACGTCGCCATCCGCCTGCAGCTCGGCGAATCCGGCGGCGCCAAGGGCGAAACCGGCGACGACCTCAAGAAGATGAACCAGGTAGCCGACAACGTCATCGCCGCGCTGAAGACGAAGAATGCCGACGTCAGCAAGAAAAGCGCGAGCTTCGTCAGCGCTTCGGTCGGCGAGGAGCTCAAGAGCGACGGCATCGTCGCGGTGATCTTCGTCATCATCGGCATCATGATCTACATCGGCATCCGCTTCGAGTGGCGCTTCGCCATCGCCGCGATCGCCAGCGAATTCCACGACACGATCATCGTGCTCGGCTTCTACGCGCTGACCCACCGGGAATTCGATGTCAACGTGCTCGCCTCCGTACTTGCCGTGGTCGGCTACTCGATCAACGACAAGGTCGTGGTGTTCGACCGCGTGCGCGAACTGTTCCGCTCCGCACGCAAGGCGGAGCCGGTCGAGATTCTCAACAAGGCGATCAACTCGACCCTGTCGCGCACCATCATCACCGCGCTGTTCACCGCGATCACGATGATCGCGCTGTACCTGTTCGGCGGGCCGGCCGTACATGGCTTCGCCCTGACCATGGTCATCGGCATCCTTGTCGGCACGCTTTCTTCGATCTTCTTCGCCAGCCCCATCCTCTACTGGCTCGGCGTGTCGAAGAAGGACCTGATGCCGGTGACGCGCGACAATTCGGAGTTGGCGCGCCGGCCGTAGTCGCAGACGCGCATGCTCGACGCGATCGGCGAATTCCTCGACGCGACTGCGTTCACCGCGCTGGCCACGCCGGTATCGAATGCCGAGCTGATCGGCTTCGCCGCCGGGGCTGGCTGCGTCTGGCTAGCGGCGAGGCAGAACGCGCTCAACTTCCCGCTCGCGCTGGTCAACGCCGTCACGTTCGGCCTGCTGTTTGCCGACAAGAGGCTCTACGGCGATGCCGTCCTGCAGGCGATGTTTTTCTCGCTCAACCTTCTCGGCTGGTGGCGCTGGTGGCGCGGCGACGGCGAGCACCATGCCCTCCCCGTCTCGCGCCTGTCGCCACGCGGCTGGCTCGTCGCGGGCGCGGCGATGGTCGTCGTGGTTCCGTCGCTGCAACAGGCGTTGATCATGATCAGCGGCGCAGCGCCGTTTCTCGACGCGGTCATCACCACGCTGTCGGTCATCGCGCAGGTTCTGCTCAACCGCAAGACGCTCGAAAACTGGTGGCTGTGGATCGTCGTCGACCTGATCTCGGTGCCGCTCTATGTCAGCAAAGGACTTTACCTCACCGCGCTGCTCTACGTGGTGTTTCTGCTGATGTGCATCGGCGCGTTGTTTTCGTGGCGGCGATCGCTGCGCGACGCCGCGCCATCGCCGGCTTGAGCGACATGCGCCCTACCCGCGCCTGCACTCATAAAACCCGGCGCTGAAATCGGCCAGTTTCCCCGCCGCGATCGCCTCGCGCAGACCGCGCATCAGGTCCTGGTAGTAATGCAGGTTGTGGATCGTCGCCAGCATCGGCCCGAGCATCTCGCCGCATTTGTCGAGATGACGCAGGTAGGCACGCGAAAACCCGCTGGCACAGGTGTAGCAGGTGCAGGCTTCGTCCAGCGGCCGCGTATCGCGCTCGAACTGCGCGTTGCGGATGCGCAGCACGCCCGTGCGCGTGAAGATATGCGCATTGCGCGCGTTGCGCGTCGGCATCACGCAATCGAACATGTCGATGCCCCGCGCGACGGCCTCGACGATGTCCTCGGGCCGCCCCACGCCCATGAGATAGCGCGGCCGGTCGGCCGGCAGCAGCGGCACCGTTTCCTCGAGCGTGCGGTTGCGCTCGTCCTCCGGTTCGCCGACCGCGAGGCCGCCGACCGCATAGCCGTCGAAACCGATCTGCAGCAAGCCGTCGGCAGACATCCTGCGCAGCGCCGGATGGGTGCCGCCCTGGACGATGCCGAACAGCGAGTTCGGATTGCGCAGATCGTCGAATGCGCGCCGCGAGCGCGCGGCCCAGCGCAACGACAGCTGCATCGAATCGCGCGCCTGCTTCTCCGTCGCCGGATACGGCGTGCACTCGTCGAAGATCATCGCGATGTCCGAATCGAGCGTCTTCTGGATGCGCATCGACTCCTCGGGCGAGAGGAACACCTGTGAGCCGTCGACCGGCGAGGCGAAGCGCACGCCCTCCTCGCTGATCTTGCGCCGCTCGGCCAGCGAGAACACCTGGAAGCCACCCGAGTCGGTCAGGACCGGCCTGTTCCAGCCGATGAACTTGTGCAGCCCGCCGAATTCGCCGATCACGTCGAGGCCCGGGCGCAGGAACAGGTGGAACGTGTTACCGAGAATGATCTCGGCGCCGATGTCGAGGATAGCCTGGGGCGTCATCCCCTTGACCGAGCCGTAGGTGCCCACCGGCATGAAGGCCGGCGTCTCGATCGTGCCGCGCGCGAAAGTCAGCCGGCCGCGCCGCGCGGCGCCATCGCCGCCGAGTAGATCGAAACGCATACCCTGTTCCTGAAATGCCGGCAAGGCGCGAAGTATACGTGCTCGCTGCAACCGGCGTTATCGGCTCGCCGCGATGCTGCCGGCGCATGGTTCGGGACCCGCAAGCGCACCCCGAACTGCACGCGGAGGTGCGGGGCCGATCAGGTCGACGGAAAGATCAGCATCGCATCGCCGTAGGAGAAGAACCGGTACTGCCGCTCGACCGCGTGCCGATAGGCGGCGAGCATCAACTCGCGCCCGGCATAGGCCGAGACGAGCATGAGCAGGGTCGACTCGGGCAGATGGAAATTGGTGATCAGCGCGTCGACGCTGGTGATCGCATAGCCTGGGAAGATGAAGATCTGCGTCTCGCCGGCGAACGGTTCGACCACGCCCTCATGCTTGGCCGATTCGAGCGCACGCACGACAGTGGTGCCGACCGCGACCACGCGCCCGCCCTGCGCGCGCGTGCGCCGCATCTTCTCGACCAGCTCGGCGCCAACGTTCAACCACTCGCGGTGCATGACATGGTCTTCAAGCTTGTCGCGACGTACCGGCTGGAACGTGCCCGCGCCGACGTGCAGGGTGACGTAGCCGAAATCGACGCCTTTCGCGCGCAGCGCATCGAGCAGTGGCGCATCGAAGTGCAGTCCGGCCGTTGGCGCGGCGACCGCGCCAGGCATTTGCGCGAATACGGTCTGGTAGCGCATTTCGTCGTCGGCGTCGATCGAAGAACCCTCACCGTCGTCACGCTCGATGTACGGCGGCAGCGGCATGCGGCCGAGCCTGGGCAGCAACTTTTCCAGCGGTTCGTGCGACTCGAAACGCAGCGAATAAAACTCACCCTCGCGACCGAGCACGAGCACGGTGCTGTCGTCGCCGAGCACGATGCGCGAACCTTGCTTCGGCTTCTTCGATACGCCGAGCTGGGCCAGCGCCTCGTGCGTTCCGGTGATGCGCTCGATCAGGATCTCGACCGTGCCGCCGGTTTCCTTGCGCCCGTACAGGCGCGCGTGGAGCACTCGGGTGTCGTTGAAAACGAGCAGGTCGCCTGCGCGCAGGTAGTGGGGCAGATCGGTGAACTGGCGGTCGGCGAATTCGCGCGCGCCGGCATCGACGACGAGCAGGCGGCTCGCCGAACGTTGCGCCAACGGCACCTGCGCGATCAGCTCGCGCGGCAAATCGTAGTGGAAATCGGTTTTTTTCAACGAAGGCGCAGGATTGGGGGCCGAGGGCCGATTATCGCCGATACGCGCGGCCCACGCCGCCGCCGAAGCCCGCGGGCTACTTCGCGCCCGACTGCCAGCGCTGCACGCCGATCGCGATCAGGATCAACGGCCACCACTTCGCGATCAGGTGCCCGACATCGGGAATCAGGTTGAAATTCGCAAGCAGGAAAAACACACCGAGGCCGATCAGGATCAGGCCTGTGGTCTTGTTTGCGGACATGGACAAGTCTCGATGAGTTTGCGCGCGATCGCGCGAGCAGGATTGTCGACAAACGCAGATGAATTGCCGCTGTCCATTTACGCCTGCTTTGCCGGCGCCCTGCGCCTGCCCCATTTCCACCACCATCCTGCCACAAGCAAGATCAGGCCGATTGCCGCGTACGGCGCATTGCGCCGAATCGTGTGCTTCCACCACGCCACGCGCTGCGCATGCAGGCGCGCGGCGGCACCGGCAAAGTCGGGCTCGGGACAGGTGCGGCCGAACGCCCTGCCCCAAGGCACATACGGACCCTGCCTGAGATAGCGTGCGTAGAGTTTTTCCGCGGCCGGCGGATCGCGATCGATCAGCCACGCCGTCGCGTGGCAGAGTACGGCGGCGAAGGCCTGCGTGCGCGCCGGCAACAGATCGGCCGCTTTCGACGCGAAATCGACCGCGTTGTAGCGATAGTGGAATCGCTCCAGCGGCTGCGCGCGGCTCGACGCAACCCGAGCGGCCTCGTCGCGACCCGACAACGTCTTCGGCACCGCGATGTCCTTGCGTGCGGGCCGCGGCGCTCCGGGCGTGGCGGCCGCATTCGCAGCGGCAACGGCATCGGCATCGTTCCAACCGCCACCCAGATCGAAGTTGCCGGCATAGACCTGATAATCGGGATCGAGCTCGTAGCCGATCAGATCGAGGCCGTCGAAGCGCGCCGAGTGCGCCGCGGCATACCACCCCTTGGCCTGCGCGATGCGGCCTCCGCCGCTCGCGGCGCGACGTGCATCGACATAGGCCTGCGCCTTTTTCTTCAACGCCGCATCGTCGAAATATTTCAGTGCCTCGTCGTAGCGCTCGGCACGCAGCAGGCGGCGCGCGAGCAGCGCGCGTAGCGCGGTCGCTGCATCGGCCGGATTGCCGTAACCGCCCTCGCCATCGACCGCCGCAGGCTTCGGCGTCGGCTTGCCCACATGCGCGTCGACGAACGATTTCAACTCGTCCACGCGGAGCACGCGCTCGGCGACATAGGCCGCATCGGGCCAGTAAAGCGATGCGGCATTGTAGAGATGCTCCATCGCCGCGAGGTATTCGCCGCGCGACAGCGCCAGCGTGCCGCGTTCGCCCTCAACCCGGCATTGCGGCTTGATCGTCTCCGGCCCGAACGCCGCGGCATCGCGGTTCTCGCCCCATTCCTCGTCCGCCGGAAACGCTTTCGCCGCCTGTGCGTAGGCCTGCGCGGCCTCGTCGGCCTTGCCGGCGCGCAGGGCGAGCTTGGCACGCACCCACCAGGCGAGCCCGCTGCTGTCCTTCCGCGCGAGCGCAGCGGCGAGATCGTATTTGCCGCTGCGATAGGCAAGCGCGGCGACGCGGTCGGCACCGGCAACCTTGTCGATGCCGGCGCGCGTGACTGCGTCGAGAAAATTTTGCATGCGCGCATCGCTCGCGGCCTTCGACCTGGCGACTTCCTCGGGCGGACTCTCGCCGTCGATCTGGGTATCGATCAACTCGCTGCTGCGCGTGAACAGGTAGGCGGTCATCAGGCGCTGGCCGATATCGGCGCGCACCACGCGTTCCAGCCGCGCCGGATCCTTGATCGTCGCGCGCGCGATCTGCAGCAGCGAATCGCGCCCCGATCGCGAACCGGCGGCGGCCTGCTGCGCGTACAGCGCGATCGCCGCCGCATCGTCGCCCTTCTGCAGACGCTCGCGCGCATCCTCGCCGAGGCTGGCCACGGCAAGCCCGTACGGATCGGCCGCCCCCTTGGCGACTTCCTCGCGCAACGCCGCGTGCAGCGTCGCCGCATCGCCGATCTTCGCGAGCATGTACTGCGCCCACAGGCCGTAGTGCGCGCGCTCATCGGCAGGCAATTCGAGCACGCTGTTGAAACGGCGCTGCGCCTCGGCGACATCGTGCTTGGCCCAGGCCGCAGCGCCGGCAAGATAACGCCGCGCCTCTTCCGGCAGGCCGTTGGCCGCGGCGTAGGCAGCCGCCGCATCGTTCGCCGCGCGCGCCGCGGCGACGTGCGCGTACTGCGCGCCGAACCAGCCGCGCTCGATGCGTTCGCGCAACGAGCGCGACTGGCCATCGACGTACTCGTCAATGTCGTCGACCGCCTTGAACCCTGGTGCCGCAACGAGATGTGCCGCCTCGAATGCAAACGCGCCCTCGGGCAATTTGTCCAGCGTCCACGCGCGGTCGTGCAGCAGTTCGGCCGGAAAATCCGGCCCGCAGGCCGGCGCGGCCACTGGCAGCGCCGCGGCGAGTGCCGCGAAAACGAAAGTGTTACGGAGATTCATTCACGGATTCCCTGTCGATCGATGCACAGCGCATCCAGCCGATGCGCCACTCGTGGCCTGCGCGCAGTATCGTATCGGTCGTCGGAAAAAACCGCCAACCCGCAGCCGACTTCGCGATGCGGAATCCGGCCAGCGCATCCGCCGCAGTGCACGCGTTCGCGGCGATCTCGACCGATGCCGGCAGCGGCGCATCAAGCGTGCCACGATTGCCAAGCACGATGTCGGCGGCGCCATCGCTCGCCGTCTGCACGCGCACGCCGAAACCGGGTTTCAAGTCCGTGCCGGCGATCACCGCATGCAGTGTCGTGGTGCTCCACGCGCGGCGATCATCCTCACCCGGCAGGCGAAACCAGACGATGCCCGCCAGCAGCGGCGGACGTGCGCGTTCCAATTTGCGCAGCAACGTCGAGACCGTGCGCGGATCGACGCGCAGTTCGCGCGTACGCAGCGCCTCGATCGCACGCGGCATCTCGCCTTCAACCGCGACGGCAGTCCCCTCGTCGTCATAGCCGACGCGCAGCCCGTAGACCGGCAACGCCACCCGAAACGGCGCGGGCGCGATGCGAGCGTAGGCATCGATCCAGCGCTGCGCTTGCGCGGCGTCGAACAGACCCGTCTCCCCGGCACCCGCTCGCGGTGCGGCAATGGCGTGGACTTGCAGCACCGAGGCATCGACCCGACCGAGCACGCGCGTGAGCGCTGGTGCGCCGATCCAGGTCGGCAGCGCGGTGATCGACAGTGTCAAGCCGACCGGCAGGCGTGCGCGCAGCTGCGCGAGCAACTCGGCGTAAGCGTCGAGCTGCGCCGTCGCGCAGTCGTGATCGATTTCGACACCGGCGAGCGGCACGCCCGCAGCGCGCCACGCCGCGGCGGTTTCATCGATGCGATGCGCAACGATGTCAGCCGACGGTGGCGGCCGGCTGCCGTTGAGGCGCAGCACCGCGACCACCGGCTTGCCGCTGCGCGCAAGCAGGTCGAGGCGAGGCGAGGCATCGATCAGGTCGCCGCGCGTGGTCGATTCCGCGGCAAGCACGCGCCAGCCGCTGAAATCGCCGCGCATCGCAGCCAACGACGCGGCGATCGCCGGCGTCCATTGCCGTTGCCAGATGTAGGCCTGATGATCGAGTGGACGCGCCGGCCGCGGCGCGCACGCCGACGCTGCAATGGCAAGAACGGCAAGCGTCAGCCAGGCGGGAACGCGCATGCGTCGGTTACAGCCAGCCTTTCTGCCGCGCCAGCCGATAGGCCTCGATGCGGTTGCCGACGCCGAGCTTGCCGATCGCCTCGGAAAGATAATTGCGCACGGTGCCCTGCGAGAGATGCAGTTGCTCGGCGATGTCGCCGGCCGAGGCGCCCTCGCCAGCGAGGCGCAACACCTGGCGCTCGCGGTCGTTGAGCGGATCGGCCTCGCTCCAGGCTTCGAGCGCGAGCTGCGGGTCGATCGCGCGGCCGCCGCGATGCACGCGGCGCAGCGCGTCCGCCAACTGGTCGGCCGGCGCGTCCTTGAGCAGGTAGCCGCTGACACCAGCGTCGAGCGCGCGGCGCAGGAAGCCCGGCCGCGCAAACGTGGTGACGATGACGACCTTGCATTCGAGCCCGCGCTCGCGGATGCGCCGGGCGAGCTCGAGGCCGGTCAGGCGCGGCATCTCGATATCGGTGACGACGACGTCGGGTACGTCGCGCTGCACGAACTGCCACGCCTCCTCGCCATCCGCGGCGCTGCCGATCACGTCGAGATCGGATTCGAGCTTCAACAACGCGGACAAGGCGCCGCGCACCATGGCTTGGTCTTCGGCGAGCAGGACTCGGATCATTTCCGTCGAGGACTGAGGATGGAGGACAAGCATAGCTTTTCCCTTCTCCTGTCGGGAGACACTTCGGCAGGATTGCCGAAGTGCACGGCGAAGCCGCCCGGAGGGTGAGGGCCATGGATGGCCCGAATGCACGTGCCCGAAGAACGGATCAGGGAACGGCCTTGCGATGTACGGCGGCCGACGCAAGCCGTGGTGCGCTGCCCTCATCCGGCGCTTTGCGCCACCTTCTCCGGGTGGGAGAAGGAGAGTGTTTGTGCCTGCGGCAACGGCGCAGTCACCTTCACCACCGTACCCCGGCCTTGCTGCGAATCGATCTGCAGTTGCGCGCCGATCGCGGCGAGGCGTTCGCGCATGCCGGCAAGGCCGTTGCCCGGCACGATTGCGCCGCCGCGGCCGTTGTCTTCGACGCGCAGAATCACCTTGTCCGCGGTGGCTTCGAGGGCGATGCGCGCCGCGCTCGCGCGCGCATGGCGCTGGATGTTGGTCACCGCCTCGCGCACGCACATCGCGAGCGCGGTTTCCATTTCGACCGGCATGCCGGCGTCGGCGAGCGTGTAGTCGAGATGCACGCCGTCCGATTCGAGCAGCAGCTTGGCCGACGCGACCTCGGCCGCGACACCCGCGGCGCGGATGCCGGTGACTGCGCGCCGCACCTGTGCAAGCGCGTCTCGCGCGACGCGCTCGACGTCGAGCATTTCGCGCTTCGCCGCCGCCGCGTCGCGATCGAAGAGCTTGTTCGCAAGCTCCGATTTCAACGCGATCAGCGACAACGTGTGACCGAGCAGATCGTGCAGATCGCGTCCGATGCGTTCGCGCTCGGCGGTGGCGGCAAGGCGGCGGATTTCGTCGTGGCTCAAGCGCAATTGCACCTGGCGACGCTCGGCAATATCGCGCATCAAGGCGCCGCCAACCACGCCGAACATCATCAACGCGAGCGACACCACGAGCACGAGCGGCCACTGAAGCAACCACAGCGCGTCAACGACGAACACGAGCCACACCACCATGGCCAAGGCGATCCGCTGCCGCATCGTGCCGTAATGGACGAGTACGACCCCGGCGTAGACCAGCGATGTCACGCCACCACTGTGGTTGTACGGCATCGCGGCCACGCCAACCGCGACGAGCGCGACGCCGAACAGCCGCACCCAGCGCACCGGCCGGTTGAAGGCAAGAAAAGTCAGCACGCCGGTGGCAACGAAGCCGGCGAGCGTGACGGGCCAGTATTCTCGCGCAAGCGGGTTGAACGTGGCGTCGAGGAAATACCAGAGCAGCCAGATGAAGTTGATCAGCCATTCGCCGCCCGGAACGTCCTCCGGATGATGGCGCACGGTGATCGAATCGGGTGCCGGCGCGAGCCATCGCCATGGCGAAGATGAGATGCGCGAAGCGTTGCGGGTATTTGCCATGTTTCGATCGAATCCGTCGCCGGGGAATCAGGAATCGCCTTCAGCGAAAACCGTCATTCCCGCGCCGGCGGCAATGACGTCAGGAGCGTCTACGCGATGCGCGCCAGCCAGCGCCGCGCAATCGCAAAGCACACGGCGGTGAAGGCGACGAGAAACGCGACATGCGCGGGCAGCGATCCCGCATACTCGCGCCCGATCGCCGCCAGCGCAAGCTGGGCGAGATGATACGGCGGCCAGAGTACCGCGATGTCGCGGACGAATTGCGGCAGCATGCCGAGCGGCATCCACAGCCCGGACAGGAACGCCATCGGCAGATAGATGAAGTTGACGATCGCCGGCGACGCCGACGCATTGGCGCGGCTGCCGATCAGCAAGCCGAGCGCGCAGAATGGCAGCACGCCGAGCATCGCGATCAGGCCGAGCGCGAGCCATTGCACGGGATCGAGGCGCACGCCGCCGAGCGTCGCCGCCATCGCCGCGAGCATTGCGTAGATGATGAGCGCAAAGGCCATCGCCATGAGCATCTTCGCGGCGAGATAGGCGCCCGGCGGCATCGGCGCGACGCGCTTCAGCGCCAGCCAGCCGCGCTCGCGCTCGATCGCGACCTGCACGCCGAAGCCGAACAACCCCGGCGCCATCACCCCGAACACGCTGTAGGTGGCGA
>JAFEFS010000083.1 GCA_018240465.1 Pseudomonadota bacterium
GTCGGCGCGGCGACGTAGGTGTATTGATCCGCTGCGCTCGTCGCGCTGGTGCCGGCGGGCGTCGTCACGGTCACATCCACCGTGCCCGCCGCACCCGCCGCAGCCGTCGCGGTGATCTGCGTCGCACTGTTCACGGTGAACGACGTGGCATTCGTCGCGCCGAATTTCACCGCTGTCGTACCGGTGAAGTTCGTGCCGGTGATCGTCACCGTCGTGCCGCCCGCGGTCGGGCCGGAAGTCGGCGCGATCGACGTCACCGTCGGCGCGGGCGTTGCCGCGAGATTGCCGGTGACATCGATGCGGAAATCCAGATTGCCCGAAGCGAGCATCGCGTAGAAGTAACGCAGGTCGATCGCGGCCTCGCCGCTGGTCGAATTGCCCGGCGGATCGGTGGCCAGCGGCGAGATTCCGTTCCAATTGAAGATGGCCGCAGCACTGACGCCGCTGAGCAGCACCATGCCGATCAGAGCATGTCGCAGAATCCTGCGTCGCACCGCGCGCGTGCCGAGCAGGAGCAATACCCCGGCCAGCAACAGCAGCGCGGGCACCCCGATGAAGGGTGCGGGAACCGCCGGAACGGGCGGTACGACCTGCGCGATCGCAAGCAGGATCGGCGATCCTGCCGGGTTGCCCGTCGTCGTCGACAGCACACTGCCGCCGAGCGCACTGCGGCCAGCGACGTGGAGACGCACCGCCTGCTGTGTCGGAGCGATGCCCAGCGCGGCCAAGGCATCGCCGAGTTCGATCGCGGTGGTGCCACCGTTGCCGGCACCGACCCCGACCGCACCGGTTCCCTCGGCAACCGGCGCACCGAAACTGCCTGCGCTGCAGGTACTGCGCGCAACTTGTGCGACCTGCGGCGGCGAGCCGGCGTTGATCGTCGCCGTGAGCACCGATTCCACGCCGGCAATATTGCCGCCCGGCAGGCTGACGTCACAGCCGGTGGCCGCATTGTTGTCGCTGTCGATGTAGATCGAGTAGCTGTAGGACTGCGCGAATGCGGACGTCGCGCCGAGCAGCGCGAACAGGATGACAATTCGCCGGACGATAGGCAGCACGTGATTCCCCCGAATCCATGGTGGCCGCCATCGCGAACCCAGCGACAGCCGCAGAGTGTGTGATGATACTCAGATTCCGCGACAGGAGGTGAAAACCCAATCACAAATCCGCGCATCCGCACCCTTTGCGTTGATCCATCATCCCGCGAAATCACGTCGTCATGTTTTATGGCCCATCCAGCTCCCACCCTGCGTTTTCGCCTGCTGCTCGATGCCGAGCACGCGCTCGGGCCAGGCAAGGTCGATCTGCTCGAAGCAATCGCAGCAACCGGTTCGATCGCCGCCGCCGGCCGTGCGATGGGCATGAGCTACAAGCGCGCCTGGCAGCTCGCCGACGAACTCAACCACAGCTTCGCCGAGCCGCTGATCGTGGCGAACAAGGGCGGCGCGCGCGGCGGCGGCGCCACACTGACCACGGACGGCAAGGCCGCGATCGACATCTATCGCGGCATCGAGCGCAAGTCTAAGCGTGCCTGCGTCGCCGAATTGCGCGCACTGTCGCGCCTGCTCGCGAAGTGAGCCGGCGAGCTGGCCGCAACAACGCCAGCGCGATATAGTCGAGCGACGATATCGTCGGAGTCCGTCATGCCTCGTCCTTCGTGCGCGCGTATGGCGCTGGCCTGCGCGCTGATGTTCGGCGTTGCCGCCAACGCGCGCGCGGACGACCTCATCGTCTGCGCCGCGGCCAGCCTGACCCAGGCGTTCACCGACATCGCCCACGCCTACGAGGCGCGGCATTCGGGCACGCACGTGATCCTCAACTTCGGCGCTTCCGACGTGCTGCTCAAGCAGATCGAGCAGGGCGCGCCTGCCGACGTGTTCGCGAGTGCGGACGAAGCGACGATGGATCGCGCCGCCGGCGCAGGCCGCATCGACCCCGCCTCGCGCCATGATTTCGCGGCAAACACGCTGGTGCTGATCGTGCCGGACAACGGCACCGCGCCGGCCCGACTCGACGCGCTCGCCGAGGACGCCTACCAGCGCGTTGCGATCGGCAACCCCGAGTCGGTGCCTGCGGGCCGTTACGCGAAGCAGGCACTCGACGAGGCGAAACTGTGGGACAAATTGCAGCCCAAACTCGTGCAGGCGCAGAACGTACGTCAGGCACTCGACTATGTTGCGCGCGGCGAGGCCGAGGCCGGCTTCGTCTACGCAACCGACGCGGCATCGCAGGCACGCAAGGTCAAGGTCGCGTTGACCGTGCCGACCGCGACACCGGTGCGCTACCCGGCCGCCGCAGTCGGCAACTGCAGGCAGAAACCTGCCGCCTGCGAGTTCGTGCGGTTCTTGTCGTCGCCCGAGAGCCGTGCGACGCTGTCACGCAACGGATTCAGCCCGGTCGCACCCTGACCTCATTCCATTGGAATATCTTTCTCCGCTCTGGCTGACGCTCAAAGTCGCCGCACTCGCGACGCTGCTGGCCCTGGCTCTCGGCGTTGTCGCGGCGCGCGCGCTCGGCCGCGGCGGCGGCATCGTGCGCGATGCAGCGGAGTCGTTGCTGACCCTGCCGCTGGTGCTGCCGCCGACCGTGCTCGGCTACTACCTGCTCGTCGTGCTCGGCCGCAACGGCGTGGTCGGCTCCTGGCTGCACGAAACGTTCGGCATCAGCCTCATCTTCACCTGGCAGGGCGCGGTGATCGCCGCCGCGATCGCTGCATTTCCACTGGTCCTGCGCGCCGCACGCGCCGCATTCCGCGAAGTCGATCCGCAGCTCGAACGCGCCGCAAGCACGCTGGGCCTCAATCCGGTCGCGGTGTTCTTCCGCGTCAGCCTGCCGCTGGCCTGGCGCGGCATCTGCGCCGGCGCGCTGCTCGCGTTCGCGCGCGCGATGGGCGAGTTCGGCGCGACGCTGATGGTCGCCGGCTCGCTGCCGGGCCGCACGCAGACGCTGTCGATCGCGATCTACAACGCGGTAATGGCCGGTGATGATGCGACCGCGCAGACCCTGGTCGTGATCGCGCTGGTCGTCGCCGTGGTCGCACTCGTGCTCGCCGCGCAGGTACTGCAGCGCAACCGGCCCGGAGACGACGATGCGGCTTGAGGTCGCCATCGAAAAAACTCTGCGCGCGCGCGAACGCGAGTTCCGCCTCGATCTGGAATTCGCCAGCGACGCCGACGTGACCGTGCTGTTCGGCCCGTCCGGCGCCGGCAAGACCCAGACGCTGTACGCGATCGCCGGTCTGATGCGGCCCGAGCGCGGACGCATCGCGCTCGGCGGCAGGACGTTGTTCGATGCCGCGCAGCGCATCGACTTGCCGGCTCGCGCGCGCGACATCGGCTACGTGTTCCAGGACTATGCGTTGTTTCCGCATCTGAGCGTGCTGCAGAACGTCGCCTTCGCGACCTCGCGCAGCAGCATGTTCAATCCGCGCGCGGCGACGGCGGAAGTTTACGAACTGCTTGCGCGTTTCGCGCTCGGCAAGCTCGCGGCCAGCCATCCGCACCAGTTGTCGGGCGGCCAGCGCCAACGCGTCGCGCTCGCGCGCGCGCTCGCCGCGAAGCCGCGTCTGCTGCTGCTCGACGAACCGTTCGCCGCGCTCGATGCGCCGCTGCGCGCGCGTCTGCGCGAAGAACTGCTCGCCGCGCGCGCGCGGTCCGACGTGCCGATGGTCGTGATCACGCACGACCCCGAGGACGTCGCCGCACTCGGCGGGCAGGTCATCGCTCTGGAAAGCGGCCGTGTCGTCGAACTGCGGATGCACCCGGACGCGGACGACCACGGCTCGCGCGAATCCTGATTTTCCCCGGCGGCGCCCTTGCTCGTCATCCGCGGCGATCGGCGCGGGAAACTCCGCTACGGACGCAAGCGGAAATCGAGCGTGGCAACCGCGCCGCCTTGCGGACGCGGCGCAAGGTCGACGTGCCAGTCGTAGAGCCGGCACAGACGGATCACGATCGCAAGGCCAAGACCGGCACCCTTGGTGCCTTCGGAAGACTCGCCGCGCACGCCGCGCTGGAACAGCTTGGCCGCATCTTCGGGCTTGATGCCCGGGCCGGAATCCTCGACCGTGACCACGCCGCGGCGGGCGCCGACCGTGATGATGACGTCGCCCTTCTGCGTGTACTTGAACGCGTTGCCGATCAGGTTGCCGAGCGCTACCGAAATCACCGATGACGGCGCGACGACCTCGACCGGCTGCTCGACTTCGAGCCGCACGTCGATCGGCTTCTTGCCGATGTGCGAGCGATAGACATCGATCACCTGCTCGGCGACACGGGCGACATCCGTGGTCTCGCCGTCGTTTGGCGCGCTGCGCTCGCTGCGCGACAGGTGCAGCAGCGCATTGGTCAGCTCGGTCGACTGCTTGGCCGCGCGCTCGATGCGTTTCAAGCGTTCGCGAATCTTGTCGTCGATCTGGCTGGATGCGAGCAGCAGCTCGGTCGTACCCGAGATCACCGCGAGCGGCGTGCGCAACTCGTGGCTGACGTCGGCGTTGAAATCGCGGTCGCGCACGACGATCGCGGTGATGCGCCGGGAATAGTCGTCGAACGCCGTCGCCAGCTCGCCGACTTCGTCGTCGGCGAAATGCGGCGCGAGCGGCTCGGGCTTGCCGGTCTGGCGCAGCGTGCGGATGCGCTGCGCCAGATCGGTGACCGGGCTCATCACGCGGCGAGACAGCCACAACCCGATCAGCAGCGAGAGAACCGCGAAAATCAGTACCGCGATTCCGAGCGCGATCAGCAATTGCCGTTCATTGAGTTTGCGCGTGCCATAGTCGTACCAGAGAAAAGCCCAATAGTTGTCATCCTTGTAGACGGCAAGCTTGTAGGGACGAACCTTGCCATCTGCCGCGGGCAGGGTGATTTCGGACACGCTGGTCGAATCATATTTCTGCAGATCGAACGGCACGTTCGCGAAATAGTTCTTTCCATAGATGTGCGGAGGCGGGTCGTATTGCGGCAGCCGCCATTGCGCGCCCTCATCGGGATTGTCGCGTTTGAAGTCGACGAAATTCTTTACCAAACGACCCAGGTCGTTGTTGATCAGTTGGTCTTCAAGCCGCGCGCGCATGTACATCGTCGCCACGGCGAACAGCGCCGTCAGCGCGAAGCCGAACAGCGCGAACGAGATGATGATGCGGCTGCGCAGCCGCCGGCGGAATTTCGCGGGTTTCATGCGCGCCGCAGGATCGGCGAAGTGTCGGCGCTACGCAAGCAGCTGCGCAATCAGTTCGCCGCGGCGTCCGGATCGACCATGCGATAGCCGATGCCGTGGCGGGTCTGGATCAGCGGCTTGTCGAACGGCTTGTCGATCGCCGCGCGCAGCCCGTGGATGTGCACGCGCAGCGAATCGCTGTCGGGCAGCTCCTCGCCCCAGACGCGCGTTTCGAGTTCCTGGCGCGTGACCACGGAGGGGCTCGACTCCATCAGGTTCTGCAGCAGCTTGAGCCCGATCGGATTGAGCTGGATCGTCTTGTCGGCGCGCGTGACGATCAGCGTGTCGAGGTTGTAGCTCAGGTCGGCGACCTGCAACACGCGGCTCTGGATGCCCTTGCCGCGACGCGCGAGCACCGACAGCCGCGCTTCGAGTTCCTGCAGCGCGAAGGGCTTGACCATGTAGTCATCGGCGCCGGAATCGAAACCGGTCAGTTTCTGGTCGAGCGCATCGCGCGCGGTGAGCATCAGCACGGGTGTCTGCCGGCGCGCCTCCTGGCGCAGCTTGCGGCACAGTTCGAGGCCGTCCATGCCGGGCAGGGTGAGATCGAGCACGATGGCATCGAAATCGTGCGAGATGGCCAGGTGCAGGCCGGTGACGCCGTCGCCGGCGAAGTCGACCGTATGGCCTTTTTCCTCGAGATAGTCGCCGATGTTCGCGGCGATATCGCTGTTGTCTTCGATGACCAGTATGCGCATATGCAAAGCTTACCCGTATGACGCCCGAATTGCTCGGCCGATCGAAGTTGGATCGCCGCCTGGGGCGCGGAGTTCCTTCAAACACAATCTCGCTGCGATCAAAACGGCAATGGAAGGTCGCTGTTGTTGGGACGTGCGGCCAAGGATGGCCGCTTCTTGATTTTGCCATCAGGGACGAGGGCTGAAACAGACCGAAGCGCGGCCATGGATGGCCGCCTCGTGATCCTCGCCATCAAGGAGGATGGCTGAAATGCCATCGATGGCCGAAATACAAAACAAACACCCAATAAAAAAGCCCAAGGAGGCGCCATTGGGGGAACGCACCTCGCTTGGGCTTAAAGCTACTGCCCCGATTACCGTAATCTGCCAGTCACCTGACCTGACCTTGGGAGTGTCGAGCACAATTACAGTGACGAGGATGGTAGGCATTGCCCGATTAAATCGACGTTAAGCCGATCTATGGGTTTCGTTAATTGACGTCGGTTTCCGGATCCGGGCGCCGGCAGATGTGCGAACCGGTGACTTCGCGGCAGTTTTCCGCCGCCATGCCGCCGCGCGTGAACGCGAAACTGCGCGTGTAGCGCGCGCCCGCGGCCGATGCCGCGAAACGCCACTGGCGCAACGCCGCGATCGCCGCCTGCTCAAACGTGCCGGCCGGCTGCGCGGCAAGCACATGGATGTCGCGTACGCGGCCGTCGCCATCGACCTGGAACTCCAGCTCGACCTTGCCCGCCACGCCGTTGCGCAAGGCGTCGAGCGGATAGGTCGGTTGCACGACGCGCAAAGCCCGCGGGCTCGGTGCCGTGGCTGCTGCGACCGGCGGCGCCTTGTCGGCGACGACTGCGGGCGCCGGAACCGGCGCGGCCTCGGCTTGCGCCGGCACGGCGGACGGCATCGAAACAACGCCGGCATCCGGCGCTTCGGTGGCGCGCGCCGTCACGATCGCGGCGGGCGCCTCGGTGCGCGGCGCTGCCTGCGGCGCCGGCGCCGCAAGCACCGCAGCCTCACGCCCGGTCTCTCGCCGCGGCAATGGTGCGACGACCGTCGCCGGCCTGATCCGCGGCGCCAGCAGCGGCACATCGGCGCGGATGCGCAGCGTCGCCGCCGCGACCAGTTCGGCGCCGGTCGCCGAGGCGCGCACCAGCGCACCGAGCGCCTCGGCAGATGGCGCGTGCAGACGCAGCAGCGCGAGCAGCAGGCCCGCGCCGGCGAGCAGCACGGGCAAGGTCATGCCGTTGCCGCGCGGCAGCAGCGTCGGCGATTGCGCCGCACGCGGATCGACGATACGGCGCACACGTTCAAGCAGCACGCCGCCACCGGCACCGAGTGCGGGTATCGCCGCGCCGAAGCGGACCGCCCCGTCCTGCACCCATTCCTCGAGATCGGCCAGCGTGCGCGCGTAGGCGAGGCGCTCGCCGCCGCCGACGCCGAGCACGAGATCATCGCAGCATTGCTCGCGCTGCTGGCGCACGTCGGCACAGATCCAATGGACGACGGGGTGGTAGAACAAGAGTGTCTCGACCACGACCTGGACCAGGTTGGCGATGTAGTCGTAGCGGCGGATGTGGGCGAGTTCGTGGGCGAGGATCAATTCGATCTGAGCCGGAGTGAAGCCGCTGAGCAGGCTCGCCGGCAACAGGATCGTCGGCTTGAGCCAGCCGATCAGGGTCGGTGTCGCGACCGCGAACGAAGCGAGCAGACGTACCGGCCGCACGATGCCGAAGCGCTGGCTCAGTTCGATCAGGCGCAGTTGCCAGGCGCGCGGCAACGCGTCCGCGGAACGCACGAGCGCGACCAGGCGGCGCCAATGCAGGAACGAGCGCAGCGCGATCGCACACACGCCGATGAGCCACAGGCCGACGCACCACGGCAGCCAGGCTTCGAGGGCAGCGGACGGCGCCACCAGGGTCGAGACGGCCACGGTTGCCGACGAGGCGGACGACGGCATCGGCGGTGAACCCGCCGCGAGCATCGCCGGAGCGGTGGACGCGGGCCACAGCATGGCCAGTGTCGCCAGCGGGCAGGCGAGCATCGCCAGCAGGCACAGCATGCCGAGGCGGTGGCGCGCGACGCTGCCCGCACATGCGCCGCGCAACAGCGCATAGGCCACGCCGATCAACAGGCCTTGCCAGAGGAAATGCAGCAGGGCCCAGCCCAGCGCATGCACGCAGGGGACAATCCCGGCAATCGTCGCGTTCATTGCGGCTTGCCCCTGCGGTCGATGCGATCGAGCAGTTCGCGGATCTGCCTGAGCTCGGCTTTCGACGCGCGCGGGGCTTCGCCGAGCGCGTGCAGCACGAGCTGCGAGGGCGAGCCGTTGAACAGGCGCGTCACCATCTCGGCAAGGAAGCGCTTCTGCGTGCGCTGCCGGGTCACCGCCGCGCGATAGACGTGCGCGCGCTGCGCGTCGTCGCGCGAAACCAGATTCTTGGCATGCATGATCTGCATGAGCTTGAGCACGGTGGTGTAACCGGCGCCGCCGTCGGCGTGAAGTTGTTCGTGCACTTCGCGCACCGTGCACGCGCCCCGGTCCCAGAGCACGCGCAGGATGTCGAGCTCGGCCTCGGTCGGGCGCGGAACCGCGGAATTTGCGTGAGTGTTCGGCATCGTATCGTCCGTTGCGGTCAGGCCGTCGAGGCGGCCACCGTTGACGCGCAACGGCCGCCGCAATCAGTGTCCGCTACCCCGTTCCGCATGCATTGCTGCGCTGTTGATGTTCGCATCCTGCGCATGGTCGTTCATGTATTTTTGCGAATCACGGCGCATCTTCTCGATTTCCGCCACGGTCTTGCAAGTGTTTTGCGGAATGTTCGTGCCGACCGGCGCGCGGCGCTCGCAGACGAGGCGGTTCCTGTCGCTGTGGGTCAGGATGCCGTTGAGGCGTTCCTGGGTGTTGAACAACTGCACCCGGTCGCCTTCCGGCATCGCCGATACCGAGCCCGCCTTCTGCAACATCGCGGCGATGGCATCGAGGTCGGTGTTCGCCTTGGCCTTGTCGTCGGGACGGATGAACTCGTAGCGGCCGCTGGCGCCCATCTCCTTGCGGATCTGCGCGGCGACCTCGGCGAACTTTTCCGGCGTGTCGGCCGCGACCGGTTTTTCGATGACCTTGTCTGCGGCGAACGCCGCGCCCAGCGCAAGCATCTGCAGCGCCGCGAGCAGGACCAGATGACGGTAAAGAGACTTCACGGTTGACCCTCGATTGTCGGTGGACGAAAGAACTACGTATTTCATCGTAGTTCCACTACCGGCATCTTGTCAACGAAGGTCTTCGTAATTCCCACCCCGCGTGCCGCGCACGCGCGGGCTCAGCGCCGGCGCGCCGGTTGTCGCCGGCGCACGCGACGCTCGAGATACTCGATGATCGCGCCGGCGATATCGACACCGGTCGTACCCTCGATGCCTTCGAGCCCGGGCGAGGAGTTGACCTCGAGCACGAGCGGCCCGCGCCGGGAGCGCAGCAGGTCGACGCCGGCGATGTTGAGCCCCATCGTGCGCGCCGCGCGCACGGCGGTATCGATTTCGGCGGCCCCAAGCTCGACCACGGTCGCCACGCCGCCGCGATGCAGGTTCGAGCGAAACTCGCCCTCGCGCGCCTGGCGCTGCATCGCAGCGACAACCTTGCCGCCGACCACGAAGCAGCGGATGTCGGCGCCCTTCGACTCCCTGATGTACTCCTGCACGAGGAAGTTCGCGTAGAGGCCGCGGAACGCCTCGATCATGCCCTGCGATGCGCTGCGCTTCTCGGCGAGGAGCACGCCCTGCCCCTGCGCGCCCTCGTTGAGCTTGATCACGTGCGGCGCGTCGCCGAGCAGGGCGAGCAGATCGGACGTGTCGTCCGGATTGTCGCCGAACACGGTCGCCGGCAGGCCGATGTGCTCGCGCGCGAGCAGTTGCAGCGAGCGCAGCTTGTCGCGCGCGCGCAGCACCGCGTCGGACGAGTTCGGCGTGTACACGCCCATCATCTCGAACTGGCGCAGCACCGCCGTGCCATAGAACGTGATCGAGTTGCCGATGCGCGGGATCACCGCATCGATGCCGATGAGCGGCCGGCTCTTGTAGCGCATGAGGAACTTGCCCGGCTCGATGCGCATGTAGCAGCGCAGCGGATCGAGCACGTGCACGCGATGTCCGCGCTTGCGCGCCGCGGCGACGAGACTGGTCGTCGAATAGAGTTTGGCGTTGCGCGAGAGGATGGCTATTTTCATTGGCGGCAGTGACTGACGGGCTTCCCGGTATCCGCTGCGGCGTGCACGCCCGTCGCGGCGGGCGCGCACTGCGCTTCAACGCAACTCACGACGCCCTCCACCTCGCCCGCAGCGATACGAGGACACCGGATCGACGGCGAAATGATCGCCCAGCGCGCTGCGGCCGAGCAACATCGGAAACAGCATGTCGCGGCGATCGGTCAGGTTGATCTCGGCATCGAGGCTGGCGCCGCCGAGCACGACCGGCGTGCGGATGAACCAGCGCAAGGTCTGGTGGCCGCCGGAATCGGTGACGGTGCGGCGCGCGGCCGCAGGCGCCGCGCATTGCACGCGCGCGGCATGCCCGCGCCCTCCTGCGGCAACGCTGAAGTGCAGCCAGGTGACGCCGTCGCGCTCGTCGGCGACCAGTGCGTCGACATGCAGCGAGGACGTGCGCGCGCCGGTGTCGACCTTGGCCTTGATCGCCGCGATGCCGAGCGCGGGCAGCGCCAGCCATTCGCGCCAGCCGATGACGATGGGCCCGGTTTGGATCACGTCGAAATCTCGTCGGGAAGTTGTCCGCATCATCGCCGATCCGGTGTTACGGCATTCTTGCAGTCAGCCGGTTAGTGCGCACGCGGCGGCGCGATCGAGCAGCGCGACGAGTTCGCGCGGCGATGCGGCGATCGCGTGCGCGCCCGCGGCGGCGAGTTCCGCGCGGTCGCCGAAACCCCAGCTCACGCCGATCGCGCGCACCCCGTTCGCGAGCGCGCCCTCGACGTCGAAATGGCGGTCGCCGATCATCGCCGCCGCGCCTGCCGCGATGCCGGACTCGGCCAGCGCATTCGCGATCATCGCCGCCTTCTCACTGTGCGCGCTGCCGCCGCCGACCGCGTAGACCTTCGCGAAATGCGCGCCGAACGGCAGGCTGGCGACGATCTTGCCGGCGTAGAGATCCACCTTGGAAGTGACCACGGCGAGCCTGACGCCGCCGCGCGCCAGCGCTTCGACTGTCTCGGCGATGCCCGGATAGATGACGTATTCGCGCCAGCCGATCGCGCCGAAGTGCTCGCGGTACAGCGCCACCGCGCGCTCGATCAACGCGGCATCGTCGCCGAGCACGAGCGGAAAGGTGGCGCGCAGCGGCGGTCCGATCCAGCGCCGCAACTCGGCGCGCGACGGAACCGCCGCGCCGAGCCGGGTCAGCGCGTACTCGATCGAGGCGAGGATGCCGATCTCCGAATCGATCAGCGTGCCGTCGAGATCGAACAGCGCGAGCCGGGTTTCTCCGCCGGACAAAGTCATGCGCGCGCTTTCAGCGCCGCCACCGCCGGCAGCTCCTTGCCTTCGAGGAATTCGAGGAACGCGCCGCCGCCGGTGGAGATGTAGGAAATGCCGTCGGCCACGGCGTACTTCTCGACCGCGGCCAGCGTGTCGCCGCCGCCGGCGATCGAGAACGCGCTGGAACGGAAGATCGCCTGCGCGATCGTCTCGGTGCCGCGGCCGAACGCGTCGAACTCGAACACGCCGACCGGGCCGTTCCAGACCACGCTGCCGGCCTTGTCGATCAGCGCGGCGTAGCGCTGCGCGGTCGCAGGCCCGATGTCGAGGATCATGTCGTCCGCGCCCACTTCGGCAACCGGCTTCACCTTCGCCGGCGCATCGGCCTTGAACTCGGGCGCGACGACGACATCCTCGGGAATCGGCACTTCGGCGCCGCGCGCCCTGGCGTCGGCGATGATCTTGCGCGCGAGCGGGATCAGGTCGGCCTCGTACAGCGACTTGCCCACGGCATGGCCTGCCGCCGCGATGAAGGTATTGGCGATGCCGCCGCCGACGATGAGCTGGTCCACCTTCGCGATCAGGCTCTGCAGCAGCTCGAGCTTGGTCGACACCTTCGAGCCGGCGACGATCGCGAGCAGCGGACGCCTGGGATGTTCGAGCGCCTTGCCGAGCGCATCGAGCTCGGCCATCAGCAGCGGCCCGCCGCAGGCGACATGGGCGCGGCGGATCACGCCGTGGGTCGACGCCTGCGCGCGATGCGCGGTGCCGAACGCGTCCATGACGAAAATCTCGCACAACATCGCGTAGCGCCCGGCCAGCGCGGCATCGTCCTTTTCCTCGCCGACGTTGAAGCGGCAGTTTTCGAGCAGCACGACCTCGCCCGGATCGACGTCCACCGTCTCGCCGCCCAGATAGTCGCGCACCAGGCGCACCGGCTTGCCGAGCGCGTTGCCGAGCCACGCCGCGACCGGCGCCAGCGATTCGTGCTCGCTGAAATGGCCTTCCTTCGGCCGGCCGAGATGGGACATGACCAGCACGCGCGCGCCCGCGTCGCGCGCGAGCTTGATCGTCGGCAGCGCGGCTTCGAGGCGCTGGCTGGCGGCGACCTTGCCGTCCTTGAGCGGCACGTTCAAATCCTCGCGGATCAGCACGCGCTTGCCTGCGAGGTCGAGTGAAGTCATGCGGAGTATGGCCATGCGCGATTCCTGCTGCGGGGTAGAAGGGACGGCGTGCATTTTAACCGCAGCGGCGGGGTTGCGCGGCAGGCGCCTTCCGCCAATCGCGCATTGCCTGGCGCCATCCGATCCGCGAAGATGCGGGCACTCCGGAAACGCAAGCGCATGCACACGATCGCCTTCATCCACGACCTCGCCATCATCATGCTGACCGCCGGCGTGGTGACGATCGTCTTCCACCTGCTGCGCCAGCCGGTCGTGCTCGGCTACATCGTCGCCGGCGTGCTGATCGGCCCGCACACGCCGCCCTACGCGCTGATCACCGACGAGGAATCCACGCGCACGCTGGGCGAGCTCGGCGTCGTCTTCCTGCTGTTCTCGCTCGGCCTGGAATTCTCGCTCAAGCGCCTGCGCCAGGTCGGCGCGACCGCGCTGATCGCCGCGCTGGTCGGCATCGTCACCATGATCTGGCTCGGCTACGAGATCGGCCTCGCCTTCGGCTGGCGCAACATGGACGCGCTGTTCCTCGGCGCGATGCTGTCGATCTCCTCGACCACGATCACGATCAAGGCGCTGGACGAACTCGGCCTGCGCCGCGAAAAGTTCGCGCAGACCGTGTTCGGCATCCTCATCATCGAGGACGTGCTCGCGATCTGCATGGTCGCGCTGCTCTCCAGCGTGGCCAAGACCGGCAACGTCGACGCGGGCGAAGTGTTGTCCACGTTCGGCAAGCTGACCGTGTTCCTCGTCGCCTCGCTCGTCGTGGGCATCCTCACCGTGCCGCGCCTGCTCGACTTCATCGCCCGCGTCGGGCGCAACGAGATGCTGCTGGTCGGCGTGCTCGGCCTCTTGTTCGGCTTCTGCCTGGTCGTGATCAAGCTCGGCTATTCGGTCGCGCTCGGCGCGTTCACGATCGGCGTGATCATCGCCGAGGCGAAGTCGCTGCGCCGCATCGAGCACCTGATCGAACCGATCCGCGACATGTTTTCGGCGGTGTTCTTCGTCACCATCGGCCTGCTTCTCGACCCGCGCGTGCTGATCGACTACGCCTGGCCGATCACCCTGATCACGCTCGCGATCGTGCTCGGCAAGACCCTCGCGCGCACGTTCGGTTCCTTCGCCGCCGGCCAGAGCGGGCGCGACTCGATGCGCATCGGCATGAGCCTGGCGCAGATCGGCGAATTCTCCTTCATCATCGCCACGCTCGGCGCGACGCTGAAGGTCACCAGCGACTTCCTCTATCCGGTTGCGGTCGCGGTATCGGCGCTGACCACGCTGCTGACGCCGTACCTGATCCGCTGGGCCGATCCGCTCGCGCGCCGGCTCACGCATGCGGCACCGGGCGGATTCCGCCGCATCCTGCACATGTATACCGAATGGCTGCAGGGCCTGCGTTTCGACGGCGACCGCGCGGTGATCGCGGCGATGGTGCGGCGCATCCTGCTGCAGGCGTTCGTCAATTTCTGCCTGGTCGCGGCGATCTTCGGCGGCGGCGCCTACCTCGCCTCCTCGCGCTCGCTCGACCTGTCCGCGTGGATCGCGAACCGCGCGATCGAGCACACGCTGATCTGGGGCGCGGCGCTGCTCGTCTCGCTGCCGTTCCTGATCGCCGCCTACCGCAAGCTCAAGGCGCTGGCGATGATGCTCGCCGAGGTCAGCGTGCGCGGCAGCGGCCGCCGCAGCCAGGCGGCGCGGCGCATCGTCGCCGAAGTGCTGCCGCTGGCGACGACCGCGGCGATGCTGCTGCTGGTCTGCGCACTGTCATCCTCGATCCTGCCGCCGGCCGAACTGCTCGTCGCCGTGCTGGTCGGCGGTGCGCTCGTGCTCGCGTTGCTGTGGCGCACCCTGGTCAAACTGCACTCGCGCCTGCAGATCGCGCTGCTGGAGACGATCCAGTCGGAGAAGGACACGCATTGAATCGCGCCAGGAATCTGCTTCGTGCCGCCCCGAAATCGGGGAAAGCCTGCCTTTACCGTCGATTCCCATGTACGGCCAAGCCTTGATGCGCTCTCGCTATTTGCTCCGCAGATCTTCAATGCGCTGAAGCAAATCGGGGATGTCGGTGCGTACGTCTCCCAGACGATCTGGAAATCGACATCGAAATAGCCATGAGCGACACGGTTGCGCATTCCACGCATGCGTTGCCATGGAATATCGGCATGGAGTGCGACGAATGCCGGTTCCATGGCAATGAGTTTCGCCGCGGTTTCGCCGATGATGATGAGGTTCAGAACTACCGCTTGCTTCGTGCGTTTATCGGCCAGAAAGTCGTCGCGCGTCATCCCGGCCAAGTATTCACGGATATCTTGCGCGGCTTCTTCGATCTGCGCCAGCAACGCAGGAGCGCGCGAGCCGGTCACAGCGGACGCGCTTCCGACAGCACCCGCTCGCGGAACTCGCGCGAGATCTCGCCGGGCGTCAACAGGTCCACCCGGACACCCAACAACTGCTGCAGTTCCTCCTGCAAGCCGCCGAGCTCGAACAACGTCACGCCAGGCAAAGCGTCAACAAGCAAATCGAGATCGCTGCCATCGCGGTCAGCGCCGCGAAGCACCGAGCCGAAAACCCTCGGATTGGCGACTCGGAAGCGCGCAATCGTTGCGCGAACGGCGTCGCGCTGCTGGGCAAGTGCCTGTGAGGGAAGCATTTGGATGGACAGATGACGACGGACGTGCCTGAAGTATAGCAGTGCGGGTCCTGCTCACTCCTCATCCGCATCCGCATTCGCCCCCGGCCGCGAGATCGTGAAGCTGCCGAAGGCGAAGCCCAGGTCCCAGCCCTTGCCGCGGCCGGAAATGGCGAGCGAAACCGGGCCTTTGGTCATCGCCTGCGCCT
>JAFEFS010000084.1 GCA_018240465.1 Pseudomonadota bacterium
CCGCCCGGCGGCGGCGTCGCCGGCGCGGGCACCCTGCTCACCTCGACCCCGCTCGGGCCGCTGCTGGCGGGCCTCACCTTCGGCAAGGACGGCAAGTTCTACGCCGCGCAGATCGCGACGACCGGCAACTTCCTCACCGGCGCGGTCCTTGAGGTCAATCCGGCCAATGGTGCGCTGGTGCGCACAGTCGCTTCTTCGATCACCTGCGCGAGTTTCCTCACGACCGATCCGGCAAGTGGCGATCTGTTCGTCGACGATTCCTGCGGCGGTGGCGGTTCGGACAATCCGTCGATCTGGCGCATCGCCAGTCCGGGCAGCGCAACGCCGGCGACAACCGTGTACGCGACGACTTCCGGCACCAATGGCGGGCTCGCCTTTGCGCCCGGCGGCACGCTGTACGCGATCGATTACCTCGGCACAGGCTTGTCGAAGATCGCCGGCACCGCCGCGACCACCCCCGGCCTGCGCACCCAACTCAACGGCGTGGTCTCACCTGCGCTCGACATCGTTGCGCTCGGCACCGGAACGAACGGCGATGCGGCGACATTGGTCGCCGGCACGCAGGCGATCGCCGGCGGTCTGCCGGCCGGCATCAAGATCTACGATGCCACGACCACGCCGATCAGCGCGAAGGCGATGCTGGTGAACAACGCTTTCGCCACGGTCGATCTGCTCGGCCCGGACGGCTGCCTGTATGCCGGCATGGTCACCACGGTGTACAAAATCACCAATGCCGACGGCAGTTGCCCGTTGAAACTCAATCCGGCACTGCTGACACTGAGCCCGTCGACAGTGTCGCCGAATCCCGCACAGGGCACGACACAGACCTTCACCACGCGGTTGCAGAACGCAACCGTGACTGCCGGCACGCCGGTCTACTTCCAGGTCAGCGGCGCCAACTCGCAAGCTCGAATGGTGCGCGCCGACCAGTACGGCGTTGCGACATTCGCCTTCAACGGAGTCCATGCGGGCGACGACCGTGTTGCTGCGTCAATCGCCATCAGCGGGGGGACGACGTTGGTCTCCAACGTCGCCAAAGTGGCTTGGGCCAACGGGTCGCATGTGACCTCGCTCTCGCTCAATCCGAGTCTGCTTGGCGGCACGGCGGGGCAGAGCATAGCGGTCAAGGCCGTGTTGATCGACCTGTCGGCCAACCCGCTGGTGCGGCTGTCCGGCCAGAGCGTGACGTTCACGCTCGGCACGCAATCGTGCGTGGGCAGCACCGATGCGAACGGCGTGGCAAGCTGCGCGATCGCGCTGCCCAGCACGCAAATCGGCCAGGTCACGCTGCGCGCGAACTTCGCCGGCTCCAGCCAATTTCTTGCCTCTAGCGACAGCAGCGCGTTCACGATCCTGGCTGCCGCCGCCGTGATCACGCCGACGACCACCGCCCTGACCGCTTCACCGAATCCGGTGACCGCGGGGCAAGCGCTGACGTTGACGGCAAGCGTTGCCGCCAATGCGCCCACGTCGACGACCGGCAGCGCACAAGCCCTGCCCGCCGCGGCAACCGGCAACGTCACCTTCACCGACAACGGCGCAACGATCGGCGGCGCCGCACTCGATGCCAGCGGCCGCGCGACGTTCGTCACCTCCGCGCTCGCGGTCGGTGCGCACAGCCTCATTGCGAGCTATGCGGGCGATGCAAACAACGCGGCGAGCACGAGTGCCGCCCTCGCCATCACGGTGCTCGCCGCACCGAGCGGCATCGCGGTACCGGCACCAGCACTCGCGGCTTGGGCGCTCGCGGCGCTCGCGATTGGTCTGATGCTCGCCGCAGCACGCAAGCGGCGACCGCAGCGGCGCGCGCGGGTCCGGCCCTGACCCGTCCCGATCCACTCGCGTCGGCGGCGAGAAATCCGGCCAGCCCCTGCATTCGCCGCAGGTTCGACGGCCCTAGGCGAACGGATCGCGCAGCACGATCGTGTCTTCGCGGTCCGCTCCCGTGGCAACGAGGGCGAGATGGCAGCCCGACAGTTCCTCGACCGCACGCAGGTAGGCGCGCGCGGCGGCCGGCAGCTTGTTCCAGTCGCGCACGCCGCCGGTCGGTTCGTCCCAGCCGGGGAATTCGAGGTAGACGGGCTTGCACTCCTCCCAGCCGTCGGCGTCGAGCGGCGCGAGTTCGCGGCGCTTGCCGCGGTATTCGTAGGCGATGCAGACCTTGACGCTGGGCAGGCCGTCGAGCACGTCGAGCTTGGTGATCGCGAGGCCGTTGATCGCGTTGATCTGCGTGGCGCGCTTCAAGGCGACGAGGTCGATCCAGCCGCAGCGGCGCGGACGCCCGGTGCTCGCGCCGAACTCGTTGCCGACGCGGCGCAGGCGCTCGCCCATCTCGTCGTGGAGTTCGGTCGGGAACGGGCCACCGCCGACGCGCGTCGCGTAAGCCTTGCAGATGCCGAGCACGTAGTCGATGTCGCAGGCGCCGACGCCGGTGCCGGCGAGCGCACCGCCGATCGTCGTGTTCGACGAGGTGACGTAGGGATAGGTGCCGTGGTCGATGTCGAGCAGCGCGCCCTGCGCGCCTTCGTACATGATGTGCTCGCCGCGGCGGCGCGCGTCGTAGAGCAGCGTGGCGACGTCGTCGATCATCGGCTTCAAGTATTCGCCGAACGCGAGCGCGTCATCGAGTACCTTCTGGTAGTCGACCGCGTCGGCCTTGAGCCACTGGGTCAAAATGAAATTGTGGTAGTCGACCGCGCTGCGCAGCTTTTCCGGCAGCTCCGACGGATACATCAGATCGGCGACGCGTACGCTGCGGCGCGCGACCTTGTCCTCGTAGGCCGGGCCGATGCCGCGCCCGGTCGTGCCGATCGCCGACTTGCCCGCGGCCTTTTCGCGCGCCTGGTCGACGGCGATGTGGTAGGGCATGATCAGCGGCGTCGCCGGGCTGATCTTCAGGCGCGAGCGCACCTCGACGCCGTTCGCCTCGAGCTCGTCGATCTCGGTCTTCAGCGCCGCAGGCGAGAGCACGACGCCGTTGCCGATCAGGCACAACGTTCCTTCGCGCAGGATGCCTGACGGGATCAGGTGCAGCACGGTCTTCTTGCCCTTGATCACGAGCGTGTGGCCGGCGTTGTGGCCGCCCTGGAAACGCGCGACCGCGCCGACGCGCTCGGTCAGCAGATCGACGATCTTGCCCTTGCCTTCGTCGCCCCACTGCGCGCCGAGGATTACGACTGACTTGCCCATGGTTCGTTCTCGCTCTACATCTTGCCCGTTTCGCCCTGCGCGAAGAGCAAAGAAAGATGGAATGCCGGCGGGCGCCGGCATGTGCTATTTGCCGCCTTCGCCCTTGCTTTCGCCGAAGTACTTCATGAACTCCGACTTCGGATCGAGCACGATCACGTCGCCGCTGCCGAACGCACTGCGGTAGGCGTCGAGCGAACGATACAGCGCGTAGAAGTCGGGATTCCTGCCATAGGCCGCCGCGTAGACCTCGGTCGCCTTGGCGTCGCCTTCACCGCGCTTGACCTGCGCATCGCGCTCGGCCTCGGCTTTGATGATCTGCACCTGGCGATCGGCGTCGGCGGTGATCTTCGCCGCCTGTTCGGAGCCAGTCGAACGCAGGTCGTTGGCAAGGCGCGCGCGCTCGGAACTCATGCGCTTGTACACCGAGGCCAGCACTTCGTCGGGGAACTCGATGCGCTTGATGCGCACGTCGACGACGTGGATGCCGAGACCCACGGCCGCCTTGTTCGCCTGGTCGCGCACGCGCTCGGTGATGTCCGAACGCGCGCTCGCAATCAGGTCGGACAAGGTGTGCGAGTTGAACTCGAAACGCAGAGGATCCTTGATGATCGGGGTCAGCCGGCTGTTCGCCTGGCTCTGGAACGAGTCCGCGCCGAACGAGCGGTAGTACAGCGCCGGGTTCTCGATCTGCCACTTCACGTAGAAGTCGACATTGACCGGATTCTTGCCCGAGTCGAAGTAGCGTTCCGGCTTGGCTTCGAGATTGAGCATGCGCCGGTCGAAGCGCACCACGTCCTGGATCAGCGGAATCTTGAAATGCAGACCAGGCGCATAGTCGGGGCTGGCGTTGCCGCCATCACCCTGGATGCGACCGAACTGGGTGACGAGCGCGCTCTCGCCTTCCTTGACGACGAATGCGGAGTTGACCGCGAGCACGACGAGGAGCAGAGCCAGGACTGGAGTGATCAGTTTCATTGCGCGGCTCCCGTCGCAGCAGCGGCGGCGGCCGCCGCATCAGCCTTCATCTTGTCCAGCGGCAGATAGAGGATGTTCTTGCCGTTGCCCGAATCGACCACCTTCTGGCTGTGTCCGAGCACCTGTTGCATCGTCTCGAGGTACAGGCGCTTGCGCGTCACCTCGGGTGCGGCGCGGTACTGCGCCTCGATCAGACTGAAGCGCTGTGCATCGCCGGTCGCCTTCGCGATCTGCGCGCTCTTGTAGCCCTCGGCCTCGGCGAGAATCCTCGCCGCGTCACCGCGCGCGATCGGCACGACCTTCGCCGCATAGGCCTGCGCATCGTTGATCGCCTGCTTCTGGTTGTTGCTCGCGTTGTTGACGTCGTCGAAGGCTTCCTTGACCTCGTGCGGCGGAGCGAAGTTCTGGAAATTGATCTCGTTGACGTTGAGTCCGACTGCATAACCGTCCAGCGTGCCCTGCAGCACCTTTTTCGTCTCACCGACGATGTCGGCGCCGTGGCTGGACAGGATCTGGTCCATGTCGCTGGAGCCGATCACCTGACGCACCGCGCTTTCCGCGGCCTGCTTGAGCGTGTCGTCGACCGCGGTCGCCGAAAACAGGTATTTCTGCGCGTCGACGACTTGATACTGCACGGTAAAGTTGATCTGGACGATGTTCTCGTCCTTCGTGAGCATGCGCACTTCGTCGGCGGTCTGCCGGCTGATCGTCTCGACCTTGATCACACGCTCGATCGGCGCAGGCCACTTGAGGTTGAGGCCGCTGCGCATGATGCGATCGAACTTGCCGAAACGCAGGACGACACCGACGCGCTGCGCGTCGATCGAAACCCAGCTGTCGAACACGGCCCAGACCATCATCAGCGCGACGATGCCGAGCAGGATGCCGCCGAACGGCGGCGAAGACGAGGCGCCGCCGCTACCGCCGTTGCCGCCGCCGAACAGGCCGCCCAGGCCTTCGCGCAGCTTGCGCAGGAATGCCTCGAATTCGTTCGAGTCGTTCTTGCGTTTCCAGGGATCGCGGTTGCCGCTGCCAGGTTCGTTCCAGGCCATCTTGGTCTCCGATAGGCAACCGGAATTCAACCAGCGGTTGCCTTGGAATTGTACGGGTCAAAAGTCAAAGGTCAAACGTTGGCGGCGATTCAGTGCGGCAGCCACAACTCGCCGCCGGCTTTCCGCCGGGGGTCTTCGCCATGGGCCGGCGGTGCCGTATCGTCGTCGATACCCGATGCGATCTGCGCGCGCAGCCACTCGCCTTCGCCGTCCGGCAAGCCGAACAACGGCTCGATCAACGCGCGCGGCGCATCGATCCGGACTTCCCAACCGCACTCGGCCGGGCGCTCCGCGCGGACGAAGCCCGCCGCGATCAAGCGCGCACGCAGGCGTCCGGCATGGTCCGGCAACGCAAGCCAGCCGTGCACGCGATCGTGCTGCAGCGCCGTCGTCAACGCGTCGCGCAGCAGATCGATGCCCGCACCGGTGACCGCGGACACCCAGGCGCGCGCGGTCCGCCCGCCATCGAGGCGATCGAGGCGCGGAGCAGTCTGCTTCTGTTGGGACGTGCGGACGGGATCGGATGCGCCTTGATCTTCGCCGTCATCGGCGGTGGCCAGCAAATCAATCTTGTTGTAGACGAAAATCTGCGGCACGTCCTGTGCACCGATTTCCTCGAGCACGCGCTGCACTTCCTCGATGCAGCGGTCGCGCTCGGGATCGGCCGCATCGACCACGTGCAGCAAGATGTCCGCCTCGCGCGTCTCCGACAGAGTGGATTTGAACGCGGCGACGAGATCGTGCGGCAGATCGCGGATGAACCCGACCGTATCGGCGAGCAGCACCGGCCCGCAGGCGAGACCGTCAATGCGGCGCAGCGTAGGGTCCAGCGTCGCGAACAACTGGTCGGCCGCGTAGACGCCGGCGCCGGTGATCGTGTTGAACAGTGTCGACTTGCCGGCGTTCGTATAGCCGACCAGCGCCGCCGTCGGCACCGAATTGCGCTGGCGTGCGCGCTTGGCCGTGTTGCGCTGGATCTCGACCTTTTCCAGACGCTGTTCGAGCTGCTTCATGCGCGCGGCGAGCAGGCGGCGGTCGAGTTCGAGCTGGGTTTCGCCGGGACCGCGCAGGCCGATCGCACCGCCGCGCTGGCGCTCCAGGTGGGTCCAGCCGCGCACCAGTCGTGTCGACATGTGCTTGAGCTGGGCGAGCTCGACCTGCAGTTTGCCCTCGTGCGAGCGCGCACGCTGGGCGAAGATGTCGAGGATGAGGCCGGTGCGGTCGACGACGCGGCACTCGGCATACCTTTCCAGATTGCGCTCCTGTACGGGCGAGAGCGCGTGATTGACCAGGATCAGATCGGCGTCCAGCGCGGCTCGCTGTGCTTTCAGCTCCTCGGCCTTGCCGGTGCCGACGAAGAACTTCGGATTCGGCTTGTCGATGCGCGCGCCGAGACTGCCGACCACGGTTGCGCCGGCCGAACGCGCGAGTTCGCCGAACTCGTCGGCCTCATCGACATTGCGGGAAGCGGCGGGATCTCCCACCCAGCGCGGCTGCAGCAGCAGCGCGCGTTCACCTTTGCGCGAACGTTCGAACAGGAGGATTTATCCTTCCGCAGCGTCCGTCTCGGTCCCGCCATGCGCCTGATCGCCGCCGATGCGCACGTTGCGGCTCGGCACGATCGTCGAAATGGCGTGCTTGTAGACCATCTGGCTGACGGTATTGCGCAGCAGCACGACGAACTGGTCGAATGACTCGACCGTCCCCTGCAGCTTGATGCCATTGACCAGATAGATCGACACCGGAACGCGCTCGCGGCGCAACGCATTCAGGAACGGATCCTGCAACGACTGACCCTTGGACATTCTTCTTCTCCTTGCTTTCTTACCAACTTGTACGAACCGACAAAAAGCGGCGACCCAAGGAAAATATGGTCGCAGCGCTTCGGCTCAAGATGGTGAAATTCTATACCTTTTCAACAAATTAACAAGTCCGCGGAGATTTTCCGAACAGCGTGCCCCTGGAGGCGTTCCCGCGAGGACGGGCTTTCAACGGCAGAAGGGCTGGCCAACCCGTTCTTGCTCTCGTGCCGGAGAACCAACAACTGGGTGCCGGATTCCGCTTCGCCGGCCCGGAATGACGGGCAAATAGCGCGCCCTACGAGCGCAGGAAATCGGCGGCGAGCCGCTCCGCCCGCACAGCATGTCCGGGATCGAACGGATCGATCGCAACCGCGTCGCGATCGGAGCGGAACCAGGTGATCTGGCGCTTGGCGAGCTGACGCGTGGCGTGGATCGCGCGTTCGCGGCATTCGGCCAGATCGTATGCGCCGTCGAGATGCTGCCAGACCTGACGATAGCCGACCGCACGCATCGAGGCGAGATCGGGGTGCAGCGCCTGCCACGGACTCGATCCGGGGCCGCCACGCGCGCGCAAGCGGCGTACCTCGTCGAGAAACCCCTGCGCGAACATCGCATCGAGGCGCTCGGCGATGCGTGCGTGCAGAACCGCGCGATCCTCGGGCATCAGCACGAGCTTGAGCACCCGATACGCGAAACGCTCACGCAATCCGCCCTGCTGCCGGGAGAGAGGCTTGCCGGTCAACTCGATGACCTCGAGCGCGCGCTGGATGCGCTGCGTGTCGCCCGAACGGATGCGTGTCGCGGCCGGCGGATCGAGCGCGGCCAGGCGCGCGTGCAGGGCCGGCCAGCCCAGATCCCTCGCCTCCCGCGCAAACCGCTCGCGCAAAGCGGCGTCGGCTTCGGGAAGGTCCGACAGCCCGTACTGCAGCGCACGGAAATACAGGCCGGTGCCACCGACCAGCAGCGGCGTCTTTCCCGCGGCAGTGATTGCCGCCATCTCGCGCAGCGCATCGACGCGGAACTCGGCCGCCGAATAGGTCTGCGCCGGATCGCGTATGTCGATCAGCCGATGCGGGCAGCGTGCCAAGGTATCCGCGTCCGGCTTCGCCGCGCCGATGTCCATGCCACGATAAACCAGCGCCGAATCGACGCTGACCAGTTCCACGTCGAAACGCTGCGCCAGACGCAGGGCGAGCGCGGTCTTGCCCGAGGCGGTCGGGCCCATGAGGAAGATGGCGAGCGGGCGGTGATCTGCAGCCATGACGGTCGTGCTGCGCTGGCTCAGACGTCAGCGAACTGCTTAAGCGCGATTTGCATGGTTGTCCGATCTCCATCCTTGCGGTTGGCTGCCTTGATCGCAGCCCTGCCCGTCAGTCGCCGCGACCGGGCCCGGGTAGTCTACACATGAGCCGATATCGTCCGCAGCGTGCCATCGGTGCATCATTCGCATAATACTTTTTGAAGTATTACCTCACGCAAACCGCGAACGTCACACAGAAGGGCCGGATCACCGTGCCGTCGGGGCATCCGGCGCGCACTCGGCATCCGCCCTGGCGGCAAGGTGCGCTGCACGCGCAAGGGCCGCGGCGTGCTGGTCAATGCAGTCGATGAACCGGAGGCGGCTTCGCCGTCCGGCGTGGCGGCGCCGTGCGGCATACGTTCGACCGCAATCTGGCCAAACTGCAAGGCACGAAAGCCGTGAGTTGATGGCGCGCGCGGTATAATCACGCACTCCATTCAGGACACACCCATGTCGCAAGCAATGATGAAGGCGCTGGTCAAGCGCGAAGCCGGCAAAGGCATCTGGATGGAGCAAGTGCCGATGCCCGAGATCGGCCCGAACGAGGTGCTGGTCAAGCTCGAAAAGACCGCTATCTGCGGCACCGACCTGCACATCTACAAATGGGACGAGTGGTCGCAGCGCACGATCAAGCCGGGCCTGGTCATCGGCCACGAATTCGTCGGCCGCATCGTCGACATGGGCCCCGGCGTGCGTGGCTACACGATCGGCCAGCGCGTCTCGGCCGAAGGCCACATCGTCTGCGGCGTCTGCCGCAACTGCCGTGCGGGCAAGCAGCACCTGTGCCCGCACACGATCGGCATCGGCGTGAACCGCAACGGCGCGTTCGCCGAATACATCGCGATGCCGGCATCGAACCTGTGGCCGGTGCCGGACCAGATTCCGTCCGAACTCGCCGCGTTCTTCGACCCGTACGGCAATGCCGCGCACTGCGCGCTCGAGTTCGACCTGATCGGCGAGGACGTGCTGATCACCGGCGCCGGCCCGATCGGCATCATCGCCGCGGGCATCGCCAAGCACGTCGGCGCGCGCAACGTCGTCGTCACCGACGTCAACGACTATCGATTGAAACTCGCCGCCGACATGGGTGCGACGCGGGTGGTCAACGTGTCCAAGCAGTCGCTGAAAGACGTCATGGCCGACCTGCACATGGAAGGCTTTGACGTCGGCATGGAGATGAGCGGCAACCCGCGCGCATTCGGCGACATGCTCGACTGCATGTACCACGGCGGCAAGATCGCGATGCTCGGCATCATGCCGAACGGCGCCGGCATCAACTGGGACAAGGTCATCTTCAAGGGCCTCGTCCTGCACGGCATCTATGGCCGGCGCATGTACGAGACCTGGTACAAGATGACCCAGATGCTGCTGACCGGATTCCCGCTGCAGAAGGTGCTCACCCACCAGATCCACATCGACGACTTCCGGCGCGGCTTCGAGCTGATGGATGCCGGCGCCTGCGGCAAGGTCGTCTGCTCCTGGAATTGAAACGTACGGCGGTCGCCGCAACGGCGGAAAAGACGCACCGTCGTTGCGTCGACGCCGGCATGAACGCGGACGCATGCGTATGCCGGCAGTTCATCCCGCCACCCGCACCATTCCGGCATCCGTGAAACTGCTGCCGGTCCTGTTCCTGTTGGCCGCGCTGTCGCCACGCGCGTCCGTCGCGCGCGACGTGCCCGCGTGCGTGCGCGAGTGCGGCTACGAATCCGAGCCCGTGCTCGATTCCGCCGCGGTTGCCGAACCGGCGCTGCTGAGCGGGCCGAACTTCACGGTCGATCCGAAAACGCAGCTCGCCGGCTACATGGCGCGCTTCTCGATCACCACGAAGTACGGCTCGCTCACGGCCGACAGTGCGCAGATGCTCGCGATCCGCGTCAGCGAGATTCCGGCGATCGAGGCGCTGGACCAGGCCACGCGCAGCGGCGCGTTCGGCCACGCGCTGGCCGAACGCGGCAGAAGGACCGGCGCGACGATCGTCAACGTGATCCGCCATCCAGTCGATTCGATCGTCGGCCTGCCGATGGGTGTCGTTCGCTACTTCAAGAAGCAGATCGGCATGTGGGCCAACCGCGCGCAAAGCGTCAGCGACCGTTCCGCGCGCATCATGGAAAACAAGGGTGATCCATTCCGCGCGCCTAACGGCCCGATGACTGCCGGGCGTGATGCGCCGCCCGATGCCGCCGCGCGCGCGAATGCCGATGCGCAGCAGCGCGAGGCTGCCGCGCAAGGCTACGTCAGCGTCGACGGGCCGCCGATGGGCGGCGACGAGGCGCAGAGCACTCCCGCCGCGCCCGAGCAAGTGGAGAAGCCGAGCAAGGCCTGGTACGCGCGCGCCGGCCGCGATGCCGGGCGCGAGGTCAAGCGCTATCTCAAGTACAACTCGTCGCGCAACGATATCGCCAGGCGTCTGGGTTTCGATCCGAACACCTCGAACCCTTACATCGTCGAACGCCTGGACTCGCTCGCCTGGGCCGCGGTCTGGGGCAACTTTTCCGCCGGTCAGGCGCTGGCCACCATCGGCGGCACCGCCGCGGACGTGATCGCCGATTCGGGAATGGTCAACGAATATGTGCTGAACCACACGCCCGAGCAGATCCGCGAGCGCAACGAGAAGCAGCTCGCTTCGGTGTGCAGCGACGAGTTCGGCATCCGCCAGTTCCTCAGACGCGGTGGTTTCAGCGACACGATGCGCACCCAACTCGCCGACTCGCTCGTCGCGCTGGCGCCGGATGCCGGTTGCAACGAATTGCTCGAACTCGGCACGGTGACGCACGGCGAGGTCGAGGGGCGCTACCTGGTCAACGCGCTGTCGCAGATCCGCAAGTACCCGCGCGACGCGCGCCATGGCAAGCTCGTGATCGCCGGCGCCGCGCTCGTCTACGTCACGCGCGACGGCAAGCTGCTGCTGCCGCTGCCGGTCGATTGCCTGAGCTGGACCGCCGAAGTCGACGAATTCTTCGACCGCGCGGAATTCAAGCACGGCGACAGGACCGCGCTGATCGGCGGCGGGATCACCGCGCTTGCGCAGCGCAGGTTGCGCGAGCGCGGCTGGCGGGTCGTGCTGCGCGCGCCCTACGACGGCGCGCCGAAATACCCCCCCGGCGCATTCACCGCGACGCGGCGCTAGCCGCGTCCCTGGCGGCCTCGATCCTGTCGAGCTGATCCTCGTAGTAGGTACCGCCCGAGGCGTAGAAGAGGAATTTCCTCGCCGCCTTGTGCGCGGCGGCATCGACGCCCGCGTCGCGCAGGGTGTCCTCCGCAGCGGTGGTGAACAGGCGTTGCACGTTCTGCAGGTTGGCATCGTATTGCTCGCGCAGGCGCTGGAACAACGCTGCGCGCTGCGCCGAATCGAACCCGCGCACCTGCGCCGCGGTCTGCGCACGCAATGCGGCAATCGCCTCGTCGGCGGACTTCGGCGGAGGCTCGGGCCGTGCATAGCGGATGCGTCCGAAGGTTTCCGCATACGCGCCCTGGTCGAGCCGCCAGACGAGACGCTCGCCGCGCGCGAATTCGGCCTCGTCCGGCGTACTGGCAATGAGACGCGTGCCACGGGTGACATCGTCGAGCATGTCGCTCGCGATCGTCGCCCAGTCGCGATTCGCGCGCGCGATGAGCTTCGGCAGCATCTCGCCCCACCACGGCAGCGCGAGCAACGGCAGCAGCGTGAGTGTCCACAGGACGAGCGGGGATGGTTCGGCAGGAAAGAAGACGCGCACGCCCATGCGCCAGACCCAGAACCCCGGAATGGCAAGCAGCAGCGCGAGGACCGCGGCGGTCGGGTTCCAGGCACGGCTGTCCTCGACGACGCGGGCCGGCATCGCCTCCTGCGGGCGCTGCGGATCGAAGCGCAGCGGAAAATCCGGCACGGCATGGGTCCAGCTCAACACCGCGACATCGACCGGCAGATCGAGCTGTTCGCGCAGCGCCGCGAGTGCGGTGGCCGGTGGCGGCTTGCTCATCATGAACGTGTCGCGCGGCGGATGGTGCGAGATCCAATCCAGGGTCGTGCGGTTCATGCGCACCTCCTGCAGCTCGAAGCCGCTCGCATCGCGCAGGAACGTGAAAGGAATGCCTTCCTGCACCGCTTCGGCCCAGTCGCTCAGGCGGAAGTTGTCGCTGAACTGCAGGCGCATGCCGCAGAACGCGCGGCGCAACGGCGTGCCCCAGTCGCCCGCGTTGTATTCGACGACCGTACAACGTGAAATCTTGCTGGCTCGATCCCAGTACAACTTGCCCGCGGGAAGGCTGGCCGGATCGAAGTTGATCGCCGCCCAGCTTTCGACGATGTGCCCGGACGTGGACGCGCTGAACCCGGCGTATTGACGCATATCGACCAGCGGTTTCATCGCCGCCTGCCAGGCGACGCCGAGAAAGATGCCGCCGAACAGCAGCAGGAAGCCGGTGAAAATGCCGATCACGGGCGCCGCGGCCATCATGCCGAGCGTGCCGACCAGCCAGTCGCGCAGGCGATGGCCGCCGGTGGGCGATGACGGCGAGACAGCGTCCGCAGGTGCCGCCGCGCTGCGCTTGCCTTGTTTCGGAAGCCGACCTTTCATCGCATTCCCCCCGCATGGCGCGCAGATGCGATCCGCGCCGCACCGGCATCTTATCCGGAAGAATATCCTTGCGCACGCGAATCGCGGACAATGGCGCTTTCCGCCGGATTCCGCCATGACCTACGCCGCCCAGAACCGCCTGCAGTCCGAACTTGAATCGATCCGCGACGCTGGCTTGTACAAGACCGAACGCGTGATCGCGACGCCGCAATCGTCCTCGATCAGGACGAGCGATGGCCGCGAGGTACTCAACTTCTGCGCCAACAACTACCTCGGCCTCGCCGACAATGCCGAGATCATCCAGGCGGCGAAGGACGCGCTCGACACGCACGGCTTCGGCCTCGCCAGCGTGCGCTTCATCTGCGGCACGCAGGATCTGCACAAGCAGCTCGAGGCGACGATCGCGAAATTCTTCGGCACCGACGACACGATTCTGTACACCTCGTGCTTCGACGCGAACGGCGGTCTGTTCGAAACGATTCTCGGCGAAGAAGATGCGGTGATTTCGGATGCGCTCAACCATGCCTCGATCATCGACGGCATCCGCCTGTGCAAGGCCGAGCGTCGGCGCTACGCGAACGGCGACATGGCCGAACTCGAAAAGCACCTTGCCGAAACCCAGGGCAAGCGCACGCGCCTGATCGCGACCGACGGCGTGTTCTCGATGGACGGCTACATCGCCAAACTCGACGAAATCGTCGCGTTGAAGAAGAAATACAACGCGATGCTGATGGTCGACGATTCGCACGCGACCGGCTTCGTCGGCCCTACCGGCCGCGGCTCTGCGGAACTGCACAGTGTGATGGGCGAGGTTGACGTGTTCACTTCCACGCTCGGCAAGGCGCTCGGCGGCGGCTCGGGCGGCTTCACCACCGGGCGCCGCGAAATCGTCGACCTGCTGCGCCAGCGCTCGCGTCCGTACCTGTTCTCGAACACGCTGCCGCCGCCGCTCGTCGCCGCATCGATCAAGGTGTTCGAGATGCTTTCCTCGAGCACCGCGCTGCGCGACAAGGTCAACGACAACGCGCTGTATTTCCGCAAGCGCATGAGCGAAGCGGGCTTCGACATCCGCCCCGGCACCCATCCGATTGCACCGGTCATGCTGGGCGACGCCAAACTCGCGCAGGAATTCGCCAAACAACTGCTGGACGAGGGCATCTACGTGATCGGATTTTTCTTCCCGGTCGTACCGAAGGGCCAGGCGCGCATCCGTACGCAGATGAGCGCGGCGCATACGCACGAGCAGATCGATCGCGCGGTCGCGGCGTTCGTCAAGATCGGCCGCACCCTCGGCGTCATTCGCTGACCGGCGGGACGGCGCGCTTCACACCGATCGCTTCGGCCAGGCGCCGCATGTCCGATGCGGTCAGCGCGCGCGTTTGGCCCTTGGCCAGATCGCCGAGCGCGAGCGGACCGATCGCGACGCGCACGAGACGCAACACGCCGATGCCGAATGCGGCGAGCACGCGACGGATCTGCCGGTTGCGGCCTTCGTCGAGGACGATTTCCAGCCAGGAATTCTTCTCGCCGCGGCGCAATTCGCGCACGGATTTCAACCTCAGTCGTTCGCCCGCATCATCGATGCCGACGATCAGGCGCGCGAGCAGTTCCGCGTCGGCCAGCGTATCGATCTGCACGTGATAGGTCTTGTCCAGATGCGAGGCCGGGTCGGTCAGATGTGCGGCCCATGTGCTGTCGTTGGTGAACAGCAGCAGGCCCTCGCTGGCCTTGTCGAGACGGCCGACCGGGGCAAGCCAATGCGCAGGCGCAGCCGCCTGCGCGGGGAGCTTGAGCAACTCATAGACCGTGGTTCGCCCGCGCTCGTCGCTGGCCGTGGTCACATAACCGCGCGGTTTGTTCAGCGCGAGATAGACTTTTTCCTGCGCCGTGACTTCTTCGCCGTCGACCGCGACGCGGTCGCGCGCGCCATCGGTCGGCGTTTCCGGATCGCGCACGATGCGTCCGTTCACGCGCACGCGTCCCGCGCGCACCAGCGCCAGCGCCTGGCTACGCGAACAGAAACCAAATTTGCTCAGGACACGGGCAAGGCCATGCTTGACCATCGATTCTTCCCAACGAAAAAGCCCGGCTTGCGCCGGGCTTCTTCTTGTTGCTTGCACCACCTCGAACGATCTTACTGCTTGAGTTCGACGCGGCGATTCTGCTGACGGCCTTCCGCAGTGTTGTTGGGGGCGATCGGCTGATCCTTGCCGAAACCCTTGTGGCCGGTGATCTGACTGTCAGGCACGCCGTGCGCGATCAGATAGTCATACACGCCCTTGGCGCGACGCTCCGAAAGCTTCTGGTTGTAAGCCTCGGTACCGATGCCGTCGGTGTGACCGTCGACTTCGACGCGGAGCTCCGGATTGCGCTTCAGCGTATCCACGGCTTCGTCGAGAATCTGCACCGACGCGGCGGTCGGGGCCTTCAGCGACGGCACCAGCTTCTCGCCCGGACGCGGATGGTCGAACTTGAACTCGACACCACGCAGGTCGATCGGAGCCGGCGGCGGCGGCGGCGGGGCAGCCGGCGGCGGCGGCGGCGGAGCCGGCGGCGGCGGCGGCGGCGGCGCAGCGGGGGCCGCACCGAAGCTGTAGGTCAGGCCAACGGTCACGAGCGCGTCGGTGAAGCCCGAATGGCGCTTGAAGCCGTACGACTGGGCCAATGCCGAGTTCAGCGAGTTGTTGTCGTGGTCGTAACGCGCCGCGACTTCACCGCGGAACGCGAGGCGATCGGACAGGCTGTACTGGATACCGGCGCCGAGCAGCGCCATCGGATCCCAGCCACCGCTATCGGACTGGCCAGCAGCCGAGAGCAGCGAACCCGAGTAGGCCTTGTGGCGCAGCGCGCCAACGGCGCCGACCACATACGGACGCCAGCCGGCGCCGATGTCACCGAAGAACCAGCGCGCCGCGACGTCGAGCTGCACGCTTTCCCACTGATGGGTATTGCGCGGCGAGCTGTTCTTGAAGTCGGCGTTGTTGATGCCGTATTCGAAATCGACGGCGAAGTTCGGGTTCACCCAAACGCCGACGCCAATACCACCGAAGCCCGACACCTTGGTGGTGCGGTTGCTGTCCGGAACGACAGCGCCGAGGCGCGGGGCGACATACCAGGAACCGAAGTCCTGGGCTTGCGCCGTGCCGATTGCGCCGATACCACCCAGGGCGAGGGCGAGAGCGGCAAACAAGGTATTACGTTTCATTCGGAGTCTCCTTTTGCATGGTTTTTCTTCGGGCGTCCGCCAAACCCCGTGTGCGGCACGCATATCCAATCACGTCACACCAAATTCTGATGCGTGCTTCGCGTTAATAAAACGTTAGGCAGCGGCAACGCGAGCGGTCGCATAGTAACAAATCCAAGCGTTTGACTCCACTCCGAACCTTAATCATTCAGAATCGAGTCAGTCTGCCCCAGCCCTCTTTCGCCAGTCATGGCCAGAACCTGTTGTTCGAATTGAATAATTTCTTAACCATTCGAGGCCGCGATCCGGACGTATCGGCTCGACGAATGCACGCGCGCGGCACGTACGAAAACCGTCGTTGCGGCGATGTTTGCCGCTTTGCAGCATGAGAAGCGAATCTTCGCCTGCGCATGCGGACCGGAAATGTTTGCCATACTTTGCTGTTTCCGACACCGGGGGCTTCATGGCCAATCAACACATGACGACAGCCGAGTCGCGCAGCGAGCTCACTTTGCGCGGCGTACTCCTCGGCATCACGATCACGGTGGTGTTCACGGCGGCGAATGTTTTTTTCGGCCTCAAGATCGGCCTCACCGTCGCCACATCCATTCCCGCCGCGGTGATTTCGATGGCCCTGCTGCGCGGCTTCAAGGATTCCACGGTGCAGGAGAACAACATCGTGCAGACGATCGCCTCGGCGGCCGGAACGCTGTCGGCGATGTGTTTCGTGCTGCCCGGTTTCCTGATGATCGGCTGGTGGACGGGATTTCCATTCTGGACCTCGTTTGCCATCTGCGCGCTCGGCGGCGTGCTCGGCGTGATGTATTCGATTCCATTGCGCCGCGCGCTCGTGACCGGCTCGGATCTGCCGTTTCCCGAAGGTGTCGCCTGCGCCGAAGTGCTCAAGGTCGGCAGCCCCGGAGCCACCGCCACGGCGGGCGGCGCGGAAGACAGTCGCACCGGATTGCTTGCGGTGGTCTGGGGCTCCATCGTCGCGGCGCTGTTCGCGGTGGTCGTCGCCACGCGCGTGTTTGCCAGTGACGTCATGCAGTATTTCCGCCTCGGCGGCGAACGCGGCCCGGTGAGCGGGTACGATTTCAGTCTGTCGATGGCGCTGTTCGCGGTCGGACATCTCGTCGGACTGTGGGTAGGCATCGCGATGCTGGTCGGCGCGGCGATCGCCTGGGTTTGGGGTGTGCCGCACTACTCGGCCATCGCGGCGACGGCAGGCGACGCGGCGAAACTCGCCGCCGACATTTCCAAGACCCAGATCCGGTTCATCGGTGCCGGGACCATCGGCATCGCCGCGATCTGGACCTTGCTCAAGCTGGTGAAACCGGTCGCTTCGGGCCTCGCCTCGGCGCTGGCCGCGCAGCGCGCGCGCAATACCGGACAGGCCGCGCTGCTGCCACGCACCGAACAGGACATTCCGATCACCTTCGTCGGCCTGACCATGCTCGTGTGTTTTGTCCCGGTCGCCTTGCTGCTCGGACATTTCGCCATCAACGGCGGGCTCGGCGATCACCTCTGGGCGCTTGCCCTGGGTGGACTCGCCTATTGCGTGCTGATGGGCTTCTTCGTTTCCGCCGTGACCGGCTACATGGCGGGCCTGATCGGCGCGTCCAACAGCCCGTTGTCCGGCGTCGGCATTCTCGTGGTGATTGGCGCGGCGCTGCTGCTCGTGCTCGGCGTCAAACCGTATGTACCGCCCGGACTGGAGAAGGCGCTGGTCGCCTTTGCCCTGTTCGTCACCTCGATCGTGTTCGCGATCGGCACCATCGCCAATAACAATCTGCAGGACCTGAAAACCGGCCAGCTCGTCGACGCGACGCCGTCCCGGCAGCAATGGGCGCTGGTGATCGGCGTGATTGCCGGCGCGCTGATCATCCCGCCCGTGCTCGAAGTGCTCAACCAGGGATACGGCTTTGTCGGCGTGCCCGGCAACACGCACGAAAACCCCTTGGCCGCGCCGCAGGCGGGGCTGATTTCCGCACTGGCGCAGGGTGTGATCCAGAACAATATCCGCTGGGACCTGATCGGCATCGGCGCGGGCATCGGCGCCGTACTCATCGTCATCGACGAGATATTGCGCCGCGTCACGCGCCATGCGCATCTGTCGCCGCTGGCGGTGGGACTGGGCATTTACCTGCCGACCTCGAGCACCTTGATGGTGGTCGTCGGCGCGATCGCCGGCGCGTACTACGACAAGCGCGCGCAGCGGACGGCGAAACCCGAATCCGCCAAGCAGCTCGGCGTGCTGCTCGCCTCCGGCATGATCGTCGGCGAAGGCATGATCGGCGTCGTCATCGCCGCGATCGTGGCATTCTCGGGCAAGGATTACCCTCTCGGCCTAGTCGGCAACGAGTTCGCCACCGGCCCGGCGATCTGGATCGGCGGCATGGCGTTCGTCGTGATCATGCTCGCCCTGTACCGCTGGATCGAAAATCTCGCACGCCGCGGCAACGGGGTCTGATCCACACGACCGTCCGGCGTCTCGCGCGCTGAGACGCAGGTCGGGCACGCTGCATTCCCTTCGACGGAGTCGCAGCAATGCGCCAGCTGGGCCTGTCATTCGCGCAAAAGGCCCCCAATTCGGCGCGCATGAACAAAGGCGCGTCCGAGGCGCATAATTTTCCCGTGCCGCTGCAAGACTTCCATCCCGCCGTCGCCGCGTGGTTCGCGCAGACGTTTACCGCGCCGACACCCGCGCAGGTGCGTGCTTGGCCGGCCATCCGCTCCGGCCGGCACACGCTGATCGCCGCGCCGACCGGCTCGGGCAAGACGCTCGCCGCGTTCCTCGCCGCGATCGACGAACTGGTGCGTGCGGGCTGCGAAGGCGCGCTCGCCGACGAAACGCGGGTCGTCTACGTCTCGCCGCTCAAGGCGTTGTCGAACGACGTGCGGATCAACCTGCAGGCACCACTGGAAGGTATCCGCGCGCGGCTTGCCGAGCTCGGCCATCCCGATGTGGAAATCCGCGCCAGCGTGCGCACCGGCGACACCCCGCAGAGCGAGCGCCAGGCGATGAAGCGGCGCGCACCGCATATAGTCGTGACCACGCCCGAATCGTTGTACGTCCTGCTCGGCTCCGACTCCGGCCGCGCGATGCTGGCGACGACGCGCAGCGTGATCGTCGATGAAATCCACGCGCTCGCACCGTGCAAACGCGGCGCGCATCTGGCGCTGTCGCTCGAACGCCTCGACGCGCTGTGCGGGCGCAGGCTGACGCGCATCGGCCTGTCGGCGACGCAGAAGCCGATTTCCGAAGTCGCCAAGTTTTTGGTGGGCACAACGGAAATCCCCTCCCCCGGTTGCGAAACTATCGACGTCGGTTTCGCGCGCGAGCGCGACCTCGCCCTCGAACTGCCGCCGGCGCCGCTCTCCGCGGTGATGTCGGGCGATGTCTGGCTCACGGTCTACCAACGTCTCGCCGAACTGATCCAGGCGCACAAAACCACGCTGATCTTCGTCAACACGCGGCGCATGGCTGAGCGCCTGGCCAGGCATCTATCCGATCTGCTCGGCAAGGAGGCGGTGACCTCGCACCACGGAAGCCTCGCGCGCGAGCAGCGCCTTGCCGCCGAGCAGCGCCTGAAGCGCGGCGAGTTGCGCGCACTCATCGCCACCGCCTCGCTCGAACTCGGCATCGACATCGGCGACGTCGACCTGGTCTGCCAGATCGCCTCGCCGCGCTCGATCTCGACCTTCCTGCAACGCGTCGGCCGTGCCAACCACTCGGTCGACGGCACGCCGAAGGCGCGCCTGTTCCCGCTGTCGCGCGACGACCTGGTCGAATGCGCGGCGCTGCTCGACGCGGTGCGCCGCGGCGAACTCGATACGCTGCGCGTCGAACGCGACGCACGCGACGTGCTGGCGCAGCAGATCGTCGCCGAAGTCGCCTGCCGCGAATGCAACGAGCAGGAACTGTTCGACACGATCCGCCGCGCGTACCCGTTCGCCGACCTCAGCCTCGACGCCTATCGCGACACGCTGCGCATGCTCGCCGACGGCTACACGACCCGGCGCGGCCCACGCTCGGCGTATCTGCATCGTGACGCGGTCAACGGCGTGCTGCGCGCACGCCGCGGCGCACGCCTGACCGCGCTGACCTCGGGCGGCGCGATTCCGGATACGGCCGATTACGAAGTCGTGCTCGAACCGCAGGGTGCGCGCATCGGCACCGTGCACGAGGACTTCGCGGTCGAAAGCATGGCCGGCGACATCTTCCAGCTCGGCAACACCTCGTACCGCGTGCTGCGCGTCGAACGCGGCCGACTGCGCGTCGAAGATGCGAAAGGCGCGCCGCCGACGCTACCGTTCTGGCTCGGCGAGGCGCCCGGACGCAGCGACGAGTTGTCGTATTCGGTGTCGCGCCTGCGCGAAGAAATTTCCATGCAGCTTGAATTCGGCTCCGACACGGCCTTGCGCTGGCTGCGCGAACAAGTCGGCTTGAACGAATCCGGCGCATGCCAGATCGTCGACTACCTCGGTGCGACGCAAGCCGCGCTCGGCCTGCTGCCGACGCAGACGCAGCTCGCGATGGAACGTTTCTTCGACGAGTCCGGCGGCACCCAGCTCATCATCCACTCGCCATTCGGCAGCCGCATGAACCGCGCCTGGGGCCTCGCCCTGCGCAAGCGCTTCTGCCGCACGTTCAACTTCGAACTGCAGGCCGCGGCGACCGAGGACGCAATCGTGCTGTCGCTGTCGACCAGCCACAGTTTTCCGCTCGACGAAGTCTCCCGCTATCTGCACTCGAGCACCGCCGAGCATGTGCTGATCCAGGCCCTGCTCGACGCACCGATGTTCGGCCTGCGCTGGCGCTGGAACGCGGTGACCGCGCTCGCGCTGCCGCGCTTCCAGGGCGGCAGCAAGGTGCCGCCGCAACTGCAGCGCATGAAGAGCGAGGATCTGCTCGCGGCGGTGTTTCCCGACCAGGTCGCCTGCCTGGAAAACATCGTCGGCGAGCGCCGGATTCCAGACCACCCGCTGGTCGCGCAAACGCTGCACGATTGTCTGCACGAGGCGATGGACGTTGCCGCGCTGCTGCGCCTGCTGCGAATGCTCGAAAGTGGAGAAATCCACATTGTTGCAAAAGATCTGACTGCACCTTCGCCGCTCGCTGCCGAAATCCTCAATGCGCGGCCCTATGCCTTCCTCGACGATGCGCCGCTCGAGGAACGTCGCACCCAGGCCGTGCAGAGCCGGCGCTGGGGCGACATCGAAACCACCGAGGACTTCGGCCGGCTCGACGCGGGGGCGATCGCTTGCGTGCGCGATGAGGCTTGGCCCGAAGCGCGCGATGCGGATGAATTACATGAGGCGTTGATGGGGTTGGGCTTCGTCGCCGAGGTGGAGATGCGCGACCACGCATCGTGGCGCAACTTGTTCGAGCAACTCATCGTTCAAAAGCGCGCGACGCAACTGGCATCGTCGGAGGGGGCGCGTGTATTCGTTTCCGCCGAACGCTTGCCGCAGTTCGCGGCAATATTGCCCACGCTTCGTTGCGAACCGAGCATCATCGCTCCTCCGGAGTACGCCGCCGTCGCCTGGACGCGTGAAGACGCGCTGGTGGATCTCGTGCGTGCACGGCTGACCGGCCTCGGCCCCGTGCCCGCGACCGACATCGCCGCATCGCTCGGCCTGCCGCAAAACGACATCTTCCTCGCCCTGCTCGCACTCGAACGCCAGGGCTTCGTCATGCAGGGCCGCTTCACGCCGGACGCGACGACCACCGAATGGTGCGAGCGCCACCTGCTCGCGCGCATCCACCGCTACACGGTCAATCGCCTGCGCCGCGAGATCGAGCCGGTCGAGCCGCGCGACTACCTGCGCTTCCTGTTCGAGTGGCAACGCGTCGCGCCGGGCACGCAGGTAACCGGGCCCGACGCGCTTGCCGGCGTGCTTGCCCAACTCGAAGGCTACGAGGCGCCGGCCGCGGCCTGGGAGACCGAGATTCTTCCCGCGCGCGTCGCCGGCTACGAAATTTCCTGGCTTGATGACCTGTGCCTTTCCGGCCGCGTCGTGTGGACACGCCTGCGTGCGCCCGCAGCGCGCACAGACGAAGACGATCCGCGCCCGCGCGCCGCGTCCGGCCCCGTGCGCGCGACGCCGATCGTGCTCGTGCAGCGACGCAACCTCGCGCTGTGGAATGCGCTCGGCGCGGCCGCGCGTAGTGGCCTGACCGCACTGTCTTCGCGCGCGCAGGCGGTGGCCGATGCACTACGCGAGCACGGCGCCTCGTTCTTCGACGAGTTGGCCGACGCCACACGCTTGCTGCACGCCGAACTCGAGGATGCGCTCGCCGAACTCGTCGCCGCGGGCCGGATCAATTCCGACAGTTTCGCCGGCCTGCGCGCGCTGCTCGTGCCGGCCTCGCGCCGACCCTCACCGCAACGGCGGCGTGGGCGTGGCTCGCGCGGACTGCTCGGCATCGCCGATGCGGGGCGCTGGTCGCTGCTGCGGCGTACGAGTACAGAAGTGGACGATTCCACGAAAGCGCAATCCAGCACGGACCGGCGTGGCGACGCCGAACAGGCGGAGCACGTCGTCCGCACGCTGCTCAAGCGCTACGGCCTGATCTGCTGGCGCCTGCTCGCACGCGAGGCGGCGTGGCTGCCGCCGTGGCGCGAGCTGCTGCGCGTCTGTCACCGCCTCGAGGCGCGCGGCGAGATTCGCGGCGGCCGCTTCATTGCCGGGCTCACCGGCGAGCAATTTGCGCTGCCGGAAGCGATCGCACCGCTGCGTGCGATCCGCAACCGCCCGCGCGACGGCAGCCTGGTCGGCGTCTGCGGCGCCGATCCGCTCAATCTCGTCGGCCACCTGCTCGCTGACGAGCGCGTGCCGAACCTGACCAACGCGCGCGTGCTCTATCGCGACGGCGCGCCGATCGCGACGCTGGTCGCCGGCGAGTTCGCCGCGCTGGAACCGATGGACGAGGCTACGCAGTGGGTGGCGAAGAAGCGGCTGCTGCAGGGCGCGCCGGAGACGGAAACGGCTCTGCCATGAACAATCTTCGCTGATCCCGGCAAGGCTTTCCGCCGTCATTCCCGCATGCTTCCAGCGGCAATGACGACCGGAAAATGTTCAATCGCCGTCGCCGCGATCCGCGTTCTCGCTCTCGACCAGTCCGCGCAGGCGCAGCAGCGCCTCGCTCTGAATCTGGCGCACGCGCTCGCGGGTCAGGCCGAGCTCGGCGGCGATCTCGGCGAGCGTCTGCGTGGCGTGGTCGTTGAGGCCGTAGCGCCGCTGCAACACCAGGCGCTGCCGTTCGGACAACCGCGCTAAGCAGTGCTCGATGCGCGAGTCGCGCGGTTCGCCCGCATGCGCGCGCGCCATCGCCGCGCCGGCATCGTCGACGACGAGCTGCTCGATCAGCGCGCGGTCGTCGCTCGCCGACAGCGGCGCGTCTAGCGAGGAAATGCGGTCGGTCAGGGTGAACAGGCCGGCGATATCGGCGCCGCTGCGGCCGAGGTGGCGCGCCAGCTCGTCGATGCCCGGCATGCGCCCGAGCTCATGCGTGAGCTGGCGCCGCGCGCGCAGCACCTGGGCGAATTCGCGCAGCACATGCACGGGCAGACGCACGGTGCGGCCCTGGCTCATCAGCGCGTGCTGCACGCCGTCGCGGATCCACCAGGTCGCGTAGGTCGAGAAGCGCAGACGACGCGACGCATCGAATTTCTCCACCGCACGGATCAGGCCGAGATTGCCCTCGGCGATCAGGTCGAGCAGCGGCACGCCGCGGCCGACGTAGCCGCGCGCGATCGAGACGACGAGGCGCAGGTTCGCTTCGATCATGCGCCGGCGCGCGTCGGCATCGCCTGCGGCCACGCGTTCGGCCAGACGCAATTCGTCGTCGGCGTCGAGCAGCGGAACCAGGCCGATTTCGTTGAGATAGGCGCTGGTCGAATCGCGGGCCTCGTCGTCCTGCTGCGGCTCGACCGCGTGGACCAGTTCGAGCAGCTCGTCCGATTCGATATCGTCGGCGCGTAGATCCGCGTTCATGGGCCTAGGATAACGCGGTTGCGAAAGCAAAAGAAAAGATTCACCACGAAGCCGCGAAAAAAAGAGCACAAGTCCCGAATCGACTTTCTTCGTGGCTTTTCTTCGCGATCTTCGTGCCTTCGCGGCAATTCTTTTGAGCTTCTCGACGCTCAGCGAGGCGGAAGGTAGTCCAGCGGATTGACCGGCTTGCCGTTCTTGCGGATCTCGAAATGCAGTTCGTCGCGGCTGGCGCTGCTCGAACCCATTTCGGCGATCTGCTGGCCGGCGCGTACCTTCTCGCCCTCGGCGACGAGGCGCCTGCGGTTGTGGCCGTAGGCGGAAAGGAAACTTGCGTTGTGCTTGACAATGATGAGCTCGCCGTAGCCGAGCAGGCCGTTGCCGCTGTAGACGACTTCGCCGTCGGCCGCGGCGAGTACCGGGTCGCCCGCGGCGCCGGCGATGTCGACGCCTTGCCTGGTCTGGTCGCCGGCGACGTAGCCACCGACCATCTTGCCGCCGCTCGGCCAACGCCAGACAACGCCGCCGACATTGGACGCCGCGGATTCGACCACCGGTTTCGCCGGCGGCGGCTCTGCCGCGGGAACCTTGGCCGCGGGCGGCGGCATTGCGATCGCGACGGGCGCCACCGGTTCCGCGGGCGGCGGCGCAGTCTGCGGTGCGGGCTTCGACACCGTGGACTGCGTCGACGCAGCCGGTTCGGATTGGGCGGGAGCCGACGTGACGGATTCGTTCGGCACGTCCTCGAACATGCTCGTGCTTTTCGGCGCCGGAGCCGGCGTTGCGGCGACGGCGGGGCCGGAGGCGGGCGTTGGCGTGTGTGCCGCATCCGCGTGCCGTGCCGACGCATGGGCATTGGCCGTCGCGACCTGCGCGCCGGGCGGGCTGAGGCGGATTTCCTCGCCGACGAGAATCTTGTACTGCGGTGCGGCGATGCCGTTCCACTGCGCCACGTCGCGATAGTCGAGGCCGCGCTTGAATGCGATCGAGTACAGCGTATCGCCCCTGACCACGCGGTAGCTGCCGCCCGGTGGCGTGGCCGCGCGCGCGGACTGCGGCGACTGCAGCGACGGCGACTCACCGATCGAGCGATCCTCGACGTCGGCAGGATCGGTGGCGCAACCGGCCAGCCATGCGGCGCCGACCACGACCAGTGCGGGCCAGTGCCTGTTGCGGGATTTGCCGAAGATCGCCTTGATCGTTTGCATTCCGGGTGCCTGCCTCACGCCGCCTATCGGTGCAGGAACTTGAAATACACCACAGCAAGGACAACCAAAGCAAGCAATCCCCAGCCGATCCATTCGACCCATTTATGCACGGTTTGCTCGGCCTTCTCGCCACCGAGACGGATCGTTCCGCAGAGCAGATAGACGCGCTTGCCGCGGCCGACGATCATCGCGGCGAGAAACGCCCAGATCGGCACGCCGACGATGCCCGACGACCAGGCAATGATCTTCATCGGGATCGGCAGGAAGCCCCCGCCGACGAGCAGCCAGAACACTTCCCAGCCACCGAGACCGCGCAGTTTGGAGACGTAGCTGTCGATGGCCGGCAGCCAGCCGAGGTCGTCGAGCAGCGGCCGCAGGAGTTCGAAACCATAGTGGCCCATCAGATAGCCGATGATCGACCCCAACGTGGAGAAGAGCAGGCTCAGGCTGGCATAACGCGCCCAGCGTTCCGGCTTCGCCAGCGTCATCGGCGCGAGCATGATTTCGGGCATCAGCGGAAAGATGAAGGCCTCGACGAAGCTGATGCCCATCAGATAGCGCTCGGCGAGCGGATGCATCGCCCAGACCAGGGCTTTTTCGTAGATCGGTTTGAACAGATTCAAAGCGGTATTCCCAGGAAAATGCGAATGGTCAGCGGTTTGCGTTGAGCGGTACGCGGGAAACCCGGCGGACCCACACGCTTTTGGTCCTTCCGCCCACCGCTTGCTGCTGCCCGCGCTCTATTTTTCTACACCAGGCCACCGAGCAGCGGCACGAAGCTGACGTCGCCGAGCGATTCGCCGACCCACATCGCGCCCGTCTCCTTTTCGACGAGGCGATAGCGCAACAGCTTCTGCACGCCGGGCTTGCCGACCGGCGCGACGAGCACGCCGTCGGGCGCGAGCTGGTCGAACAGTTCCGGCCGCAGTGCGTCGTCGGCCGCGGTGAGGACGATCGCGTCGTACGGCGCGTGCTCGGCCCAGCCGAGTTTGCCGTCGGCATGTTTCGAGCGGATGTTGTCGATGCCGAGTTTGCGGAAGCGGCGGCGCGCGTTGCGCAGCAGCTCGTCGATGCGCTCGACCGTGTATACATTTTCCACGAGCGCGGCCAGCACCGCGGCCTGATAACCGGAGCCAGTGCCGATTTCGAGTACCTTTTTCGGCACGGCGTACTCGATCAGCGCCTCGGTCATGCGCGCGACGACCCACGGCTGCGAAATCGTCTGCGCGCGACCTATCGGCAGTGCATCGTCCTCGTAGGCCCGCGAGGCCAACGCTTCCTCGATGAACAGGTGGCGCGGCAGCACGCGCATGACGTCGAGCACGCGCCGGTCGGCGATCGGTTTGCGCGCATCGTTGGGCAGACGCGTGGCGAGCCGGTCGATCAGGCGATCGCGCGCGCGCTGGCTGGTCATGCCCAGGCCACGCACCTCTGGAGTCAACCGCTGCATCATCGTCACGCGGCCGGATCCAGCTGCAGCGTCAGCGAAGCGACCCAGCTCGACACCTTTTCCAGCGCCTGGAAGCGGGTCAGGTCGACGTGGATCGGCGTGATCGAGATATAGCCCTGGCGCACCGCGTGGAAATCGGTGCCGGGGCCGTCGTCGTCGACCTCGCCCGCGGGCCCGATCCACCACAGCGGCCGCCCACGCGGATCGACCTGTTTGATGCACGGCGCCGAGCGGTGACGCTTGCCGAGTCGGGTCACGGCGAAGCCGCGCAACTCGTGCCAGGGCAGGTCGGGCACGTTCACATTGAGGATCGTGTCGGCCGGCAGCGGATCGACGACGAGCCGGCGCATGATCGCAAGCGTCGCCTGCGCCGCGCTGTCGAAATGATGGCCGCTGTCCTCGCCGGTCACGAGCGACACGGCGATCGCGGGCAGGCCGAGAAAACGCCCTTCCATCGCCGCGGATACGGTGCCCGAATAGATCACGTCGTCGCCGAGGTTGCAGGCGTTGTTGATGCCGGAGACGACGATGTCCGGGTCCTTGTCGAGCATGCCGCACAGCGCGAGGTGCACGCAGTCGGTCGGCGTGCCGGCGACGCGGTAGCGGTTGGTGTCGAGCCTGGCGACGCGGATCGGCTGGTCCAGCGTCAGCGAATTGCTCGCGCCGGAGCGGTCGCGGTCAGGCGCGACGACGATGACTTCGCCGGCCGCCGCGAGCGCGCGCGCGAGTACGGCTATGCCCGGCGCTTCCACGCCGTCGTCGTTGCTTACCAATACCCGCATGTCCTCGCTCGCGCCCCGAAGTAGTACCGCGCGCCAGCGCGGTCTCTTGTCCTGTACGTAAGCGTTCATTGTAGCGGAGGCAGGAAACGTTTAGCACTCGCTGCGCGATTGCGCGGAAGTGGAACGCCCGCGCAATCGCGCGCAACGGTTCCGAACACACCGCGATTTCGCGGCCGTTGCGAGGGATTCCTCGTGTGCGGGGCCGCCCTCGGCGCACGCGGCGGCGGCTTGGCCGGAGCGGACGCGACGCGCTTTGCAGGAACGGCCTGGATCGTCGCCAACCTTTCACGGAATTAATGTCCAATCCGGCCGCCTAGCGTATAATTCGCGGCCCGCGAACGGCTGCCTTCCTGGCCGCGGTTTCACAGGCACGGTCGCGCCCGCCCCCATTGCCGGTACGTCAGCGTGAGCGTCAATCTCCTCAAGGAATTCTCCGAATCCTCGCAACTTTCCGGAGGCAATGCCGCCTTCATCGAGGATCTGTACGACAGCTACCTGCGCGATCCCTCCTCGGTCGCGCCAGAGTGGAAGAAATATTTCGACACGTTCCGGGGCCGCGAGGCCGGCGACCAGCCGCACGGCGACGCGGTCGTGCGCATCGAGCAGGCGCAGAAGGTCAACGGCCGCGCGGTGCTGCTCGCCACCGGCCCGCTGACCGACGCGGTCAGCCAGAAACAGACCGGCGTATCGCGCCTGGTCACCGCGTACCGTTCGCGCGGCCATCTCGCCGCCAGGCTCGACCCGCTCGACATGGAAGGCACCTACCCTGCCGCCGACCTCGAGGAAATCGGCCTGCTGCCGCGCCCGGGTGCGCCCGACCTCGATCCGTCCTGGCACGGCCTCGGCGCCGTCGACATGAACAGCGAATTCAACACCGGCTTCCTCGGCGGCCCGCCCAGGCTCAGGCTCGGTGAACTGCTCGAGCGCTTGAAGAAAACCTACGCTGGCAGCATCGGCGCCGAGTTCATGCACATCCGCGACGCCGACGAGCGGCGTTGGGTGCACCAGCAGTTCGAAAGCGCGGGCGGCGACTACGGGCTCGCCGCGGATGAAAAGAAAAAGCTGCTCGAGCACCTGGTCCAGGCCGACGGCCTCGAACGCTACCTGCACACGAAATACGTCGGCCAGAAGCGCTTCTCGCTCGAGGGCGGCGACAGCCTGATTCCGATGGTCGCCGAACTGGTCAAGCGCGGCGCCGCCAACGGGGTCAAGGATCTCGTCCTCGGCATGGCCCACCGCGGCCGCCTCAACGTGCTGGTCAACATTCTCGGCAAGGCACCGCAGAAGCTGTTCGCCGAATTCGAGGGCAAGTTCGACCATCCGGACGACCCGGCGCATTCGGGCGACGTGAAATACCACATGGGTTTCTCCGCCGACCTGAAGAGCGGCGACAAGACCATGCACGTCGTGCTCGCGTTCAACCCTTCGCACCTAGAGATCGTCAACCCGGTGGTCGTCGGCTCCGTACGCGCACGCCAGACGCATCGCAGCGACCGCGACCACCATCAGGTGTTGCCCGTGCTGATCCATGGCGACTCGGCCTTCGCCGGCCAGGGCGTGAACATGGAACTGTTCAACATGTCGCAGACGCGCGGCTTCGGCGTCGGCGGCACGATCCACATCGTCGTCAACAACCAGGTCGGCTTCACCACGTCCAACCCGCACGACACGCGCTCGACGCTGTATTGCACCGACGTCGCCAAGATGGTCAACGCGCCGGTGTTCCACGTCAACGGCGACGATCCCGAGGCCGTGCTGTTCGTCACCCGCCTCGCCTTCGACTACCGCTCCCGGTTCCACCGCGACGTGGTCATCGACCTGGTCTGTTATCGCCGCCACGGCCACAACGAAGCCGACGAGCCGTCAGCGACGCAGCCGCTGATGTACAAGATCATCAAGTCGCGGCCGCCGGCGCGCGACATCTACGCCAAGCGGCTCGAGGCCGAAGGCACGATCGCCGGGGGCGACGCGCAGGAACTCGTCGACACCTATCGCGCCAAGCTCGAAGCCGGCCAGCCGATTCCCGCGCTCGATTCGAACTTCAAGGATGCGTTCGCGATCGACTGGACGCGCCACCTCGACGCTTCGCTCGACCAAGCGGTCGACACCGGCGTGCCCAAGGACAAGCTCGCCGCGCTCAACGCGAAGATCCTCGACGTGCCGAAGGACTTCACCCTGCAGGCGCAGGTCGGCAAGGTCTATGACGCGCGCGCCAAGATGGCTGCCGGCACGCAGCCGATGGACTGGGGCTTCGCCGAGAACCTCGCCTACGCCACGCTGATCGATGCCGGCTACGACCTGCGTCTGGTCGGCCAGGACGTCGGCCGCGGCACGTTCTCGCACCGCCACGCCGTGCTGCACGACCAGAACAGCGGCCGCGACATCACGATGTTGACCCGCGTGCGCGACGGCGCCACGGTCGCGGTGATCGACTCGTTGCTCAGCGAGGAAGCGGTGATGGCGTTCGAGTACGGCTACTCGACGTCCGAGCCGCGCACGCTCGTGCTCTGGGAAGGACAGTTCGGCGACTTCGCCAACGGCGCGCAGGTCGTCATCGACCAGTTCATCTCCTCGGGTGAAGCGAAATGGTCGCGCTTCTCGGGCCTCGTGCTGCTGTTGCCGCACGGCTACGAGGGCCAGGGTCCGGAACATTCCTCGGCACGCCTGGAACGCTACCTGCAGTTGTGCGCGCTCGAGAACATGCAGGTCGTCGTGCCGACCACGCCCGCGCAGATGTTCCACCTGCTGCGCCGGCAGATGCTGCGCGACGTGCGCAAGCCGCTCGTGGTGATGACGCCGAAGTCGCTGCTGCGTCATCCGCTCGCGGTGTCGACGCTCGACGATCTTTCCAGCGGCAGCTTCCAACTCGTCATCGCCGATTCGACCGCGAAGGACGCGAAAGCGGTCAAGCGCATCGTGTTCTGTTCGGGCAAGGTCTACTACGACCTCGTCCAGGAAGCCGCGAAGCGCAAGCTCGGCGACGTCGCCATCGTGCGCGTCGAACAGCTCTATCCGTTCCCGCGCCCGCAGGTGCAGGCCGAGCTGGCCAGGTATCCCAACGTGCAGGAAGTCGTCTGGTGCCAGGAAGAGCCGCAGAACCAGGGCGCGTGGTATCAGATCAAGCATCACCTCGCCGCGTGTATCGGCGACGAACACACGCTGCACTACGCCGGCCGCACGCGCTCGCCGGCTCCGGCCTGCGGCCACTTGAGCACGCACATCGCCGAGCAGGCCAAGCTCGTCGAGGACGCGCTGGTCAAGGCTCCGGGCGACGACTACTCGGCGGATTGACCAAAAAAGCATTGACCGCGGATCAGAGCGGATGAAAGACGACGAGAGCCGGCAAAGCTCTGAATTGAAAAAGCTCGATCCGCTCCTATCCGATTTGATCCGCCTTTCTCCGCGTTAAAAAATTTTCTTTTCCAAGGACGCCTCATGACGATTGAAGTCAAAGTTCCGGTACTGCCCGAATCCGTCGCCGACGCAACGATCGCCACCTGGCACAAGAAGCCGGGTGACGTGGTCAAGCGCGACGAGAATCTCGTCGATCTCGAAACCGACAAGGTCGTGCTCGAGGTGCCGGCGCCGGCCGACGGCGTGCTCAAGGAAATCAAGTTCGACACGGGCGCAACCGTGACCAGTCAGCAGCTGCTCGCGATCCTCGAGGAAGGCGCCGCCGCTTCAGCGCCGGCCGCTGTGGCCACTCCTGCGGCAAAGGCCGCTCCGGCTCCGGCGCCAGCCGCCGCCGTTCGCACTGCCGCCGGCGTCGATGCGCTCTCCCCGGCCGGCCGCCGCGTTGCGGCCGAAAACCAGATCGATCCATCCGCGGTGGCCGGCAGCGGCCGTGGCGGTGCGGTGACCAAGGAGGACCTCGTCAACTACATGAAGTCCGACCGGGCCGCTCCCGGCTCCCAGCCCGCGGCCCCCGGCGCCGCGCGCGCAGTCGGTGCGCGTACCGAAGAGCGTGTGCCGATGACGCGCATGCGCGCGAAAATCGCCGAACGCCTGATGCAGTCGAAGAACTCGATCGCGATGCTGACCTCGTTCAACGAGATCAACCTCGCCAAGGTCGCGGCGATGCGCAAGGAACTCGGCGAGGCGTTCGAGAAAGCCAACGGCATCAAACTCGGCTTCATGAGTTTCTTCGTCAAGGCTGCGGCCGAAGCGCTCAAGCGCCACCCGATCGTGAATGCCTCGGTCGACGGCAACGACGTCATCTACCACGCCTATCAGGATATCTCCGTCGCCGTGTCGACCGACAAGGGTCTGGTCACGCCGGTACTGCGTGATGCGCAGAACATGGGCTTCGCCGAGATCGAGAAAGCGATCGCCGGATATGCGAAGAAGGCTCGCGAAGGCGGCCTCACCCTGGACGACCTGCAAGGCGGCACGTTCACGATCACCAACGGCGGCACGTTCGGCTCGCTGTTTTCCACGCCGATCGTCAACCCGCCGCAAAGCGCGATCCTCGGCATGCACGCGATCAAGGAGCGCGCAATCGCCGAGAATGGCCAGGTGGTCGCCGCGCCGATGATGTACGTGGCGATCAGCTACGACCACCGCATCATCGACGGCAAGGACGCGGTGCTGTTCCTCGTCGACATCAAGAACCAGCTCGAGAACCCGCAGCGGATGTTGCTCGGCATGTAAGCAAACGCCGGGACTCGGGACTCGGGACCCGGGGCTCGGCAGAAATACCGACGAGGACTTTGCGACTCGGGGGCCAGGCGCTCCCGAGTCCAGGATCCCGAGTCCCGAGCCCCGTTTTCAACCAGGACTCTTGCTCCATGGCAGACCAATTCGACGTCATCGTCATCGGCGGCGGCCCCGCCGGCTACCACGCCGCGATCCGCGCCGCGCAGCTCGGCCTCAAGACCGCGTGCATCGACAACTTCAAGGGCAAGGACGGCAAGCTCGCGCTCGGCGGCACCTGCCTCAACGTCGGCTGCATTCCGTCGAAGGCGCTGCTCGACTCGTCCAGGCAATTCTGGAACCTGACCCAGCACTTCGACGTGCACGGCATCACGACGCGCGACGCGGCGATAAACATCGGCACGATGGTCGGGCGCAAGGACAAGATCGTCAAACAGTTCACCAGCGGCGTCGCGCTGCTGTTCAAGGGCAACAAGATCGCCGCGTACGACGGCTTCGGCACGTTGAAGCCGAACAAGATCGTCAGCGTCAAGCGTTTCGACGGCACCACGACCGAACTGACTGCGCCGAACATCATCCTTGCCGCGGGCTCGACCTCGATCGAGCTGCCGTTCGCCAAGTTCGACGGCAAGAACATCGTCGACAACGCCGGCGCGCTCGACTTCGGCGCGGTGCCCAAGCGCCTCGGCGTGATCGGCGCCGGCGTGATCGGCCTCGAACTCGGCAGCGTCTGGCGCCGCCTCGGCGCCGAAGTGACCATCCTCGAAGCGCTGCCGGAATTCCTCGCCGCCGCGGAAAAGGACGTCGCCAAGGTCGCCGCGAAGGAATTCGCCAAGCAAGGCCTCGACATCAGGCTCGGCGCCAAGGTGTCGAAGGTCGAGGTCAAAGGCAATACGGTGGAAGTCACCTGTGCCGACGCAAAGGGCGAGACGAAGCTCGTCGTCGACAAGCTGCTGGTCGCGGTCGGTCGCCGTGCCGCGACGAACGGCCTGCTCGCCGAAGGCACCGGCGTGCAGCTCGACGATCGCGGCCGCATTGTCGTCAATGAACACTGCGCGACCGGCGCTCCCGGTATCTGGGCCGTCGGCGACTGCGTGCGCGGGCCGATGCTCGCGCACAAGGGTTTCGAGGAAGGCATCGCCGTCGCCGAACTGATCGCCGGCAAGCCGGGCCACGTCAACTACGACTACATCCCGTGGGTCATCTACACCGAACCGGAAATCGCCTGGGCCGGCAAGACCGAGGACGAGCTGAAAAAGGCTGGCATCCCGTACAAGGCCGGCAGCTTCCCGTTCGCCGCGATCGGCCGCGCCGTCGCGATGAACGAGACCGCGGGCTTCGTGAAGATCCTCGCCCACGCCGAAACCGATCGCCTGCTCGGCGTGCACATGGTCGGTCCGGGCGTATCCGAACTGATCGCCGAAGCCGTCGTCGCGATGGAATTCCACGGCTCCGCCGAGGACCTCGCGCGCATCATCCACGCACACCCGACGCTGAGCGAGGCCGTGCACGAGGCCGCGCTCGCGGTCGACAAGCGCGCGATCCACAAGGTGAACTGATTGCGCGTCCGTTCCTGCCGAGCTTGTAGAGGCATGAACGAATGCGGACCCGGCGTTCCCCTTTCGGCCAGTTCGGGGCGATCGGTTCATGGCTAGCGACGTGACGGCAAACCCGATCCGCAATGTTTCCGACACCGCGCTGTGGGTCGCGGTGTATCGCGCGATGGAAAGCGAGCGGGCTGACGCTCTGTTCCGCGATCCCTACGCGCGCCGGCTCGCGGGCGCTCGCGGCGAGGCGATCGTCGCCTCGATTCCACACGGCAGGACGATGGCTTGGCCGATGATCGTGCGCACGGTCGTGATCGACGAGATCGTGCAGCGCTGCGTGCGCGACGGCATCAAGAACGTGCTCAATCTCGCTGCGGGGCTCGACGCGCGACCGTACCGCCTCGACCTGCCGCCCTCGCTGCGATGGCTGCACGTCGACATGCCCGATATGGTCGCGTATTACCGTGAACGCATGGCCGGCGAAGCGCCGCGCTGCGAACTTGAATTCATCGAAGCCGATCTGCGCATCGCCGGGAAGCGCCGCGAGGTGTTCGCATACGCGCGCGCGCAGGGACCGCTGCTGGTGATCAGCGAAGGCCTGTTGATCTATCTCGAAGCGCCGCAGGTCACCGCGCTCGCACGCGACCTCCACGACGTCGCCCAGGCGCGCTGGTGGATTGCCGACCTCGCGTCACCGATGCTGCTCAAATTCCTTGAACGCACCTGGGCGCGCCGCCTGCGCGACGGCAATGCACCCTTCCTCTTCGGCCCGGCGGAAGGCACCACGTTTTTTTCCCCGCTGGGTTGGCGCGAAGTCGAGTTCCGCTCGACCTGGGATGAGTCCTTGCGCGTCAGGCGCACGATGCGCGGTGCGCACCTGTGGCACCTGCTGTACAAGTTTCAGTCGGCCAGGCGCCGCGAGGCGGGTCGGCGGATGTCAGGTATCGTATTGTTCGAATCGGATGGAAAACGGGTTTCACATGCCTCCTGAAAACTTCTCTGCTTTCCGCATCCACGCCGACCGCGGCAATTACCGCGCCGGAATCGAGCAGTTGAAACTCGACGACCTTTCGCCCGGCGAAGTCGTCATCAAGGTCGACCATTCGTCAGTCAACTACAAGGACGCACTCGCCGGCACCGGCAAGGGCAAGATCCTGCGCGAGTCACCACTGGTCGGCGGCATCGACGTCGCCGGCCACGTCGTCGAATCGAGCGACGCGAACTTCAAGGAAGGCGACGCCGTGCTCGTCACCGGCTGCGGGCTTTCGGAAACGCGCGACGGTGGCTACGCCGAATACGCGCGGCTCGAATCGAAATGGGTCATTGCATTGCCGAACGGGCTGACGCTGCGCGAAGCGATGATCCTCGGCACGGCCGGTTTCACCGCCGGGCTGTCGCTGTATAGAATGCGGCAAAATGGACAAGTACCGTCGATGGGCCCGATCGTCGTCACCGGCGCGACCGGCGGCGTCGGTTCGCTCGCGATCGGCATCCTCACGCGCGCGGGCTACGAGGCGCATGCGATCAGCGGCAAGCTCGAACACTTCGACGACCTGATCGCGCTGGGTGCCAGGCAGTGCATCTCGCGCAAGGATCTGTACTGGGGCCAGCGCCCGCTCGAAACGAGCCGCTGGGCCGGTGCGATCGACAACGTCGGTGGCGAGATGCTCGCCGGCCTCACCCGCGTCATCCACCCCTACGGCAACATCGCCTGTTGCGGCCTCGCCGCCGATCCATCGCTCGCGACGACGGTGATGCCGTTCATCCTGCGCGGTGTCAGCCTGCTCGGCATCGCCTCGGCCGGCACCGCGCGCGACATCCGCGACGCGGTCTGGCAGCATCTGGCCAGCGACTGGAAGCCCGCGCATCTGGACCGCATCGCCACGCGCGAAGTCGGCCTCGACCAGTTGCCGGCCGTGTTCGACACGATGCTTGCGGGCGGCGCGTTCGGTCGCACCGTGGTCAAGCCTTGAATCGGGTACGATAGCGCAACCGTGACGCCCATCACGCACGCGCTACGAGCACTGTCGCAACCGAAAACTTGTGCCTACAATCAACCTTCAACTCATCCTGCAGGGGGCAGGCATCCGTACATGGCTCGCATACTGATCGTTGATGATTCGCCCACTCAATTGCTCGGCCTCAAACGCATCGTCGAGAAACTTGGCCATGCCGCGACGACGGCCGAGGATGGCGCTTCGGGCGTCGACGCCGCCAAACGCGATATCCCCGACCTGATCCTGATGGACGTGGTGATGCCGAACCTCAACGGCTTCCAGGCCACGCGCATGCTCGCGCGCGAACCGACGACAAGCCACATCCCGGTGATCCTGGTCACCACCAAAGGCCAGGAGACCGACAAGGTCTGGGGCATGCGCCAGGGCGCCAAGGCTTACGTGACCAAGCCGATCGACGAGAAGGAACTCGTGCAGGCGATCAAGAACCTGCTGCCCGCCGCCGCGTGAGTTGGAAAGCATCGTCGATCCGGATCGACACGGGCAAACCCGCATCGAAAAGTTTTGACCCGGCATTCCCGTGCGCTCGGCGGGAATCCCGCGCCTTTTCACGGGACCAGGCTTTCGAAAGCGAAAGACACCGGATTCCCGCCACAAGCATGCGGGTAATGACGAGCGAAAACCGACGTTACGCGCGCACGACCGATTCACCGAACTCCTGCGCCATCTGCTCGTAGAGCTTGCGCTGCGCGTCGGTATGCGCCGGCGGCGCATGCACCTGCAAGGTGATGAACTGATCGCCTGCCGGTGCGCCGGGCATTCCGCGACCGCGCAGGCGCATGCGTTTGCCGCTGTCCGAACCCGCGGGTATCTTCAATTCCACGTCGCCACCGAGCGTTGGAACCGTCACCGTGCCGCCGAGCGCGGCCTGCCACGGCGCGATCGCGAGGGTCAGCAACACGTCGCGACCGTCGAGGCGGAAGCGGCCATCTTCGCGCACCGCAACTTCGAGCAGCAGATCGCCTGCCTGCGCGCCTTGCGAACCGGGCGAGCCCTGCCCCGCGAGGCGAATCTGCTGACCCGACAGGATGCCCGCGGGAATTTTCACCTCGAGCGTGCGCTCGCCGCCACCGGCGTCGCGCAGGGTGATGCGCTCCCTGCCGCCGCTGAACGCTGTCGCCAGCGGGATTTCCACACGTGCCTGCACGTCGCGCCCGCGCCGCGGACCGGCACGGCCGCGCGGGCCGCCACGACCGCCGCCGCCAAACAGCGACTCGAAGAAGTCGGAGAATCCACCCTCGCCGACGTCGGAGAAATCGAAACCCTGGCCCTCGCCGAAATTCGGCTGCGGCTGGTATTCCTGGCCCGGCCGATAGCCCTGCGCCTTGATCTGGTCGTAGGCCTTGCGCTTGGCCGGATCGCGCAGCGCTTCGTAAGCCTCGTTGACCGATTTGAATTTCTCCTCAGCACCCGCTTCCTTGCTTACGTCGGGGTGGTATTTCTTGGCGAGCTTGCGGTATGCGGTCTTGATTTCCGCGTCGGTTGCGCCGGGCTTGACGCCGAGGATGTCGTAGTAGTCTTTGAATTGCATGTGTGATTCGCGATACTCGAGGGCGATCCGAATGCTTGTCGTTCCCGCGCAGGCGGAAATCCGGTTCCTGTTCTTGTCTGCCCATCAAACCCGCAAAGACGGAGAACTGGACTCCGGGCTCCGCCTCCGCGGCGGCCCCGGAATGGGGCCGGAATGACGCCGGAAAACAGAATACCCGCGGCCAGCATAGCCGACCGCGGGTTGCATCAACAACGATGGACCAGCAGCGGGAACCTCAGTTCACCGCGATCTTGCGCGGCGCGGCCTGCGCCTTCTTCGGGATCGCGATCTCGAGCACGCCGTTCTTGCCGCTCGCCGTGATCGCATCCGCATCGGCGCTGTCGGGCAGGGCGAAGCTGCGCTCGAAGGCACCGTGACGGCGCTCGACGCGCGTCACCTTGGCGTTCTCCGCAGCCGTTTCCTGCTTGCGCTCGCCCTTGATCGTCAGCACGCCCTTGGCCATGCTGATCTCGATGTCCTTCGGGTCCACGCCGGGAATGTCGGCGAGGATCACGTAGCGACCGTCCTCCTCGCGCACGTCGACGCGCGGCGTCCACGAATTCGCATCCTGGTGATCGACGAAGAAGTGGCGGTGATGCGGGCGCAGCCAGTTCTGGTATTGGGTAATGGTCATGTCCGGTTTCCTGCAAGTGATTCGGGCCGATTGCCCGCTGACGGGAAAAATGCGGATGACGAAAATCATTTCAAGTGTCAAAGCAGGGATTATCATTGCCAGCCCTACCCTTGAAAGGAGAAGAACCATGACCATCGCCGTCGGCGGCACCCTTCCCAACGTCACCCTCAACTATCTCAAGGACGGCGTGCAGGCGATCAACACGGACGAGATCTTCAAAGGCAAGAAAGTCGTGCTGTTCTCCGTGCCCGGCGCGTTCACGCCGACCTGCTCGGCCAAGCACCTGCCCGGCTACGTGGAAAAGTTCGCGGAGTTCAAAAACAAGAACGTGGATGTCGCCTGCATCGCGGTCAACGACGCCTTCGTGATGGACGCCTGGTCAAAAAACCAGCACGTGCCCGAAGGCCTGTGGATGCTCGCCGACGGCAACGGCGTGTTCACCAAGGCGCTCGGCCTGGAAATGGACGGCACCGCGTTCGGCCTCGGCATGCGCGGCAAGCGCTTCGCCCTCTACGCCGACAACGGCGTGGTCAAGGTGCTGCACCTTGAAGCGCCGGGCGAGTTCAAGGTGTCCGATGCGGCGTCGATGCTCGCGGTGATTTGATCAGAATGCTGATCGCAGGTTGGGATGAGCGCGAGCGAATCCCAACCATGCCCACGATATGGGGGCACGATGTCGGGGTTCGCTTGCGCTCACCTCAACCTACTGCTATTCCACAGATGCAGGTGATGTTTCAGAATCTGCATCGTCAGCATCACTCTCGGCACCAAGCGACTCGATCGCCACCACGCCCACCAGCGACTCCTCTGCCGGCAAGCGGATCAAGGTCACGCCCTGCGTATTGCGCCCGACCTTGGCGATTTCGTTCGCGCGCGTGCGCACGAGCGTGCCCTGGTTCGAGATCAGCATGACTTCGTGCGCGTCATCGAGTTCGACCGCGCCGACCAGGTTGCCGTTGCGTTCGGAACACTGGATGCCGATGACCCCCTGGATGCCGCGGCCCTTGCGCGGGTACTTCGACAGCGGCGTGCGCTTGCCGTAGCCGCGTTCGGTCGCGGTAAGCACGTAGGTCGCCGACGACGATGCGGATTCGTCGACCAGCACTTCGCCTTCGGCCACGTCGCCCGACTCGTCTTCGTCACCGGCCTGCTCCACGGCATGCTCGACGACGAGCAGCGAGACGACCTGCGCGCCCGCAGCGAGGCGGATACCGCGCACGCCGCTCGCGCCGCGACCCATCGCGCGCACTTCGCCCTCGGCGAAGCGTACGGTGCGGCCATTCGAGGCAAACAGCATCACGTCGTGGCTGCCATCGGTGAGCTGCACATCGACGAGCGCATCATCGTCGTCGAGCGAAATGGCGGCCTTGCCCTTTTGCAACTGGAATTCGAATTCGGTCAGCGGCGTCTTCTTGACCGTGCCGTTGCGCGTGGCGAAGAACACGTAGTTGTTTTCGATGTATTCGCGCACCGGCAGGATCGCCTGCACCTTCTCGCCCTCTTCGAGCTGGAGCAGGTTGACGATCGGGCGCCCGCGCGAGTTCGGGCCGGCCTCGGGGATTTTGTATACTTTCAGCCAATACACGCGACCGAGGCTGGTGAACGCGAGCAGCGTATCGTGCGTGTTGACGACCCAGAGCTTCTCGACGAAATCCTCTTCCTTGATCGCGGTGGCCGAACGACCCTTGCCGCCACGCTTCTGCGCGCGGTAGATCGTCGCCGATTGGCGCTTGGCGTAGCCGGCGTGCGAAAGCGTGACAACCACGTCCTCGGCCGCGATCAGATCGAGGACGTCGAGGTCTTCCTGGCTGGCCTGAATCACGGTGCGGCGCTGGTCGCCGTACTGCGCCTTGATCGCGGCCAGCTCCTCGCGGATGACCTTGAGCAACACGTCCGGGTTCTGCAGGATCTCGATCAGGCCCGCGATCGTGGTCAGCAGTTCCTTGTACTCGTCGGTGAGTTTTTCCTGCTCGAGCCCGGTCAGGCGCGCGAGGCGCATTTCGAGGATCTGCTGCGCCTGCACGTCGGACAATTGATAGCCGGCTTCGGACAGGCCGACGTTCGGCGCCAGGTCTTCCGGCTTGGACGCATCTGCGCCGGAGGCGGCGAGCAGCGTGCGCACGAGGCCCGGCTCCCAGCGCTTGGCGAGCATGCGCTCCTTGGCCACGTCCCCCGACTCCGAGGTCTTGATCAGTTCAATCATCTCGTCGATGTTGGCCAGCGCGACGGTGAGGCCTTCGAGCACGTGGGCGCGCTTGCGCGCTTCGCGCAGTTCGAAGATCGTGCGCCGCGTGACCACCTCGCGGCGGTGGCGGACGAACGCTTCGAGGATTTCCTTGAGGCTCAACAGGCGCGGCTGGCCGTCGACCAGCGCGACCATGTTGATGCCGAACGTCACCTGCATCTGCGTCTGCTGATAGAGGTTGTTGAGCAACACCTCGGCCAGCGTGTCCTTGCGCACTTCGATGACGATGCGCATGCCGTCCTTGTCGGACTCGTCGCGCAAGCCGTCGGGCGAAATACCCTCGAGCTTCTTTTCCTTGTGCAGCTCGGCGATCGCTTCGATCAGGCGCTTCTTGTTCACCTGATACGGCAGCTCGGTGACGATGATCGTCTCGCGGCCGTTGTCGTCGGTTTCGATTTCGGCCTTGGCGCGCACGTAGATGCGCCCGCGACCGGTCTTGTACGCCTCGATGATTCCGGCCGCGCCGTTGATGATGCCGCGGGTCGGAAAGTCCGGGCCCGGCACGAGGCGCAGCAACTCGTCGAAGCCCAGATCGGGATTATCGATCAGCGCGATCGTTGCATCGACGATCTCGTTGAGGTTGTGCGGTGGCACATTGGTCGCCATGCCGACCGCGATGCCGGCCGAGCCGTTGACGAGCAGGTTCGGCACGCGCGCGGGCAGCACGGTCGGTTCGAGATCCTTCTCGTCGTAGTTCGGCTGGAAGTCGACCGTTTCCTTGTCGAGGTCGGAGAGTATTTCCGAAGTGAGGCGATCGAGGCGGCACTCGGTGTAGCGCATCGCCGCGGCGTTGTCGCCGTCGACCGAACCGAAGTTGCCCTGACCATCGACGAGCGGATAGCGCAGCGAGAAGTCCTGCGCCATGCGCACGAGCGCGTCGTACACCGACTGGTCGCCGTGCGGATGGTACTTGCCGATCACGTCGCCGACCACGCGCGCGCATTTGATGTAGGCGCGGTTCCAGGTGTTGTTCAATTCGTGCATCGCGTAGAGCACGCGGCGATGCACGGGTTTCAAGCCGTCACGAACATCGGGAAGGGCGCGCCCGACGATCACGCTCATCGCGTAATCGAGGTAGCTCTGCCGCATTTCGTCTTCGATGTTGACGCGAATGATTTCTTTGGCCAGATCCGCCATCGTGGAAATTTTCCTGGAAATTTTCTGCTGGCGCGACGCTTCGCGCAGGTGCGAAATCAGGCGATTTCGAGAGTTGCAATTCTACCATACGCAGGCGTTTTTCTGGTGAATTTCACGCCCTGAAAACGCACTATTTTTCAATGAATTGGAAGATCAAGAGACTGAACTGCGAAGAACACGAAGAACACAAAGAAGAGCCTGAAGATCGGATGTATTTTTCTCCGTGTTCTCCGTGTTCTTCGTGTCCTCCGTGGTTCAAGCTTTGCTTTTGATCTCTTTGTCGACGAAACGGACACGGATGGTTGGAGCGAGGCCAAAAAAAGACCTGGGAGAGAAAGCAAATTCACCCCTTCCAAGGGGTATCCCTACGCCTGCGGCTTGCTGCGATAAATCCAGTAGCGCGAGGCGAAATAGTTGACGCCGAGCCCGGCGACCGAGCCCGCGGCGACTGCGAGCGGCAGGTGCGCGCCATCGACGTCGAACGCGAGCACGAGCGCCGAATAGGTGGTGAAGTTGCAAGCGAACCCACCGCTCATCGCGAAGATATAGCGCCACCATTCACCGAAGCGCGAATGATTGCGCGTTCCCTGGAACGTGAGGTTGCGATTGAATAGCCACGTCGCCGTGGCCGCGCAGAGAAACGAGATCAGGCGCGCGCTGAATCGGTCCCAGGCGAAACCACTGACGAGGACTTGCAGTATGCCCGCATCGACGATGAAGCCAAGCACACCGCCAACGCAAAAGAGAGCCAGCTGACGCATCGCTCAGTCTCGCGTACCGGCCAGCTTCGCGAGACCTGGGCCGAATGGTTTCTCGATCGCGCCACGCTCGGTGACGATCACGTCGATCAGTTCCGCCGGGGTGACGTCGAAGACCGGGTTCCACGCGTCGGCGCCAGCGACGACGGTGCGCCGGCCCGCCACCGACAGCAGTTCCGCCGGATCGCGCAGTTCGATCTCGATATCGTCGCCATGCCGGGTCTGCATGTCGACCGTGGACCACGGCGCGACGACCATGAATTTCGCGCCGTGGCGCTTTGCGCTGATCGCGAGCTGGTAGGTGCCGATCTTGTTCGCCGTGTCGCCGTTCGCAGCGATGCGGTCGGCGCCGACGATGACCCATTGCACCGCGCCCGATTTCATCAGGTGCGAAGCGGCCGAATCAGCGACGAGTTTGGCCGGAATGCGGTCGCGCACGAGTTCCCACATGGTCAGGCGCGCGCCTTGAAGCCACGGGCGCGTTTCGCCCGCGTAGACCTGTTTGATTTTTCCCGCGGCGAATCCGGCACGGATCACGCCGAGCGCGGTGCCGAAACCGGCGGTCGCGAGCGAACCCGTATTGCAGTGCGTGAGCACACCGATGCCGTCGGTGAAAAAGCTCGCGCCGATGCCCCCCATCGTACGGTTCGCGACAAGGTCCTGGTCCTGGATCGCGCGCGCCTCGGCAGTCAACGCATGCAGCGGATCGTTCTTCGCCGCAACGAGCGCCGCGCGCATGCGCGCAAGCGCCCAGGCGAGGTTGACCGCAGTCGGACGCGCGGCATTGAGCGTGTCGAACGTCGAAGCGAGCGCGGCGACGCTGACCGGGTGGCCAGCGTTGTCGAGCAACCCGGCCTGCAACACGACACCCCAGGCGGCAGCGATGCCGATCGCAGGCGCGCCGCGCACGGCGAGGTCGCGGATAGCTTTCGCCACCGCTTCGGCATTTCGGCATTCGATCTGCACTTCGGTGAACGGCAGCTCGCGCTGGTCGAGCAGGCGCAGCACACCGTCGGCGTAGGCAACGGCGCGAATCGTGTCGTGGCGGTCGAGATGGGCGGCAGTGGATTCGGACATGGCAAATGACGGCAATCGGCAACATGCAAGAATACCGCAGGATCGCTGCCTCCGCCCTGCGTGCCCGCGACCACACGCGCATTGCAACACGGGAAGTCGCGATTTCCGCTAGCATGCGGCCCATGCTCCGCATCAAACGCGACCCGCAGAACCCGCCGCCCGCACGCGAGACGAGTACGCAGATCGAAGCGATTCGCGTCGACGACCTCGAAGCGCAGTTCGTCGCGCTGCTGCGACGAAAGTGCACGCGCGCCGCGCTGACCGGCGCGTTGACCGCGGCGATCGAGGCGATCCCCGGACTGGGCCGCGTGCTGGGGTTCGTCTTCGGCGAAGTGCTCGACGCGAAATTTCTCACCCGCATACAGCGCGAACTGGTCGAAGACACGTTTGCGCTGTATGCGTTGAAATTGCCCGCGCCCCTGCACGACGAGCTGATCATGCGCGTGCAGACGATGGGCGCAAGCGCGAGCATTGCCGGCGATGTGCTCGTACGCGGTGTGCTGCATCGACTCGCCGGACGCCTCGGCGGCGCGGTGACACGGCGCTTTGTGCCGATCGCGGCCATCGTCTCCTCGACCGTCGCCAACGCCAGCGTGACCTACGCGATCGGCAAGCGTGCCCAGGCGGTGGCGAAATGGAGAGATTCGCCGATCACCGGCATGCCCGATGTGGTGCGTGCGTTCAGCGGCCTCGACGAGCGGCGCGTACTCGACTGGTCGGTCGACGCGGTCAAGACCTCGCTGGGCATGATCGGGGATGCCTTGCGCCGGATGGTGCGGATGGGGAAGAAAAACGAAGCAGGAAAACGCGGGAGCAAGGATCGGAAGCGGGGATGATCGTCGGCAAGCAGCAAAAGAACCCGCGCGACGCGCAGGAGTTTTGCTCTTTGCCGATTTGCAGGTGTGGTGGGCGGTGCAGGGATCGAACCTGCGACCCTTGCCGTGTGAAAGGCAATGCTCTACCGCTGAGCTAACCGCCCTTCGCGTCGCCGCTGAGGCGATTCGAGGCCCGGCGCGGGCCGCGCGGGGCGCGCATTATTGCCCAGTGCAGGCCGCGGTGCAAGACGCGCACGTCCGCAGGCCGTACCGATCGGTCCGGGCAACCGATACACTAGCCGGATGATCGGTCCGATGCTCGCAGTAATCCTCCTGCTCAGCGCGCTGGCGCTGTGGCAGAACGCGCTCAAGGCGCGCGACCTCGCGCGCGCGCGCGGCCACGACCTCTGCGCCCGGGCGGGCGTGCAGTTGCTCGACCAGAGCGTATCGCTGGCCGGCGTCGGCTTTGCGCGCAATGCCGATGGCCACCTGCGCCTGCGTCGCAGCTATCGTTTCGAAGTCAGCCTCGATGGCCACGACCGCCATCGCGGCGGACTGACGATGCTCGACGGACGCCTGCTCGCGTGGAGCCTGCCGGTCGCGGATGCGCGACCGGTCGTGCGCGACTCGAACGTGATCGAATTGCCGCGCCGGGCAAACTGAACGCCGCCTACTTCACCACGCGCAGGTGCGGGCCTTTCTTCGGCGCCGGGTCGGCCGGCGCGACGGTAGCAGCAGATGCATCCGTTTGCGCGGGCGGTTGCTCGGTTGCGGTCTGATTCTCGGCCGGGAACATCATGCCCTGTCCATTTTCCTGCGCGTAGATCGCGAGCACCGCGTTGATTGGCGCCTCGACGGCTTGGGAGACGCCGGCGAAGCGCGCCATGAAGCGCACGTGATCGGCGCCGAGTTCGAGCTGGGCGACGGCGCGCGCGGCGACGTTGAGCACGACGCGACCGTCCTTGATCGCGCTCCTCGGCACGCGGACGCCGGGGGCGTTGGCATCGACGAGAATGTAGGGGGTCATGCCGTTGTCGGCGATCCACTCGTACATGGCGCGCAGCAGGTACGGGCGGTTGGAGGTCATCTTGGCGGCGGTCATGGTGTGGTCGCGCGCGCTCACGCGCGCAGCGCCTTCTCTTCTTCTGTAAGGCTGCGGCTGAAACCCGGGTTGCGGAAGATGCGCTCGCCGTAATCGTCGATCACGCGTGCCTCACGCGGCAGTTCGATGCCGAGACTGGGCAGGCGCCAGATCAACGGCGCCAGTGCGCAATCGGCCAGGCTCATCTCCGGATTGAGGAAGAACTTCGCCGCCTTGAACAACGGCAGGCTCGCCAGCAGCGTCTCGCGCAGGCGTTTGCGCGCGGTGTCGGCGGGGCGACCGCCGGCCGCGATCTGCTCGACGAACGGATACCAGTCGCGCTCCATGCGCACCGTCGCCAGACGCAGGCGCGCGCGCGACAGCGGATCGATCGGCATCAGCGGCGGATGCGGGTAGCGCTCGTCGAGGTACTCGCAGATCACGCTCGTTTCGTAGAGCACGAGGTCGCGGTCGACCAAGGTCGGTACGCTGTGATACGGATTGAGATCGACGAGATCCTCAGGGGGCGACGCCAGATTGACCGCGACGAAGTCGTGGGCCACCCCCTTCGCCGCCAGCACCAGGCGGACGCGATGACACTGCACGTCGTCGCGCGAGGAATACAGCGTCAGAACGGTACGCGATCGCGGATTCAAGACCATGCTGCGACTTCCCTATTTTCCCAACGCCCCCTGGGAGCCGATATCGGCGGCCACGCTGGCTTGCCGCCATGCTTTTGCAACAATTTACACCTACGCGACGGCGTCGCCTAGCCCGCACTGCGCCGCAGGAGCGGCGTGAACGGCGCAGCCGGCCGCGTCGCGGCGAAGTGCAGGGATGCCCGGAACAAACGAAAACCGGCGCCACAGCGCCGGTTTCATGCCAGATCTGCCGCCATCCCGACCTGACTGCCTCCATTGAGGAGTACGGCCAAGGATGGGCGCTTCTCGACTTTCGCGATCAAGGACGATCGCAAAGATCAACCCACGTCCTTCCAGTACTCCTTGTTGAGCAGCCACGCCAGGAAGGTAAAGAACGCGAGGTACAGGATTGCCCACACACCCACCGCCTCGCGCTTCAATGCCGCAGGCTCGCCGACATACTGCAGGAACGCGGTGATGTCGCGTGCGGCCGAGTCGAATTCCTCCGCCGACAGCTTGCCCTTGCTCGCCAGTTCGAGTTTCTCGACCGCAGGCTCCTCGCCCGGCTTGGCCGGCGCGTAGTGCGCAACCTGGGTGCCCTGCAATTCCCAGAGCACGTTCGGCATCGAAGCGCCGGGGAACACGGTGTTGTTCCAGCCCACCGGGCGCGACGGATCGAGGTAGAAGGACTTGAGGTAGGTGTAGATCCAGTCCGGGCCTTTCGCGCGCGCTTCCAGCGAAAGGTCGGGCGGTGCCTTGCCGAACCACACTTCGGCGCCTTCGGCAGGGCTATCGCCGACGGCTGGCTTGGATGGCATGTTCGATACGACCTGGTCGCCGATCTTCGCACCGGTGAAAGCGAAGTTGCTGAGCACCTCGTCCGGCGAGAGCTTGAGATCTTCCGCCAGACGCGAATAACTCTGGTACTTGATCGAGTGGCAACCCGAGCAGTAGTTGAAGTACAGGCGCGCGCCGCGCTGCAGCGAGGCGATGTTGCCGACTTTCGTGTTGGCGACCTCGAGGCCGCCACCTTCTTCGGCGAACACAGGCGCGGCGAACGCGAACACGGCAAAAACAAGCGCGGTTTTACGCATCATGGCCGGAAGATTTTCATTGAGAAGTGCTGCCAGGGATGGCCGCTTTTTGATTCTCGTCGTCATGGATGATGGCATGGACATGGACATCAGTGGCCCCCGAAAGTCACGCGGTCGGGAACGGGTTTCGTTTTTTCGTACCCGAACGCGGTATAGATCCAGAGGAAGATGAAATAGCCAAAATACATGAGGACGAGCAGCCAGCCGAAGTGCATCTCGATGCTGGTCACGTCCGCGCTCGCGCCGAACAGCTTCGGGATCATCTCGCCGGTGATGCCCGCGCCGATCGAGCCGAGCAGCAGGAACGTCGCCGCGAACAGGCCGAGCGCCAGCTTGTAGCCGAGCCCGCGATAGCGGATCGACTTGACCGCTCCGCGGTCAACCCACGGCAGCAGGAACAGCAGCACGATCGAGGCGAACATCGCGAAGATACCCAGGCCCTTGCTCGGGATCACGCGCAGGATTCCGTAGAACGGCGTGAAGTACCACACCGGCTTGATTTCCGGCGGGGTGACCAGCGGATTGGCCGGAATGAAGTTGTCGTTCTCGAGGAACCAGCCGCCGACCGTCGGTTGATAGAAGATGATGAACGCGCAAATTGTCAGGAAGAACCCGATGCCGACGATGTCGTGCACCGTGTAGTACGGATGGAACGGGATGCCGTCGAGCGGCTTGCCCGTGGCCGGATCCTTCTTCTTCTTGATCTCGACGCCGTCCGGGTTGTTCGAGCCGACCTCATGCAGCGCGAAGATGTGCAGCACGACGAGCAGCAGCAGCACCAGCGGCAGCGCGATCACGTGCAGCGCGAAGAAGCGGTTCAGCGTCGCGTCGGCCGGGTTGTAGTCGCCCATGATCCACTGCACGAGCGTGTCCCCGATCAGCGGCACCGCGCCGAACAGCGAGATGATCACCTTCGCGCCCCAGAACGACATGTTGCCCCACGGCAGCACGTAGCCCATGAACGCCTCGGCCATCAGCGCGAGGAAGATGAACATGCCGAGCAACCAGACCAGTTCGCGCGGCTTCTTGTACGAGCCGTACATCAGGCCGCGGAACATGTGCAGGTAGATGACGATGAAGAACATCGACGCGCCGGTCGAGTGCATGTAGCGGATCAGCCAGCCCCAGTCGACGTCGCGCATGATGTATTCGACGGAGTCGAACGCGGTTGCCGCACCCGGCTTGTAGAACATCGTCAGGAAGATGCCGGTCAGGATCTGGTTGACCAGCACCACCATGGCGAGGACGCCGAAGTAGTACCAGAAATTGAAGTTCTTCGGCGCGTAGTACTCGGTCATGTGCTTGCGGTACACCGGCATCATGCCCGGCGCACGCTCGTTGACCCAGTTGCCGATGCTCGTGAATACGTTGGCCATTAGGCTTTGTCCTCCGGATTCACGCCGATCATGATGTGGGTGTCGTCGACGAACTTGTACGGCGGCACGACCATGTTCAGCGGCGCGGGCACGCCCTGGAACACGCGGCCGGAAATGTCGTAGCGCGACTTGTGGCAGGGGCAGAAGAAGCCACCCTTCCAGTCCGGATCGAATGGTTCCGGCTTGATGTCGGGCACGTACTCGGGCGAACAGCCCAGATGCGTGCAGATGCCGATCATCACCAGCCACTCGGGCTTGATCGAACGGTCGATGTTCTGCGCGTACTTCGGCTGGTCGCTGGCGAGCGAGTCCGGATCGCGCAAGCGGTCCTTCAGGCCCGGCAACGTGTCGAGCATCGCCTTGGTGCGGTTGACGATCCACACTGGCGAGCCGCGCCAGAGCACGGAAATCTTCTGCCCGGGCTCGATCTTGCTGATGTCATGCAGCACCGGCGCACCGGCGTTCTTCGCGCGCTCGCTCGGTTGCCACGACTTGATAAAGGGAGTCGCCGCGAACGCAGCCCCGATACCGCCGACGACCGCGGTCGTCCCGGTCAGGAATCTGCGGCGTCCCTGATTCACACCCTCATTTGCCATCCGGCACTCCGAGATATTGAGAAGTTTGCAAAACCGGGCATCCTGCCACGGTTTGCAAACAAACGGTCGCGGCAAAGCCGCGCCACGTTTGCCGCATCAAGCACTTGCGTGCCTGATGCGTCGGCGCATCCGTGCGCCGAGTCTGAAAATCCGCTGAGCAGCCCGCGCGGGCTCCCCCAAAAATCGTGTTAGTTTAACCAAAGCCCAGCCTCGCAGACAACGAAAACAAAACGTCTGCCCCTGCTTTCGATCCCGAATGAAAAATCTCGCCCGCCTGATCCAGTTCGTCGCGCAGTATGTCACCCTGGGACTTGCCCTCGCTTTCGTCGTCTCGTTGGTCGCGCCACGCTGGACCGAGCGCTTGCGCGGCACGTCAGCGGGGACACCGCCTCCCGCCGCCGCGCAAGGCGAATCCGCAAGACCACCGGCAACCAAGCCGGTAGTGCGATCGCCGGGACCGGGCGTAGCCTTTGGCCCGGCCAGCGCAACGAGCGCCGTTCAGCCGGACGCCGGCTCGATCACCGCTTCGTATTCGAGCGCCGTTGAGGCCGCCAGCCCAGCGGTCGTGAGCATTTTCGTCAACAAGATCGAGCAGCAAACGAGGCAAGTGCTGGTAAGGACCGACAACCCCAATCTGCCGCCCGTAGTCCCGGCGAAAGTGGTGACCAACGTGCCCACGCAGAACCTTGGATCCGGCGTGATCGTCAACTCGGACGGCTACGTCCTCACCAACCATCATGTCGTCGAGCGCGCCACCAACATCAGCGTGGGCATGCCTGACGGCCGCAGCATGCCTGCCAAAGTCATCGGCAGCGACAAGGAAACCGACCTCGCGGTGCTCAAACTCGACGTCTGGAACGTAGCTACGATCCCGATCGCGAAGCGACCGGCAGTGGTCGGCGACATCGTGCTCGCGATCGGCAATCCGTTCGGGCTGGACAAGACCGTGACAATGGGCATAGTGAGCGCGGTCGGCCGCATCATCCACCCGGAGACGGGCGAGGATTTCATCCAGACCGACGCAGCGATCAATTCGGGCAATTCGGGAGGCGCGCTGGTCAATGCCTACGGTGAGCTGGTCGGGATCAACTCCGACACCCTGCCTTCGGCGAACGGCGGCAATGTCGGCATCAGCTTCGCCATTCCGGTCGAGCGCGCGAAGAAAGTACTCGACCAGATCATCCGCTACGGCCGCGTGATCCGCGCCTGGATCGGCGTGACCTGCCGCGATGCGCCCAGCCAGTCCGGCGACCCGATGCCCGTGGTGACCGGCGGCGCCTTCGTTACCGAGGTTGCCGCCGACAGCCCCGCGGCCAAGGTGGGACTCACGACGGGAGATGTGATAACCCGCATCGACGATCAATGGGTGCCGAACGCGCTGGCGCTGCGCAACCGCGAAACCCACCTCGCGCCGGGAACCAAGGTCGGCGTGACTGTCCTGCGCGGCGGCAAGCAGTTGCAATTCAACGTGGAACTCGCCGAACGCCCCCAGCCCCCTGCCCAGATCGGACAGGACGCCGGCCCGCAGGCGGGAAACTGATCCGCTTGGTCAGCGCGCCTGCCCGTAGCGCTTGCGCAGGGTCGCGACGCGCTCGACATAGACCCGGGTTTCGTCGAACGGCGGCACGCCGCTGTATTTCTGCACGTTCTGCGGGCCGGAGTTGTACGCTGCGGCAGCGAGGCGCTCGTCACCGTTGAACAACTTGAGCAGTGTCGAAAGGTAGCGCGCGCCGCCGCGAATGTTCTGCGCCGGATCGAACGGGCTGGCCACGCCCATGTCGCTCGCTGTCGCCGGCATCAATTGCATCAATCCCTGCGCGCCCTTGACCGAAATCGCGTTCGGGTTGAACGCCGACTCGGCGTGGATCACCGCGCGCAGCAACGCCTGATCGACGCCGAATTCGGACGCCGCCGTGGCGACCTCGTCCCTGTACGCATCGGTGTTGAGTGCGAGAGTGGCGAAGTTGACCGCCGATTTCACGTCGCAGGCATAGCAGGTCGCGATGTAGGTGAACATCATCGTGTAAGTGCCGCCGCCGGGCTTGACGTTGGTGTATTCGACAATGCCGTTCGCACGCTCGATCTTGTACACCGCGCCGCGCCGCACCTCGATGTGCCGGTCCGGGCGCTCGGTCGCGTTCGCCGGGGTCCTGGCCGGCACCTCGCCGTTGAGGCGCGTTTCGCTGACGACATCGGCGAACGGGAAAGCCGGTGCCGATCGGTATTCGATGCGCGGCCCGTCACCTGACGGCTTCGCGGCGACCGGTTCGGGCGCAGCGGGGGCGGGCTTGGCCGCATCGGGCTTGGGCGAATCCGGCCCGTGCCTGTCGGCGTTGGAAACCGTCGACAGTGTCGCCACACCGGACTTGAGCGTCGGCTTGCGTGCCTTCGCAGCCGGTTCGGCATATTCGCTGTTGGCGAGCTTGGTGCAGGCGGCATAGCCCTCGGGCTTGTTGGTAATCGCGATCTCGCCGCGTGCGCCCGAGCAGCGATACACCGCCCCGGCGCGCGCGAACGGCGCCAATGCGGCAAGCACCAAGGCCAGCGTGACCCAAAGCCCCGAATGGTGTAACGCAGGAATCATGGATGCCTCAAGTTTCAGGCGTCAAGTTTCTGACAGACAAGGGGTTTTGCCAAGCATCATGCAGCAAGAAGGCGAGCCGACCGTGCCGCCGGCACATGGCAGGCAGCCTCATCCCGCCTTAGAATGCGCGCTTCACGAAAAATTCCCTGTCTTCACGAGTTTCGCACTCCATGCCCGGCAAACTTTTCATCAAGACCCACGGCTGCCAGATGAACGAGTACGACTCGGCCAGGATGGCCGACGTGCTCGCCGCCTCGCACGGGCTCGAACTGACGCAGAACGAGGCCGAGGCCGACGTCATCCTGGTCAACACCTGCTCGATCCGCGAGAAGGCGCAGGAGAAGGTATTTTCGCAACTCGGACGCTGGCGCGAGCTCAAGGCGAACAAGCCGAACCTCGTCATCGGTGTCGGTGGCTGTGTCGCGAGCCAGGAAGGCGACGCGATCGTCAAGCGCGCGCCGTTCGTCGATCTCGTGTTCGGACCGCAGACGCTGCATCGTTTGCCGCAGATGATCCAGGCGCGCAAGGAGACGAAGAAGGCGCAGGTCGACATCTCTTTCCCCGAGATCGAGAAGTTCGATCATCTGCCCGCACCGCGCAAGGAAGGCGTGGCCGCATTCGTCTCGATCATGGAAGGCTGCTCGAAGTATTGTTCGTACTGCGTAGTGCCGTACACGCGCGGCGAAGAAATCAGCCGCCCGTTCGACGACGTGATCGCCGAGGTGGCGCAGCTCGCCGACCAGGGCGTGCGCGAAGTGAATCTGCTCGGCCAGAACGTCAACGCCTATTGTGGCGCCACGCATGACGGCGGTGCGGCGGATTTGTCCTTGTTGATCCACGCGATCGCCGAACTCGACGGCATCGGCCGCATCCGCTTCACCACCTCGCATCCGCTGGAATTTTCCGACTCGCTGATCGAGGCCTATGCGAACGTGCCGAAACTCGCGAACTACCTGCATCTGCCCGTGCAGTCCGGTTCCGACCGCGTGCTCGGCGCGATGAAGCGCGGCTATACCGCGCTCGAGTTCAAGCAGAAGATCCGCAAGCTGCGCCGCGTGCGTTCGGACATTTCCGTGTCGAGCGACTTCATCGTCGGCTTCCCCGGCGAAACCGACGCCGAGTTCGAGCAGACGATGAAACTGATCGCCGACGTCGGCTTCGACCAGAGCTTCTCCTTCATCTTCTCCCGGCGCCCCGGCACGCCGGCCGCGAACCTGGCGGACGACACGAGCGACGCGGTCAAGCACGCACGCCTCGAGCGTCTGCAGGCCGCGATCAACGCGAATGCCAAGGCGATTTCGCTGGCGATGGTCGGCAGCGTGCAGAGCGTGCTCGTCGAAGGCCCGAGCAGGAAGAATCCGCAGGAAATGACCGGGCGCACCGAGAACATGCGTTACGTGAACTTCCCGGCACCCGCGAACTTGGTCGGCCAGTTCGTCGACGTGCAGATCACCGAGGCGATGAGCAACTCGCTGCGCGGACGCATCGCCGCGAAAGCAGCGGCGTGACTACGGTTTGACGATCTCCGACTCGACGACCATATCGAGCACATAGGCTACCGCCGGAGCATCAGCCGGCGGATTGGGGATCTTGAACTTCTTCAACCGCAGCACGTTGCGCACGCCCGGTTCGTGCGTGTAGCCCTCGATGTCCTGATACAGCACCTGCCACTCGCCGGGCGTACCGATCTTGAGGCCGTTGCCGTCGTAGTGGACTTCGCGCACGCGCAGGCATTGTTTGTCGTGGATCAGCGGGTGGTTGCAGGGCACGGTTTGCGCGGCGACTTCGAGGAACATGCGCTCGCCCGTGTCGCCGTAGCGCGTCTCGGCAGTGGGCTGGCCGACGAACGCGAGGCGATCGCCATTGCCGATAGTCAGTACGAGGAGCGGTGCGTCGATGGCGGACGACAGCGCAAGCGCGGGCTTGCCTTCGAGCCGTCTCGCGATCGCGCCATCCAGCTCGGCGAGCTTCGGATCGGCGCAGGCCATCATCGTCGACGCGAGATGCACGACCTGCAGGTGCCCCGCATCCGCTGAATACGCACCGCCGATGCGGTTGCAGGCATTCACGACGGCTATGCGACCGGCGGCAAAGTCGAGTTGCAGCGGCATCTCCGGCCGCGCGAACAGGGCGTCGATACGCGCGCCATTGCGGTTGGTCGCCTCGGCCAGCACCCAGTGGTAGCGATCCAGCAGCGCGGAATTCGTCATGGCGGCGGCCGTCGGCTTTGCTCCAGGCGCAGCGGCCGAACCGGCATTGCGTGCCGGCGTCGCGGAGCAGGCCGCGAGCACAAGCGCAACGATCAAGTACAGATACTGCATGGCGCGGCTTCCGTCGTCGATGGAGTGGCAACGAGTATGCAACGGCAAGCGTCGCTGCCGCCACTGGCCAACCCGGGCCCCGCGCGCTACGCTCGCGCACCTATGACGAAACCCATCCATCGCGATTTCGCGCTCGCACCGAACAACGGCGAACGCATGGCCAATCTTGCTGGCCCCTTCGATGCGCACCTGCGCCAGATCGAACTGCGCTGCGGCGTCGAGATCGCCCACCGCGGCAACGTGTTCCGCGTCAGCGGCGAGGCGGCGAAAGTCGAACTCGCGGAGCGCGTGCTGCGCGATCTGTTCGAAGCGACCGCGAGCGACACGCTGGACGGGGCGCAAGTGTCGTTGCGCCTGTCCGAGTCCGGCATCGAGGCGCTCGCCGACAAGGGCTTCGAGGCGCAGGAAGTCGCGATCAAGGTCAAGCGCGGCAGCGTGCGCGGACGCGGCGCGAACCAGCTGAAATACCTGCACGCCATCACCCGCCACGACATCAACTTCGGCATTGGCCCGGCCGGCACCGGCAAGACGTATCTGGCCGTGGCGATGGCGGTCGATGCGCTCAACGACTCGCGCGTGCAGCGCCTCGTGCTCGTGCGCCCCGCGGTCGAGGCCGGCGAGAAGCTCGGCTTCCTGCCGGGCGACCTGACACAGAAGGTCGATCCGTACCTGCGCCCGCTGTACGACGCGTTGTTCGAGATGCTCGGCGTCGATCGGGTGACCAAGCTGATCGAGCGCAACGTGATCGAAATCGCGCCACTGGCCTACATGCGTGGACGCACCTTGAACGACTCGTTCGTGATTCTCGACGAGGCGCAGAATACGACGGTCGAACAGATGAAGATGTTTCTGACCCGCATCGGCTTCGGCTCGGTCGCGGTCGTCACCGGCGACCTGACCCAGATCGACCTGCCCAAGCAGGTGAAGAGCGGCCTGCGCGACGCGATCGAGGTTTTGGCCAAGGTCGAAGGCATCAGCATGACCTTCTTCGAGGCCCGCGACGTGGTGCGCCATCCACTCGTGCAGCGCATCGTGCGCGCGTACGAATCACGCGAATCAGGCGCTCACGAGCCATCGACGAAGGTGGACGCGTGAGCACGCGCCTCGATCTTTGCGTGTTCGTGCGCAACGACTTCGGACGGCGCGGCGTGCCGACGTCGCGTTCATTCGAGACCTGGGCGCATGCCGCCCTCGCCGGCCGGTGCCGCGGTCGGATCGAGGTCAACATCGCCCTGCTCGACATCGAAGCCGCGCGCGAATGCAACCTGCGCTATCGCGGCAAGGACTACGCGACCAATGTGCTGAGCTTTGCGTACGAGTCCGCGCCACACGAGAAGTCCAGGCTGCTCGGCGAGCTTATCCTGTGCCCGCCGGTCGTCGCGCGCGAGGCTGCCGAGCAAGGCAAGGCGGTGCGCGACCACTACGCGCACCTGACCATCCACGGCATGCTCCACCTGCTCGGCTACGACCACGAGAAAGACAGGGACGCCCGCAAGATGGAGGCGCTGGAGTGCCGCATACTGGCCGGATTCGATATCGTCGATCCATATAACTGACTGAATCACAAGGCTTTATTGTTCCGCAAGCGATTCCCCGGTATACTGCACGGCCGCCCGGATGGGCTTTGCCTCGACGTAGATGAACGACGATCCTCCGAATTCGGCCCCGCCGCGATCCTGGTTGGACCGGATCAGCCAGTTGGTATCTGGCGAACCGCGCAACATCGAAGAATTGCTCGAGGAGCTGCGCCACGCGCAGGCGAACGGCCTGCTTTCCAATGACACTCTGTCGATGGTCGAAGGCGCCATCGAAGTGGCCGATCAGCAGGTCGGCGACGTGATGGTTCCGCGCGCACAAATGGTCGTCCTGCCGGTCGATGCGCCTTTCGACGAGATCCTGCGCCGCGTGGTCGACTCGGGTCATTCGCGCTTTCCCGTGCACGGCGAAGACGCCGATGAGATCGTCGGCATCCTGCTCGCCAAGGACCTGCTCCGCAGCTTCGCCGGCAGCGAGGTTCCGAGCAACATCCGCGCGTTGCTGCGCCCGGTGGCGATGATTCCCGAGTCGAAGCGGCTCGACATCCTGCTCAAGGAGTTCCGCCTCTCGCGCAACCACATGGCGATCGTGATGGACGAATACGGCGGCGTCGCCGGCCTGATCACGATCGAAGACGTGCTCGAGGAAATCGTCGGCGAGATCGACGACGAGCACGACGAGGAGGACCCGGCACGCAAGAAACTGATCCAGGCCCAGCCCGATGGCCGTTACCTGGTCAATGCGTTGACCCCGATCGCGGATTTCAACGAACGCCTCGGCAGCCAGTTCTCCGACGACGAATTCGACACGATCGGCGGCATGGTCACGAGCGAGTTCGGCCACCTGCCCGAAACCGGCGAGGAAGTCGACCTCGGCGGCTTCCATTTCCACGTCACCCGCGCCGACGATCGCCGCGTACTGCAGTTCGCGGTGCGACCCGCCGATGTCTGATCACGCCGGCGCACTGCCCCGCGCTTGGCAACGCGTTCTCGCAGCGTTGTGTTGCTGCTGCCTGCTGATCCCGGCGGCGCACGCACAAATCAGCGCAGCCGATGCAGCGCAGCCTGGCGCCAATCTCACCGTCGCCCTGGTATCCTTCGGCCCCGGCAAGGAAGTATGGGAGCGCTTCGGCCACAACGCGATCGAGATACGCGACGGCAGCACCGGCGTTGCACGCCTGTACAACTACGGCATGTTCGATTTCGCGCAGGAGAATTTTTTCGTCAACTTCGCGCGCGGCCGCATGATGTATCGCATCGCGGTCGGCGACCCGGCCGATGAATACCCGATCTATGTCGACGAAGGTCGCTGGATCGTGCGCCAGCAACTGAACCTCTCGCCGATCCAGCGCGCCAGGCTGGCCGAATACCTCGAAGTCAACGCACGCCCGGAGAACGCGCAGTACCGTTACGACTACTTCCGCTCGAACTGCTCGACCAAGGTGCGCGATGCCATCGACGGCGCACTCGGCGGCGCGATCAAGGCGCAACTCATCTCGCCATCGCGCGGTTTCAGCTACCGCATGGACGCCGATCGCCTGATGCGTCCCGATACGGCGCTGATGCTGGCCATCGACGCCGGTCTGGGTCCCTACGCCGACCAGCGCCTGTCGTACTGGGACGAGAGCTTCGTGCCGATGGAATTCATGCGCCACGCGCGCGAGATCACGCTGCGCGACGCCAATGGCCAGACGATTCCGCTCGTCGCCAACGAAACCGTGATCAACAAAGGGCATTTGCCCGATCCGCAGGAATTCCCGCCGCGCTGGACCTGGGGCGCGCTCGCGACCGGCATGCTTGCAGCGCTGATCCTGCTTGGCCTCGCGCGCGCGCGCGAGCGCGCGGCGGCGCGTATCGCGTTCGCGGCGAGCGCGAGCCTGATCGCCCTCGTCTGCGGCATCGGCGGCCTCATTCTTGTCGGCCTGTGGGCCTTCACCGAACACGTCTCCGCTTGGCGCAACGAAAATACCTTGCTGCTGAACCCGCTGTGCTTTCTTCTGCTGCCAGCATGGCTCGGCGCGTTCCGCCGGCGCTGGCAACCTTCACGCTTTGCGCAACGTGTTGCATGGGCAATCGCGTTCTGCGCCATCCTCGCCTGGTTCGTGAAAATCCTGCCCGGCTTCGTCCAGGACAACTGGTTCTGGATCGCGTTGCTGCTGCCCATCCACCTCGCCCTGGCCTTGGTCCTCGCACAAATCGCTGCGCACCGGTATTCGTAGACGCGCGCCGCGCGATTGCTGCCGTGACCGCACTTCCTGCATGATGCGCCGGTCAACGGCCATGGCGATAGAATGATGGACATGCAAGTCCAATCCGGCGCTCAAGCCAACGCCCCCGCAACCGCGCCGCCGGACGCAGCGGCGACGCCGATGCTGGTCAACTGCATCGCCTACGGCAAGGACGGGCGCAAACTGCGCGACGTCGCGCTCGACGATATCAGCAACGTACTGCAGTACGCCGACCAGTTCATCTGGGTCGGCCTGCACGAACCCGACGAGGCGCTGCTCGGCAAGCTGCAGGAGGAGTTCGGCCTGCACGACCTCGCGATCGAGGACGCGCACCGCGCGCACCAGCGACCGAAGATCGAGATCTACGACGACGTTCTGTTCGTCGTCCTGCACACCGCGCAGGTCGTGACCGGCAAGATCGAGTTCGGCGAGACGCACATCTTCCTCGGCAGGAACTTCCTGCTCACGGTCCGCCATGGCGCCTCGCTGTCCTATGCCGCGCCGCGCAAGGCCTGCGAGCAAACGCCGGAACTCATGACGCTGGGGCCGAGTTACGCGATGTACGCCGTGCTCGACTTCATCGTCGACAACTTCATGCCGATCGTGTCGACGTTCAAGGAAGAACTGCACGAGCTCGAAAAGGAAATTTTCGAGGACACGTTCAAGCGCGAAGTGATCGAGCGCCTGTATCTGCTCAAGCGCGAACTCGTCACCCTGCGCCTGGCGGTGTCGCCGATGCAGGACATCCTCAATCAGCTTTCGCGATTCCACGGCCGCCAGGTCGACGACGAGGTGCGCCCGTACCTGCGCGACGTCTACGACCACGCCACGCGCATCAGCGATGCGACCAACACGATGGGCGAGTTGCTGACCGCGGCGATGAACGTCAACCTCGCGATGGTCAGCGTCGCCCAGAACGAAGTGGTCAAGCGCCTTGCCGGCTGGGCCGGTCTGCTCGCCGCACCGACGCTGATCGCGAGCTGGTACGGCATGAACTTCCACAACATGCCCGAGCTTTCCAGCGATCACGGCTACTACGTGTTGATCGGCGCCACGGTGGCGATCTGCGTCGGTCTGTACGTCGTACTCAAGCGCGCGAAGTGGCTGTAGGCACATTCGCGCAACGTGCGCGCAGGGTGGCGCCGCGAACTACCCGCGAGTCCGGGCCACCTCGTCGCCCGGCCTTCCGGCTGTGCCTTGAGCCACACATTCAGACTCGATTTCGGCCCGGGCCAGGCGGCGGTGAACGCCGCCATCGTCAACATCGGCAGGAACGGCACGGTCGTCCTGTTCCGCTCGGGCGGGGAACACGCATCTGATCACCGACGAAACCGGCGGGTCCGCACTGGATCGGCAATCCGGCGAGGCGAGCGGCGCACGGGCATTTGGCCGAAAGCTCGTCTTGACGGCACCCCGACCGCACACGACACTCGCGCGGACATGAATTATCGGCGAGAGGGGCTATGAACGGCATTGTCGGCAAGCTGGTCTGGGGCGCAGTCGCGGTTGCCGGTGCAATGTGTCTGGGCGTCGTCGCGTTGAGCCGCGGCGAGTCGGTCAACGCCATCTGGCTGGTCGCCGCCGCGCTCGCGGTGTTCGCCATCGCCTACCGCTTCTATTCGAAGTTCATCGCCGACAAGGTGCTCGGTCTGGATCCCACGCGCGCCACGCCCGCGCGCCTGCGCAACGACGGCCTCGACTACGTGCCGACCGACAAGTGGATCGTCTACGGTCACCACTTCGCCGCGATCGCCGGCGCCGGCCCGCTGGTCGGCCCGGTGCTCGCCGCGCAGATGGGCTATCTGCCGGGCACGCTGTGGATTCTCGCCGGCGTCGTCCTCGCCGGCGCGGTGCAGGACTTCATGGTCCTCGGGCTGTCGGTGCGCCGCGACGCACGTTCGCTCGGCCACATGCTGCGCGCCGAACTCGGCAACGCCGCCGGCGTGACCTGCATGATCGGCGTGCTCGTGCTGATGATGATCGTGCTCGCCGTACTCGCGCTGGTCGTGGTCAAGGCGCTCGCGATCAGCCCGTGGGGCACGTTCACCGTGGCCTGCACGATTCCGATCGCGATCTTCATGGGCATCTATCTGCGCTTCCTGCGCCCCGGCCGCGTGCTGGAAGTGTCGATCATCGGCCTCGTGCTGCTGCTCGTCTCGATCTGGCTCGGCGGCGTGGTCGCGGCCGACCCGGCGTGGGCGCCCTGCTTCACCTTCAGCGCAAAACAACTCGCCTGGCTCGTGATCGGCTACGGCTTCTTCGCCTCGGTGCTGCCGGTGTGGCTGCTGCTCGCGCCGCGCGACTACCTCTCCACCTTCCTCAAGGTCGGCACGATCGCGCTGCTGGCGATCGCGATCTTGCTCTCGGCTCCGTACCTGCAGATGCCGGCGGTGACGAAATTCATCGACGGCACCGGTCCGGTGTTCCAGGGCAACCTGTTTCCGTTCCTGTTCATCACGATCGCCTGCGGCGCGGTCTCGGGCTGGCACTCGATCATCTCCTCGGGCACGACGCCGAAGCTGCTGTCGAACGAAGCCGAGGCGCGCATGGTCGGCTACGGCGGCATGCTGACCGAAGCCGCGGTCGCGATCATGGCGATCATCGCCGCGAGCGCACTGCATCCCGGCGTCTACTTCGCGATGAACTCGCCCAGTGCATTGATAGGCAGCGATGTCGCGAGCGCAGCGTCGGCGATCAGCCAGTGGGGCTTCATCGTCACCCCCGAGCAGCTCACGCAGACGGCGAAGGACATCGGCGAATCGACCATCCTCTCGCGCGCCGGCGGCGCGCCGACGCTCGCGGTCGGCATGGCGCAACTGCTGCACGGAATCATGCCCAGCGAAGGCATGATGGCGTTCTGGTACCACTACGCGATCCTGTTCGAGGCGCTGTTCATCCTGACCACCGTCGATGCCGGCACGCGCGTCGGCCGTTTCATGATCCAGGAACTCGTCGGCCTCGCCGTGCCGGCGCTGAAGAGGACCGAATCCTGGGGCGCGAACATCGTCACCACGATCTTCTGCGTCGCGATCTGGGGTTATTTCCTCTACGCGGGTGCGACCGATCCGCTCGGCGGCATCAACACGCTGTGGCCGCTGTTCGGCATCGCCAACCAGATGCTCGCGGCGATCGCGCTGACCCTGTGCCTGGTCGTCGTGGTGAAGAAGAAACTATCGCGCTACGCCTGGGTGCCCGGCCTGCCGGCCGCATGGCTGGTGATCTGCACGCTGAGCGCGGGTTGGGTCAAGCTGTTCGACGCGAAGATCAGCTTCCCCGCCGCTGCGGCCAAGTATTCGCAGGGCATCGCGGACGGCAAACTGATTGCGCCGGCGAAAACCGCGGCCGAAATGCAGCAGATCGTCACCAACAACACCATCGATGCGGTGTTGACCGGACTGTTCATGGCGCTCGTCGTCGCCACCGTCGCGTTCGGCGCGCGCGCGATCCTCAAGGCAAACGCCGCCGCGCAGCCGACCGTGAACGAGGAGCCCTACATCGCCCTCGCCTCGCTGTCGCGCTGAATTCATTGGTGCGCTCAATCCTGATTGCGAAGATAAAAGGCGGCCATCCATGATCACACTGCTCGAATGAACGGGAACGAGGTTTTGCAACAATTCTGGCGCCGCGCCGTGCAGACGGCGCGCCTCGCGATCGGCGTGCCCGATTACGACACCTACGTGCGGCACCTGCGCCGCAACCACCCCGAGCGCGCGATCCCGAGCTACGAGGAATTCTTCCACCAGCGTCAGGAGGCGCGCTACAAGAACGGCGGCACGCGCGGCTGCTGCTGAGCCGCGCACTGTCGTCGCCGCATGGTTGCAATTCGCCCGCGCAGACCGCATTGTCTGGCGCCTGATTCGATTTACCGCCCCCGTCTGCATGAAGTGGTTCCTGCTCGCCCTGTTCATCGTGCCCGCGATCTACGTGCATTTCCGCGGCCGCGTGCGCTACAACCCGTTCCGCCAGCTCGGCGATCATTCGACGATCTTCGCGCCACTGAACCTGTTCATGTACGCGTTTTCGCGCGTACGCGCGAACCCGTACCTGCCGCCATCCGAACTGGCGGGCGTGGACAAGCTGCGCGCGCACTGGCGGGAAATCCGCGACGAGGCGCTCGCGCTGCGCGCAGCGCACGAGATCAAAGCGTCGAACCAGTACAACGACGTCGGCTTCAACTCGTTTTTCCGCTTCGGCTGGAAGCGCTTCTACTTGAAGTGGTACGACGACGCGCATCCCTCGGCGCTGAAGCTGTGCCCGCTGACCACGCAGTTGCTCAAGCAACTGCCGCAGGTCAAGGCGGCGATGTTCGCCGAGTTGCCGTCCGGCGCGCGCCTGATGAAGCACCGCGACCCGTACGCGGGCTCGCTGCGCTATCACCTCGGCCTGGTCACGCCGAACGACGACGGCTGCTGGATCGACGTCGACGGCCAGCGCTACAGCTGGCGCGACGGCGAGGATGTGGTCTTCGACGAGACCTACATCCATCACGCCAAGAACGAGACGCAGACCGACCGCATCATCCTGTTCTGCGACGTCGAACGTCCGATGAGGTATCGCTGGGCGCAGTCGGTCAACGACTGGTTCGGCCGCCACCTCGTGCGCGCGGCGAGTTCGCCGAACGAGGCGGGTGACGCCACCGGCGGGCTCAACCGCGTGTTCAAGTACTTCTACGCGGTGCGCCTCAAGGGCAAGGCGCTCAAGGAAAGCAACAAGCGCCTGTACTACGCGATCAAGTGGTCGATCGGCGTTGCCGTGCTCGCGCTGATCATCTGGTTGTAGCGTCGGGATCGTGATCATGTCCGCCGTTCCGCTGCGCGTCGACATCTGGTCGGACTTCGTTTGCCCGTTCTGCTTCATCGGCGCGCTGCGCCTGGAGCAGCTCGCCGCGCAACGTGCGCTGGCCCTGCACTGGCATGCATTCCAGTTGCGCCCGGCCGGCGCACCGCCGATGGACGCGGCCAAGCGTGAGTGGATCGGCGAACATACACCCCGGCTCGCCGCGCAAATGCGCGAGGAATTCGGCCTCGACATCAAGCGCGGCCCGCTCGACATTGATACGCGCGCCGCGCACCGCCTGTTCGCCGCGTCGCTGGAAGCCGGCAAAGGCGTACAACTGCACGATGCGCTGTTTCGCGCCTACTGGCTGCAAGGCGAGGACATTTCCGATCCGAACGTACTTGCCGCGATCGCCGCAAAGAACGGTTTCGACGGCACCACCGCGATTTCCGGCCACGACCAGGCGAGTGAGCGATCCGTCGCCGCCGACCTGGCGCAGGCCGCACAGTACGGTTTCCAGGGCGTTCCCGCGCTGGTTTTCGGGAGGAAGTATTATGTCAGCGGCGCGCAGCCGCTCGCCGTGTTCGCGCAGGCCGCGGAGCAAGCCGCGTCCGAACAGGACGCGTGACGCGGCGACGGCAATGCACTCGCGCGCCACCGAATTGATCGACACGCTGCGCCTCGCGCCCCACCCGGAAGGCGGCCGCTATCGCCGTGCATACACTTCCACTTCGCAACTCTTGCACAACGGCACGATGCGGTCGGCGACGACCGCGATCCACTATCTGCTCTGCGCCGGCGAGGTCAGCCGCTGGCATCGTATCGATGCCGACGAAGTCTGGCAGCACCATGAGGGCGATGCGCTCGAATTGATGCTGTTCGATGCGGCGACCGGAAAACTCGACCTCCACCGCCTCGGCCGCAGCGACGACCGACAGCACCCGCTGGTCGGTGTGCCGGCCGGCATCTGGCAGGCCGCACGCCCGCTCGGTGACTACGCGCTGGTCGGTTGCAGCGTCGCACCTGGCTTCGACTTCACCGGCTTCCGGCTGCTCGACGCCGACGCGGCGGCGCTGGACGCCCTGGCGCAAGCCGCGCCGGACGCACTCCGGTATCGCTGACAAGCCATGCCAACCCGCGCGGTGCAGGTATGGCGGCGTTCGCGGGCAACAAGCCCACGCTGTTGACAGTCCGGCGCATGCCCCCGGATAATGCCTTGATTTTCAAGCAATAAGGACCCGCGCCTTGAACAAGTCCCGCCGGCCCGTGCTTGTCGTGATCCCAGCCTACAACGAAGCGGCTACCGTCGCCGAGGTCGTGCGCGACGTGATTGCGAATGCGGTTTGCGATGTCGTCGTGGTCAATGACGCGAGTTCCGACGATACCGCCGCGCAGGCGCGCCGCGCCGGGGCGGCGGTGATCGATCTGCCGCTGAACCTCGGCGCCTGGGGCGCGACGCAGACCGGCATGCGTTACGCCCAGCGCAATCGCTACGATGCAGTTGTCACATTCGACGCCGACGGCCAGCATCATGCCGAGTCGTTGCCGACGCTGCTTGCTGCGCTCGAGGCCGGCAACGCCGATGTCGTCATCGGTACGTACGCACAGCGTCTGTCGACTGCCAAACGCATTGCCTGGTGGTACTTCCGCATGTTGACCGGTTTGCCGGTCCAGGACTTCACCTCGGGACTGCGCGCCTACAGTCGGCGTGCGGCACGCACGCTCGCCTCGCGCGAGGCAAGCCTGCTCGACTATCAGGACATGGGAGTGTTGATGCTGCTCTACCAGAAGGGATTCCTTTTGCGCGAGCTGGAAACGCCGATGTCGCCGCGCAAGGCGGGCATGTCGCGCGTGTTCGCCTCGTGGTCTGTCGTCGCGCGCTACATGCTGCACACGACCGTGCTCTGCTTCGCGCGCCTGGACGTGCGCGGGCGCATCCGCCAGCGCATCGCGGTGCGTTCCGAGACCGCGGCATGACCGTCGTCCTCGTCTCCGCCTTGCTCGGCATCGCGCTCGCCGGCGCGATCCTCTATCTCGTGCGCCGCGACCACCTCCACGGCAGCTACGCGCTGTGGTGGCTCGTCGTCGCCGCTGCGACCCTGGGCATCGGCATGTTCCCGCATGTCGTCGACTGGCTCGGCGAAATAGTCGGCATTGCCTATCCACCGATACTTGCGATCATCCTCGGCATGGGCCTGATCCTGATCCGCATGCTGTTGATGGACGTCGACCGCTCGCGGCAGGAACGCACCTTGCGCCGCCTGACCCAGCGCCTGGCCATTCTCGACCAGGAACTGAGCGATACGCGCGCCAAACTGGCCGTGCAGGATTCCGCGAGTGCGGCCGAGGCGCCTTCCACGCGCAAGAGCGCCCAGGTCATCGCGCTGCCGAAGTCCGGCGGCGAAAATTGACGCGACGCGATGGCGTAGATCCCGATCGTGCGCGTACTCCATATCGGCAAGTTCTACCCACCGCACATGGGCGGCATCGAACGCTACAGCGCCGACCTGTGCGCCGCCCAGGCCGCGCGCGGGGTCGAAGTCGCGATATTGGCGCATGCCTCGCCCGGACAAGGCATGACGCGGCGATTCAACAACGCCGGCGTCCAGGTGCACCTCGCCGCCTGTCATGGGCAGCTGCTGTATGCGCCGGTCAGCCCCTCGTTCCCGTTCCTGCTAGCGCGCCTGTTGCACGAATTCTCGCCCGACCTGCTGCATCTGCATGTGCCGAACACCTCGGCGTTCTGGCCACTGCTCGTGCCTGCGGCACGACGCCTGCCCTGGCTCGTGCATTGGCATGCCGACGTGCCGCTCGACATCCGTCGCCCGGCGGTGCGCGCGGCATACGCGCTCTATCGTCCGTTCGAGCAGGCCGTGCTGCGTCACGCAGGGGTCATCGCCGCAACCTCGAGGCCGTATCTCGATTCCAGTGCCGCGCTTTCGCCCTGGCTTGCCAGGACCCATGTCGTGCCACTAGGCGTCGGCCCGCTCGAAAAAGTGGAGAGCGCGTCAACCGGCGTTTCCTCTTCCGCAGTCCACTGGCCGGGCGACGGATTGCGCGTGCTCGCGGTCGGCAGGCTGAGTTACTACAAGGGCTTCGATGTGCTCTTGCGCGCCATCGCGCTGGCACCGGAAACGAGTCTGCTGCTGATCGGCAGCGGCGAATGCGACGCCAGCCTGCGCGCGCTTGCGCGCGAGCTGCGCATCGAGGATCGTGTGTGCTTTGCCGGCAGTATCGACGACACCGGGCTCGCCGACGCATACTCGCGCGCGCAGCTGTTCTGTTTGCCTTCGGTCGAGCGCACCGAGGCGTTCGGCGTCGTCCTGCTCGAGGCAATGCGCGCGCGCCTGCCGGTGATCGCGACGAAGATCGCCGGCTCCGGCGTCGGCCATGTCGTGGCGGACGGGGTCACCGGCACGTTGATTGCTCCAGGCAACGTCGCCGCATTGGCGAGCGCGATACGCAGGTTCGCCGACGACGCCGGCATGCGCCGGCGATTCGGAGACGCCGGCTATGCGCGCTGGCAGGCGGAGTTCACCCTGGATCGAAGCGCGGAGCAGATGCTCGGACTGTATCGTTTGTTGGTCCCGGCCAGCATGCATCGCGCAGCAGCAGCGCCAGCAGCGTCACCCACGCCGGCGCGAGTTGAAGAACGAGACGGTTGATCGCGGTATAGCTCTGCGCCCAGACCGAGGCGTCGGTGAAGAAGAACAGGACCAGCAGCGATGCCGAACAGACGCCCAGCAGCAGCGCCGGCAGGCGCAGCCAATCGTGCGCAACCAGTTCGCGCCAGCGCCACGCCAGCACGGCCGGGGCCAGCCACCAGAGCAGATTCCAGTTCGGCTGCGCGAACAGGGTTTCGACCGTGCTCGTCAAAGCGCCTGACCGCCACTGCAGCTTGAGGAGCAGCGCCAGCGGCCCGATCGCGGGTATGGCGGCACTGCCGTCCGCAGTCTGCACGCCCGCGTGCAGACACAAAAAGCGCAGACCGCCCAAGGGAAACAGCGCCACGAACAACACCGCCGCGCTCGTCCCGAGCCAGCTTTGCCAACGCCGCGGCAACGTGCCGAAACCGATCGCGCCGAGCAGGCACGTAGCCCAAATCCAGCCTTCCATCTTCAGCCAAGGCAGCACCACCGCGCAGATCAGCGCGGTGCATAGTTGGCCTCTGTCCCGCCAGCGCAACCATCGCACCCATGACAGCACGGAAAAACCGAAAGCCGCGGCGACCCAGAGATCGGCGTAACCCGCCAAAGCAGCATGCACCGTCAGCAACGGCAGCGATCCGAGCGCATAGATGCAGAGCAACGCGCGCGTCCGGTCGAGGCCAAGCGCACGCCACTGCCCATAGTGGCCCAGCAACAGCGCGACCCACAATCCCAGCCACGGCAGGTTGATCAGTGGCTCTACCCATCCGTCCGCGGCACTGGCGAACCAGACTTCGATCCACGCCAACGCATTCGGGTAGTGCCACGCAACTTCCGTATGCACATTCTCGTGCCACGCGCGCAGCCAGTCGCCAGGCGAGACGAACGGCACATAGTGACCGAGCAGGAACCAGACTTTGGGCTTCACCGCCCAGGCCGACCAGGCGTCCCATGGATACAGCGGACGCAACCAGATTTCGCGAGCAACGATCCAGCCCCGGAACACGAGCGAAGCAATCAGTATGCCCAGAGGTACATGCATCCAACGCGCGATCGAGGCGGAAGGTAGCGGAGCCGCCGCCATTCTGCGACGCCAGGCAACCGGCGCGGCGAAAATCAGCACCAAGAGCAGGCATCCGCCGGCGTACTTCCAGGCCTGCGTCGTCTCCGTGCGCGCCACGACGGAAGTAGCCATCCCCGTCAGCAACATGCCGAGAAAGAATCCATAACCGGTTGCGCCGATTTTCCAGCCGGCGACCCGCTGCGGATTGAATGCGAGATACACCGCAACACCTGCCGACAACGGCAGGAGCCATGCGCCTGGATAGACCCAATTCAAGGCGCCCTCCCGTCGACCCGGAATATGCGCAGCCCCTTGCTCGCATACAACGGCTCGACGGAAATTCCAGTCGTGTCGTTGCCGAGCCGCCGGGAATTCTCGTCGTACTTCCACTCGCTGTCGAACACCGCAATCAGCGCGTCCCGTGGCAGCGGCGTTGCCGGTGCCTCACTCAGCGCCAACTGCAACGGAGCCACATTCAGCGGCAGCAGGAAGTAGATCATGCGCAGCATCGTATACGGCGAGTCGGCATGCACCAGCACGCGTCCGGCATGCATTTCGGCTGCGATTCCGGCGATTTGCCGCGTCGCCGCGAGAGTCGCCTCGTCCGGCTGCAGGGCAACCCTCTCGGCCCACGGCCTGCCCGCGTAGACTTCCTCGGTCACCGCATGCTTTGCAAGCAGATCGTCGAGCCAGCGCAGATCGAGAAGCAGCCAGACGATCGCGGCGGCGACGATGGCCACCCGGGCGAGACGTCGCCGTGGCCAGCGCAACGCGATCCACGACACCGCGAGCGACAACCCGACGCCGAGCACGAGGACCGGCTGCATCCACGACGGCGAGGACGTCGCAATCTGCGGACCGAGGGCGCTGATCGAGTACAGCGCCCACGGCCGGTAGCCAAACCAGTCGCTGCGAAGACGTGGCAGTACGTCGCTCCACGACGATGACTGCAGCTGCACCTGCTCTATGCGAAATGGTTTGAATACCGCAGCCACGCTGGGCGGTACCAACTGCCCTCCCGCGTACTGCGCAAAGCCCAACTCGGTGATTTCACCACGCCACTCCGCGAACCTGGAGAGATCGACTGCGATCTCGCCTTTGCCCGGCGTGGGCAACGAAATGGTTTGTACATCTTGCGGGCTGTCGCTGCGGCGGAATACGAGAGCAAGCTCGAGGGTGTGGGGAAAGCCGACGATACGGTAACGCAATATCGGATATTGCTCGGCGCGGACGCGCGCCAGGCTTTCCGTCTGCAGCCCCATGCCATTGCTGTCGAAAGCTCGCACGAGCAGCCCCTGCGGTTCAGTCGAGGCCTCTCCGAACTGGACGTGGAATTCACGCGGCGATACCGACAGACGCGCGGCGGCCGTCCACGGCGCACTCCAGGGCACATCTGCCGCCCACGCAAACAAGGCCAACCAGATCACGAACAGGATCGGAAGCAGGACGAGGCGTCGGATCATGCTGCGAATTGTGTCATCAGGCGGTTAATTTCATGTTCGCTGAAGCCCGCGGCGCGACGTGCCATTTCATTGAATGGCGGCTTCAACGCGGAGCGCGCATATTGCGCGACCAGGTGCTCGAACATTGCCTGCGCGTCGCCCCCGGAACGCGTGCAACACCAGGCGAACCAGCGCGAACCCGCAGCGACGTGAGCGATCTCCTCGCGCAGGATGACATCGAGGATTGCGATGGTTCGTGTGTCGCCGACCTCGCGCAAACGCACGATCATGCCCGGCGTCACGTCGAGCCCGCGCGCCTCGAGCACGCGCGGCACGAGCGCCATGCGCTCGAGGCAGGAATTGGACGTCTTTACCGCCATTTCCCAAAGGCCGTTGTGCGCATCGAAATCGCCGTAGGCATGACCCAATTCGGCCAGCCGCGCCGACAGCATCTGAAAATGGCGTGTTTCGTCAGCGGCCACCCGCGCCCAGTCGCGGTAGTACTCGTGTGGCATGTCGCGAAAGCGATAGACCGCGTCCCAGGCCAGGTCGATCGCGTTGAACTCGATGTGCGCGACCGCGTGCACGAGTGCGGCGCGGCCCTCGGCGCTGCCCAGCCCGCGTCGCGGCAATTCACGCGGATGGACGAGGCGTGGCCGCGGCGGTCGGCCCGGTTGCGCAATCGGATCGGGTTTGTCCCGCGATTCGATCGCGACGTCGCCACCGGCAATCCGCGCCGCGGCCTCGGCGCTGCGCGCAAGCTTGTCTTCGACACTCGTTGCGGCGATGCAGGCTTGCGCCAGCGAAAAAACGTCCATATCGGCACATCCACCCGAACAGTTGGTTCACGCGCAAGTGCGAAGACGAAAAGGCGGGGATTCGTCCCGTTTCTTCGCGTCCGCGCGCGAACCAGTTTTCCCTGTACGACGATTCTACGACACGTGGCGCCGCTGTGCCTTGTTTTCGTCCGCGCGCGCGAACTCGAGTTCACGCAGGTAGGTGCCGTCGACCCCGGTGACGTATTCGCCGGAGAAACACGAAGTGTCGAAATGCCGCAGATCCTCGTTGCCGTCGGCGACCGCGGCGATCAGGTCCTCCAGGTCCTGGTAGACCAGCCAGTCCGCGCCGATGAACTGCTGCACCTCTTCCTCGGTGCGACCGTGTGCGACCAGTTCGGCGGCGGCCGGCATGTCGATGCCGTAGATGTTGGCGAAGCGTACCGGCGGCGCGGCCGAGGCGAAATAGACCTGGCGCGCGCCCGCGTCGCGTGCCATCTGCACGATCTGCTTCGAGGTCGTGCCGCGCACGATCGAGTCGTCGACGAGCAGCACGTTTTTCTTGCGGAATTCCAGTTGCACCGGATTGAGCTTGCGCCGCACCGATTTCACGCGCTCGCTCTGCCCCGGCATGATGAAGGTACGGCCGATGTAGCGATTCTTGACGAAGCCCTCGCGCATCGGCACGCCGAGCGCCTGGGCGAGCGAACTGGCCGCCGTGCGCGAGGTGTCGGGAATCGGGATCACCGCATCGACGTGGTGATCGGGCCGCAGGCGCTTGATCTTCTCCGCGAGGCGTTCGCCCATGCGCAGGCGCGCCTTGTACACCGACACGTCCTCGATCATCGAATCCGGACGCGCGAGGTAGACGTACTCGAAAATGCACGGCGCATGCAGCGCGCCTTCCGCGCACTGCCGGCTGAACAACTTGCCGTCGGCGGTCAGCAGCACGGCCTCGCCCGGCGCGACGTCGCGCACGAGGCGGAAACCGAGGATGTCCATCGCGACCGACTCGCTTGCCACCATGTATTCGCGCCCTTCCGCCGTCTCGCGCTCGCCGAGCACGAGCGGGCGGATGCCGTGCGGATCGCGGAACGCGACCACGCCGTAGCCGAGCACGAGCGCGACCACTGCGTAGCCTCCGCGCACGCGCGCGTGCACGCCGGCGACCGCCTTGAAGATATGGTCGGGAGTCAGCGCATGCCGTTCCTGGATCTGCAACTCGTGGGCGAAGATGTTGAGCAGCACTTCCGAATCGGATTCGGTGTTGATGTGGCGGCGGTCCTCCTCGTACATCTGCCGGCGCAATTCGTCCGTGTTGATCAGATTGCCGTTGTGACCGAGCGCGATGCCGTACGGCGAGTTGACGTAAAACGGCTGCGCCTCGGCAGCGGCTTCCGAGCCCGCGGTCGGATAGCGGCAGTGGCCGATGCCGATGTTGCCGCGCAACTTGAGCATGCTGTCGCGGCCGAACACGTCGTTGACCAGGCCCGCGCCCTTGTGCAGGCGCAGCTTGTCGCGCTCGATCGTGGCGATGCCGGCCGCGTCCTGGCCGCGGTGCTGGAGCACGGTCAAGCCGTCATAGAGCGCCGAAGCGACTTCGGATTTGCCGACGATACCGATGATTCCGCACATAAGGTTTTACTGGCGTGAAGGCGAAAGATCAAAAGGGTTTGACACGGATTTGCGCGGAACAACACGGACAAGAGCGGATCAGGCAGGACAACCGAACAAAAAAACGACGTTCGTCGCAGCGCAATTCTACCCGCTTGCGCACCTATCTTTCTCGTCGATTTCGATCTATCGCCTCCTATCCGCGTTTTATCCGCCCTGATCGATGTCAAATTTTCTTTTGCTCCTGATTCGGCGATGGCGAAGGCAGCGCCTGCGGCAGCAATCCGCGCAGGTCGAGATACTTCGTCGCCTCGGCCGGCATGTGCGCGGAGGCCCATTGCGCGGCCTGCTGGAAGCTCGGCAGCAGACGCGACTGGTGCCACCACGGATCGCGCGGGAACGGGGTGAAGCCGAGCAGCAGCACCACCAGCGTCACCAGTGCGAGGCCGCGCGCGAGGCCGAACACCGCACCGAGCAGGCGATCGGTGCCGCTCAAACCACTGCCCGCGATCAGCTTGCGCAGGAAAAAACCGACGATCGCGCCCGCGATCAGCACGGCGACGAAACACAGCGCATAACCGAGCACGATGCGCGCCGACGGCAGGCTGACCGCGCTCAATGCCCCCGCGACCTGCGGGCCCAGCGTCCAGGCGACCCACAGCGCGACGACCCACACGGCGAGCGCAAGCACCTCGCCGATGAAACCGCGCCACAGCCCCATCAGCACGGACAGAGCCAGTGCGGCGACGATGACGTAATCGGCCCAATTCATCGCGGAGCCGGAACTTTCACGGTTGCGTCTTGACGATCGCCGTCACCTGGAACTTCTGCTTCAACGCCGCCACGGCGGCGTCGGCGCCGCCGCGGTCGGCATACGGACCGGCGCGCACCTTCCAGAATGTCGTCTCGCCGTCGCTGGACTTCTCGACGTAGGCAGCGACGCCACCGTTGCGCAGCCGGTCGCGCAGCTTGTTCGCCTCGTCCTCGGCCTTGAACGCGCCGGCCTGGACCACGTAGGCACCGGCACGATTCGCCGGCAGGTTCGGCGCAGGCGATGCCGGTTCCGCCGCGACCAGCTTCGCCGCCGCGGGTTTCGCCTCGCCCGCCACGGCCTTGTCCGCCGGTTTGTCGGACGGCCTGTCCGGATCCGCGGTCTGCACGATGCCACTCGGCAGCTTCGCGTCGGCCTGCTTGATCTTCAGGCGCACGTTCTCGGCCGATGCGCGTTCGGCATAGGGGCCGACGCGCACGCGCTGCGCGGGCTTGCCCTGATATTCCGTCGCCTCGGCGAACGCCGGATAGCCGAGCTTCTTCATCTTGTCGACGAGCGCGCCGGCATGGCCCGCATCGGCATAGACGCCGAGGTTGACGAGGAAGCGCCCGGCCATCGGCACCGCCGGCGCGGGCGGCGGCGCCGACATGGAAGTCGAAGCCGGGGCCGCAGTCGCCGGCGGCGTCACCGGCGCGGTCGCGACCGCCGGCTTCGCCGCAGGCGTGGAGCGGGGCGCGCTGTCCGGCGCCTCGAAGCTTGCCGGCGCGCCGGTATCGACCGTGGCGAGCTTGTCGCCGGACGCGGGCGCGGCCGTTGCGGCCTGCGGCACGCCAGGCGCCGGAGCCGACGTTGCCTCCGGCTTGGGCGGCTCCACACTCAGATTGCGTGTTTCGAAATTGCGCTCGGGCGCCGGCGGGATGCTGAGACTCTGCGTGGTCGTGGTCGCGAGCTTCGGCGGCGTGCCGGAAAAGAACATCGGCACGAAGACGATCGCCAGCGCGATCAGCACGGCCGCGCCGAGCAGACGTTGTTTCAGGGCAGAATCCATACGTTGTCTCCATCGATCTTCCCGACCGAAACCAGACCGGCCATCCGGGCCGGGCTTCTAAAAACAAGATCAGACATTGTCCGATTATAGCCGCGCCCTGCGCGCAAGCCGCGCCTACCCGGCCGCACCGTTCACCTCAGGTTGCGGCGGCGAACCCATGTCGCGTCGCCCACGCCAACGCGGGCGCCGCGACATGGAACGAGCCGAAAGCGATGACGCGGTCACGCGCGCCCGCCGCGGCGAAGGCGGCATCGAGCGCCTGGTCGACATCGACGCGGACCTCGCAACGCGGCGCCAATGCGGCCTTCGCCATGCGCGCGACGAGATCGGCCGCGGCGAGACCGCGCGGAGATTCCGCATCGAGCCCGCCGACGAACCAGCGCCCGATGTGCGCGGCAAGCGGCGTGACGATGCCGGCGATGTCCTTGTCGGCAAGCGCGCCGAACACAGCCAGCGTGCGGCCCTGCGTCGACGTCTGCTCGAGCCAGCTTGCCAGCACCTGCGCCGCCTGCGGGTTGTGTGCGACGTCGATCACGAGCTCGGCCACGCCGACCTTGGCGAAGCGCTGCAGGCGCGCAGCCACGCGCGCGGCACGCACGCCCGCCGTCAAGGCAGCGTCGCCGATTTCGACGCGCGCGCGCAGCGCATGCAACGCGGCGATCGCCGCCGCCGCATTCGCCCGCTGCACCGGCGCCGCGAGTACCGGATCGGGCAGCGCGACTTCGCGTTCGCCGGCAGACCAGCGCCAGCCGGGTTTCGCGGACCCGAAACGATAGTCGCAGCCCGCACGGAAAACCGTCGCCCCGATGGCACGCGCGCTTTGTTCCAGCGCGACGGACGCGGACGCGTCGCCGATGATCGCCGGCCGGCCGCCGCGGAATATGCCGGCCTTCTCGCGCGCGATCTGTTCGCGGTCGTCGCCGAGCCAGTCCTGGTGGTCGAGATCGATCGTGGTCACGATCGCCGCATCGGCATCGACGATGTTGACCGCGTCGAGCCTGCCGCCGAGGCCGACTTCGAGCACCGCGACATCGAGTTTACTTTGCGCAAAAATCCACAATGCGGCCAACGTGCCGAACTCGAAATAGGTCAACGTGACCGGCTGATCCGGCTGCGCCATGCGCGCCGCCTCGATGCGTTCGAACGCGTCGACCAATACCGCATCGTCCACCTCGGCAGCGGCGATGCGTACGCGCTCGTTGTAGCGCAGCAGATGCGGCGAGGTGTAACAGCCGACGCGCTTGCCCGCCGCGGCGAGCATCGCCTCGAGGAACGCGACGGTCGAGCCCTTGCCGTTGGTGCCGCCAACCGTGATCACGACCGGCGCGACCGGCGGCGCGCCCATGCGCGCCCACACCGCGCGCACGCGCGCCAGGCCCAGATCGACGCCGAGCGCGTGCACGCCCTGCTGGTAGGCCAGCCATTCTTCGAGAGTGCGTGGAGTCATTGCAAATTGGTTCCGTCTCTGGCGTGATGCCGGCATGCCGCACGCGTCCGTCAACGCCCATCTGGACAACGCCATCGCCGCGTTGCCGCCCGGTGCGCTGGCGGTCGGCTACAGCGGCGGCGCGGATTCTAGCGTGTTGCTGCATGCGCTCGCGCGCAGTCCGCGCGCGCGCGCGCGGGGGCTGCGCGCGATCCACGTCGATCACGGCCTGCACGCGGACAGCGCAGCGTGGTCGGCGCATTGCCGCGAGGCAGCGGCGGAGCTCGACATCGCGATTGATATCGTCCGCGTCGAGGTCGATCGCGACGGCGGCGGCGGGCTCGAGGACGCCGCGCGCGGTGCCCGCAGGGCGGCGTTCGAACGCTTGCTGCGCCCCGGCGAGATCCTCGCGCTCGCCCATCACCGTGACGATCAGGCGGAAACCGTGTTACTGAAGCTGCTGCGCGGCGCCGGCCCGGAAGGCCTCGCCGCGATGCGTGGTCTGCGCACGTTTGCCGCGGGATACCTGTGGCGGCCACTGCTCGGGCTGCCGCGCTCGACGCTGCGAGCCTATGCCGGCGAACACGGCCTGCGCTGGCTCGACGACCCGAGCAACGCCGACACGAGGCTGCGCCGCAATTTCCTGCGCTGCGAGATTCTGCCGCGCCTGCGCGCACGCTGGCCCGCGGCGGAGGTCGCGCTCGCGCACAGCGCGGCCTGGGCGGGCCATGCGGCCGATTTCATCGATGCGGAAGCACGCACCGCGCTGATCCGCCTGCACGGGTCGGATCCGGCAACACTCGTCTGGCGCGGGTGGCTGGCGTTGCCCGCTGCGCTTCGCGGTCCGGTATTGCGCCTGTGGTTGCGCGAATTGCGCCTGGCCGAACCCGCGCATTTCCATGTCGACGAACTCGAGCGCCAGTTGCACGGCGCCGGCGACGACCGCCTGCCCTGCGTGCGCTTCGCCGACACCGAGTTGCGCCGCTACCGCGACCTGCTTTACGCGCTGCACCCGCTGCCGGCACTGCCCGCCGATTGGGAAGCCGCCTGGGACGGCGGCGCCGCCCTGGGGTTGCCTGGCGGCGGCACGCTTGAACTGTCGCCGCCGCAGAAGCTCGAACCGCCGCTGCTCGTGCGCTACCGGCGCGGCGGCGAACGCATCCGGCCCGCAGGGGCGGCGCATACGCGCGAACTGCGTCTGCTGCTGCAGGAGGCCGGCGTGCCGCCGTGGCTGCGCGGGCGCATCCCGCTGGTCTTCCGCGCCGGTGAATTGATCGCGGTCGGCAACCTGTGTTTCGCCGCTGCCGCGGCGGGTCCGCGCATGCGGATCCGCTTCGATCCCCTCGCCCGCCGATAGCGCGCCGCGATGTGCATTGATTCCGCAACGCGCTTGGGTTAGCGTGCACGGCATGCCGCAGACTGCCGCCGAGCCCAACAAGATCGCCGAATTCGAAGCCTCGCTGGACGAACTGGAGAAACTCGTCGCGCGCATGGAGGGCGGCGAGATGAGTCTCGACGAATCGCTGCAGTCGTTCGAGCGCGGCATCGCGCTGTACCGCAACTGTCAGGGCGCGCTCGACGAGGCGCAGCTGCGCGTCAGGCTGCTGCGCGATCCGGCGGCGCCCGGAACGGCAGAAGACTTCGACCCGCAAACGCCGTAAGCGCCGCACCTTGTCCACCGACTCCACCCGTGCCGCCACCGCGGCCTTGCAGCAATGGGGCGCGCGTGCCGACGCGGCGCTCGCCCGCGCCTTGCCGCCCGAGGATGCGCCGCCGCCGGAACTGCACCGCGCAATGCGCTATGCCGTGCTCGGCGGCGGCAAGCGCCTGCGCCCCGTACTCGTCTACGCGACCGGCACCGCTTTCGGCGCGTCCGCCGAGGCGCTCGATTCCTCGGCCTGCGCGGTCGAAATCATCCATGCCTATTCGCTGGTACACGACGACCTGCCGGCGATGGACGATGACGACCTGCGCCGCGGCCGCGCCACCTGCCATGTCGTGTTCGGCGAAGCGATGGCGATCCTCGCCGGCGATGCGCTGCAGGCACTGGCGTTCGAGGTGCTCGCCGACGACACGCGCCTGCGGGACAATCCGCGCAACCAGGTCGAGATGCTGCGCACGCTCGCCGCCGCCTGCGGCGCGCACGGCATGGCCGGCGGCCAGGCGTTCGACCTTGCCGCGGTCGGCAAGGCGCTGACGCCGGACGAACTGGAGCGCATGCACGTATACAAAACCGGGGCGCTGATCCGCGCCTCGGTCCGCCTCGGCGCGCTCGCCGCCGGCTGCCGCGACGCGGAAACGCTCGCTTCCCTCGAGCGCTATGGCCACGCGATCGGTCTCGCCTTCCAGATCCGCGACGACATCCTCGACGTCGAAGGCAATGCCTCGACCATCGGCAAGACCGCGGGCAAGGATGCCGCCGACAACAAACCGACCTATCCCGCCATCCTCGGCATGGACGGCGCGCGCAGACAGCTCGACACGCTCACCCGACGCGCGCTCGATGCGGTCGCGCCGCTCGGCGACGGATTCGCCGCGCTCGCCGCGCTCGCGCGCTTCGTCGCCGAACGCCACGCGTAGCGGTCTGCGCTGACGCATCGATTTGCCGCGCGCGTTGTCGCGCGCGCGGCGCGGCGGGTTACTTGATCAAGCGCAGGCTGACCGGATAGCGGTAGGCGACACCTTCGTTCGCCTTGACCGCGGCGATGATCGTCAGCACGAGCCAGGCCACGCCGACGACGACGCCTACCGGAATCGCGAGGAGCAAGCCGAGGCCGAGGGTAATGATGCTGAGCACCAGCAGCGCCAGACCGATGATCGCGAGCGTGATGTTGAAATTGAGCGCCTCCTTGGCCTGATCATCGACGAACGGCAGCGTGTCCTTCTTGATCAGCCAGATCACGAGCGGGCCGATGAAGCAACCCCAGGCGAACATGTGCCCGGTCACGATGGCGCCGAGCAGTGCGGACAGATGCGCGAACATCGCCCACTGCCTTTCTTCCGCGCCCGGCATGCCGGGAGGCGCCGGCGGCGGCGTGACGGCGTCGCTCGATGCAGAACCATTGCCCGACGGGGCCTCGTTCGGCGGAACGCTCATGCGCATCTCCTGCGTGATTGGGGACGAGGCCAGTTTCCTGCGGACGCGCGCGTTCGGCAAGCGCCGGAGGTCATGCTTGAATCCATGAGACCGCACCACATTTGCGTGGCGTTCATTGGCCGGCGATCGTCATGCGCTCGACCAGGATCGAGCCGGTCAGGATGTGCGAGCGCGGATCGACGTCGGCGCCGATCGCGGCGATGCCGGCGAACATGTCGCGCAGGTTCGATGCGATGGTGATGCCCTCGACCGGATAGGCGATCGCGCCATTCTCGACCCAGAAGCCCGAAGCGCCACGCGAATAGTCGCCGGTGACGATGGTCACACCCTGCCCCATCACCTCGGTGACGAGCAGGCCGGTGCCGAGCATCGACAGCATCGCCGCGAAATCGCCAGCGCCGGTGGTGACGATGAGGTTGTGGATGCCGCCGGCGTTGCCGGTCGATTCGAGGCCGAGCTTGCGCGCGGAGTAACTGCCGAGCACGTATCTTTCGAGCACACCCGCGCTGACCAGGGGGCGTTCGGCCGTCGCCACGCCTTCGGCGTCGAAGTTGCCGGAGGCTTGCCCACGAGTGAGGTGCGGCTTCTCGATGATGTCGACGAAGGACGGAAGTATATTTTTCCCCGCGTGATCGAGGAGAAAACTGGCCTTGCGATAGAGCGCGCCGCCCGACACTGCCGAAACCAGATGGCCGATCAGACCGCGCGCCACCTCGGGCGCGAACAGCACGGGCGAGGCGCGCGTCGACAGCTCGCGCGCGTTCAGGCGCGCGAGCGTGCGCTCTGCCGCCTTGCGCCCGATCGCGGCCGGATCGCCGAAATCGCCGGCCGCACGCACCGATTCGTACCAGTAGTCGCGCTGCATGCCCGTCTCGTCGCCGGCGATCATCGCGCACGACAACATGTGTCGCGTGCCACGCTCGCGGCCTATGAATCCGGCGGACGTCGCCAGCACCGACAACGACGCGCCGGCCTGTACCGATGCGCCTTCGGAGTTCGTGATGCCGGCGTGGCTGCGCCCGGCATCCTCAATCTCGATACCCAGACGGATCGCATCCGCAGCATCGATGCTCCACGGATGCCAAAGATCGAGGTCGGCAAATTCGCGCGCGAGCCGCGCCGGATCGGCCAATCCCGCGCAGGGATCCTCCTCGGTGTACTTCGCGATCGCGCAGGCCTGCTCGATCGTCTTCGCGATCGAATCGGCGGCAAGATCGGCGGTGCTTGCCGAACCCTTGCGCTTGCCGAAATACACGGTCAGACCAAAACCACGGTCACGCGAATGCTCGACCGTCTCCACCTCGCCGAGGCGCACGCCGACATTGAGGCCGGAATCGATGCTCGCGCCAACCTCGACTTCGCTGGCGCCGGCGGCACGGCAGCGCCGGATCACGTCCTCGGCCAGATCGGCGAGGCGGTCGAGCTGGGCAACGCTGTCGTCCACCAGCGCGGCACGGGAATCGGAAATAACCTGGTTCACTCGGCGGTTCCTCGGTGCGATCGGCTATTATCGGCGATATGCCGACCGGTGAACACGAACTCAATACCGCAGTGCCCGAACCGGGCGAGGCCATGCCCAGCCGCAGCCAACTGCGGCGCGAAGCGCTGGACGTGCTCAAGCTCGCGCACACCCTGGTCGATCTCAGCGATGCCCAGCTCGCCCACGTCCCGCTCGCCGCCGATCTGCTCGACGAGGTGCGCCGCGCGCGCGCCGTGACGCAGCAGATCGCACGCAAGCGTCAAACCCAGTTTCTCGCCAAGCAGATGCGCAAGCTCGACGAGGCAGATGTCGAGGCGATCCGCGCCACGCTCGAGCACGACCGCGACAACATCCGCCGCGAAGCCGCCGCCCTGCATCGCGTCGAGCAGTGGCGCGACCGCCTGCTCGAAGGCGACGACGAAACGCTCAACGAATTCATCGCCCACCACCCGCTCGCCGATCGCCAGCGCTTGCGCGCGCTCGCGCGCCAGGCGCGCGGCGAACGCGAACGCAACAAGCCGCCGCACGCGGCACGCGAGTTGTTCCGCGCGCTGCGCGAGGTGATCGGCGGAAAAGAAGACGGACAGGGATGAAAAAAGAAAGGCGGCCGCAGGCCGCCTTGGATGTATCGATGGTGCCGGAGAAGGGAATCGAACCCCCGACCTACGCATTACGAATGCGCCGCTCTACCAACTGAGCTACTCCGGCACGGAGCCGCGCATTTTAGCCGCGAACGCCAGACATCACAAGGCCTGGCGGCCGAGCGGATCAACCGGCCCGCGCGTTCAACCACATTCCTCTGCCGGGCCTCCGGAAGCCGACGCCAGGCCGGTCGAATCCAGGATCAGGTCACCGCACGAATCCGCGGCCTGGGCGTGTTGCGGGCTGACGACGATGCGAACCGTCTGCGCGTTGGCGCCGAGATCCACGCGGGACAGCGCGTAGTAGCCGCCCGGCTGCGACATGGTTGGCAGCGCGAGGCCGTTCGTCCCCACGTCTGCGGTATAGCGGTTGAAGCCGGCATGATGCCGTTCCTCGCTCATCATCAACATGTGCAGGAAAGCCTTGCCTTCCGCACGCCGGGCCTTGCGCACTGCCGTCTGGTACGACGGTAACGCAATCATCGCGATGATTGCCAGAACGGCGAGCACAACGACAAGTTCGATCAGACTGAAGCCGGAACAATCGGAGTGCTTGCGCATGCTGCCTCCCTGGTCAGCCCGGCGCCGCGGCCGTCGCGGCCACGGCATATACGCTTTCGACGACTCGCGAAAAATCCTCGCTGGCGCCGACGCCCCGGGCGGTGATCCGGAACAGGCGCTGCGGCGATGACGCGGAACCGGCGGTCTTCGGCGCGTTGCCCAAATCCTCCACCACATACACGGGCGTGGCGGCAAGCTGCGCGGTCGCGTCAGCGTATCCGAGCCGGGCCAGGTCGATGCGAAACGGATTCGCCGCCGCCTGCGCTGCCGGCGTGCGCATGTACGCGACCGGATCGACCGGCGCACCGGCGTCGCGTACCGCGCAGCGTAGCGCGGCGCACACTGCCTCGGCGCCGGCCTGCGCGGCGACCCGCGCAATTTTCGCCCGCGCCTCGCTCATCGCGCTGTCCGCGGCGAGCTGCGCGAGTTGCGCACTGCGCGCGGCACCGACCATGCGATTCTCGAACACCGCGCTCTTCGCCATCGCCACCGCGAGCAGCGAGAGCACGAGCAGGATGATCGTCGATACGAACAGCACCGCACCGCGCTGCGTGCGCATCGACTCCCGCATGGCCGCGCGCGCGATCATGCGGCGAGTCCACGCAGGGCGACGACGGTGCGGAACTCGCGACGCAGCATCCGCCCCGACGGCAGGCCGGTAACCGGCATGGCCGCGGCGGGACGCAGCACCTTGTCGCCGTCGATCGAGTAGCGGTAATCCCAGGCGTCGGCCGCGGCCTCGGCGGGCAGGTCCTCGACCGTGTTCACGAGCAGCGAAATTTCGACTGCGTCGACGTCCTTCCACGAACACGGCTGCTCGGCGCCGGCCGGTCCGCATTGCAGCAGGCTGCCGTCGGCGGACACATGCCGGCTCAGCGCATCCGCATCCAGCCAGTGTGCGTTGCCGGCAGCGTCGGTCAGCGAATAACGCAGATCCAGGCGCTCGACGCCCTGCACGACTTCGTTGGCGACGCCGTTGATCCGCCGCATCAGCACGGCGATCTTGCGCCCGCGCACCTTGTCGTCCGCGGTCAACTGCAGGTACCAGGTCGAGGTCTGCAATTGCGCGTCGAGATCGAACAACCGCGTATGCGCATCCGCCACGGAACATTTCGGCGCGCCGAGACTGCCGACCACCGGCAACACCGCGTCGCCCTGCAGGCTGACCGGAAAAATCTGCGCCTGCGTGCAGCCCGCGAGCAGCGCCAGGTGCGCGGACTTGAGCCCGTCGAGCACGGCGTCGCCCGGCGTGCGGCGCAGGTTGAGCGCGGTGATCTGTCCATCCGTGTCGCAGACCTGGCTCGCGCCGCCCGCAGCCAGGCCGTCGCCGCGCAGATAGCGCACGCTGAGCACGTCGGTCCCCGGAAGCTTGTCGCCCGCGGCCAGACCCGCACCCGGCACGCCGGCGACCACGGGACTGCACGATTTCGCCGCGCAGCGGCTGCCGCCGACGAAAATGCCGCGGTCGAGCGGATACGGCACGCCGCCGGCAAGGTCGGCAGGAGCGCGCGCTTGCGCCGGCTGCCCGGCGATGTGGGCGGGCAGCGCGTCCGTGAACACCAGAGGGCTGACCTTCGAGCCACAAGCCAGGAGCCCCGCCGAGCGCAAATCGTCGGCGATGAGGCTCATCGCGATGCGGCCATTCTCCTGCAGTCGCGAGAGCGCGGCCTGCGTGGTGTTGACCTTGCCCGCCGCGGCAAACAGGATGTAGATGCCCTCGGCCACGAGCAGGCCGAGCACCAGCGCGATCATCAGTTCGACCAGCGAAAAACCACCCGCGCCATGCACGCGCGAATCGACGCACACGCCGGCAGCACGACGCTGCGCGAGCGCGCCGCTCACGGCTGGAACACCCACACCAGCGACTGCGGCGACGGCTCGCCGCCCTTCGCCAGCGCACGTTCGGACCAGTCGATCTCGATCCGGCAGACGCCATCGTAGACATCCGCAACCACGGCGCCCGCGGACGGATCGCACTTCAACCGCGCCTTCGCGTCGGGCAGCGCCACCGCGAGCGCGCGATCGAAACGGGCGAGATCGTCGCCCGCACGCGCCGCCGCGTTGCAGGCATGCATGCGGCAGTCGACGCCGGCCGCCGCGTTTCCGCGCGCACCATCGTAACTGCCCTGCGCCACCGCAGCCGGATTGACGTGCATCGACTCGACCAGCGCCTGCACCGCCAAGCCGACCTGCGTGCGCTGGTATGCGCCCTGGTTGATCTTCGCCGTGGTCGCCATCAGCCCGGCGAGGCCGAGCAGGCCGACGCTGCTGACCACGACCGAGACGAGCACCTCGATCAGGGTCGCGCCGCGCTGGCGCCGGGTTGTCAGAGCCATATTCATTGCGAACGAACCTGCGTCACCCTTCGCATCCAGGCACCGCCACGAACCGGCGTCGCCATCTTCACGACCACGAGAATACGCTGGCCCGGCAACAGGCGCGATGACTATCCATCACCGCGGCATGTAGGAGACCATCGACGCGTGGATAGCGCAAAACGCTGACTTCGATTTCACCATAGCTGCACCGCAACGCATGTGCGTCATTGCGAATCCGGCACTTCACGCCAGTTGATGCGTGTCAAGCCAGATTTGCCGCGGAACAGGATGTTGCCGTCGGCTTCCGACGAAGCGCTCTTGCCCGTGCCGCCACTCGTCGTATCCAGGCCCCACATTGCCGTCAGCATCGAAGACGAAGTCGACGATCCGGATCCCGGCCCGTTGACCAAAGTCAGGTTGGTGACTACGCCGTTCAGGTATTGGAGACTGGAAACCCGCACCGACGGCGTATCCGCGCTTTGCAGCAGCGTCTTGCCGATGACGACGTTGCCGGAGCTATCGGTGTCGAGACCGGAGTCGAAGTTCAGCGAGAACACGCGCGAACTGCCTTTGTTGCAGATGTTCTGTCCGTACAGATTGGCGGCGAAAAGCACCACTCCACTATTTGCGACCATCTGGACGTTGATGCGTTCCGCCGATGCCTGCGTGCCGGTACCGCTGGTAGCTGCCGGAGCCAGATCCATGTAGAACCCGCGCTTGCCGACAAGGGCCGTCGCAGTCACGCCAGTCGCAGGGTCGTCCGCGATCAGGTCGGTGCGCTTGATCGGGAATGTGCTCGTCTTGTCGATTGCGGCGTTCGTGCCGTCGATGAAGGCATAGAACGTCTGGGTCTGCGTGTTGACAAGATCTGCATCGGACAACAACTGGCCTGTACCAACGAAGACATAGCGCTTCTGCGACGTCGGATCGATGGCAGTCACCGGGTATGTGGTAACGGGCTGCGGCTTGCTGGTAAGCGGATCGACAAGTGTCGCGAACTGCTCCGCCTTGTACGTACTCTGGGTCAGGTCCACGCGCCAGACATTGCCGAGCAGATCGCCGGCGTACAAGGCGTCCGCAGTAAAGTCCGGTCCGCTGGGAACCGAGGCGACAAGATGCGCCAAGCCCGCGGGGTTCGTGGTCGAGGGCGCACCAACATTGGCTGAGATGATCTCATAGAGGCTACCGTCTTTCGGGTTGATCAGGTAGATGTACCCGCCACCATCGTCGTTGCCGTAACCAGACGTCAGCACTACGGTCCAGCCGTATTTCTTGGTCTTGATGATGTGCGGCAGGCCGTAGGAATAGCCCATGTGCACGAGTTTGCTCGGATCTGTTTCCCACAACACCTTTGATGCCAGTGTCGCCTCATTGGTAATCGTGGAAGGATCGGTGACGTCGAGCGCGACGTAGCCGCCACCGACGCAGGATGTCCGGCCATTGGCGCAGGTAGTGGCACTGCTGCCAGTGCCGCCGCCCTTGCCGAGACCTGCGATGACGATCGTGCGCCAGTCCGATGGCGCCGTGGCCCACGTTGGATCGGTGGTTGCGAGGTTGGCGCGCGCGAAGTCCACGTCGCGAACGACGGGCACCGCATCGACCATGAAGTGGTGATTCAACGGGTTGGCAGTCAGTGAGCCCAGGCCGACTGGGTTTCCGCTCGAATCGACATTCGTCGTCAGCAGTGCGCTGGGCACATAGGCGAACAACTCCTTGCCACCCGTGGCCCCGGCCGAGCAGGTGGTAATCCCACTGCTCGTGGTGCAACTCGCCGTTGCATCGAACGCATGCAGCATGCCATCGTTGGCACCTACATAAAGCACCGGACCTCGGGACGATTTTGCGGTCTTGAACGCCGAATAACCCGGATTGAGCGGGGTATCCGCGTATGGCAGGCTCGGCGAACCATAAACCACGGGTTGCGAATTTGTGATATCGCCCAAGACCGACGTATTGCGCAAGCGGAACGACGACGAGGCAGTCGACCCTTCGTTGCTGCGGTCGCCGCGAACGTAGTTCAGCACCTGCGTCTGCGTCGCGGAGGTCCAAGTCGGCGAAACGAGTTGTGCCTTCTGCCCAGTGGAAAGGTTACCGAAACGGAACGGTACGCCTTTGCCCGCGCCGAAGCCTGAACTGGTCGCAATCACGCGCGTGTCGTAAGTCAGCACACCCGCGCCCGAGTTTGGCGGCAGCCACGTCCCCGCATCCCAGATACCCTTCGTATTGCCCGTATCAGTGCTGAGCACGCTGCCTGTGACTTTGACCACAAGGCTTTGCGCACTCACACTCCCGCTCCAGTCATTCGCGTACTGGGAGACGTAGTTGATATTGCCAGCCGTAGCAACCGAACTCGAACCCAATCCGAGAGCAGACGACGTACCCGCCGGCGCGTTTGCCACGATCTTCAAAAACGCCGCATTCAGTCCCGAAATCATCTTGCTCGGATTGCTGGCCTGAAAATACTGGTCGGGCATCAGGTTGCCATGATCGTCCACATTGCCCGCGTAGATCGTATTTGCCGTCAGCGTACCGGTACTGTCCACGTAGTCGACCTTGGTCGAACCTTGGCCCAATTTGCCGCTGTTCCACCACGAAGTCGGCAGTGGCTTGGTACGCACGTACTCATCGCTGCTCGCGCTGAGCGTGGGGGTTCTGCCGATAATGCTGAACAATGGATTTTTGGCCGCATCCTTCTGCGAAGTGTCGAACCCACCGTACTTGGCCGTCAGCCAGAACTGATTCTTTTCGTGATAGTCGTTGTTCTCCATCACGTCGAGCCAGAACGTCGACACCGTGATCGCACTCGACTTGTTGACGATGTCCTGGCGGATGTCCCGGGTATGCAGATCGTACGCCAGACCCGCCATCAGGAAGCTGTGCGAATTGCAGCACCAACCGCCGGTGGGTGACCCGATAGAATCTATCGCCGCATTGCCAATGCCGGTAGCGAGTTGGTAGTCACCGCCTGAGCCGCCGCCGCCACTCGCCGATATCTGGTTCTCCAGCGTCGCGATCCAGTTTGCGGCCGTCACCGCGTTCACGCCGGTGGTCGACGAAGCATCGGCCGACACCTCCGACGGCATGGCCGGCTCCTTGCTGGTGGAGTAGGTACGCCCAGGGAGATTTGCGTCGGCATGCGTATGAATGTCACCGATGCCGATGATGTAGTTGGTGCTGCAGGTATAAGCGATCGGGTCGTCCTTGGCATTGCTGTTGGTGCCGTCGTTGTTCGCCGCAAACGAGATGACAGGAAAGCCGTCGTACATGGCCGTAGTCAGGCCATTCGAATAACTTGCCACGCTGCCGATGCCACGGTAATAACGCGTCGCGGCGTAGTACATCTCGCCGACCGGGTCGAAGCTCTTGTAGGCGCCTGCGCTGAAACCGAACTGGTTCAGATAGTTGATCACGCCGCTGTTCGAGCCGGCAGGTCCGTAGGTGCTGGCGTCGTTGCTATCGGGATTCGCAATGAACGTACCATCCGCGGTGTTCCATTCCGCCGAGGTCTTGGTCGTCGGATTGTTGGCGGCGCTGTTGGGCTGGACCGGTTGACCGGGGTTGGCCATGTACGGCCCCACCGACTTCATACGCGCGCGCATGACACCACCATCGCGGGTCAAGCTCGTGTCGAACAGGTAGCCGAATGCCGAATAGCGGATGGTGTCGGTACCGGCCGGGGTCTCCGCCGCGTACTTCTGCATCAGGCCCGTTGGTTTATATACCGAAGGCGCAGTGCTGCCATCGGCGGAATAGGGATAACCGCGGCAACGGGAATCGCCCTTGTCCTTGCCCAATACGCAGACTTGCACGGCGCCGTAAAGCTTGTAGGCCACGGTGACGTTCGACGTCGTTTTTACCGTCGGCGAATTCCATACGGAACAGGTCGAAATACCTCCCGAACTGTTCTTCGTACCCACTGTTTTGCAAGTCTGCTGATACTGCGTGGTCGTCTGCACGGCACTGGTCGCAACCGTCGTCACCATGGTGTAAGTTGCGGTATCGCAATATTTGTTGGAACCCGACCCCGTCACGCTCGAGCAGGTCAGCGGAATGGTGGTGACGCTGCTGGCCGCCGCAGCACCGGCATCCCCGGGATACGTCGCCAACGTCAGCCCGCTGTTGGTATTGCCGCCACTGTCACCGCATTTGCTACCGCAAGGAGATGCACTGCTGAACTCGAATTGCCGGCCGAGGTTACGGTTGGAAATGACCAACTTCGTCCACGATGTAAACGGCGTCGCCCCCTTGATGGTCGCAGCGGCATTAAGCGTCTTGTCGGGAAATCCGCCGTTACTTACGTTTCCATCGGAGTAGGCTTTCTGCAATACCGTATTGGTGCTTGTATCAACGCTGCGATAACCGCCGGTCAACGCATAACGCAGCGGGTCGATGGTCTGGGTCAACGCCCAGTTGAGAAAATTGCCGCTCCAATAGTTGGTCGAGCCGCTGTTGCATACATGCGAACTTGCAGCTACCTGTGGAACAAACACGCCCTTCGCAGCGCCGTCGCCATTGGCGACCGTCGTGTCGTAGGAGTAGCACCAGTCGGAACTCCAATACCCGACATAGGTTGCGGCAGGATCGTACGCGACGCCGATATACGGATCGTCATCGCCAGTTGGCCACTCCACCGACAGCGCCAACGCTACATTGGCGGGCACGATCACGTTCGAATACAGCGGCGCATCCGCAAGAGTCGTCGCTGCGGCTCCGGCCAGGCCTGAAAGACTTGCGCAGAAAAGGGCCAGCCCAGCCCGACCGAGAAACGCAATGCTATTCGTTGACGGTTTCATGGCATGGATTCTTGTGCAAAGAAATTAGGGGGAGCCGAGGCTCGTGAAAGTGGTCTGGAAATACGACTGGGCACCGCGCGTATCGGTGACGCGAACACTGACGCGGTAGTACACACCGAGATCCCTGACGCCGAGACCCTTGCCGGAGTTTGCGGAGACGTCGACATCATTGGTGAAGCTGCCGCCATGGCTGCCTTGGTCGGTTTGACAGTCCCTAGGCGGGCCCTCCTGCGGGCACATCCGGTCGATGACATAGCGGTAGGTCATGCCCGTGGCGTAGGCAGCGGCTTCACCGCTGGTACTGGCTTGCAGCAGCACGTACGGGATGCCTTGGGGATTGCTCGACAGCGCCGTAGCGTAGTAGTTGCTGCCCGAATTGGTGTAAAGGCGCGCATCTTCCGTGACGAACACGCCGCTGCTGAAACTCGTCAGTGCGTCCTTCACGGCCAGTTCCGACTCGTGGGTCATGTCGCGCTTGATCGCCAGGTTGCCGGCGATCACCTGCGCGGTGTCGGTAGAGCGGATCAGCGCTACCGCAGCGATCATGATCACGACGAGAGCGATCAGGGCGATGAACAGGATCACGCCATGTTGCTTGTGCGGGCTCGCGGGAATCTTCATGTTCGCCTCAGAACGATGCGTTGCGCACGGGGATGGTGGTTTCGAGCTTGCGATAGCGGTAGTTTCCCGCCGGGTAGGTCCAAGTGACCGTGACCGGATTGGCGCAGGCGGGTGTCGTGGCCGAAGTGCATGTGGGCGAGTCCAGCGCGTCGAACATCTTCACGCTGCCGCTGTTGACGTTTGTGGACTTTTGTTCGTTGAGTGGCGCACGCACGACCAATGCAATTCGGACCGCAACAATGGATCTGAGCGCAGCGCTCGCAGCCGCAGTTCCCGCATTGAGGCCCGTCGGCGTGTAGTTGTAGGCGATTCCGCCTATCGTCACGTTGCCAACCGGGTTCGTCCAAGTCAACGGATCGACGGGCCTTGGCTGCACTTGATAGATCACGCGCATCATTACCACATCGTCCGCGAGCGCCTGCGGCGTGCTCGTGGGCGAATTGAGCAAATCGAGACTCATCAGAGAACTCGTGGCGGTGTCGACACCAAGCATCAAAAAACTCGCAGTAACGCCGTTGCCAAGCGCGACCACGTAATTGCCGGCGGTGATCAGGCCCGCGGCGTTGCCGACCGTCGTATCCGCGAGCGGCAGACTGACATTGTTGCCGGCCGGATTGAAGGTGGAAGCGACGTGGCTGATCATGCACTCGCCGATTCCACCCGAGCCTACCAGCACCCACTCCCCGGCGCTGAAGCCGACATTGCTGTCCACCTGGGACAGACCACCACTAACGTTGGGCTTGAAACGCACCGGCGCTTCGGAATAACCACTGCCTCCAAGCATGACCATGAAGACATCCGACTTCGTCGCCGTGCTACTCCACGGGGCATCGCCCGGAACAATCATGACCGGGGCGAGACGCAAGGCACCAGGCAATACGCCGTTGAACGGCGGGTTGAGCGAGGGCGGGCCTGAGCTAGAGATCGAGGAGGCGGCCGTAGTCGCCCCGTCGGTAGGTTTGAAATTCAGCGTGCAGCCCCAGCCCGCCTTCGCCGCATAGCGCGACAACCCCGAGCCCGCGGAGCGGATCAACTTGTCGAGCGCGAACAACCCGTAGTTGCCGGATTGCATGGCATCGTTGACCGCAGTGGTACTACGCTTGTTGCCTTCGAAATCAGCGAGCACCTTGAAAGCACCCAGCACGAGGAGCATGCCGATGAGGATCGCGATCATCAGTTCGATCAGCGTATGGCCACCCTGGATATTGCGATTGGGCGCACTCATTGGATGACGACCTGAGTGGAGTAGGTCGCAGTCTGCAGCGTCGAGCCCGACTCGGCGCCACCTTCGACGTTCAGGCCCATCTGCCGATTCCAGGTGATGACGATCGTCGCAGTGCCGGACCCCCCCGAAGCGGCAAAGGTGCTTTTCGACGTGTCGGCACCTCTCAACGCGGTGGTGACGCGGCTCGTCCAGTTGGCGAAATCGGCCGGCTGCGCAGCCGACTTGGTTGTCCACATTTCCGCGATGAGGTCGTTGGCGAGCAATGCCGCCGTCGCGCGATCCTCAGAGTTGACCGAATTTGCCGAGGCCACTGCCTGCATCTTGACCATGCCAAGCACGCCGACGGTAAAGATCAGCAACGCGATCAGCACCTCGAGCATCATCATGCCACGCTGATATCCATGCGCTTGTTTCATGGCGGACACCCGTCGGGATATCCGGCAGCGAGGCTCTTGTCTGGGTCGCACATCCGCACCTTGCCCGAAGGGCTGACATAGACACGCAAGCTACGCGGGCCTTTGGAATTGTTCACCGTGAAATACATGTCGGCGTTGAGTGTGGTGAACGGCCCCGCACTGGTGCTCGCCACCTTGACCCGGCCGAGGTCGTTGAACTGCAACGCCGTATGTGTGGCGTCATCCGGCGTGATGACAACCGAGCCAACATTGCCGGAAGGCGAGGATTGCAGCAACGTCGGGAGCGAGTCGCTGCCTCCCGCAATCTTCGTGTAACTCACCGTCCAGTTCGTCGCCGTCGTGGCCAGCGTCGTGAGACGGCTCATACGTGCCGACTCGGTCTGCGCGAAGCGGATGCCGTTCTGCAACGAATCGGCGACCGAGCGTGTCCGCGAGTTCTGCAGCATGTCCGAGACGGCGGGCATGCTGGCAATGACCAGAATCGCAATGAGGGTCACCACGATCATCAGCTCGATCAAGCTGAAACCGGCGGTACGCGGTTTCATCAGCAGGTACCGCCGCGCGAGATAACCCAGCAGGTCGCCGGGGAAGGCACGGTCCACCCAGCGGGGAGTCCCTTGGTTGTTTGCGCGTTGGTCTGATCGACCCAATAGATGGCACCCGCAACCGGACCCGAGCCGGTAGCGACTATCGTGTACGTCGCAGCGGCGACGCCAGTGCACGTGAAGGTCCAATTCTTGACGGTGAGAGTCGATATCACCGCATTGTCGCAAGGAGATTTGTACGCACCGGATGTGGCGTAAGTCCGCGCATCCTGATAATACTGCTCCATCTTCGCACGCTGCGCAGCGAGTTGGTTGGTGCCATCGACGAGATAGCCGCGGATGACGTAGTCACGATAGCTCGGCAGCGCAATCGCCGCCAAAATGGCGATGATCGCGACCACGACCATCATTTCGATCAAGGTGAAACCCTTGACGCGCGTCGATGCCGAATGCATGGAATTGCCCCCTTCCCAGACCAGCACACACGCTACAGCAGCACCGCGGCGGTTGCATCCGGGGGCCGGACGTCCGGCCGAAGCCAGCCGACGAGCGGCGGAGCAGGCATTCGGGCGGGCGGCAATTTCACCCGGCGAAGTCGCATGGCGTGCGCCCCGCGTGCGGTCACCCCTCCGGCAACGGCGGGTGCGCGCGGCCGGGTCAACCCACCAGGCTGATGCGCAATTCCTTCGGCAGCGCGAAGGTGATGTTTTCCGGATCGCCGGCCAGTTCGACGGCCTGTACTCCGCCCCACTCGCGCAGGCGCGCGACGACACCCTGGACCAGGCCTTCCGGCGCCGAGGCGCCGGCGGTGACGCCGACGCGCTGCTTGCCGGCCAGCCAGGCGCGCTCGATGTCCTCGGCGCCGTCGATCAGGTACGCCGGTACGCCCTGTTTGCGCGCCAGTTCGCGCAGGCGGTTGGAATTGGAGCTGTTCGGCGAGCCGACGACCAGAACAAGGTCGCACTGCTGGCCGAGCTTGCGCACGGCGTCCTGGCGGTTCTGCGTGGCGTAGCAGATATCGTCGTGTCTGGGGCCGACGACGGCCGGGAAATGCTCGCGCAGCGCATCGATCACAGCCTTGGTGTCGTCGACCGAGAGCGTGGTCTGGGTGACGTAGGCGATCTGCTCAGGATTCTTCGGTATGAGTTTCGCCACGTCTTCCGGCGTTTCGACGAGATGGATTTCGCCGCTGGCACCGGCCTTGTCCCACTGACCGAGCGTGCCCTCGACTTCGGGGTGGCCGGCGTGGCCGATCAGCACGACGTCGAAGCCCGACTTGGCGTAGCGCGCGACCTCGATATGCACCTTGGTCACCAGCGGACAGGTCGCATCGAACACGCGCAGGTCGCGCGCCGCCGCCTCCGCGCGCACCTTCTGCGAAACCCCGTGCGCGCTGAAGATCACCGTGGCGCCATCGGGCACTTCGGCGATTTCATCGACGAAGATCGCGCCGCGCGCGCGCAGGCCGTCGACGACGAACTTGTTGTGCACGACCTCGTGGCGCACGTAGATCGGCGCGCCGAACGCTTCGAGCGCGCGCTCGACGATCTCGATCGCGCGGTCGACGCCGGCGCAGAATCCACGGGGGTTGGCGAGAAGGATTTGCATGCAAGGGATTTTAACGCGGATGGCCGCGTCAGGCCGCTTTTTGTGCTTTCGCGAACAAGCCGAACCAGATCAGCAGCACCGCGCCGACCGTGATCGCCGAGTCGGCGATGTTGAACGCGGGGAAATGCGCATCGCCCCAATACACGTCGATGAAATCGGTGACTTGACCGAAACGCAGCCGGTCGATCAGGTTGCCGAGCGCGCCGCCGATCACGAGCGAGAGCGGCAAAGCGTTGCGCCAATCGCGGCGCGGGATCGTCGCCAGCCAACGCACGAGCACGCCGCTGACTCCGACCGCAAGCGCGCTGAACAGCCAGCGTTGCGGGCCGGGGCCGAAATCCAGAAAACTGAAAGCCGCACCGGTGTTGAACGCGAGCGTCCAGTTGAGGAGGCCCGCAATCACTACATGCGGTTGATACGGCTGCAGCGATGCGAGCACGATCGCCTTGACGATCTGGTCGATGGTAATGACGGCAAGCGACAGGCCGAGCCAGGACAGGGCGTTGGGTTTGACGGTAATCATTCGGTTCGTTCGTCGATCAGACGCCGCGCGAGCAGTGCTTGCATGTCGCGCCGGCCATCGGCGACGAGATAGACAAATACCCTGCTCGCGGCGACGCGGTACACGATTCTGTAGGGCTTGAAAAACACTTGTCGGAAATCGCGGACCCCCAACTCCAGGAGTTCACGCGGATGCGATCCGCGCTCGGGCAGCTCGGCGAGCTTGCCAATCGCGGCGAGCAATCCATCAAGGACGTGATCGGCATTCTGCGGTGAATCGGATGCATCGATGTAGCCGATGATGTCAGCAATATCGCGCTCCGCACCGGCGGTGACCGAAACAGTGTAGCGCTTGCTCATCGCGCATCCGTGCCCGCAGAAAAACGCTGCCGCATCAGGTCGCAACCCGGCGGCGGCGCAAGCGCTTCGCAACGGTTTCGGCCGAAGCGAAGCGCCCCGCTTCGACATCGCGATGACCGAGCGCCAGCAGCTTGAGCAGCGCCAGCGTCTCCTGAGTCTGCTCGAATGTGGCGACGTCCTGGATAACCGCGCGCGCCTCGCCGTTCTGCGTGATCACGAGCGGTTCGCGCTCGACGTTGATCTTTTCGAGTACCTCTGCCGCATTGGCCTTGAGATAACTGATCGGTTTGATTTGCGAGGAATAACGCATGGAATTATCTCCGCGGGAAGACTGAATATAGTCTTTTAACGGACCTGCAACAAGGTTCACCC